>CAZZCX010000001.1:0-120829 GCA_964653195.1 uncultured Gammaproteobacteria bacterium
ATTGATGCTTCTGCTAGAAAAATATGCTACACTATAGCTAGCAAATCAGAAGAATTATGGCTAACAAGCTGTATACCAAAGATGAAATGAATTTTGAAGGAATTTCTATGCAGGAAGGAAAATCTTCATCAACATTAAAGTTATTAGCATTCATGATCGTAACCGCAGTTATCTTGGGGCTTCTCATATTTACTGCCGGAAGTTTCTTAGCAGGTGAAAGCGATGAGAATAAAGATACTCCTCAAATAACGATTCTTCCGACTTCATCAAGATTCACCGAGCCTACAGATTCACCTACTCCAACAGAAACAGTAGATATAACTCAAACTGTTACGCCAAAAGTGACATCTAAGTTAACCCCCACAGTTACAAGTACGACAAAAAAATCAGTATTAACTATAGAAATTCTTAATGGTAGCGGTGTAAAAGGTGCTGCAGGAAAAATGAGCACTGAGTTAGTAAATGCAGGATATAGTGTTTCGCGAACCGGGAATGCTGATGCTTTCGATTATACCGGGGTCACGGTAAATATAAAAAAGAGTAAAGCTTCTTTATTGGATCAGCTTAAAAAAGATCTATCTGCCTCAGATTATATAGTCACCGAGTCTAAATCCGTTTTGGCAGAAACATCTACAGTAGATGCTGTCATTATATTAGGTGTGGTTGAGTAGCCTGCACGTGATTGATATTTAGTTGGTTGCGAATACCCATATTTGATGACTTGAATCTGAATTTTGAATAATATGTACGATGTTCTCTGTATCGGAAATGCTCTTATCGATGCTTTCCTCACGATTGGTGATGCCAATAAACATTTACGCATCGATGATAAAACGAATGAATTGTGTGTTAAAAAAGGTGAAAAAATTCCGCTTGAGAATGTAAACTTTAATCTAGGTGGAAATGCGTGCAACGTCTCCGTGGGGTTGACGAGATTGGGTTTAAAAACTTCTTTGGTAGTTGAGTTCGGTAGCGATGCTTTTGCTCATAAGATTAAAAAGGAATTAGAGGAAGATGGAGTAAATATAAACCACGCAGTTACTACACCAACTTCAACCTCATTTGGAGTTGGAATAAATTTCAAAAACGAGCGGTCTCTTTTCGTTTGGCATGTTGAACGAAGACATGAATTTAAATTTGAACAATTACAAGCCAAATGGGTTTACTTATCATCAATCGGGGAAAGCTGGAGACATGTTTATCGTAGTATTCCTTCTTACATAAAGAGTACAGGCCATAAGCTTGCGTTCAATCCGGGTACTAGGCAAATTGAGGCTGGAGTAGAAATAATACAGTCTATACTTACATTAACTGATGTTTTATTTGTAAACAAAGAAGAAGCTATACGGATTATTTATGGTAAAGATAGGATTCTACCCGGTAATAATCTTAAACAAGTGAAGAGCTTGGCTATAAAACTTCAGGATATGGGACCTAAAATTGTTGTTATAACTGACGGACAAAGAGGATCGTTTGCATTGTCTCATGATAAAGAGTTCTTTCATGAACCTGTTATTGATGTAGCTGTCATTGAGAAGACAGGTGCGGGAGATGGATTTGGTGCTGCATTTCTTGCTGCTATAATCAGAGGGAAAGAAATACATGATGCGCTGCTGTGGGGAACATGTAATGCTTCATCTGTTATAGGTAAGGTAGGTGCGCAGCCTGGTCTACTTACTGAGCAACAGATTCTAAGAAAACTATAAGGGTCTATTATGAAAATTTTTATAGGCACTGATCATAGAGGTTATGGTCTAAAAGTGATTATTAAACAATGGTTGATTGATTTTGGTTATGAAGTTATTGATATGGGAGCTTTTGCATTAGATCCTGATGATGACTATACAGATTATGCCTTATCAGTCGCACATAATGTTTCAAAGGACAAAAACTCATTAGGTATTGTTTTTTGTGGAAGTGGTGTGGGGGTTGATATCGTCGCAAATAAAGTTGATAGTGTTAGGTCTGGATATGCTTCATCCAGAAAAGAAGTGGAAAGTGCTAAAAGAGATGATAATATAAATGTTTTAGCTATTGCTGCTGATTACACTGATGAGAATAACGCTAAAGAATTTATTAAGGTTTTCTTAGATACAAAGTATATAAAAAAGGTGCGATATGAACGACGAATTAATAAAATAAAAAAAATAGAATTAACAAACTGATCCTTTGAAGTAAATATGTTAATGTTTGAAATTATTCCAGCCATACTTGAGAAGGAATGGGGTGAGATTGAGAAGAAAATTGAATTAGTTAAACCATTTACCAAGTCTGTCCATATAGATATAATTGATGGTAAGTTTACAGATAATATTACCTTTTTAGATCCAGCGCCATTTAAGAAATACACCAATGATCTATTCTTTGAACTACACATGATGGTTGAAGATCCTGTTTCCTATTTAAAGTCTTGGGCAGATGTAGGTTTTAAACGTTTTTTAGGACACATTGAGAAAATGCCAGATCAAGAAGAATTTGTAGCAAAGGCACAGCAATTGGGCGAAGTAGGGTTGGCCTTAGATGGCCCAACTGAGTTTTCAGATGTTAAAGTACCCATTATAGATTTGGATACGCTCTATTTTTATACAGCAGAAAGCGTAGGTCATTCAGGTGCAGTTTTGAGACAAGATAGACTAGAAAAATTCCGAAAATTTGCAGAAGAAAATTCAATACCTATCGGGGTAGATGGAGGTATAAATGAAAATACGATTGTTGATGCATTTAAGGCAGGCGCACGGAGGTTTGGTGTAACGAACGGTATATTTAAGGCTGATAATCCACAGAAATCTTTTATAAAACTAAATGAGGCATGCAATAGATTATTGCGCTGAGTAAAACTTCGCTCTTGGATTTATTCCGCAGTTGACAGATTGCTCTGTGCCTTTGTAAAAGTATTCCATTTTTCCAAAGCAAAATTTAGTTACTATATCAGATGGTGGTTTTTGGATAGTGTCTTTTTTGGTGCCCAGTAAATTTACCATGACTGTATGCCAAATGGGTGCTGCACCTGTGATACCGGATGCAAGTGTAGGATGCATAGGGCTATTGTCATTATTACCTACCCATACAGTTACGACATAATCTTTTGTATATCCTATCGCCCAATTGTCTCGTTTGTCATCTGTTGTGCCTGTTTTGACAGCGACTTTATGGCCTGGAATTACGAGTTTTGAGTTTGATCCGAATACAACACTTCTCGTCTGATTGTCACTTAATATGTCTGATATTATAAACGCAATTCCTTCTGGAAGAGCTCTTTTTCCGCTGTTTTCTCTTTTTTGTTCAAGTATATTCCCTTTAGAATCCGTTATAAGAAGAATTGGTTCCAAATCTACCTGCATTCCATTGTTACTTAGAGTACCAAATACTTTTGCCATATCAAGCATTGTAGTTTCAGCGCCTCCTAAAGTGACAGATAATCCATAAGCTGATGGGTCGGTCCAACTCGTAACTCCCATTTTTTGTGCAAGAGAAATCATCTCATTTATACCTACTCTTTGCAGCGTTTTTACAGCAGGCAGATTTAAAGAATTTGCCAGTGCAAAGCGTAGATTTACTCTACCGAAATATTTTCCATCATAATTTACAGGTTTATATGCAGATACTCCATCGCCTGTAAAAACTGATGGAGAATCATCGATTAAAGATGCCGGTGTCATTCCTTTAAGAAGTGCTGCGCTATATGTAATTACTTTAACGGTAGATCCTGGCTGCTGCGGTGAGGTAGCTATATTTACATTTCCTCCCTTATCGTCAAAATAGTTTTTACTTCCTACCATTGAGATGATATCGCCGTTTTTTGGATCGGTAATTAATAATGCTCCATTTGTAAGATTAAGATATGCATTATTAGCTACTTCTTCTTCTACGGTTTTTTCTGCTAACTCCTGTTTTTTTATATCCAGACTTGTAATAACTCGAAGTCCTCCGCGTTCTACAGCTGCTAATCCGTGCTTTCTTACTAAGAGGTCTCTTATATACATCACGAAGTGGGGAGCTAGGAGAGGAGCTTTAGGTTGTTTAAATCGTAAATTTACTTTTTCAGCATCAGCAGCTTGTTTCTTGGTTATATGCCTTAGAGCCACCATTCTTTTCAATACTTCTTTTTGACGGTTTTTCCAAAGAGTTGGATTTTCAGCATAAGGCGAATAAAAAGTAGGTGCTTGAACTAGTCCTGCTAGAAATGCACTTTCGGCGAGAGTTAATTGTTTTACATGTTTTCCGAAGTATACCTCAGATGCTGCTTCAATTCCCCATGCAGTTCCTCCATAAGGAACCTGATTAAAATACATTTCCAGAATTTGATTTTTGGTATAAATATGTTCAGTCCAATAAGCGAGAACTATTTCTTTAATTTTCCTGGACACTTTTTTTTCACTTGTAAAGAATGATGATTTAATAAGCTGCTGTGTTATGGTAGAGCCCCCTTGAATATTTGACCCATCCATTATATTTTCTTTCAGTGCGCGAATTATTGAAGTAATATCAAAGCCCGGATGTTTATAGAAATTTTTATCTTCTATTGCAAGTGTTGCAAGTTGCAAGTGTTTAGGAATGTCTTTTAATGATACAAGAGTACGATTTTGATCTGTATATATTTCATAAAGAAGTACTTTATTTCTGTCATAAATTTTTGTAGTTTGAGGAATTTGTTGGAGTGATAGTTCCTGAGGATTTGGTAAATCCTGTAAAAAAATTAAGGCAAGAAGAGGTATATATACGAAAACAGTAGCAAAGAAAATACCTAATGAAAAATATTTCAATTTGCTTTTAAGAGAAAAAAAGAGAGATGTTTTGTGTCTTTGTCTTTTTCTTTTAAAGCGTAATTTTAATAATTTAAACAGTTTTCGTTTACGTGCATTTATCGATGATAGAGAGAATGTATATTTATTTTTAGCACTTTTTAAAATATTAAAAAATTTAAGAGAAAAAATTAAAAAGTAAATAAGTAAGGTATAAAATAATTTATTTTCAGGAGGACTGGTCACGTATTTGTTTGTAGCAAGAGCTAATAATCTTTCAAGCATATTGTCAAATCATATACTGCTAAATATCTCATTAGACTAGTATAATCTGGCAAAATTATACTAAACGAATGAAGTGTTGAAAAGAAGGAAAATACGTGAATAAGAAGATCTAAATCATATTAAATTACTTTATTTTTAATAACTTCTTAAATATACGAAATTGATAGAATTTATTCCCGTTTAATTTATAAGGGTTCAGCTATGAAGTTACTCAGGTGACAGTAATCGCATAAAGTAAATTCTTAATAATTCAAATTTAGATTTACGGAGTGACAGAAGGAGATGGGTGTGGGCAGGTGAGACAATACCTGTTTTTTAGAGGATCTGTAATGACGATTTCCATTCTTTCTTCTACGTTTTCAGTTTGTCCGTCTTTTGCAAGTTCATTTGAATTTTTATCAATGAAAACTTTTTGTCGCCCCGGATCTATTTCTTTTGGCTCAGTACCCTTTATGAAATATTCGAAACGTGATGGACACTTATCGGGAGTTCCGTCAGGAGGAGGGAGTAGACCTGAAGTTGCACATACTGTCATGCCTCTTACATCGGAAGGAATTTTTGGCCATTTCGCAGGCTTTTTCGAAACTAATTGCTTCATAACTTTATTCCAAATAGGTGCAGCACCTGTAACTCCTGAAACAATATTTCCCATAGGTGTGTGATCATTGTTTCCTACCCAAGTCACAACTACATAATCTGAAGTGTATCCGATAGTCCAGTTGTCCCGATAATCATTTGTAGTTCCGGTTTTAACTGATACAGGTTGGTTGCCTATCTTGAGCAATGAATTTGAGCCAAAAGCTCCCGATCTTGCTTCATTATCTAAAAGAATATGAGTGATTATATAAGTGACACCTGAAGATAATACTTTTTTGCCGAATATCGCACTTGAGGGTGGTGTATATTTTTCAAGCACTCTATTTTTGTTGTCTGTGATTTGGAGGATTGGGTGAAGCTCTACTCTATAGCCTTGGTTTGCAAAAACACCAAATGCTTTTGCCATATCAATCATAGTTACCTCACCTCCTCCTAAGGTTAGCGAGAGTCCATATCTGTCTGGCTCTTTGAATGTGGATATACCCATAGCGGATGCAGTTGCAATCATAGCTTCAAGACTATTTATTTTGAGCATTTCAACAGCCGGAATATTCTTAGAGTTACCCAATGCCTGGCGCATTTGAATTATCCCAGAAAATCTTCCATCATAATTTCTTGGACAATAAGATGGTGCGCCCGGATTTGAGAAACATATAGGTTGATCGACAAAAGGAGTGGCAGCAGTAAATCCTTTCAAGAGTCCAACTGCATAATTTATAGGTTTTATGGATGACCCTGGCTGTAAAAGTCTAAGGGTAACGTTAACATTTCCATCTGTTGTTTCCGTCTCAAAATAATCTCTGCTTCCAACCATTGCGAGTATCTCTCCCGTTGCAGGGTTTGTAACTAAAGCAGCACCATTACTGACTTTATTGTTTTTTAACGATGCTACTTCAGATGCGACAGTCTCTTGAACAAAATTTTGAATAGATAGATCAAGTGATGTTTTGACATTTAACCCTCCTTGCTCGACTTGTTTTACTCCATATTTTTCAATTAGCAAATCCTTTATATAAAAAACAAAATGTGGAGCAAGTATTTTATTCGATAATTTTTGAAAGTACAATTTTTCTTTTTTTGAGTTTTCCATCTCAGTTTTTGTTATATATTTTTGTTCATACATTTTCTGAAGTATTAACCATTGTCTATGTTTTGCCAATTCTGGATGAGTTCCGAATGGGGAGTAACGTGAAGGTGATTCCGGAAGGCCTGCTAAATAAGCGCTTTCTGTAAGGCTTAAATCTTTTGCTCTTTTGCCAAAGTAAGTAAGCGATGCAGCTTCAATTCCGTATGAAGTACCCCCGTATGGGACTTGGTTAAGATACATTTCCAATATTTCATCTTTAGAATAAATAATTTCAGTTGCTATGGATAAAACAATTTCTTTTACTTTTCTCTGAATTGTTCGTTCAGGTGTCAGAAGTGTCGTTTTTACAAGTTGTTGGGTCAGAGTTGAACCACCCTGGACCTGTTTTTTAAAAACAGTTGAATAGAATGCGCGAATAATTCCTCGCAAATCTATTGCACCGTGTTTATAGAAATCCTTATCTTCTATAGCGATGGTCGCGAATTGAACGTTTTTTGGGATACTTGAGAGTGGGATAAATGTCTGGTTTCTATCATTATATATTGTGTAAAGTAAAGTATTTTTTCGATCGTAAATTTTTGTTGATTGAGGCTGTTTTTCTGCTTTAAGACCTGATGGAGAAGGTAGATCTTTAAGAATAAACATGTAAAAGCTCGCTATCAAAGCGAAGCTAAGGAGTAGAAAGAGAAAAGTGAAACGCAGGTGCGAAAGAAAGAAATTTCTATTTGATATTGATGATTTCCTGCGCAACTTTTCTTTTGATGATTGTTTATTTACAGACGACTTTCCCTTTTTCATGTATTACGTATTATACTATGAATAAGTAATAGACAAAGATATAAGCTCATTTATATGCGTGAATATATATTATACTTTTTAACTTACTTTAAAGAAATTCCTACTTTCTTAGGTATTAACATATTGGATATTATCATAATTTTAATTTTGCTTTTTTATGCTTATGAGGGGTATGTTTTAGGGTTTATAAATGCAAGTTTAGATTTAATAAGCTTCATTCTTTCTTTTATAATAGCTTTAAAACTTTATAACAGTGTAGGTCTTTTTTTAGGTGATACATTTGGAATTTCTCCAGGTTTTGCAAGAGCGGGTGGATTTTTTATAATTGCTTTGTTAAGTGAAATTGTTTTGGGATTATTGCTTCGTAAGATTTCGAAAAAAATTCCTGATAAGTATTATAACAATTCATCACCAATTTTAATCCGATTAAATAGCCTTCTGGGTATTATCCCGGGTGTTACCTCAGCCTTTATTATACTTTCTTTTTTACTTAGTGTTGTAATTTCATTGCCTTCATCTCCATTTCTCAAAGGTGCTGTCACTTCATCAAAGATAGGTAAAAGTATGGTAGCTAACGCTGGCAGGTTTGAGAAAGGCTTGAATGATATTTTTGGCGGAGCACTACATGAGACTATGAATTTTATAACCGTAAAACCGCAGAGCAACGAGACAATTAATCTTCGTTTTACCGTTTTTGACTCAAAAGTTGACCGTATAGCAGAAGAAGATATGCTACAACTTGTGAACAAAGAACGGATAAAAAATGGCATTTCTGCATTAACTGAAAATGATGATCTACGAGAATTGGCACGTAATTATTCAGAAGATATGTTTTCTCGAGGTTATTTCTCCCATTATAATCTTGAGAATCAATCACCTTTTGTAAGAATGGACTTAGCAGGAATAGCTTATGGTTATGCTGGAGAAAACTTGGCTCTTGCACCTAGCACGGATCTTGCCATGCAAGGACTTATGAATAGTCCAGGTCACAGAGCAAATATTCTGAATGCTAATTTTACGAAAATAGGAATCGGCGTTATGGATGGCGGAGTCTATGGGAAGATGTTTACGCAAGAATTTACCGATTAATTAAAACACATATTTAATTTAAAACAGTAAAATAAATACCTGCAATTACTAAAAGAGCTGCAAAAATTGCACGATACTTATTGTTTTTTTCTCCCTGAAAGAAAAAGGCGGCAAGTACATTCAGAAGCACAGAGATTGCCTGAAGAGGTACTACTGTGGTTAAACTACCTAATTGGATAGCTCTTATTCCAAAATATGGTGTTAGAAACCAAAAAACTCCGGTAAGTAATAAAAACTTTCTATATTTATTTTCACCTGATATAACTACCTTAAACTTAGAAACCGGAAATCTATTAATTGTTATAAGTAAAAGGGCGGGGAGTGTGAATGTTAACAGAATATAGCTTGCTAAATTAACCTGGCTTGATATAGTAATGTCAATAGAGAGTGCTATAGAAAAAATGAAAGTAGCTGCAATAGCGTAAAAAACAAATTTATTACGGATCGATAAGCCTTTTTCATACAAAATAATAATATTTCCAGCAATTATTAGAATTGCTCCGAATATCTTATTTAACATGAATGGTTCTCGTAGTATAGTAATTCCATAAATAATAAGAAAAACTGTATTTAGTTGATTAATTATCGTATAGTGCGAGATGGGGAGGTGTTTAATAGCTTTGGTTTGTAAGATATTATTTAAGGTATACAGAAGACAAGCGCAGGCTAATAATAAATAAAATGATATCTGAGTCGGTAGTTTGAACGCGGTAAAAAACGAAAATATTAATGCTGTAAAACCAGCAGTTAATTGCATTATTATCGTAGTAACAGAATCGTTTTCAGAATTTCGTGCAGCCAATTTATAAAACTGGAAAAATAATACGATTGAGAAAAGATAGCCTAATAGATTAAATTGCCATGTATTGACTATGTTCATATTTTTAAAATTATATCATTTCCGAAATATTTACCTCTTGTCAAAATTCCAAATTTCTATATACTAAATCAATTATGATAAAAGTCGCAATAAACGGGTACGGTAGAATCGGCAGGGTTGCTCATCGAATTATAATTCAGAAATACTCCTCAGAGGTTGAGGTTGTTGCTATTAATGCAGGATCATCTACGGACCTGAAAGGTTGGATGTATCTATTGCAATATGATTCCAATTATGGAGTTTTAAATGCTGAACTTTCTGTATTAGTAAATACAGATACAGCAAAGAAAGATCTGCTCGGATCTATAATTGTAAATGGGAAAGCTATACCTGTTTATTCACAAAAAGACCCTACACTTCTTCCGTGGAGTACTTTAGGAGTCGATGTCGTCATCGAATCCACAGGTGTCTTCACGAAATACGAAAAGTTGGAGCTGCACATGAAAGCTGGCGCAAAGTCAGTTGTCTTGTCAGCTCCGGCTAAATCGTCAGATTTTGGAACTATTCCGACATACGTAGTATCTATTAATGATGATCAATATAATGGTGAATCCATGATTAGCAACGCATCATGTACTACAAATTGCATCACACCCGTTGCTAAAGTACTAGATCAGACATTCGGAATTGAAAAAGCTATGATGACAACTGTGCATGGGTATACATCAGATCAGCGTTTACTAGATGGTGGTCATAAAGATTATCGTCGGGCACGTGCAGCTGCAGTGAATATAATTCCTACCACAACTGGTGCTACAAAAGCAGCGGGAAAGGCATATGCTCCTTTAGTAGGTATATTTGACGGACTTGCGATTCGGGTACCCGTACCAGTCGGGTCATTATCTGATTTTACATTTTTACTCAAGAAAAATACGACAAAAGAGCAAATAAATGAGGCTTTTAAGAAAGCAGCTTTATCTGAAACATATAAGGGAATATTAACAGTTTCAGAAGATCCATTGGTTTCATCCGATATTGTCGGAAATCCGCATTCTTCAATTGTTGATCTGTCATTAACGCAAGTGGTCGGTGGGAATATGGTGAAAGTAATCGTCTGGTATGATAATGAATTCGGTTATGCAAATAGACTAGTAGAGCAGACAATTTTTGTCGGTAAAAATGTCACGAGTTAGTATTCTTTTTATAAAAGTCATGAATCCTGTGAGTTTCCCCCAAATCCGCAATATTACTGTTTCTGGCCGTATCGCAAGCGGACAAACTACACTTGCCAAGTCCTTAAGTCAGATTTTACAATGGGAATTCTGGGAGGGTGGTGCTTTGACTGAAGAATATTTTAAAAAAGTACTTGTAAATGATGATGAGATAGATGTAGACGCAAGGCCTGATAGTCACGAAGTATGGATGGATGAACTTATCAAAAAAATGCTTCGAGAGAGAGATTGTCAGATTATCCAATCAAACCTAGCAGGATTTGATGCACAGGGAATAGATGGAGTATTTAAGATACTAACAGTTTGCGAAGATAAAAACGGGGTAGATCAAAAACGTATAAGGGTAGACAGATTGATGAATCGAAAAGGTGTTTCGGCAAATGACGCCAAACGAAATGTTATAGAGCGGGAAAGAAAAAATAGGGATAAATGGAGCAGGTTATATGTAGAAAATGATCTTAAATGGGTTTATTGGGATCGAAAATATTATGATTTAGTTATCAATACTTATTTAATGAACAAAGAGGAAAGCGTAAGTGAAGTTCTAAAAGTAATTGGTTATCAATTATAAAACCTTGTATAAGTACCAAGGATATTGTATAGTGTGCATAATCTTCATGATAAGGTATGTACTTGTCTTCTGTTTAATATTTACGATTTTTTTACCTGTTGTTTTTGCATCCTCTGAAAATACGGAAACTGCAACTATTGAGGCAAATACACAAAAGAAATTAGAAAATACTGAGGAGTATACGCTCCCATACCCAGGCATACTTCCTGACAATCCTCTATATCCAGTTAAAGCATTTCGGGATAGAATTGTGGGTTTTCTTATATCAGATACTATTAAAAAAACTGAATTTAATATTCTACAGGCAGATAAAAGACTACAGTCAGGTGTATTACTTTTTGATAATAAAAAATATAAACTTGCTATTGATACAATTTCAAAAGCCGAAAATTATCTCGAAGAAGCACGAAACAAGCTAATAGAATCTAAGAAGCAAGGAAAAGACGTTGTAAATCTTAAAAATAAATTACAAAAATCGACAGGTAAACATTCAGAAATCATCGCAGCACTTGCAAAAAAATCTCCTAAAGAACATAACCCAGGATTTTCTATCCTCAAGAAAAGAATAAGTGAGATACATAAAAATGTCGAAGTATTATCACCTTAAGTATAGTATTATCCCGATTAGAGATACATTAATTCTTATTTGTAAGAAAAACGAATTCATTTTTTGTTCTATCGAATCTAGATAATTTTATTGATCTCTTTTGATACTATTATTTATAGTTGACTATATTTACGTAGTGCCATATGATTTTCTAGGACACTAAATATAGATAGTTAAAATACCAAAAACATATAAATTATTTTTAATTGATTTTTTGATCTTTGATTTAAATTAATTATGCAATGTCCATATTGCGGCAGTAACGAGAGCTTTGTTTCAGAAACAAGAGACAGTACAGATCTTAACACCATTAGGCGAAGGAGAACATGCATTAACTGTACAAAAAGATTTACGACCTACGAACGGGTTGAAAGTGTGCATCTGACAGTATTAAAAAAGAGTGGCAGGAGAGATCAATTTTCAAGAGAAAAATTAAAAGTTGGTATTTTGAAATCATGCGAAAAGACTACAGTAAGTCTCGATCAGATAGAGAAGATAGTTACAGAAATTGAACGGGAATTAAGAAGTGGTGATTCAGTTGAGGTAACAAGTCTGAAGGTGGGAGAGTTAGTTGCAGAAAAGCTAAAATCTATAGATAAAGTTGCCTATATACGTTTCGCAAGCGTATTCAGACATTTTGTAGATCTAGAAGATTTTGAAAGAGAGGTAAAACAACTAACCAATCCTGAAAATCTCGTTTTAGCAAAAAGCATTAGAGATTCATTATAAAATATGCAAAAATTAGACGGTATAAGACAAAAAGTATTTTTAGATAGATATGCTCTTAAAGATAAGGATGGAAGTTTGTTGGAGCAAACACCTGAAGAGACCTGGAAAAGAGTGGCTAAAGGAATAGCGGTCAATGAGAAGAAAAAAAACCGTAAGTACTGGGAAGAACAATTTTATAGCGTGATGGAGGATTTTAAGTTTGTTCCTGGAGGGCGAATACTTTCTGGTGCGGGGTCTGGTTATCAAGTAACTTATTTTAATTGCTTCGTAATTCCATCTCCTAAAGATTCTCGTCATGGCATTCTGGATTCTCTTGGTCAGTTAGTCGAAATTCAAGCTCGTTCGGGTGGTGTAGGTCTAAATCTTTCATCTCTTCGTCCTAAAGGCGCAAGAGTAAAAAAAGTTAATGGTACTTCATCAGGTCCCGTTAACTGGGCGACACTTTTTTCAGTCGCAACACACGATATTGTGCAGCAGGGTGGATCAAGACGCGGTGCTACTATGCTTATGCTTTGGGATTGGCATCCTGATATAGAGGAATTTATAACAGTAAAGCAAGATCTAACTAAAATAAATGGCGCCAATTTATCAGTGTGTATTTCAGATGCTTTTATGGAAGCGGTCAAAAAAGATGCGGATTGGGATCTTGTTTATCCTGATTTGAGCGATCCGCGATATGATGATGAATGGGATGGAGATATTGCAGGATGGAGAGCAATTGGTGGTAAAGTGAACATTCATAAGACTTTGCGCGCACGTGAACTGTGGGATCTTATCGGTACAGCTGCATGGCGTTCGGCTGAACCTGGGCTTCATTTTCTTGAAAGAAGTAATAAATGGAGTAATACCTGGTATTTTGAAAAGCTTCTTGCGACCAACCCTTGTGGCGAACAGCCATTAGGTGAATGGGCTGTTTGCAATTTAGGAGCAATGAATTTATCTGCTTATGTAAAAGATTATGTTCCTGGAAAAGCTGGATGGTTTGATTATGAAAACTTTGGCAAAGATATCAAGGTAGCCATGCGTTTCATGGATAATGTTATCGATCAGACTTATTATTTCTTTAAACAGAACGAGAAAGTCGCGAAAGATATTCGTCGAACTGGTTTAGGGATCATGGGCATAGGCGATGCACTTATAAAGATGCAGATTAAGTACGGCTCGGAGGAGTCCCTACCTGTCATAGAGAAAATATTTAAGATTCTTAGGGATAATGCTTATGAAGCATCTTCTGATATAGCGAAAGAAAAAGGATCTTTTCCGAAGTTTAATGATGAGAAATATCTTCAAGGTTACTTCATTAAGCAATTACCTCATGATATTCAGGAGAAAATTCGTACTCAAGGAATCAGAAATGCAGTTCTACTTACTATCGCTCCTACTGGTACGACCTCATTAGTATCCGGCGTTTCATCAGGTATAGAGCCGGTTTATGAATTCTCTTTTAAGAGACGATGGAGAGGCGGGGAGGAAATGATGTATCATCCACTGTATGAAGCTTGGCTTAAAGAGAATCCTAATTCGGATAGACCTGAGTATTTCGTGTCTGCGAATGATCTTACTCCGCTTGAGCATACGAATGTACAAGCAATTGCTCAGAAATATATAGACTCATCTATCTCAAAAACAGTAAATGCACCAAATGCTCATACAGTAGAAGACGTAAAGACACTATATATGACAGCATACGACATGGGTCTTAAAGGTATTACTTATATGAGAGATGGATCAAGGATGGGAGTTTTGGAGCGAGTGGATAATAATAAACCAGCCGAAGATATAAAGACTGAAGAAGAGAAGCCCGTAGCTCCCATAACACCACGTGTACTTCGACCTCTTATGCTTACAGGTACCACGTATAAATCGGATAGTCCTGTTGGAAAAATGTATGTAACTATAAATCATAACGAGAAAGATGAACCTTTTGAGGTGTTCATCAACAATGGAAAAAGCGGTACTGATGTAATGGCTATGGCTGATGCACTAGGAAGAATGATCTCATTTGTGCTACGAATTCATAGTCCAGTAGCTCCACGAGAGAGATTGCGTGAGATAGTATCAGAGCTTTCAGGGATAGCAGGTGCGCGAAGTGTCGGATTTGGTGAAAATCGTGTGCGTTCTGTACCTGATGCAGTCGCAAAAGTTTTGGCCAGGCATTCTAGTTTTCGCGTAAATGGAAAAGTAGAAGATAAATTAGATTATTCAGCTAAAATACCCCTAGATGGTGTAGTTGCAGAAAATCTTTCAAACGGTAACGGTCATACTACACAAAATACTCAAGCACCATTACTAGCAGATGACATAGCTACTCAGCAGCTGGTAATTCCTCAACAAGAGTTGGCGCCCGCTTTTCCTTCAACAAATCTTTTTGATATTTGCCCGGAATGTGGCTCAGGTAGCTTTGCGTATGAAGAAGGTTGCAAAAAATGCTACGGTTGTGGTTACTCGGAGTGTTAGTCACTTTTTTATGCTATCTTAAGCAATAATTAATTTGTTTTTAAATATTTTTTATTGTTTGGGGATTGCAAAAACAATTGATTTTTATTAATATAGGGTCGTGTAAAGGCAATCACCGTGTAAGCCGGTGGAGGAGCCGCCACTGTTATATCCAGAAAACTTTACACGATAATTTTTCCCGAGCCCCGATTAAATTGGGATCCTTGAAAGCAAATGCCTAAAGGATTGGAGCAATTTTCGTCCTTCTTGGGAAATCCTGGAAGGATTTTTTGTATTAAAAGGTAAAATTTCGGGTTTATTTAAAAAATATAAATGAAAAATCAACTAAAAATCTTATTAGTCCTTATGTTAGTTTTTCTTGGCATATATCTGATTGTGCCTTCCATCTCTAAAAATAAACAAGCGACTCCATCTGCTCTGATTCCTTCATTTACCGAGAAAACAGAAGTTAGCAAAAATGAATTTTCATATAAAGGTAAAAATGGAGTTGATGCTTTAACACTTCTAAATGAGAAAACAGAAACTAGATTAGCTGATTCAGGTTTGGTTGCTTCAATAAACGGAAGAGAAGCAAATACAACTAAAAAAGAATTCTGGTCTTTTTATGTGAATGGAAAAATGGCAAGTGTAGGCCCTGCAGATTATATAACGAAAGATACCGATTTCATTGAGTGGAAGATCGAAACATACTAAATGCAAAAAGTTTATATGATAAAAAAGATTATTGTCCCAATATCCATAATTTTCTTTGCTGTAATATTGCGGTTACTGCCTCACCCACCCAATGTCGCCCCCATTACAGCCATGGCACTTTTCGGAGGTGTATATATGAATAGAAAGTTCGCGCTCATCGTTCCTTTGATAGCGCTATTTATTTCTGATTTAGTTTTAGGATTTCACGATACTATGATATATGTTTATGGTAGTTTTTTTATATCCGGACTAATCGGTATTTTCCTAAATCAACGAAAGACTTTTCATACGGTTCTTATAGGAACCTTTATAGCATCTTTACTTTTTTTTCTTATAACAAATTTTGGTGTATGGGTAGCTGGAAATATGTATCCTAAAACATTTTCAGGTTTAATGCAGTCGTATTTAATGGGTATTCCTTTTTATAGAAATACCATGATCGGAGACTATCTTTATGTCGGTATGTTTTTCTTCGGGTATGAGCTTTTTATGAATATGTTACATTCTTCAAGAAAAATCTTTGATTTCATTAAGAATTAATTAATTCTTCGATAATATTTTTTATAAGCATGCCGATTTATACCAGAACAGGCGACAAGGGCAAGACATCATTATTTGATGGAACCAGAGTGTTCAAATCGCATATACGTGTTGACAGTTATGGCACTATAGATGAGCTGAACAGTATCATTGGAGTTGTAATAGCAAGGATAGAAACAAGAAAGCTAGCAAGGATAAAAAGTGAATTGCAGAATATACAGCACGATTTACTTGATATAGGCTCAGGTCTTGCGATGCCTGAGGGTATGCCTGTTTTAGGTCTTGATAGGAGAGTTAATGAATTTGAAAAACTGGTAGATAAGATTATGGAGGAGATTCCACGTATTAATCAATTCATTCTTCCCGGTGGAACTCAAACAGCAAGTTTTTTACATCTGGCACGTACTGTTGCAAGGAGAGCTGAGAGAAGAATAGTTGAGTTATCAAAAAATGAAAAAATTGATAATAACGTTATTACTTATATAAATAGACTTTCAGATCTTTTCTATGCTATGGCCAGATATGCAAATTTTAAAGAAAATATAAGCGACGTGGTTTGGAAAAAGAAATAAAATGTCGTATAGCTTAATGATGGATAAACGTAATATTTGACTTTGATAAGAAATTGTTTAACTTCATAGCTCATGATAAGATACTTGTATGGATCAAAATTTTGCTCAACCGACTGACCCTATAGTATCTCAACCTTCAACAAATGTTCCTGTTGTAGCAGGTACACCGTCTGCTGCACCAGTAAATAAAGCGCAAAAAGCACAAGAAGATTTATCTAAAGTGACAGATGTGACTTCGCAACCTTTGGAAACTACAAATTCAAAGATTATGTCCTCAGTAGGTACAGTTCCGGTAGAAGCATCAACACCAGTTAAGTATCAAGCCCCTGTGTCCCAACCACCCCCCAGTATAAGTGGAGCTTCAAAGGAACACGCGCCTATACCTGTTACTGCAGCAACCGAGATTATAAAACCTACAGAGCAGGAGCCTGTTTTGGCACCTGAATTAAAAGAAGCGGGGGTAGAGACAGTTCCCGAAGCTGATAAATTGCAGATTCCGCAAGATTTGAAGGCTGCAGGTGTAGAGGTAGTTAAAACTGCAGCACCTGTTCCAGCTGCAACTTCAATTAATGATTCTTTGCCGATGACTGAAAAAGAGGCGATTAGTAAAATTAAAACTAATCCTCCTAATTCCTCAGTTCGTTGGTTTGCAACAGAAATAAACAAACATTATAGAAGACTTAAGGGGTTGTTTGTAAAGGAGAGTGTTTAATGAATCTCGTAAATCCATCAGGCATGTATAGCGCTTTTTTAGTAGTTTTTTTTACGCTTATTACTATAACAGCAGTAATCTTTTTTATACTGGGTTTACTATATTTATTACTTCTTTGGTATAGGAGCAGCAAGCGTGAAAGCGAATCATTGGACAGCACATTACTTCAGGTTTCAGTCCCGCATGAGAATGAAATAAAAATAGATGCTGCAGAGCAACTTTTTTCAAGTTTAGCATCTATAAACAAAAGTACATTTTTTAAACAGGGATCACCGTTGTCTTTTGAGATAGTAGGGCTGCCTGGGGATATCCGTTTTTATGTCAATACTCCTAACAAAATAAGAGACTATGTAGAAAAACAAATAAACGGTGCGTATCCGGATGCTGATATCGTTCCTTTAACTGAAAGTTCCGCTAAGCAAAAATCAGATTTCATTGTAGGAAATGAATATAATATTTTTTCCACAGAAGGTAAAGTAGCCTTTACAACACTAGGGCTTAAGCATGGTAATTACATGCCTTTAAAAATATTTAAGGAGCTAGCGGTTGATTCAATGTCATCTGTTACCTCGACATTTGCAAAAATGAATGAAGGAGAAGGTGCAGCAATGCAAATCCTAATACGCCCGGCAGATGAAAAATGGAAAAAGGAAGGAAAAAGCTATATTGCTAAGACTAAGAAGAATGAAGCTAATCCGGAAACTGCTAAATATAGTTCGAACGCTAAAGAGATAGAAGGGATAGAGAATAAGTTGAGTAAACCAGGTTTTGAAACGGTTATACGGCTAGTTGTCTCATCAAGCGTAAAAGAATCAGCAGAAGCACATTTAAATAATATAGTGAATGCGTTTAGTCAATATAATGGGTCAAATACTCTCTCTAAGCCGAGAAGGATCTGGTTTAAGGGTACATTTATTACAGATTTTATTTATAGGTTTTTTCCATTGTGGAATAAAGGATCTATTTTAACAAGCGAGGAGCTTGCTACAATTTTTCACTTTCCAAATAAATCTGTTGCTACTCCCGGGATTCATTGGGTGACTTCCAAGCGTGCCCCTGCTCCTGCGAATCTACCTACTACTGGTTTATTTCTTGGAAATAGCACATATCGGGGTATTTCTAGGCCTGTTTTTATAGAGCGGGATGATAGACGCAGGCACACATATATAATCGGAAAAACCGGTACTGGAAAATCAGAATTTCTAAAACAAATGATCTTGCAAGATATTCGAGCAGGAGAGGGACTTGCCGTAATCGATCCTCATGGTGATCTAGTAGAAGATGTTTTATTACAGATGCCAGCTGAACGATCCGAAGATGTAATTTTGTTTGACCCATCCGATTTATTAAGACCAATGGGCTTCAATATGCTTGAATTTGCTACTGAGGAGCAGAAACACTTTGTAGTCAATTCTATTATCGGCTTAATGTATAAATTATTTGATCCGAATAAGACAGGTATTATCGGTCCTAGATTTGAACACGCCATTCGAAACGCAATGTTGACAGTTATGTATGAGCCGGGTGCGACTCTCATAGAAGTGGTCCGTATCCTTACAGATTCTAATTTCGTCCAGGAACTTTTGCCGAAGGTCCAGGATCCTATCATTAGAAGGTATTGGACAGATCAAATTGCCCAAACAAGTGATTTCCATAAATCTGAAACACTTGATTACATTGTTTCAAAATTTGGCCGTTTCGTTACAAATAAAATGATTCGAAATATAATCGGCCAGTCTCAAAGCGCATTTAATTTCAGAAAAGTAATGGATGAGCAGAAGATTTTATTAGTAAATCTTTCAAAAGGAAAAATTGGTGAAGAAAACGCCAGCTTTTTAGGTCTTGTTTTAGTCCCGAAAATTCTTGTGGCTGCGATGTCACGTCAGGATATTGCGATGTCTGAGCGAAAAGATTTCTTCCTTTATGTTGACGAGTTTCAGAATTTCGCGACTCCTGATTTTGCACAGATTTTATCTGAAGCCCGTAAATACCGTTTAAGTTTGATTGTCGCAAATCAGTTTATAGGGCAGATGGAAGAAGAAGTAAAAAATGCTATCTTTGGAAACGTAGGAACAATCGCATCTTTCAGAATAGGTGTAACTGATGCAAATTACATTCAACATGAATTTCAGCCGGTATTTAATGAATCAGATCTTATAAATATAGATCGTTTTAATGCATATATGAAGACACTTGTGGGAGGTGAACCAGTACAGCCCTTTTCTTTAGATACTACGAAAGACATTGCGAAAGAAAAGGCTTTAGAAAACCCGCGAGTTATGGAGCTCGTGAAGGAGCTTTCTCGTTTGAAATTTGGTAAAGATGTCAATGTAATAGAGGCTGAAATTGCACAAAGAGCTAAGTTATAGGCAATATTTTCTTACTTCTTTTCCAAAGTAAAATACTTTGGTATACTTTGCGTACGTTTTGTTAGGGATCGTAGCTCAGTGGTAGAGCGCTACTCTTATAAAGTAGATGTCGATGGTTCGATCCCATCCGGTCCCACATTCCAAAAAAAAAGAGAGTAAATACTCTCTTTCCTCTGTATATTTTTTATATTTTATAACTCAGATAGGGTGTTGGTATCTTTACCTCGTTCTTTGACGTACTCTAGATACCGTTCGGTAGTTGAGATTCTTTTATGTCCTAGGATTTTTGAAAGTAGTACGAGAGATACTCCATGTTTTATATGATGGGCTACAAATGTATGCCTAAGATCATTAACTTTGGCATTCTCTATTTCAGCTAACCTGAAATATCTCTCAATTGCGGTACGGATATTTCGAACTAAGAATGATTTTCCTGATTTTGTTACAAAAACATGAGTATCTTCTACTTGTGGTCGGATAGCGAGATATTTATTTAAAGCTTCTTTTGAAGACCTATTTAAAGGTACCAGTCTTTCAGGGTGTTTTTCATAAGGTCTTATCTTGAGTGTATCTTTAAGAATATCGGGTAGTCGAAGCTCAGCTAGCTCTCCGATACGAATTCCTGTTTGAAGGAGTAGTTCGATAATTGCAAACATTCGGGGATCATTTCGTGCAGCGTCTCTTAATGCCCGGTATTCTGTAGGTTTTAGGATTCGAGGTGCAGCAAGTTCAAATTGAGGGTGAGAAACAAGAAGTGAGGGGTCATCAGTGATTATTTCATTTACTTTTAAGAAGCGATAAAAGGTACGAGTTGAGTTAAGTTTTCGTGAAATGGATTTCGGAGTATAGCCTTTATCATTCATTTTGGCTAAAAAAGCCTGAATATCGTCTTTTGTGACTTCATGAATGCTTTGTTTTTCCAACTCTTCAAGAAAAGTTGATAATTGGTCAATGTCTTTTCCGTAGGCTAAAACTGTAGCATTTGAGTGCCCTTTCCCCTTTAGAAAATCGACAAATTGTTTATGCGCGTCTTTAACTTTTACGTGATTCATTATCTAAAGTCCCATAATATCAGCTTCCATTAGAATAGTCAATACGCATAGTACTTTTCTTTTTTACAGTATGTTGTGCTGTCGTGATAGAATAAAACTTATATTTATCTAAAAAATGAAAAAAATCACATATGTACTTATAGTAATATTCTTTGTTTTCGTAATTCAGAATCTCCTGCATTCTATATATGGTTTATGGCAGAAAAAAGAACTTTTGGTAAACGCCAGACTTGAAGTGGAATCTGCAAGAAAAGAGAATGCAGCTTTGAAAGAACAGATAGAAAGCTTAAAGAATCCAGCCTTTATCGAAAGACAAGCTAGAGATAAGCTCTTGTTGGTTAAGCCAGGAGAGCAGATAGTTGTGGCATCAGATAAGCTTATAGCAAACGCAGATGATAGGGAATCAACCCAGGAAAAATCTAAACCTAACTGGAAGTTATGGTGGGAGCTATTCTTCTAAGCCAACTTATAGATTTGATCCTGTACTCTACAGGATATTTATTATCGCATTAATAACTATGTTGCGGGGTCGGGGATCGAACCCGACCTAAGGGATTATGAGCCCCTTGTGCACCGTACACTACCCCGCGCGTTTGAACATTATAACAGCCTAAACCATGTGTGGTCAATGATGCCAATTTTCTATCTTTTATCTTACATTTTTCTCTTACTTATCTTACCGGTGTAGCCTAATATAGTTTTATATGGAGAACACAGTTTTATTTATCGCATTCGCATTTGCAATGAAGATGTATATGGACTCAGTCCATGTGTCTTAAATTCGCACTTTAATTAATAGATTATAAATTAGCTCTGCAGAAAAAGTCATTCTGATGCGCGGTATACTGAAAAATCAGTAAGCGTAATAAAGTAAAGCGTAAAGATTCTGCTTTTAAAAGAGAATTCAAATTAAAATAAAACGCTTGGGTTTTTACTCATATCAAACGGTCAGTGATGACTTCTGCGGTAAGCTAAAAATTAAATCGTATGTTACAAAAAATAAAAAATTATATAAAAGAGCTTTATAGCTCATTTTTTGTTCTCTGGTCCGCACCGGTGATGTAGTCTAAGTTAAATAAGCGGATTTGAAGAATAAAACTAAGTTTGTTCAGCTTCTTCCATAACTGCTTTAATTCTCGCTTGAGCAGTATCTTCAAATTGCTGTTTATCAATAATCTCCCAGCTTCCGTTAGGATGTTTATCATCACCATCAGTCCTTACATAATATTCTGGTCTTCCATATAATTTACCAGTTCTTATCATTTTTGCATAAACGTCTCCAGTATCATACAGGCCTTTTTCAAACATATCATTCGGTCCATCGCTTGGTGTATAAGAGTATGGTGTTTTTGTATATGCTACTTGAATAACTTCTTGTTCTCCTGGTCCGCCAGAATATCTTACGGCAAATAGATCAGGTTCAATTAAATAATCTCCGTTTTCAGGTTGTATGCCATTTGCAAAACCGAAATGACCAGTTAATTCATCCCAGCGCGCTGCTCTTGCTTGAGATAAAGCTTCTCTAGCTCTTAAAGCTTCTTGGTGAAGAGGTTTCTTATCCGCTTCTGCATTATCCATAATTAAATTATAGTAATTCTTTTTTTTCTGTCAAGGTTCTTTTTTGGGTATTTTAGTTAAAATTAAGACAGAATAAGGTTGTTAGCATTAATAGCATTATTAGCGAGAAATAATTACATACACAATTATATTTTTACTGGAATACATTGATCAGGCTATGCTTGGGTTAGATTAATACCAATGTATTAAGTCCGTGGAGTATTATGTTAATCCAGTTGGTGGATTATATTTTACTCTTAGTTCGCATACCTGATTACACCTAGGGCATACTCCGTCTATCTGCTCCACTGTTTGATTAGTTGGTGGTCTTTTTTCAAATCTTTTATAAGCATTATCTACCACATCGTTTATTAAGCATTTATTTCTAAAACGTAAGGTTGCATCAGCACCACCTTTTTCCGGATTAGGTTCATTATCGACGTTTGCTTTTATTAACACATAACCTCGCTGCAAATCGCGATGATGATTACCAGTAGCCTTGCCAAAATATTTACGTACAAGTGCGCTTTTCGTTTTCCCCATTTTTTCAACCACACTTATTCTACGACCAGAAAACGAGGTAGAACCATCTTGACCTGCTGGACAGGGTCTTTCTTTGTTGCTGAATAGTCCCATAGTGAAAAAGATTATAACATAAATGTTTTTATATTAGCACTTGACGATTGACTCTGCTAAGGTGTAAAATTATAGATATGAATAACGTTACTGATCTTCTGAAGCCTGTTTCTCCTGAAGAAGCGCTTAAGAAGTTTACCATCAACCTTACAGAGCTCGCAAAGTCAGGCAAAATTGATCCGGTGATAGGCCGTGAGATAGAGATTCGGCGTGTGATGGAGATATTGTCCCGTCGTACTAAAAACAATCCGCTATTGACTGGAGATCCAGGGGTTGGAAAGACTGCAATAGTTGAAGGTATGGCATTAAAAATAGTAATGGGTGCCGTACCTACTACTCTAAAAAACAAAGAACTAATCGTATTGGATTTTGCCCAGCTTTTGGCTGGCGCAAAATTCAGAGGGGAGTTTGAAGAAAGACTTAAAGCTGTCATAAAAGCAGTTGAGGAAAGTGAAGGTAAATACATAATGTTTATCGATGAACTACATACGATTATAGGTGGTGGGGGAGCTGAGGGAGCAGTGGATGCTGCGAATATGCTTAAGCCAGCATTAGCCAGGGGCACACTGCGCATGATTGGTGCGACTACTATTGGGGAATACCGTAAATATATTGAAAAAGATCCTGCCTTAGCCAGACGCTTTCAGCCTGTAATGATTGAAGAGCCGACAATTGAAGATACTATATCCATACTTCGAGGCATTAAGCAGAAATACGAGCTTCATCACGGGATTCGCATAACAGATGACGCGATTATTGCAGCTGCCAAATTATCTTCCCAATATATACCTCACAGATTTTTGCCTGATAAGGCTATTGATTTGGTAGACGAGGCAGCAGCAGCAATAAAAATTGAAGCTGAAAGTAAGCCAACAGAATTAGATAGTTTACATAGAAGAATAACTCAAATTGAAATTGAACTTGCAGCTTTAAAGAAAGATAAATCTGAGTTAGCAAAAAATAGGAGGGATCAGCAAGCAAAGGAACTTGAAAAACTGAAAGAAGAGGCATCTCGGATTGAGGAAAGGTGGGAGAAGCAAAAAGGGATTATTAAGCAAATACAGGACAAAAGAGCAAAGATTGATGCTATGCAGATTGAGTTGGAACGTGCAGAGCGTGAAATTGATCTTCAAATAGCTGCAGAAATAAAATACGGAAAAATCCCTGAACTTGATAAAGAGCTAAAAGTATTGACAGAAACTTGGGGGCAAATTCCCAGAAGTGAGAAGGTGCTAAGAGAAGAGGTAGATGCAGAAGATATCGCAAAAGTTGTATCACGCTGGACAGGAATACCTTCATCCAGAATCCTTTCTACTGAAGCTGAAAGACTGATAAACCTTGAAGATGAATTAAAGGAAAAAATCATAGGTCAGGACAAAGCTATTGACGTAGTATCACGCGCGATTAGAAGATCGAGATCAGGACTGAGTGAAAAAAACAGACCAATTGGTTCATTTTTATTTCTTGGACCTACAGGAGTGGGAAAAACGGAAACAGCGAAAGTCTTAGCAAGTATTCTATTTGCTGATGAACATGCTATGACAAGAATCGATATGTCTGAATACATGGAGTCGCATTCTGTAGCGAGACTTATAGGGGCACCACCCGGATATGTTGGTTATGAAGAAGGGGGACAGCTTACTGAAGCTGTACGCAGGAAACCATACTCAGTAATATTACTTGATGAGATAGAAAAAGCGCATTCGCAGGTTTTTAACCTTTTTCTACAGATTTTTGACGATGGTCGTCTAACTGACAGTAAAGGTATCACTGTTGATTTTAGAAATACCATTATTATAATGACTAGTAATTTAGGAGGAGATATAATAAGAGATTCGAAAAGTTCTGATGATATCAACTCTAAAGTATGGGAAATTTTACATAGTCATTTCAGGCCTGAATTTCTTAATAGACTAGACAGCGTCGTAATATATAATCCATTAACCCTTAAAGAAATTGTAAAAATAGCCGAGAAAGAGTTACTTAAAGTGAAGTCCCGGATGAGTGAAAACGATATCAATTTAGAAATAACGGACGATTTAAGTATTTATTTTGCAGAAATCGGTTTTGATCAGACTTTTGGCGCACGTCCTCTCAGGCGTGCAATTGAAGCGCAGTTGGTAGATGAGATCGCCTTAAAGATCATCGAAGGCACTGTTAAACCAGGTGATACAATAAAACCGATAATAAAAAACGGTAAAATTAGAATATAATATATGCATATGATTGAAAAATTATGCAGAAACTGCGGATCTCAATTGATAATCAGAAAAACACATCGTATCCCTCAGCAGCTTAAAAAGAATTATTATTATACTGCGTATTACTTCTGTAGTACTTGCAAAAAAATTTATCATTCGGATGAATTTAAAGTCATAAATGAGAGTCTTGATTTATTTAGCGAAAAGCATAATGAGACAGATGAGCTTATGGATGTTGAAATCTGGACTGATGGAGCGTGCGTAAATAATGGTCGGGACACAGCAACAGCTGCGTGGGCTTTTGTCTCTGGAGAGTTTGAATTGGCTGGTGTTGTGTCAGGCAAGCAGACAAATAATCGGGCTGAGGCTGAAGCTATACTTGAAGCATTAATTTGGGCAGGAGCTAAGGGATTCAAAAAAGTAAAAATTTACGCAGATACTCTCATTACTTTACATAGTCTGAAAAAACCCATTGAGAAGATAAAGGCTAATACAGATATATTCGAAAAAATATTTAATATTATAAGTAAATATGATCTAGAAGTAATTTATGAAAAAGTTTTAGGTCATAGTGGCGTAAAAGAGAATGAAAGGGTTGATCGATTGGCAAATACATTCGCGGTAAATCTGTTTAATGCCTCAAAAGAATTATCAACCTGAATTCAGTTGATAATATTTACAAAGTTAAAATAACTGGTTTTTTATTTCATAAGACGCTTCGACCTACTCATGGTTATTGAATTACCATTTGACAGGAGTAGGCAGGTGTGATATAAAGATATGTAATCTAACATGCTTAGAGGTGCAGGGGGTTCCCTTCTGTATCTTTTTCTGCGTTGATTAGGAACTCTGCTCACAAGATCTTTTCTACCGATGCCAAAGCAATCCAGTGATAAAATGAACAATTTAGTCGACACGCGCTTCATATGGGGACGCGAGTATAAGGCATTGCCGAAAATTGACCTCCTGGCGGTTCAAAAGGAATCGTATCAACATTTTCAAAAACAACTGATTGGCGACACTTTAAATGAAATATCCCCAATTGACGATTTTACAGGAAAGAATTGGACCCTAAGTCTAAGTGATTATAGAATAGGTAAGCCAACAAACGACCCTTCAACAGCCTTAATGAAGGGTCTTACTTTTGATGCACCTTTGTATGTAAAAGCTACGCTCTTGAATAAGAGAACCAATGAAACGCAAGCATCGGAAGTATTTTTAGGAGATATTCCTCAAATGACGACTAGAGGCACTTTCATTATTAATGGAATTGAAAGAGCTGTTGTGAATCAGCTCGTTCGTTCTTCAGGCCTCTTTTTCACCGCAATTCAAGACCCCGGCACAGGAAAAACCCTTTACACAGCAGAAATAAGACCAACTCACGGTTCTTGGCTTGAGTTTTCTACAACCAGATATAATACTATTACAGTAAAGATTGATCGGAGAAGAAAATTTTTAGCATCCACCTTCTTGCGAGCAATCGGAATTTCCTCAAATGAACAAATTAAAGATCTTTTATCAGCAGCAATCGATCATGACACAGATTCTTTTATCGAAAATACTCTCACAAAAGATGAAACCAGCACTGAAGCAGAGGCTGTTATAGAGATTTTTAAGAAGATGCATCCCGGTGAACCAGTTGTTTATGACAAAGTTCGCGAGAACTTTTTGAATCTTTTCTTCAATAACAGACGATATGATTTGGGAGTAGTAGGTAGATATAAGATAAATAAAAGATTAGCAAAAGTAGCAGGATATACTCCGTCTGAAGAAAGAATTTTAACACGCCAAGATATTATTGGCGCGATTTCTTACATCATGATGCTTGCTCAAGGAAAAGGACTTATTGACGATATTGATAGCCTTGCAAATCGTAGAATTAGGAGCGTTGGAGAACTAGTAGCCGCAAATGCATTTAGAGTTGGAGTTTTGAGAATGGAAAGATCGGTAAAGGAAAGAATGAGTTTATTGCAGGCTGATACTCCAGTAAGTGTCGCAAATCTTATAAATGCCCGGCCTATTATGGCTGCTATTAATGAATTTTTCAGGACTTCACAGTTATCAACAATTCTTGATCAAACAAATCCACTTTCTGAAATCGATAATCTTAATCGTGTTACGGTGATGGGTTCAGGTGGAATTTCAAGAGAACGTGCAGCTTTCTCAATTCGTGATATCAACAGTTCTCAATATGGAAGAATTTGTCCCATTAGAAGTCCTGAAGGACCAAACATCGGTTTGGTTACTTATTTCTCACTATATGCAAGAATTAATCAATTTGGATTTATTGAAACTCCATATAGAAAAGTTATTAAAGAAAAACATGGAAATAAGTTTGTTCTTCGGGTTACCGATGAGATAAAGTATATGGCAGCGGATGATGAAAGAGAGTTTTATATCACACATGCCGGTATAAACACATCAGAGAACGGAGAAATACTTGATGAGTGGGTGCCTGCACGTTATAATGGAGAGTTTTTGGAAATTGAAAGAGAACGGATTGATTATATTGACGTCACACCACGTCAAGTTGTAGGTGCAAGTGCATCATTAATACCATATGTCGCACATGATGAGGCTAACCGTGCACTTATGGGAACTCATATGCAATGCCAGGCAGTTCCACTCGTAAAACCTGAAGCGCCGATTATAGGTACTGGCATGGAATCTGAGATATCTGAAGTAATGGGAAGAGTTGTTAAGGCTCCATTCGAAGGTAAAGTTATGCAAGTCGATGCATCTAAAGTGGTTCTTGAAGGACAGAAAGGGCAGAAAGAAACATTCCATATCGAGTCATTTAAGAGAACATCAAATGCTACGACTTACACGCAACGAGCCGTGGTGGTACCCGGGCAAAGAGTAAAACAAGGCGATATATTGATAGATGGTCCTGCTTCAGAAAACGGAGAACTTGCATTAGGTAGAAATCTTTTGATAGCATTTGCTTCTTTATATGGTCTCGGATATGAAGATGCAATTGTAATTTCAGAAAAACTTGTTCGTGAAGATGTTTTGTCTTCAATTCATATCGAAAAACACGAAGCGTCAGTAGTAGAGACAAAGTTAGGTCCAGAGGAAACCACATGCGATATTCCAAATGTTGCAGAAGATGATCTTAGTAATCTTGATCCTGAAGGCATTATTACGATTGGATCAGAGGTAGGTCCAGGTGATATTTTAGTCGGTAAAATTGCACCTAAAGGAGAAACTGAGCTAACTGCTGAAGAGCGATTGCTTAGAGCTATTTTTGGAGAACAAGCAAGAGAAGTTAGAGATACAAGTTTACGTATACCACATGGTGAAAGAGGAACTGTTATAAGTGTACAGATTCTTGATCGTAAAGCAGGGGATGAGCTTGAACCGGGGACACTCAGAAAGATAATTATTGAAGTTGCACAGTATAGACATGTTGTGGTAGGTGACAAATTAGCAGGTCGGCATGGTAATAAAGGAATTATTTCAAAAATATTACCTGTTGAAGATATGCCACATTTAGCTGATGGTACACCTGTAGATATTGTCATTTCGCCTATCTCTGTTTTAGCTAGAATGAACCTTGGGCAATTACTGGAAGCACATTTAGGATTAGCTGCTGAAAAACTTAAAATGAAAATTGGTATCCCTGCATTTGAGAGAATTTCAGAATCAAAAATGTCAGACTTGTTGGAGTCAGCAGGTATTCCTGCTGATGGTAAGTTGGAACTTTTTGATGGGAGAACGGGTCAGAAATACGAAAACCCCGCAGTTGTCGGTATAGAATATATGATGAAGCTTATACATATGGTCGAGGATAAAACTCACGCTCGTTCTACCGGACCATATTCACTTGTTACTCAGCAACCGTTAGGCGGTAAAGCACAGATGGGCGGACAGAGGTTAGGGGAGATGGAGGTATGGGCTCTTGAAGCGCATAGAGCACGTCACATTCTTCAGGAAATGCTAACTATAAAAGCTGACGATGTTGTAGGTCGCGCGAAGGCATTTGAAGCGATAGTAAAGGGTACAGATATTCCTACACCTAAAGTTCCTGAATCATTTAAAGTACTTATTAAGGAATTGCAGTCTCTAGCTCTTAACGTTGTTTCTGTTGGCGCACAGGTTTATACAAGCGATACAAGTATAAAAGAAGAAGGAGAAATTGAGAAAGTAAAAGAACAGGTTGAGGAGTTGAAGCAAACACTTGATGCTGAAATGGTCGTTGAAAGTGTCAACGAGGCTGCTGAACAAGGAATTGAAATTGCAGAAGCAGGTACTCAATAGTGTTAAAATAAAGAAAATATATGTTTGATGTAAATAAAAGAAATATGAAAGACCCTACTATTTTAGATTTTAAGTCATTGAAACTTCTTGTGGCGAATAAAGAAGATATCTTACAGTGGTCATATGGTGAAGTCACAAAGCCTGAGACAATTAATTACAGAACACTTCGACCCGAAAAAGATGGACTATTTGATGAGCGTATATTCGGTCCAACTAAAGACTGGGAATGTTATTGCGGTAAATATAAGAGAATCCGATATCGGGGAATAATATGTGATAAATGCGGAGTAGAAGTTACACTTTCCCGCGTAAGACGTGAAAGGTTAGGACAAATAAATCTTGCAAGTCCTATTTCTCATGTTTGGTTTTTCAAGGGTTCATCTAGCCCACTTTCATTGCTTCTTGATATCTCCCAAAAAAGCTTGGAGTCTGTGATATATTTTGCGTCCTATCTTGTTGTATCAATTGATGAGGAGAAGAAGAAAGAAGCTATTGCAAAATTCGTACAGGAAATAGAGGTTAGAAAAAATGATTTGAAAAAACGCGTTGATGACGAAAAGAATAAGATGGAAAGTACAGTATCAGGAAAGCAAACCGATACAAAATCAAGCAATATTGGAAAGGAACAGAAGCAGCTTATCGCTCAGGAATCAGAGCTTTCCAGAAGACAAAACATCGCACGGCTTAATGAGAATTATGAGGCCGAAATTAAAAAACTTGATGAAATATCAGAGACTTTGCTAAAACTCCTTAGAAGTTTGAAGGAAGGAAGCGTATTGTCGGAAGATGAGTATTATAAACTTGCTGAATATGATATATCCATATTCTTTACTGCCAAAACAGGATCCGAAGCACTTCTCGAGCTTATAAGTCATCTGAATATTTCAGAGGTTATAGCTGATCTACGTAAAGAAGCTGAAAAAGCATCCGGTGCAAAATATCTAAAGCTTGTTAAAAGGTTACGTTTAATAGAATCAATGAGGAAAGCTGAAGTTAAACCTCAGTCTATGATTTTAGAGATATTACCGGTTATTCCTCCAGATCTTCGTCCAATGGTACAGCTTACCGGGGGAAGATTCGCTACTTCTGATTTGAACGATTTATATAGAAGAGTAATAAATAGAAATAATCGCTTGAAACATCTTATGGCTCTGGGTGCACCTGAGATAATTCTCAGAAATGAAAAAAGAATGCTTCAAGAAGCGGTAGATTCTCTTATCGATGCATCTCAAAGAGGAACCACTATGCCTTCTGCGCCATTAAAATCATTATCAGATATGCTGCGTGGCAAGCAAGGAAGATTCCGCCAAAATTTATTGGGAAAAAGAGTCGATTACTCAGGACGATCAGTTATCGTTGTAGGTCCTGATTTAAAGCTTTCTGAGTGTGGATTACCTAAAGAAATGGCTCTGGAAATGTTCAAGCCATTTGTTCTTAGAGAAGTAATTAGTAGAAGTCTTGCAACAAATATTAAATCCGCAAAAAGATATATTGAAAAACGTCCCCCTGAAGTTTTTGATATCTTAGAAGAGATCACCAAGAATCATCCAGTGCTTCTTAACCGTGCGCCAACATTACATAAGCTTGGTATCCAGGCATTTTATCCAGTACTCATTGAAGGTTCAGCAATACAGCTTCATCCATGTGTATGTGCCGGATATAATGCTGATTTTGATGGTGACCAGATGGCTGTGCATATTCCTCTTTCACAGAAAGCGCAAGAAGAAGCAATTAAACTTATGATGCCACAGGAAAATCTTCTTAAACCTGCGGATGGTAGTCCTATTACTCTACCGAACAAAGAAATGGCTTTGGGTGTATTTTTCTTGACTACACTTGATAATACTTTACGAAGAAGTGAGGAAACTATGCCTGTGTTTGAGAGTATTTCGGCTGCAGTTTTGGCACGAGATTTACAAAAAATTAAGCTTCGTGAACCTGTTCGTGTTCGAGTAACTGGAATTTCTTCTGATAAAACCGAAATTATCGAGACCACAGTAGGGCGTATACTTTTCAATGAGTTACTTCCTCAGAGTTTGCAATTTATTAACGAAGCCATTCCTGCATCGGGTATTAAAACTATCATCAAGAAAGCAATGAAAAGTGAAAGCGCTGATGATGTAGCATTGCTGATTGATAGTATAAAAAGTATAGGATTTTACGGTGCGACGATTTCAGGTATAAGTATTTCTGCGTTTGATAGCAAGATTCATCCGGAGAAAAACATGCTCATAGGTGAGGCTGAGAAAAAAATTACTGCAATCAGTGATGAATACCAGCAAGGATTGATAACGCTTGAGGAAAGAAAGAGATTAGCAAATGAAGTATGGATTAAAACGACAGAACAAATAGCAACTAAGACTTGGGAGAGTTTTGATGAACATAGCCCAATGAGGGTTACCATCAATTCCGGAGGATCACGTGCCGGTATAGAGCAATTGAAGCAATTATCAGCTATGCGGGGACTTATTATTGATCCATTAGGTAAGATTGTTGAGTTGCCTATTAAATCGAATTTCCGTGAAGGTCTTTCTATTTTTGAATATGTCGCTTCAGCTAGGGGTGCTCGTAAAGGACTTACTGATTCAGCCCTTAAGACTGCAAATGCAGGTTATCTTACTCGTAGACTTGTCGATGTTTCTCATGAAGTTATAATCACGAAAGATGATTGTGGAACAAATGAAGGTATACCAATCTCAACTGAGGATAAACATAGGACATCTTCATTTACAGATCGTGTGATTGGAAGAATTGTTGCAGAAGATGTTTTATCGCCAAGAGGAAAAAAGGTACTCTTTAAGGCATTAGATGAGATTACAGATGAGAATGTACATATTTTAATTGATAATGAAGTTGTTGAAATTAAGGTTCGTTCTGTACTTTCTTGTAAATCCACATACGGTATTTGTGCTAATTGTTACGGATGGGACTTTTCCACAAGACAAAAAGTTCAACTTGGTGTACCTGTGGGTGTGATTGCAGCTCAAAGTATAGGAGAACCAGGAACCCAGTTAACAATGCGTGTTCGTCATTTCGGAGGAGTAGTTATGGCTGATGTGACGCAGGGTTTACCACGTGTAGAAGAGCTTTTCGAAATGCGTACGCCAAAGAATCTATCTGCTATATCAGAAATTACCGGTAAAGTAAAAATTCAAACTACCGAAGAAGGTTATAGGGTTCAAGTAAGAAATTCAAAGATCAAACCTGTAGAATCACAAGAATACTTTATTCCTCTATCTGCAACTATCACCGTAGAAGATGGTGATGAGATAATAGCCGGTACACCATTTGCTGAAGGATATTTGGATCCTAAAGAAATGCTTAAAATCGGTGGTCTTATAGCAGCTCAAAATTATTTACTTAACGAAACACAAAAAGTATATGAATCGCAGGGAATTGCAATTAATGATAAACATTTTGAAGTTATTATTCGAAAAATGTCTGACAAGGTTATTGTTGAAACTGTTGGCGATTCGTCACTTATTCCTGGAGATTTTATATCTAAGACACGCTTTGAGGAGATTAATGCAGAAATACTTTCAGCCGGAGGAGAACCCGCCACTGGCAGGCAGGTAGTGCTGGGTATTACAAAAGCAGCGCTATATTCAGACTCATGGCTTTCCGCAGCATCGTTTCAACATACAACTTCAGTGCTTACGGAGGCTGCGCTTGAGGGTAGAGAAGATAGACTTAGAGGTTTGAAAGAGAATGTGATAATCGGTAGACTTATTCCTGTTGAGCAAAGCGACTTTGCCGAAATGTAGAGATTTAATCCTCATTTGTTTCAAAGATTTATTTGCCCGTTGATGGAATGAGGCTAAATGAAGTATAATTAGCAAAATTAAATTTTAAAAATATGCCAACACTATCACAATTAGCTAAAAAAGGAAGAAAAAAGAAACTGAAGAAGACACGGGCTACCGCACTTCACAGATTTTTTAATGCAAAAGATAGAGAATATTCTGATACAGATGCTCCTCAGAAGCGGGGAGTGGTCACTCTTGTTAAGACGATGACACCTAAAAAGCCTAATTCAGCACTTCGTAAAGTAGCTCGTGTAAAGCTATCAAATAAAATGGAGGTAACTGCTTACATACAGGGTGTTGGTCATACCTTATCAGAACACGGAATAGTTTTAGTGCGTGGTGGACGTGTTAAAGATTTGCCAGGAGTAAAATATCACTTGGTGAGAGGTAAGCTTGATTTGCAAGGAGTAGAAGGTAGAAAAACATCAAGAAGTAAATACGGAACAGATCGTCCCAAATAAAAATATGAGACACACAAAGATAAAAAAAAGAACAATATCGCCAGACAATATTTATGGTAATTTGATGGTGGCGAAATTTATTAATCGAATAATGCTGAATGGTAAAAAAACTGTAGCTCAAGATAAATTTTATGCAGCATTTAAGCTTATCGAAGCAAAAGGTAATAATCCTCTCGAGATATTTGATAGAGCAATACAGAATGTGGCGCCAAAAGTAGAAGTGCGTGCTAAAAGGATAGGTGGAGCAAATTATCAAGTGCCTGTGGAAGTTAGATCTGATAGAAAAAATGCACTTGCTATTCGTTGGATAATAGAAGCAGCAAAAAAACGTCCAAACAAAGAATTTAAAACATTTGAGGAAAAATTAGCTTCGGAATTCTTAGCAGCATCTAGTGGAGAAGGAGAAGCCATGAAAAAGAAAGATGTTATGCATAAACAAGCAGAAGCTAACCGAGCATTCGCACACTTCCGCTGGTAAAACATTTTTTTCTCCCCCATCACCTTTTAAATTTTATTTATTGTGCGACGTGACGATAAAATCATATTTATTTTTTTGCGATCTAATTACATGAATGTTAGGATGATCGTATTTCGTGAAAAAAAGTGCAAAATATAATTTTCACGATAATGTCATATACAACAAAGTGGTTAGTTCTTTTTTTTTGCATAAAAATAAATATATAGTTTATTAATTTTATTTATCATATTGACATGCAGCTTTAATTTTATTATCTTAGTATCCACATGAAACGTTTTTTCTTTTCAATTTTGACTAAACTTCTCCCCCATCAGATAGCTTATGCTCATTGCGATGTTCCATGTGGTATCTATGATCCAGTGTCATCACAAATAGCAGCTTCTACAGTGCTTAAGATGGTAGAAAAAATAGAAATTTTGCCAAATGATGTAAATACATGGTCGCTTGAAGATCATGCAAATTTCATTCGCTTTATTAATACAAAAGAAGAGCATGCCGAAATCTGTAAAAGAGAATTGCTTATTCTTTGGACTGATTATTTTAAACAAGAACATATTGCCCAATTCCCTGACCTTCATGATAGATTTTGGGCTGCAGCTAAGCTATGCTCTGAGAACAAGCAACACATTTCACGAAAATCAGCAGATAAATTAGTTGCTGCAGTAAATGAAATTTCTGAAATATTTCATCAAATAAAGACTAAATAATTTTTTCCTACTTCTTTATTTTTTTTAGTTGGTAAATAACTTTCTTGAAATGTTAATTACTATTTAATTTATTCCATGATGATAGTAAAAAAGTATATAATTGCGGGTGAAAGTATGAGTCCTATGTTTAATCCAAGAGATGTTATTCTAGCTTCGTCACTTCCCTATTTGTTTAAAAATCCGAAGATTAATGATGTTATAATCTGTAAGGATCCTCGAAATGGGAAAACACTTGTAAAGCGTATACAAAAAGTAGACAATAATGAATATTTCGTTTCTGGCGACAATAAAAGCCAAAGTACAGATAGTAAAACATTCGGTTATATAAAAAGAATTGATATTGCCGGGCAAGTTGTTTATAAATTTTCTTAAACTTTATATAGATATATGTTTTTCATCATTTTTCAAATAGGAATATTTTTGATAATCATACTTTTAATTTATTTTTTAACCTGGTTTCTTCCAACTGACAGTCCCTGGTCTCCTTGGTGGGCAACTTCTAAAGAAATTGCTCGAAAAGCATGTAAAATCGCAAAAGTAGAAAGAAAAGATATATTTTATGAACTTGGTTCAGGCACAGGAACGACGGTAGTGATTGCAGCAAAAGAGTTTGGAGCGAAAGCTATAGGAATTGAGTCGGATTGGAGTAGAGTCACTTGGTCACGCTGGAAAGCAGATAAATCTGGAGTTGGAAAGAAAGTAAAATTTATTAGAAATAACTTTTTTGATGTTAGCCTTAAGGATGCAACAGTAATTTATTTATATTTAGTACCTAGAGTTATAAAAAAACTGAGGACTAAACTATTGAGAGAGTTAAAGCCTGGGACGCGTGTTATAAGCTATACTTATTTTATTGATTATTTACCCCAAGTTGCTATCGATGAAGAATCTCAAATTTTTGTTTATAAAATAGAAGAAAAAGTAAAAAGTTCCCCTAGCGTTTGATTTTTAGATAAAAACTTCGAAGTATGTCAGCAATTTTATAAATTTCATAGAAGAAAGGCTTGATGACAAGATCTAAACTACCTACATATTCTATGTGTTCTGGATTAAACCGTTTTTTGAATAAATGAAATCCGTACCATGGATTATTGGGGTCAGGATTTGATGAAAGTGAGCCCCACATATCAAACTTTTTAAGTCCGAGTTTTTTTCCCCATTTTATAGCTTCCCACATCGTAAGGGTTGAATGCATGACGTTTCTATTTTCATTGCTTGATGCACCGTACGGGTAATAGAGCGTGTCATGAAAAACAAAAAAAAGCATCGTTGTCAAAACTTTATTTTGATAGGTCGCTGTAAATAAGTGAGAAGTTAGCTGATCTGGGTTTATAGTTTGAGAAGTATGAGAAATTCTTGTTTTACTTGAAGAATAAACGTGATTTAGCGTTTCCCATTGGGACTTGTGGTAATGTTTAGTATGGGCATAAAATCGTTGTCTTTTAGTGGTTTCCTGTGTTAGCGCCCAGTACTTTTCAAATGCAGCATCGGAATTATCAACAGATACTAAAACTCCGTGCCTTTCAGCGACTTTTATATTGTATCTTGTTTTTGGATGTAGATTTTTTAAGAGTTCTTCTTCAGTCTTTGTTAGGTCAAGTTGAAAAGTATATTTGGTAAATAGAGGATGCGCTGACTGCTTGAGAGAGTACTGAGAACTGTTAAGTAGTTTATCTATTTGCCGATTCTCGCCTGTCGGCGAGGCAGAGTCACTTACCATTTGCTCATTGGGTTCAAGTTGTATAAATATACAATTTTCTTTTTTACCGATATTTGCCAATTCTTCTAAGATTTCCTTAGTTGGGAATACGCTCTTAGGTAAGTAACCGATTTTTAATGAAGTATTAGGAATAGAATGTATGCTTAGTTGAAAAGCAGATACTAGTTCTCCCCCATCATAAATGCCACGTCGAATTATTTTGATGCCTGTTTTTTTTCTAAATTCCCCCCATTCATAGCTCTGAAGCGGATGCATCACTACTTTATTGAAGTCTTTTCTCATTTCTTCGCTTATTTGTAATATTCTCATGTGTTGTGAAATAAATTATACAGCTATTAGAAGTATTCCATTACTTCCTCATTTTTTATTGTGTATTTTAGGCTTTTATTTATAACTTTTTCCGGTAATTCAAAAATGAAACGGGAAACTGTATTTTGATTCATTCTTCCAAAAAAAATTCTTTTTCTTGCGTATGTCAGATAAAGTTTTTCACGGGCTCTTGTCATTCCTACATAACAAAGTCGTCGTTCTTCCTCTAGCTCGTCTTTATTCATAAGCGATCTACTATGAGGAAAAATACCTTCTTCCATACCTATTATAAAGACATATGGAAATTCTAATCCTTTCGCAGCATGAAGTGTCATAAGTGTCACCGCATTCTTTTTTCCGTCGTTAAGTTTTTTATCTGCATAGTATTCGCTTTCTACTAAGGACACGTTTTCTAAAAATTCTGTCAGTTGGGGAAAAGCGAGTGCGACTGATCTAAGTTCTTTTATATTTTCCAACCTTGCTCTATCTTCAGGATCATCTTCATCATATAATTCAAGATACTGTGTAGCCTTTATTGTACTATCAAGTAGTTCAATTGTTTCTATGCTTTCAATTTCTTTAATACTTTCTGAAAAAACTAAAAATTTCTTCAATCTTCCCTTCCCTATTTTTTCTAATCTTTTAAAAGATATCTTGTCTTTTGGGTTTCCTAATATTCTTAAGTAAGACAATACGTCTTTGACTTCCTTTCGATCATAAAATCTAGTACCGCCAATCAAAACATAAGGAATAGAGTTATGTAGAAATGCCTCTTCAACTATGCGGGATTGCGCGTTCGTACGGTACAATATTGCAATTTGGTCTAATTTACTAATCCCTATAGAATATATTGATTTTATAATGAAATCTATTTCGTCTTGTTCATTAAGCGATTCGTAGATCTCTATCTCCTCGCCATGCGGATTCTGTGTCCAAAGTGAGAGAATTGGATGAGTCGTGTTGTGTGCTATAACTGCAGTAGCACCGTCTAATATTTTTTGGGTGGAACGATAGTTTTGTGAAAGAGCAAAAGTTTTAGTTTTTGGAAAATCATCTTTAAAACGGGTAAGATTTCTGTAATCAGCACCCCGCCATGAGTATATGCTTTGTGAGAAATCTCCCACAACACAGATATTATTATATTTTTTAGCTAGCAATTTGGTAAGAAGATATTGCGCTCTATTAGTATCCTGATATTCATCAATAAGAATATACCTAAACTGATCCTGATACTTTTTTAGAACCAATTCGTCTTCTTGAAATAGTTTTACTGTATGGTTTATGAGATCATCAAAGTCCATAGCATTATTTTCTTTTAAAAGTCTTTGATAGCTAGGATATATTACTGCAACTGTTTTTTGAAATTGTCCTCTGGCAAAAAGTGTATATTGCTCTGGTGTTATTAACTCGTTTTTAGCACCACTTATAGTTCCCAAAATCGCATTCGGTTTGAAATCTTTCGTAGAGATATAAAGGTGTTCCATTGTTTGTTTAATTAAATCTAGAGAATCATTACCATCATAAATGGAAAATTGAGATGAAAAACCAATCTTGCCTGCCTCTTTTCGTAGTAATTTGGCACATAACGAGTGGAAGGTTGAGATAAATGGACTCTGATTTTTGCCTAGTTGTTTATATTTAGCAAAGAATTTTTGGATTCTTTCTTTCATTTCGTTAGCCGCTTTATTCGTAAATGTAACCATAAGAATATTCTCAGGAGCTACATTTTTTTCCAAAATCAGATATATAACTTTGTATGTAAGAACTCTAGTCTTTCCGGAGCCTGCACCGGCAAGTATTACTGTCGGTCCATTGGTTGCTTCAACTGCTTTGAATTGTTCGTTATTTAAAGAGTTGAGTAGTTCACTTTTCATAAGGTATAATGATTCAGTCATAACATTCTAACATATGATCTATTAGCCCTGAAGATCAGAGTATGAATTTATAGAATATGAAAAAGCTTTTTATTGTTGGGAATTGGAAATCTTACAAGACTAAGTCTGAAGCGATCGAGTGGTTTACTCAATTTACCAATACGAGCTTGGTTCTTGCTGACACAGAAAACAAAATAATAATACTTTGTCCACCATTTCCATTACTAGCCATACTTGAGGATTTAATTGCTAAATCTATAAACAACACCAACTTAAATCTAAACTTAGGATGCCAAAACGTTTCTTCTTTTGAAGAAGGTGCTTATACAGGGGAGGTATCTGCAAAACTTCTAAGTGGATTTTGTAAATATGTAATCATTGGACACTCAGAAAGAAGAACTAATTTTAAAGAAACTGATGACCAATTAAAAAGAAAAGTCGAATTAACCAAGCGTTTTAACATGACGCCAATTTTTTGTATTCAAGGTAAAGAGACAATAATACCAGATGGAGTTGATGTAGTAGCATATGAACCAGTTTCCGCAATAGGTACAGGTAAGCCTGACGATCCGATTGATGCCGAAGAGGTAGCTGGTTATGTAAAGGAAAAATATAAAGTTAGTGTAGTTTTATACGGGGGCAGTGTGAACGAGAATGATGTCACTTCATTTACAAATCAACCTCACATAGACGGTGTTTTAGTGGGTGGAGCGAGTAGAGATGCAATCAGCTTCACTAAAATAATTAAAAATGCTTAAAGGCATTTTATTTGCAAAAATGCGAATATAACTATCCATATTAGGTGTATATTCGCATTATTCATGTTAAATCTAAAACTAATCATATGCCAAAACGGAAAAAGAAACTTTCACAGAAAAAAACTATAGTATTAATTTCGTTGGTATTTGCGTTAATAGGATTTTTGATTATTTCAAAATTTTCTGCATACATAAAACCCTTATACGAACTAGCTTTTGAAAAAAAGATAGAACTAAAAAAAACTAACGAAGAAAAGATAAATATACTTTTATTAGGAATAGGAGGTGGTTCACATGACGGGCCTTTGCTTACGGATACTATTATGTTTGCCAGTATAGACCCCTTGAAACTATCTGTAAACTTAATATCGATTCCAAGAGATTTATGGATTGATGAAGTTAAAGATAAAGTTAATAAAGTTTATGTTTATAGCGAGGTTAAGAAAAAAAGTTCCGGATTACTTGAAACAAAAAGAGTAGTAAGTAAAGTAGTTGGTCAAAGAATTGATTATGGTTTTCTAATTGATTTCACCGGTTTTATAAAGGCAGTTGATATTATAGGAGGAATTAATGTAAAAGTAGAAAGATCATTTGATGATTATGCCTATCCAGTTGCTGGCAAAGAAAATGATCTTTGCGGTTTTGAAGAAGAGTCAATAGCAAGCTTTTCTGCTCAAATCGCAACCGGGAGCGCTACCGATTTTGATATATTTCCTTGCCGCTTTGAGCATTTAAAATTTGAGAAAGGGGAACAGCATATGGATGGCATAACAGCATTAAAATTTGTGAGATCACGGCATGCGCTCGGTCCTGAAGGTACAGACTTTGCTAGGAGTATGCGTCAGGAAAAAGTGATAAAAGCAGTAAAAGAGAAAGTATTTTCAGCGGGAATACTCCTAAATCCCGTGAGAATATTTAGTCTATATGATGTAATCAAAGATAGTATAGATACAGATATAAAAGAGGAAGAAATTGATGATTTCATAAAGCTTGCACAAAAAATGAAGAATTCAGAAATTCACAGTACAGTATTAGATGTGAGTGAAGATGACCGCGAAATACCAGCATTGCTGTGGAATCCACCTATTTCAGATGAGTATAATTATCAATGGGTTATAATTCCTAAAAAAGGAAAAAGTGATTACTCAGAAGTCCATACATACATAATGTGTATTATAAAATATAATGGCTGCTCAGCTACTCCCACCTATTCCACATCGATTAACTGATATTTTTTTGACAAAACTTGAAAATAAAGTATAATCGGCATGATAATAAACTATTTATTATTATGTTTGCGGATGTATTGAAAAGATCAGGAATATTATATTTTGTTATTCAGCAAACAATTGTGCCTGTATATTTTCCTGTACCTTTAGAAATTGAAGTTATCACCAGTTTACAAACACCAAATCTAGAGAAACTACCAGATATCAAAAACCACAAGGTCAAGTACAGTTATCCTATTTATGAAAAGTTATTAGATGAGGAGGTATTTGACAACGCTGACAATACAGCAGGTGATAGAATAGACGATACTGTTAAAACAAATACATGTGATAGTTGTTCATATCCATCTATCAGTCATCTGTCTACATTGGAACCGGTGGATGAAAATAAAAGTGCGTACGAAAAGCCAAAATCTGTTTTATCCTCATTGCCAACTGCAGATTTAGTTCTGCCTACACCAGTGATCGTCGTAGAGCCTCCTGTAGATCCGTTTGGGTCAGTTAATCCAGGTTGTGGATGTGGCATGGTTTCAGAGAAGGGTATGGAGACAATCTGTCTTTGCCTCGAGTAGCTTATTATTGATAGATAGTCACTTATGGATTTTTAAGATAAATGTATCTTCAGACTTGAAAACTGTCTTTCCAATGCTTTGAAGCTTCGATTCTTTTAGTAATGGATATTTCTCTCGCTCTAACCTTCCAATTATTACATAAGAGATATTGTATTTTTGTAATAATTCTTTAGTAATTAGTAAATCTTCAGATTCGTATATTTGCCTTATGTCATCAGTTCTTGAGTTTGGGGCATCTTGTCCTCTCCACAACCATTGGTGGACATACCATCCAAGTACAGTTGGTAAGCCTGTATTTGCAGAAAATCTTTCGTAATCTGTATAAGAATCACCTTGCGCTTCAAGAATTACTGGCTGGTTTTTGAGATTATTCAACCATAGATATGCTTCATAATCCCCGCTGGAACGGTTCTTTAAATATTTTACTCCATCTAATCCGACATACGTTTTAAGTCCATTGTAATAAGAAATTACGGCAAAGTAAGGGTATACCAGTACAAGAGAAATAAGTGTAGCCGAAAGAAATACATAAGCCAAGTAAAGAGGTTTTATGGGTATTGGAAGTAATCTCAAATTATACTTTGAAGAAGTCCGTGTGATAACATATCCACTTACTATAGACAACATAATAAATGCCTGAAAAACTAATTTAAACATAGTATTTGCTCTGTAATGATCAGGATATATATCTTTCATATATATAAATTCAGGAATAATTATTAAAAATGTCGAGATAATTATCAGTAAAAGGATGAATTTATCAGTCTTTTTTAAAGGTTTATTTTTTAAGAAAAAGACTAGAAAAGTAAAAATAAAAAAATAAAAGAAACCATATAAAGTCAAAAGTTGCCATAGAGGTGATCTTAGGCAATGATCTGGTTCAAATAGTAAAGGTCCGATCTTTCTGCTTGTATACTTTGTGGTAACTTTTTGTGAATCTTTTGTATTCATCAGAGATAAGCAGTGATCCGGAACAAAAATCTTTTTTATAAGATTTCTATTATCTATGCCATATGTTTTTCCGGACATATCAACAGTTTCTTGAGTTAGAAATATTGAAGGAGCGCCTACTACACCTATTCCGCCTACAAGTTTTGATGCATCAAAATTAAAAGAAAATGGGCGAGAAAAAAGGAAAAAAGTAAATAGAAGAATTGATAATTGGACTAGTAAGCCTATACCAAAATTTACAATCGGTTTCTTTAACTGAGATGATAGTCCATTGCCCCAATTTATTTTTAATGATAATTCATCTTTTGTTTGTTTTGTGACGTATTCTTCACTTGTCTTTCTAAAGACTCGATTATAGTGATAATAAAATAATACTAATGCAGTAAGTAGTAAATAAGTTAAGCCGTCCCATGCGTTTGTCATATACATGCTGGAGAGAAGAAAACTTATAAACACTAAACCGCTTACTATTGGTTTCATTCTACTTTTTGGGTCAGTAAAAAATATTACAAAGATTGTCGATATGGTGAGCAGTACTATCGGTATATCAGCAACATGCCCATGAAGATCAGCTACTACCCAGGAGTATATAGGAAATTCATGTATAGTATTGTGAATAAATCTGGTTGCATTGGGATACCAGTAGTTATTTGGGACTGCCGTCAACTTTTTCTTATCAACTTCATTGCAATAAACTATTTCCTTGCTACCACTTGTGCTAATTTTTTCATACGAATCCTTACCGTAGCAAGGATTAACAAGAGACAATTCTAAATTCCAAATAGGCATTGGTTTCTCTACGTCATATGGCTTGAAGAATATATATAAAATATGTAGATTACCAGATAGGCTAACCAAGCTGGCTGTTATAAGACCACCAACTATAATTCTAAAGATTTGCTTCTCAATTTTATTAAAAGATCGGGCTATGAGTGTTATTCCTAAAGAAAAAGACTCTAAAAAACATAATGCGAACAGTGTTGCGATCATTAAGTTGTAGGTAATAAAAGATGGTATTCCTGATGCCTTTGTGAGGACAGCAGTTATGAAATGACCGAAATAGTAATAATTTATAGGTAGTCCGGAATACCACATATCAACTGGAGGGAAATAAGTTGAGCGGAGTATAGAGTTTACAAAACCAAAATCCATATATTTCTCCAGGCCATAAATTTCAGGATTGAATGCGCGAACATAAGACCATGAGAGAAGACAAAGAAAGAAAATACATTCTTCGAATATAAAAAGAAAAATTCTTTTATGATTCAATAATGATTTATAACTTTTGCCTTTCCAAACGAGAATTGGAATTATTGTAAAAGTAAATATCAAATAAATCGAATAATTTGTAAACGGGGTTATTTTAAATATACCTAAGACAAAAACCAAATAGCTTATTATTAGTATTCCAAGAATCTTTGAGAACCCATAGCCCTTATCTAAAAATGAAGAAAAAATTATACCTGCTAAGGGCAAGAATACAATTCCTGATATAAAAAAAATAATCCACCAGCGAAAAACATACATGAGATCGTGTATTGGCATATGAAAATTTTCTAATCTGTAAGTACATCTGAAATCTTTGTTATAGCGCGGATATTTTTGGAGATACTTTTATCAATTTTGTTATTTAACCAGTATAACTTAGTTTTATTGTTTCTTGAAGCGATATATTTAAGTAAATATAGGTCATCGTCAACAAATTTATCAAGCTCTAATTTCTTAATTTTTTCAAATTTGAAAATATGAGGTTGATTATTCTCAAAATTAAAATATAATTTATTAAATATATTTTCTAGTTTCTGTTTTATTATGATACTTGTGGTTTGTTTTTGTAAAAAACTAAATCTACTGGAGATTAAATATAAATTATAATTCTTATCTAATGATAATTGCTTTACAAATAAAATATTTTTTTTAACTACTGGTCTTAAAAAAGATGCATGAGATATTTCTCGTATTTTTTGCTCAAATTTTGAGGGGTATCTGTATTTCAATTCCCCATTCATTTTCCCTCGATATAAACGTTCAATTATTCTCTGAGGTATAATAGGAGGTGTATTTATAAATATATTATCTAAATCAAAGCCAATTTTCATATAATTATTATACACATCTATAACAATAATGAATATATTATTTACTGTTAGTTATTACAAGCCGTATATATCAGGAATTACAGTTTATGCTCAACGTTTAGCAGCTTCTCTTTCAAAACGTGGTTATAATGTAACAATAGTAACTACGCAGTTAGATAAAAATTTATCCAAAAAAGAAATCGAGAAAGGTGTTCGAGTAATTCGTGTTCCTATAGCATTAAAGCTTTATAAGGGATTTATTATGCCCTCTTATATATTTAAAATTTGGCAGCAAGTAAGTAAATCAGAAGCAGTTGTATCTCATTTACCCCAGTTTGAAAGTCTTTTTGTAGCATTTATAGCGAAAATTCTAAGAAAAAAGTACTATGTGATTTATCATTGTGAAGTGAAGTTGCCTAGTAGTATATTTGGTAGAATTATTGAGTTACTTTTATATCACTTTCATTTTATAACATTAGTGCTCGCTGATAAAATAATTACTACTACAAAAGATTATGCAATTAATTCTTCATTGTTGCCAAAGTTTTTGGCTAAAACTTTTTATATTTATCCTCCAATTCCACATTTACCGTTGAATGATATATCAGTTAGTGATAATTTGATGAAGCAAAAAATATATGCGATAGGTGTAGTAGCGCGATTATCTACTGAGAAAGGTTTTGAATATCTATTTTCAGCGATACCATTTATCAAAAAAAGTCTAGGAGAAAATTTCGAAATACATATTGTTGGGCCAATGTACCCAATGGGAGAATCTGCATATATGAAAAAGCTTTCTTCACTCTTAGAGAAATTTAAGAATTACATTCATTTTACAGATACTATTAAGGATAACGAAATGGTTAAATTTTATAAAAGTCTTGATGTCCTTGTCTTGCCTAGTATAAATAAAACTGAAGCATTCGGGATGGTTCAGGTCGAAGCTATGCTTTGTGGTGTGCCTGTAGTAGCAAGTAACTTACCAGGAGTTAGAGTTCCAATCAGAGTTACTGGAATGGGTGAGATTGCAGTGCCCGCTGATTCTGAAAGTTTGGCACAAAAGATTGTAAAAGTCTTGCATAATAAAGAGAAATACTGTAAAAACACGTCAAGAGTTAAAAAAATATTCTCTTATGAAAAAACTATCCAACAATATGAAAAAATACTTAACAGCGTTTCTTAGGGAAAAGCCATTTTTTTTTGCAGTTGTGCGTCCAAAAGAAGCAAGTCTTTATCAGCCCTTTAAGCCATTTATAGGACCAATATTAGATCTTGGTTGTGGAGATGGTTTTTTTGCATCTGTTGCCTTTGGTAGATTAGATGCAGGAGTCGATCCAGATAATAATGCAGTTAAAGAAGCAAAAGCTCGTCGTATATATAAAGAAATAAGATACTATGATGGAAATAAAATCCCTTATGAAAATAAATACTTTTCTACTGTTGTTAGTAATTCAACCCTGGAACATATTTCTAACTTAGACGATGTACTCAAGGAAACTTCACGAGTCTTGAAAAAAAACGGAAAGTTTTATTTTACAACTGTTACAGATTCTTGGCCAGAATATTTATTTGGAAATCTGTTTCTAGGTGACTTATACAAGAAATATTTTGTAGATAAATCTAAACATTATAATATGTACTCTATAAGTAAATGGAAAAAGTTATTAAAGGTTCATGGTTTTAGTGTTATATCATATCAACATTACCTAGATAATAAAAAAATTTTGTGGCTATTTGATATTTCTCATTATTTTAGTTTTCCATCTTTAATTACGAAAAAGATTTTAGGTAAGTGGGTACTATTCCCCAACAAGGAGAAGGCAGCAGGAAAGCTCAAAGATTTTTTAATTAAACAGACTAAGAATGATAACAGAAAAGGACCTTATCTATTTATTTCTGCAATAAAAATAAATTAATTACCTCTGACTTTTTTATAAATAAGTACTTGTGGATGGTCATAAACAGTGAAAGATTCTTCTGATAAATCATCAGGTATAGTAAGTGGTATACCTAGATACTCTAATGAAGGATAAGAGTTAAATTCTGCAATTTTTATAAAACCGCGTTTTCCGGCAAACAAATCATCATAGAATTTGCTGGTGATAGGATACCTCTCAGGGACTCGAGAAATACTTGCCCAAGCTCTATTTGAAGATAGGATATAATAGTCGGATTGAGATAAAACCTCATTTAATTTTTCCCATTTTTCACTAGAGTCAGGATTGAATATATGAAGTTCAAGATGGTTGAAATATTTTTGTTGACCAGCAAACCGAAGAGGTAATGGATCATCCCATACTTCCCAAGCTATTACACTTCCTTCCGGAATATTATCATAAATCCAATCTGATGCTTCAATTCTTGAATGAGGTGTTTTATAAATTGACAAAAAAGATAAAGGCCAGATAACGACAATTATTAAGCAAATAAATTTAAAAATTACATGCTTATTTGTTAGCAAGCTATCCCACCCTAATGCAGCAAAAATTGCCAGAAAAGGATAAATAAAAATAAAATATCTAATAGCTTTGACTATTTGCGTAGATTGAAATAAGAAAAATGCCATGACCCAAAGAAGTATGGTTATAAAAATAATATTTCTTTTTCTTGCTAATATGATGACAATGCCTAATATCGCAAAAAAGAAATAAGGTATACCTACACCGAATAGTATTAAATTAAAAAGACTAAATAATACTGGTGTTCTGTTAAGCCACTGGACTCCGGGCGGAAACCAGGCATCTTCGCTCTCCCAAGACTTAAGTGTTTGCCAATTTTGGATTAGGAGTGTACTAATTTTCGGATTTAAAAAAGATGCATTTTCAAACATATAGGGATTAGAAATACGAATTGAAAAATACGTAAAAAACAGAAAGATCATAAATGACATTATTAAAGTTAAAAGTGTTTTTTTATTTTCTTTAAAAATTGCTACAAATGATCTGGAAAATTTGATACGCTGCACATAATAGATTCCAATAATCGATAGTAATAGAGGAAGAAAGAATATAGCAGTAATTTTTGATCCGAATGCGAATCCAAGGAAAATTCCGCTAAATATTAACGGTTGGTATTCGTTTTTAATATAAAATCTAATACAAAAATAAAAAGAAGCAAATAGAAAGGTGTTAAGAAATAGATCTACAGCAAAAAAATGAGAAAGTTGTATAGGTAATACGCTTATAGCATAGAAGAATGAAGCCAAATATTTAATGGAGCTATTAAGCTTTAACTTTTCTTCAATTAGCTTAATAGTTTTATAAATTAGTATGACGGTAAGTATATCCAAAAACGCAGAGAATAATCGTCCGGTAATAGTAAAGCCATTATAATTATCATTAGCACTGAAAATTGATGCAAGTTTATTAAGAGTTATAGGTAGCGCGCCATAAACGTAAAAAGGATATTTTCTGTTACCTTCATTGTCATATAAATTAACAGGATTTAGGCTTGATGTTTTGGGATTTAGATAATTTTTCAAACTATTTGGTATCTTTGTATCTATACCAACCATTGTGAGAAATCTTTCATCAGGGTGAAGATGTGTGTTATTATCCCAATTTATACCGGTAAATCGAAGAATAATTGCTAGAATGATAATTCCTATTATTAATAATTTAGTCGCAATTTGGTTAAATGAAGACATATAACTTATTTAATCTTTTTGAAAATATAGACTGTCGGATTGTCAAATACATTTACTGTCTGTTCGAAAGATAACATTGGGTTATTTATATAAATTATTTTACAATAAAAATCACATGGCGATTTAAAAATTAGTTTATATTTAGTGATGTCAAAGAAAGATGTATAAATCAAATATCGCTTTGGAAAACGCGTTTTTTTAAGTTGTGCCATTTTTAAAAGTCGTTCGCTGGGAAGTATGATATATTCTGTATTAGAAAGCGTTTGCGATAGCGGAGTGTTATTGCATAAATCATCGCTTTTTTCTGAATTATAAAAATCACAAAGGACGATATTGTGCAGATTGGGATTAAAAGCAATTATACCTAGGTCATATGTTTCACTAATTATTTTACTATTTGAAGGTATATTTTGCTTCGCCCATTCTGCTGCTGCTACTCTATTGTCGGGTTTAGCAAGCACGGTTACAAAATAAGAAAAGGTAAAAATTAAACTGATTATTGAGACTATACTTAATACTTGATATTTAATGCTTGATAACTTTGGATTATTTAGAAATAAATCTGTAATCAGTATTGAGACAATCAAATAAATAAATGGCAATGTCGGCACCATATAACGTGTCCACTTAACAAATAAAAATGCTTGGGAAAGGAAAAGTAGTAAGTAGCAAGAAATAAGTAGCAAATAATTCTTGTTTTTTGATTTAACAGATATCCAAAAGATATAAAAAAAAGAAGGAATAAATAGAACAGTAATAAGAGGATTAAGTAGGAAAGGATATATATATTTAAAATGATACAAAACTGGAATTGTATCGAAAAACTCATGAGTATAGAAGACATCAATCGCTCCTGTTGCAACTTTTGATTCGTAATTTATACTGTTTTCGAAAGAAGGAAAATCTAAAAATGTAAATGGATTACTAATTAAATATATTAACGATGCCGAGCCTAATATTAAAAAGGAGGAAAGGAATTTAAAAGATATTTTTTTAAATAAAACAAATCTATATCTCTCTTCAGGTATTTTATTAAATGCTGATATTAATATACTAAATAAAGGTAGGATGACAAATAAAATATTCGATATTTTTGTAGATATTAAAATTCCTAGAATTAATCCGGTAAGTATTAATGCTTTAATACTAATCTGATGACTCAACTTTATGGCAGTCCAAATTAGGAGCAGGCAAAAAAAAGTAATCCATATTTCAAAAGTTCCAAAGTGAGAAAATTGAATAAATCCCACACTTGAAGAAGCAAGAAAGGCTGCTAGTAAGCCTACTTTTTCTGAGTGTATTTTTTTACCGATTTTATATATCAAAGCGATAATCAAAATAGAGAAAAAAGCAGAAAAAAATCTTCCAATAAAAATAGCTTGATCAAAAGGAATTTGAAAATTATCATTCGGTTGGTTGAATGTAAGTTGAAAATATCTAACTAAGTTCAGCAATACTCCTGTGAAGTAGACTGTGTATATTGGTAATGATCCATATGCAAAAAAATTAGGATTCATTTGCCCAGGAAATTTTAACTGAGAAATAGAAGAAGCTATATTTCTTTCATCTGGATGGAAATAGTAAGGTGCGCCCCAGTTCAAATTGTAATATCTCAGAAAAGCTCCAAGAACCATTAAGCATATTAAGGTAAGTACTGTTTTATTTTTTACTAGATATTTTTTCATGTAAGATCAGTTTAGCTACTATCTGACCAAGCTCAACAGCATAGTTAGTTCCTCTGTCCCATGGATATACCTGTTCAATATTGGCAAGAAATACGTTGGATAACGGTGTTAACATTGAGGGCATAATTTCTGAATAATTTACAGGAACTATTGGTTGGGCAAAAGGAGCTTTAAATAATCGCATGCCTATCAAATTATTTTTATAAACAGGATTAATTTTTTTTAAAAATGGATCAAAAATTGAAAGCATATCCTCTTCAGTCATAGAAAAATATGGATGATTAGGAGTAACATAATTTCCAAGATAGACTATGTGTTCATTGTTGTAATTTCTTTTATCCATGAAGTTTGTATGCTCTACTATTGCCATTACTGGTGATCTATTATCGCAAACACTAAGCCAGTAAGTTTTATCGTGGAAAAATGGTTTACTTAGTCTAAGAACGAGATTGGTAGCGCCCAAGCCCTTGAGTCTATTTAGCCTTTTAATATAAGATTCCGGTAGCTGAGGGGTAATTTTTTGAAAAAGAAATGAAGGTAGTGTGACGATTGCCTTATCGAATTTTACTGTTTTTTTATTTCCTTTTTCTTTTAATACAATTTTTATACCCCCTGAATCTCTTAATTCTAATATTTCTTTATTGAATAATATCTTTCCTTTATTTTCCTCGATTATAGAAACTAAATGTTTTGCAAAAGATAAAAATCCTCCTTCTGGATATACTAAAGATGGAGTTCTCTTTTTGATACGAGCCCAAAACCAGGCAAGTGAAATATCTGAAATGTAAGAATCAAATTTATTATGAAATTGGGGCTGCCAAAGAGTTTTATATGCGTTTTCTCCCATAGTTTTTTGTAGAAAAGATTCAGCATGAATTTTTTCAAGAGGTTGCCAGTAAGGATTAAATTTAAGAAACCCCAACACTGCTGCCATACGTAACTTATCAGTAATCGGTAATTTTGGAAAACGCAAAACGCTTAAAGGTGAATCAAGTTGATAAATAGAATTATCAACATATACTGATGTTTTAGGTCGAGGTATTAAGACGGCATGATTGATCTCTTTCGCTAAATCAATAATATACTTGTCGTTTGCGAACCAGTGGTGGTAGTGTTTTTCAAGTGTCCATTTCCAGCTTTTCTCTTGATAACCAATAGCGAGTCCACCGGGTTGCGAATCTTTCTCAAAAACTGTAACTTCATGTCCTGTTTTTATTAGTTGATATGCTGCTGAAAGACCTGTGAACCCGGCTCCTATTATTGCTATTTTCATACTAATCAATTGTACAATAAATTTAGATTATAGATCGGTAATTTAAATTTTTAAATGTTTTAAAGATAAATATTGTGAAGATTTTAGATTCGGCTTAGGAGAAAAGTTAACGAGCCTATAAGCGTTATAAAAGTAAGAAATCCGATAGTTATTACTAAGCTCTCGCTACCTGGTGGGGTAATGCTGGGCTGACTTGATGGTATGCTTGTTGATTGTATAGATGGAGACAACTGCAGAATTGTTGGTGACGGATTCAGTGTAATTGTGGGTGAGGCTATTGGTGTAGCTGATGGTAAAACAGTAGGAACTTGAGTTGGTGATGTTTTCGGCTTTGTCGGTGCTACAGAAGGGTCCGTAAACTGACTTCCTTCTGCGTTTATTCCGAATGATTGCATTATACCCTCGATAATACCAGTTGAATTTTTCGCGGAAACTGAAAGTTTATATATCCCGGGTGCAAGTTTTATATCAGGCCTGAATTTCCAGCGTCCCTCCATATCTGAGAGAATTTTTTCGTTAATGATTTCTTCGGCCTCAAGCATATTAATTGTTATATTAACCTGAGTATTTGCGGTAGAATTACCAATAAATTCTGGCTGAGTATCGTTAAGAGTTTGATCTTTTTCTGGAACTAAAATTTCTAATTTCCCGTTGCTTTTAGGTAAGTTAGAAAATAAAGGCATTGTGGATTTTGCAGTATCGGTTGCCGTTTTAGCTGTATCCCCTGGTACTGAAGTAAAGTTATACACTTGCGAAAGGGTAATCGTAGGTATGGATCCTGCATCTTTCATAAAAATACTGGCTGTTGCTTGCTCACCATCACCGATAATTGTTAAATTTACTTTTTCATCATCTGTGATTTCATCAATTTTTTGCAGATCCTGTGTGAAAAGATTTTTTACTATCATTCTAAATGAGCCATCCTGATTTAGTATTGTGGAGATTAGCTGAGAATTTCCGATTTGTGCGTAGACTGAGCCTTCTTTAGGGTAGGATCCGTCCATTCGAATCACCTTACCTGAGATTATTTTCTCTTCTACGCGGGATGAAATATTCGCAGGTGATGTTTTAACAGTATAAGGTTCTCCATTATCGTTATATGTTTCGTTATTCGATATAAGATTGAAAAAATATTCTGTATTTGGCTTAAGGTTATTGATAGTGAAGTAATGAAGTCGATGTGGTTTTTCATTAATTTCTCTTTCGCGATCATCTTTAACTAGCACTTCCGGATTTTTTGATTCACCATAAGAAACTTGCCCTATACTTTCAGATGCAGTTGAGAAAGACACTGTGAATGATGTAGTAGAGATATTTGCAATCCTAACAATTGTTGGAGTTTTAGCCGGTGATGCTCGTAAGCTTAGAAAGCTTTTTCCACTTAATAAGAATATCGTTAGACCCAAAATTATGCAAAGAAATACTAGTCCAATGTGTGTGGGTATTTTATGATCCAATATAGATTTGTTCATAATTATTCGGAATCTAAAGGAAAATTTGATGGTATAGGCGAATTTAGGGGAGAAATTGTAACTGAGGTATCTATTTTTGGTTTTGAAGTCTCAGGAGCTGGAGACGTGCTTATTATTTCAGCTTCAAACGATGCAAAACTCTCTTTATAGTCAGGCAGTATAGTCCTTCGGTTCTTCAAGTCTTCAATCGTGTCAACATCAAATTTCCCCTTTATCGGGATTATTTGCAATTGAAGCGTATCATCTATGGTAGAGGTTACATAAGCATTATAAATATTTGAACCAATCCAAAGAAAAACGATTAGACATAAGGAGATTGACAAATATGCAAGATCTTTTTGTATTCGGTATTTTTTATTTTTCATAATGTAAAAAAGACTCTACCTTGAATAGTTATTGATTCCTGAGATTCATTGTTATAAGAAATTGATTCAAGTCTTATTATTCTATCGAAATTTAAAACAAGATTGGCAAACTGAGTCAGGTTGTCTTTAGAGCCTTTTGCAGTTACATTAAAAACGAAAGAATCTGATTTTGGAATAATTGTTTTTTTTGAATTTGATTTTGGTAAATCTAGCGAAGACGATCGAAGATCGGTTATGGTTGTATTCGATATCTCTGCGATTGCCTGCAATTGTCCAAATAGTTTAACAGCTTCAGGATGTTCAGGAACCGCATAAGCAACCAATGGCCAGGTGTTAATTAGCGCTTCGTATTCAGTGTTAAGGGAAGATAAATTGGCTATTTTTATTTTAAGCGTATCACTGACAAATTCGCTATCTTTTAACTTTCGATTTAATTCAAAAATTGTAGTGAGCGTTGGATTAATAGCGAAAATGCCAAGAAATGATAGGGAAATAAGAGTGAGGATAAGCATAATATAGATATGTGTTCTTTCCTCTTTCAATCGAGGATGTGATCTCACCAATGCCATATATCGTTCTTTTGTAAAGTTTTTAACTATTTTTTTGTTAAATAGTCCCATATTAGTTATTAATTTTTTGTAACACAGCAGTGAAAGTTATATTTATTAGAGCGCTTTTTGGTTTACTTTCTACCTTATCTATACTTAAAGACTTAACCCGAGGATGATTTTTTAATTCATTTGTGAATGCGCTAAGGGAATCAGTGGACGAAGACGTCGCAGTAACAGAGAGAGAGTCTGGAGTAATAGTGAATGCAGTATAGTTGATATTGGAATTTGTATTTTCCATAAATTTACGGAAGAGATCAAAAGTCGCTGCAGATGAACTGGTACTATCCTTGCTAAGATCTAACTTTAGATGTGTATTTCTAAATTTTTCTTCACCTTGCCGAAACATTTGTACGAAGGTTTGTTGTTTTTTTATAGAGTCACTATAGTCTATAAGCTTTCTATCTATAGAGAAACGTGATAAAAAAACAAAAAGAGCTATCACCTCAGTTATTATTACGAGAAGTCTGCCTATATATAGTGCCCAAAACAAAAATATATCTGCTGTCGATTTGTCTTTGGTTGAAAGTAAATTAATTGAATGGTTTTCTTTTTCCATAACTATAAACCTGAGAAAAATTCAGGCTATATTCAGTCTAAGTAAATTTATTTTGATTGTCAAAGTAGGATTGATATGTTATACTTTTGCAGGTTAAAAGAACTACTTTATTTATTCATATGTCAACAATGCCAACCAGATCGCGTTTATATCCTTTAGATAAAATCCGAAATATCGGAATCATCGCGCATATAGATGCAGGGAAAACTACAACTACCGAAAGAATACTTTTTTATACCGGAAGAACATATAAGATAGGTGATATTGATGATGGAAATACGCAAATGGATTGGATGGAGCAGGAGAAAGAACGAGGTATTACTATTGTTTCTGCAGCTACTACGACATTTTGGAAAGATTATCGTATTAATATTATAGATACTCCTGGTCACGTCGATTTTACAGCTGAAGTAGAAAGATCACTTCGTGTTCTAGATGGTGGCATTACAGTACTTGATGCAGAGGAAGGTGTTCAGTCTCAATCAGAAACAGTTTGGAGACAAGCTGATAAGTATAAAGTTCCAAGAATTTGTTTTGTAAATAAAATGGACAAGCTTGGTGCTAATTTCCTTAAGACTGTTGAAAGCATTGAAAGAAGACTTGGAGCAAATCCGGCTATTATGGTGCTCCCAATAGGCGCTGAAAATACTTACGTAGGCAATGTAGATTTACTTACACGTCAAGTAATACTATGGGGATCAGATGATCTAGGAGCTAAATTTCAAATTTCTGATCAAGTACCAGCAGAAATGAAAGAGAAGGTTGAGGAGTATAGGCATAAGCTTATTGAAAAAATATCTGAAACCGATGATGTTTTGCTTGAAAAGTATCTCGGCGGTCAAGAGCCAGCTGTTGAGGAGTTAAAGAAAGCTTTACGTGCAGCAGTTATTGCATATAAGTTGGTTCCTATATATGCTGGCACTTCTTTGAGAAATAAAGGCGTTCAGCCATTATTAGACGCAGTTATTGACTATCTTCCGTCCCCTCAAGATTTAGACCATGTTACCGGCATAAATCCAAAAACAGAATCTGAAGAAACTAGAAAGCTTATACCAGATGAAAAATTATCTGGTCTGGCATTTAAGATTCAAAATGATCCGCATGTAGGAAAACTTACATATTTTCGCGTATATTCAGGAGTTATTGTGTCAGGGTCATATATTTATAACAGTACTAAAAAAGTTAGAGAGAGGGTAGGAAGACTTCTTTTAATGCATGCTAATCAGAGAGAAGAAGTGAAAGAAGCATACGCTGGAGAAATAGTTGCAGTTGTCGGACTTAAAGAAACAGTTACGGGAGACTCATTATGTGAAGAAGGCTTCCCTATACTCTTAGAGCAAATTTCATTTCCAGAGCCAGTTATTTCACTTGCAATTGAACCGCAAACAAAATCTGACCAAGAAAAGCTGGGTTTTGCACTAAAGAGATTGCAGGAAGAAGATCCAACATTTAGAGTCAAAACTAATCATGAAACAGGTCAAACTATAATATCTGGAATTGGCGAATTGCAACTTGAAATCATGGTAGATCGTATGAAGAGAGAATTTGGCGTCCTAGCAAATGTTGGTGCACCTCAGGTTGCTTATAAAGAGACTTTTGCTACATCTGCTGAAGGAGAGGGAAAATATATCAGACAATCAGGTGGTCGTGGACAATATGGGCACTGTTTGTTAAGAGTTGAACCAAGACCTCGTGGAGAAGGATATGAGTTCGTCGATGCCATTAAAGGTGGAGCGATACCTGCAGAATTTGTAAGAGCTGTAGAAAAAGGAGTTTTTGAGATGTTAGATAACGGGCTTATGCTTGGATATCCATTAGTTGATTTAAAAGTAACGGTATATGACGGATCATTCCATGATGTTGACTCTTCTGAAAACGCATTTAAGATTGCAGCGTCTCAAGCGATGCAAGCAGCCTCTAAAAAGGCGCAGATGAGTTTACTTGAACCTATAATGAAAGTAGAGGTCACAACACCTTCTGAGTTCATGGGAGACATTATAGGTGACCTATCTTCAAAGCGCGCACAAATATTAGGAACTGAAGAACGAGGAACTGCCACTATTGTTTTAGCTATGGTTCCACTCGAGGAATTATCGGGATATGCTACTCAACTTAGATCAATGTCACAAGGTCGTGCTTCGTATTACATGGAACCGTCGCATTACGAGGAAGTACCACGAAATATAGTCGATCAGATGCTTTCTAAGTCCACGTTCACTGGCCGCATTGCTGCTAATTAAGACCTAAGCTTTCATTAAGGAATTAGGCAAAAAACTTTCAACTGTAAAAGCAGAGTTACTTATATTTATAATTAGACCCTACATATCTGATGAAGAATTGAATTATTTATAAACTATACTTAGGAGAGCCAAATTTTCAGTCAGTGATAATAAATTAACTCTTAATTTATGAAGTTAATTTAAGTTTAATTATCTTTAGTTTATACTTTATTCTATGAGACAGTATCAAAATATCAGACTCATCAAGTGGTTTAATTTTTTTACTGATCTAAAGCTTTACGGTCCAGTTGCTGTTATTTATTTTGCGCAAATTACCGATTCATTTGCATTAGCGATGAGTGTTTTTTCTGTCGTATTTCTGTCTGCTGCCTTTTTTGAGATACCTACAGGGTATATCTCAGATTTTATCGGACGTAAAAATACTCTGATTTTCGGTGCAGTTTCTGCAGTCATATTTACAATTTTTTATGCCATAGGTATATCCTTTTGGATACTAATCGTGGGTGCTGTTTTTGAAGGATTATCACGTGCATTTTATAGCGGAAATAACGAAGCACTTATCTATGACTCGTTAGCAGATAGCGAAAAAGAAAATTTTGGATCACATTTAGGTAAGTCTTCAGCAATGCTGCAAGTTGCATTGGCTCTCTCAGCATTCATTGGGAGTATTTTGGCAAGTAAGTCATTCAGTATTGTTTTGTGGTTGTCTGTAATACCGCAAATAATTTGTTTATTAATTGGTTCTAGATTATATGCACCTCTTAATCAGCACAAAACGGATAATAATTTATATTTGCATTTTAAAGAAGCAATAGCTTTATTTAAAGGAAACTTCAGTTTAAAAAGACTGAGTTTAGCTATGATGCTTAACCGCGGAATTGCTGAGGCTGCTTTTGATTTCCAAGCTGCATTTTATCAAACTATATGGCCTGTATGGGCAATTGGATTCGCAAAAATGCTTTCCTATATAGGTGCAGCTTTGAGTTTTTATTACAGCAGTAAATTAATAAAAAAGTTTGGTGAAGTAAATATGATACTCTTCAGACATATAATAAATAGAATACTTTTCTCTATTGCACTCCTGTTTCCCAATAACGCTTCGCCTTTAATCATGTCATCAGGATCTTTGCTCTATGGCGCAGAGATAGTAGCTACGCAATCATTGGCACATAAAGAATACTCTGATAAACAGCGTGCAACTATGGGTTCTTTAGTATCTTTCGGTGGAAGTATTATATTTGCAATAGCTGCTGTTATAATGGGAGCCATTGCCGATTCGTATGGACCGGCAAAGGCTCTTTTTATCGGACAGTTGACTTTAGTTGTAGTTATTTTTTTGTACTGGTCAATTTACAGAATTGATAAGAAGCATTTTAAAGTATAAGTGTATATAATTTAAACTTCATACTACTACATGCTAATGTGATAAAATAGCCTCCATATGAAATCTGTAGTATGTGTATTTGCACATCCTGACGATGAGGCTTTCGGACCTGGTGGGACAATAGCTCTTCTATCTAAAAAATTACCTGTATACATCATTTGTGTGACAGATGGTGATGCAGGTCAAAATAGTTCAAAAGCGAAAAGAGATTTAGGAATAATCCGCAAAGAAGAGTTAAAACGTTCAGCAAAGTTATTAGGTGTGAAAAAGGTTTTCTTCTTAGGCTTTAATGATGGAAGTTTGTGTAACTCCCTATATCACGATATGGCTGATAAAATAAAGTCAATAATATCAAGGATAAAACCTGATACCCTACTGACATTTGAACCCAAAGGTGTAAGTGGTCATATAGATCACATTACAGTTAGTATGGTCACGACGTATATCTTTAATAGAGTTAAATATATAAAAAAACTAATGTATTATTGTATTGGGGTGAATCACAGGGTTTTAGAAGGAGAAAATTATTTTATATATTTTCCTGATGGCTATAAAAATGAAGATATAGATGAAATTTATGATATATCCTCAGTATGGGAACAAAAAATTGCAGCTATGGATGCACATCGATCTCAGAAACATGATGGAGTAAATATTCAGAAAATTATCAGGCAATTACCTAAGGAAGAATATTTTTTAGTAAATTTAAAAAAGAATAATAATTAAATCTACGAAAATGATAAAAGTTTCAGTTTTTACAAATGAAAAAGGAAAATATGGTAATCCCCTGGGTATCGTAATTGATACAGAAAAGAAAATAAGCCATAAAGAGCGTTTGAAGATCACAAATAAAAGCGGATTAAGCGAATTAGTTTTTGTAGATAATTTTAATAATCGAAAAATAAGCATCTATTCTCCTAAGAGGAAAATTTCCTTTGCAGGGCATGCTGTGCTGGGTGCTGCTTTCTTTTTTGAGAAAATATTGAATAAATCAATCAGTAAAATTACAACCATGGATAAAGAAATCGATATTTGGTTTGAAGGAGAGAGATTGTGGGCAAAAGGAGAGTTGAGCACTACTCCTTCTTGGTGGCATGAAAAACTGGATTTCGTAAACGATTTAGAAATGCTGAAAGGTCCTCAATCAAAAATACAAGGCCATACTCAGTTATGGGCATGGATGGATGAAAAGAAAGGTATAATCCGTGCAAGAACTTTTGCTGCAGATTGGGGAATACCTGAAGATGAGGCAAATGGTTCCGGAAGTATGCGATTGGCAGCAGCTTTAGGGCGATCCTTGATAATTAATCATGGAAGAGGTTCATTGATACACGCTAGGCCATCGGGTCCGGGATATGCTGAGATAGGCGGATTAGTTAAGATTTTGAAATAGACTTTTTGAATTCACCACAGTGAAATAATAGATATAATTTATACATATAGCATGCATAAGTCATACCTAAAAATAAATCAAACGTGATTAAAAAAATAATATTACTATTAGCAGTGATAGGGATGGGATTATTTGCGATATCAGCGCGGGAAACCTTTAAAGATAGAAATGCCAATATACCCGATCGTAATAAGAAGTCGGATTTGGTTGAAAAAAAAGAAATGACCTCACTTTTTGTTCCTTATTGGACTCTTGGAGAAGGTATTATGCATCAACAAGATTACGATAAATATTTATACTTCGGAATCACAGCAACGCAAGACGGTGTAAGCACCAATGAGCCTGGATATAAAAATCTTTCAACCTTCATTGATTCTGCTGGTGCTGAGGCAGAAAAATTACTAGTTTTAAGGATGCTTGATTCGAAAGTTAATTTTGATATCTTGAAAGATACATCAAAACAGGAAAAGCTCATAAGTCAGACTATAAATGTCGCAAAGGAATATGGATTTGATGGAGTTGTATTGAATTTGGAACTTTCAGCTCTTCCTTTTGATTCGCTAATTAAGCAAATCAATAGCTTTAATAGTGACTTTTTTAAAATATCTAAGTCAGACGGTCTTAGTTACTTTTTAACAATATATGGCGATGTGTATTATAGAATCCGCCCTTTTGATGTAAAAAATTTAGCTGAAAACTCAGACCGAATTATGATAATGGCGTATGATTTTTCAAAAGCGAATGGTAATCCAGGACCTAATTTTCCGTTACAGGGAAAAGAAAAATATGGCTATGATTATACAGAACTGGTAAATAAACTAATTGCTGAAGTTCAAGCCAAGAAAATTGAAATAATTTTCGGTTTATATGGTTATGACTGGCAGGTAGATAATAAAAATATAGCACAACTTACAGGTAAATCTTTAAGCCATCTTGAGATAAAAAATTCAATACTCAATAACTGCGATATATTGTCTTGCAGCAACACTCGAGATAATTTATCAAAAGAAAATGTAGTTACATATATTGGCAAAGACGGGAAGAAGCATACTGTTTGGTATGAAGATTTAGCTTCTATTGAAGAAAAAAAGAATTACTTAAAATCAAAAGGTATTTACAATTTTAGTCTTTGGGCAAATAGTTACTTTTGATTTCTATATTTAATAATAGCGTTGTGTTTTCTGATCTTGATAAAATGACTATTGACGACTGAGTTAAAGTATTGTATCATTACATTAATCTCATTTCTGATGAGATTTATTTTTCTGAATTTTAACTATGGCAGATAAATTTCAACGCAATAAACCACATGTAAATATCGGTACTATCGGTCACGTCGATCATGGTAAAACTACTTTATCGGCTGCTATTGCAACAGTCCTTTCTAAAAAAGGTCTTGCAACCGCTAAGAAATACGAAGACATAGATAATGCTCCAGAAGAAAAAGCTCGCGGAGTTACTATTAATATCTCCCATATCGAATACGAAACAGATAAGCGCCATTATGCGCATATTGATGCTCCAGGACATGCTGATTATATTAAAAACATGATTACTGGTGCAGCGCAAATGGATGGTGCAGTTCTGGTAGTATCAGCTCCTGATGGTCCAATGCCACAAACCAGAGAACATATACTTTTAGCATATCAAGTAGGTGTTCCTTCAATCGTGGTATTCATGAATAAGTGCGATATGGTACAAGATGCAGAACTTTTGGATTTGGTAGAGATGGAAGTAAGAGAACTTCTTACTAAATATAAGTTTCCGGGAGATCAAATACCAGTTATTCGTGGATCAGCACTAAAAGCTCTTGAAGGAGATGCTGAAGCTGAAGCTAAGATTATGGAATTGATGGATACAGTCGATAGTTATGTTCCGACTCCTGAAAGACCTACAGACAAGCCATTTCTTATGGCTGTTGAGGATGTATTTTCTATAAAAGGTAGAGGTACTGTAGTAACAGGAAGAATTGATAGAGGTATAGTAAAAGTAAATGACACAGTTGAGATAATTGGGCTTCATACAACAAAATCTACGGTAGTAACAGGTGTAGAAATGTTTCGTAAGCAGCTTGATGAAGGACAAGCTGGCGATAATGTAGGACTATTACTTCGTGGTATAGAAAAAGATGACGTAGAGCGTGGACAAGTATTAGCTAAACCCGGTTCTATCACGCCGCATACACAGTTTGACGCAGAAGGTTATATCTTAACCAAGGAAGAAGGCGGACGTCATACCCCTTTCTTTACAGGTTATAGACCACAATTTTATATCAGAACAACTGATGTAACAGGCTCAGTTGACTTGCCTCAAGGAGTTGAAATGGTAATGCCAGGAGACAATACAAAAATGAGTGTAAAGCTTATTGTACCTGTTGCTTTAGAAGAAGGACAACGATTTGCAATTCGTGAAGGTGGTAAAACCGTCGGAGCAGGTGTTATCACTAAAATTATTGCTTAAGAACTATAATTACATAGGCCGTAAAGGCCTATTTTTTATGACTTCGATTGGGTAGAATTTGTGCTCTTTAACAGTTTGTTGGTACGTAAATATAAAGGAGAAAGAATATGCCGAAAGGTAAAATACGTGTACGTTTAAAAAGTTACGATTCCCGAGTATTAGATGCTTGTTGTCAGCAGATCTTAGATACTGCTATAAGAACAGGTGCAAAAATAATTGGTCCTATCCCCTTGCCTACTGATAGAAGTGTATATGTAGTAAATCGTTCTCCATTTATTGACAAAGACGCGAGAGACCACTTTGAAATAAGAGTACATAAGCGTTTAATTGATATAATTTCACCAACAGACAAGACAATTGATAGCCTGACCCATTTAGAATTACCAGCCGGAGTAGATATAGAGATTAAGATGTGATAGGTCAATTATTCAGAATTTTAATAATTCGCATGAATAGAATACTAGTATTTTAGCGTCCGAATTAGTATAATCGAGAATACAGGGAGGAAAGATCAGATAGATTAAAGTGATGAGTAAGATCAATTTGCCCAAAAATATTAAAATGAGGAGGTTTGTAAAGGCCTAAATTCGGAATCAGAAAGAATAAGAGTTTCTATCGAGGAGGTAGCCGAATAGGCTATCTTTTTTTGTTATGAATAAGATTATTGGTAAAAAAAAGTTTCAAGCACAGGCATTTTTGACCGATGGGACAAGAATACCAGTAACTTCTATTGAAGTTATGGATAATGTTGTTTTATCTGTAAAAACTATTGATACTCATGGATATAATGCTGTGCAGCTAGGTTATGATAAACGGAAAAAGTCTAAAAAGTCTTTATTGGGACATGCCAAGAAAGCTAATTTGACTACTGCTCCTTTGATTATTAAAGAGGCTCATATAGGTTCGAATGAAGCTTTCAATATTGGGGACGCGATAAGCGTTGATTCAATATTTAAGTTGGGAGATATAATAAAAGTAACGGGTAGATCGAAAGGTAAAGGCTTTGCTGGAGTAGTTAAGAGACATAATTTTCGAGGTGGTCCCAGAACGCATGGTCAATCAGATAGAGAAAGGGCTCCTGGATCTATCGGACAAACAACTACACCTGGTCGAGTATATAAGGGCAAAAGGATGGCAGGTAGGATGGGTAATGCTATTACATCTTCCTTGAATCTGGAAATTGTAGATATCGAGGAGATAAATGGCTTAAAGAGAGTTTTGGTGAAAGGTTTAGTTCCAGGTGTAGTAAATAGTATAGTAACAATAGAAAAAACAGGAGAGTTATCCGAGAAGAAAGTGCTATCTGTTATAAAGCTAGATAAAAAAACACTTAATGAAGTGACTCAGGATCTTTCGACTGTGACTGAAAACGTAGTTACTACAGATAATGCGTCAAATAGTGCACCAGATAGTTCTGTAAATGAACCAGTTGTAGCCGAGAAAGAAAGTCAAACAACAGAAGTTATCGAAACTAAAATAGAAGATAAAAAGTAATATGGCCAAAGCAAATCTTAAAAATCAAACAGCATTAACTAAGGTAAGTAAAGCCAAGATTGAGAAAGTTATGAAAACAGAAAAAGTTCAGAAGGCTATAAAGCTTAAATCTCAACCTGAAACAAAAATATCTAAGTCAAAGAGTGGATTAAAAGTAGATGTTATAGATATAAGTGGTAAGGTAATTGATTCAATTGATCTCCCTAATGAAATATTTGGGGTGAAAATTAATAAAGCTCTAATAGCCCAAGCGGTAAGAGTTTATCTTGCAAATCAACGTCAAGGTAGCGCTAGTACTAAAACTAGAGGTGAGGTGCGGGGTTCAACTAGGAAAATTTATCGACAAAAAGGTACCGGAAGAGCGCGTCATGGCGCAGTTAGAGCACCAATATTTGTACATGGGGGTATTGCGCATGGACCTAAACCTAGGGACTACAGCCTTAAATTACCACAAAAGATGAAAAAAGCTGCTCTATATTCTGCACTTTCTGCAAAATTGAAAGTAGGTGCATTGACAGTGGTCGACGGAATAGAAAAGACAGATGGAAAAACGAAGTCAGTAGTAAATCTATTTAACACCAAGAGTAAGAAGACCATAAAAACCCTTTTTGTTATTGAGGGAAAACATGAAAACTTACTGCGTTCAATTAGAAATATAGAAGGTGTGACTTACGAATATGCTTATAAGCTACACGCTTATGGAGTAATTGAAAATCAAAGGGTGTTTTTTATGAAAAATGCAATTACATTTTTAAAAAAGCAATTAGATGAAAGAGTAACTGAAGTACAAAAATAATATGCAAAACGTTATTATTCGACCGCTTATAACTGAGAAATCAATATCTTTAGCAAAAAGCGGTAAGTATACATTTATAGTTTCCAAAGATGCGGGAAAAAGTAACATAAAACTGGCTGTTGAAGAAGCATTCGGCGTTACAGTTTTGGACATAGTTACATCAATGGTAAAAGGCAAAACGTTAAGAACCGGTAAGAGACGGACAGAAATTGTAATTAGTCCTGTGAAAAAAGCAATAGTTAAGATAGCTAAAGATCAGAAGATTGACCTTTTTGAGCTAGCAGGATAAAATATGAAACATTTAAAAATTATTAAAAAGAAAAGAACCGGTAGAAGCTCGTCTGGTCAAGTGGTGGTTAGGCATCAGGGTGGTGAGCATAAGCGATATTTACGGCTAATTGATTTTAAAAGAATGAAAGTGGGAATAAGAGGAAAAGTAATAGGTATTGAATACGATCCTAATAGGACAGCTGATATTGCTTTAATTCAATATATAGACGGTGATAAGAAATATATATTGGCACCTGATACTCTTTCTGTTGGTGATTCTGTGATGTCCGGGAGTCAGGTGGAAATTCGACCAGGAAACGCAATGCCTCTTAGTGAGATTCCTGTTGGCACTATGGTCCATAATGTTGAATTGACTAAGGGTAAAGGAGGCCAAATAGCAAGGAGTGCAGGGTCAGGAGCTGTAATTTCTGCCAAAGAGGGTAAATTCGTTCATTTACGTATGCCTTCAGGTGAAATGAGACGTGTTCATATGACCGGATATGCTACAATCGGACAGTTGGGAAATATAGAGTGGAAGGATGAGGTAATGGGGAAGGCTGGAAGAAATAGACATAGGGGAATTAGGCCAACAGTTCGGGGAGTTGCACAAAATCCAAGATCACATCCACATGGTGGAGGAGAAGGTCGTTCGGGAATCGGTATGACATCTCCGAAAAATTATACAGGTAGAGTAGCTGTAGGAAAAACAAGAAATAAGAAAAAACATTCGAATAAGTTTATTATTACGAGGAGAAGTAGTAAGAGTAAAACTAGGAAATAATTAAGTGTTTATGACTAGTTGTTAACGACGAGAAAACATAAGTTGCTAAATAGTCTAAGTAATAAATTCTTAATAAATAACTAAAATATGTCAAGAAGTAGTAAAAAAGGACCATTTATAGATCAAAATTTACTTAAAAAGGTGATGGCCCAGAAACAGTCTGGATTGAATTCATCAATTAAAACCTGGAGTAGGGCAAGTCAAATTCCGCCTGAATTCGTGGGTCATACGTTTATGGTGCATAATGGTCGGATATTTGTAAGTGTTTTTGTGCATGAAAATATGGTGGGAAGAAGACTTGGTGAATTTTCTCCAACCAGGACATTCAGAGGCCATGGAAGGGTTGTCGCCAGAGAGATAAGCAAGACATAGCATAAAGCTGAGTGAATTAATAATTAGCGCAAAGCGTTAAGTAAGTTAAGTATTTGACATAAAAGTAATATAAAAAATACAAATGAAAATACAAGCGATAAGTAGAAACGTTAGAATCAGTCCTAGAAAAGTTCGATTAGTAGCTAACGCAGTGAGGAATTTGTCTGTGGGTAACGCTTTGGTTGCATTAAAAGTGACTCGAAAGCGGGCTGGAGTAGCTATAGCCAAGACTATAGAAAGTGCTTTGGCAAATGCGGTGAATAATGCAAAACTTGATAAGGGAGTTCTTTCAATATCGGATATTGAAATAAATGAGGGGCAGGCTCTTAAGAGATTTCATCCATCAACTCGTGGAAGAATTCATCCATATAAAAAAAGAAGCTCGCATATAAGAGTAATTTTAGAAGAAAGAATATCACAAGAAGTAAAAAAAGCAGAACCAAAAATTGTAGAAAAAAGGAAGGAGGATAAAAAGTTATAGTTTATAACTTATAGCTAATATCTTTAAACATATGGGACAGAAAGTAAATCCACACATTTTAAGGCTTAATACAGTATTTCGCTGGAATAGCAGGTGGTTTGATGAAAAAGAATATAAAAATACTGTGCTTGAAGATTTCCTGATTCGAAAGTTACTTCGGGAAAAGTTGAAAAGCGCAGGAATTTCAAAAATTGATGTCGAAAGATCAATCAACAGTATTAAATTAATCTTATACGTTGCCCGTCCTGGTATAGTTATCGGTCGTGCAGGTTCAGGACTGGAAGAATTGAAGAAAACGATAGTGAGTTTTTTTAGGAATCAACGTAAAGATAAGCAATTGCCAAAGCTTGATATTCGAGTTGAGCCAATTAAAGAGCCGAACTTAGATTCTTATCTAGTCGCGAAAAGTATAGCAGATCAGCTTGAGCGAAGAATGCCTTTTAAAAGAGTCTTGGTCCAAACCGCTGATCGTGTGATGTCATCGGGCGCCAAGGGAGTAAGAATCTTACTTTCTGGTAGAATAGCTGGTGCTGAAATTGGAAGACGGGAAAGAGTGCAGTTGGGTACAGTACCATTATCAACAATTAGAGAAAACATTGACTACTCAAGCCTTCCTTCTTTGACGAAAAAGGGTTATATAGGAGTCAAAGTTTGGATTCATAAAGCGGAAGGAAAGTAGAATTTATTAAAATGTTATTTATTAACGAGTTAACGAGTTAGGTAAAACTAGCTAATAAATAACTCTTTAATAAATTAATATAAAAAATATGTTAGTACCAAGAAGAGTAAAATATAGAAAACAAATGAGAGGTGTCATGAAGGGTAATGCTACACGTGGTGTAGAGCTTGCTTATGGTGAATTTGGTTTATCAGCTCAATCTGCCGGATGGATATCAAGCAGGCAAATTGAATCAGCTCGTCGGGCAATTACGCATTATACACAACGTGGTGGTCGGGTATGGATTATGATATTCCCAGATAAGCCAATCACAAAAAAACCGCCTGAAGTCCGTATGGGTAGCGGAAAAGGTGATGTGCATGAGTATGTATCAACAGTAAAGCCGGGTAGAATTATGTTTGAGATAGGCGGAGTATCGGAGATTATGGCGAAAGAAGCCTTGAGACGGGCATCCCATAAATTGCCGGTTAGAACAAAACTAGTGTCTAAGAGAGGATTAATGGTATGAAAACAAATGAAAGAAAAGAATTGCATAAAAAATCTATAGATGATCTTAATAAGTCACTTGCTGAAAAACAAAATGTGCTGAGTGAATCACGCTTGTCACATACAAGAGGGAAGCTAAAAAATCCGAGAATATTAAGATCTATAAAAAGAGAAATAGCTCAAATAGCATCGATTCTTAGAGGAAAGGAGTTATCAAATGGCAAAAACACTTAACGGTATAATCAAATCAACTGATATGCAGAATACTGTTATCGTAGAGGTAACCCGTAGAATTCCTCATCCTAAATATAAAAAACTTATGAAAAGAAGTAAGAAATTTGCTGTTTCGTTAAATGGCAATACTGTAAAAGTAGGAGATTCTGTTACGATCACTGAAACAAGACCAATTTCCAAAAGGGTACATTTCTTGATTAGTAAAATAAACGGAAAGGAAAAAGTTTTATGATTCAATTGCGTTCAATATTACAATCAGCAGATAATAGCGGAGCAATATCGCTTTCAGTAATTCATGTTTTCGGCGGTAGTCGAAGAAAGTTTGGGAGAATCGGCGATATTATTAACTGTGTAGTGAAAAAAGCATCACCTCACGGTCAGGTAAAAGATAGTGAAATGGTGAAAGCAGTAGTTGTAAGAACCAGAAAAGAGCATAGAAGGAAGGATGGCTCATATGTCCGGTTCTCAGATAATGCAGCTGTTGTTATTGATAATCCGAAAGATAAGAACCCAAAAGGTACACGTATTTTTGGTCCAATTCCAAGAGAGATTAGAGATAAGGGATTTACTAAAATCGCTAGTATGGCTGTGGAGGTTGTATAATATGAAACTTAAGAAAAACGATCAAGTTAAAATAATGAGTGGAAAAGACGCAGGTAAAATTTCATCCGTTGAAAAAGTATATACAAAAGAAAATAAAGTATTGGTAAGCGGTATAAATCAGTATAAACGGCATGTAAAAGCCAGAACTCAAGGCCAATCGTCTGAAATTATTACGATCACGAAGCCATTAACCGTTTCGAAAGTAGCTCTTGTTTGTCCAAATTGTAAGAAGCAGACGAGGATAGGGTATTCAAATGATAAAGGTTTAAAGACCCGCATATGTAAAAAGTGCGGAAAAAAGATATAACATATGACAGATTTACAAAAAAAATATAAAGAAACAATTGTAAGTGAGTTACAAAAAGAGCTTGGAATCGATAATGTTATGGCTGTTCCCCATATCGTAAAGATTGTTGTAAATATGGGTGTCAAAGATGCAACGGCAGATAAGAAGCTTATTGATAAAATGGGTCAGATAATGGGTCAGATTACAGGCCAGAAAGCACGAGTAGCAAGAGCAAAAAAGTCCATAGCTACTTTTAAATTAAGAGAGGGAGATGCAATAGGACTTAGTGTAACTTTACGAGGAAAGAGAATGTACGGTTTCTTAAATAAATTGATTAGTATAATTTTGCCACGTATTAAAGATTTTCGAGGCGTAAAAACTACTAGCTTTGATGGCCGCGGAAATTATGCCATCGGTTTTAGAGAATATACAGTTTTTCCTGAGATTGACTTAGGTAGTGTTGATAGAATGCAGGGATTAGAGATTATTATTGTCATGTCGGCAAAAACTGATTTAGAAGGATTAACTTTACTAAAGGCATTCGGCATGCCGTTTCAAAAAACTAAATCTTAGTAAATCCAATGGATTTTTGTTTAAATGTATCGAAATTACGGTTTTGTATGGTATAATTCTGAAGCTAAAATTATTCCGATTTATAAGGATTAATAGAAATTTGTACAAATATGGCTAAAACATCAGACATAGTAAAATTTAAAAGAAAACAAAAGTTTGAAGTAAGAGATGTGAATCGATGTAATCTTTGTGGAAGAGCGAGAAGTTATTTTAGAAGATTTGGTTTATGCAGGATGTGTTTCCGTGAATTAGCAATGAAAGGAGATTTACCTGGGGTAACTAAATCCACCTGGTAAAAAAGTATATGTATCATGTAGGTGATTTTATTTTACGAATTAAAAATGCTTACCTAGCTAGAAAAAAGCAAGTAATTATGCCTTTTTCTAAGATAAACCAAGCTGTAGCAAAGTCGTTAGTGAAAGCAGGATTTATAAGTAGTGTCAAAGAAGAGGAAAAGGAAAGTATAAAAGTTATAGTTTGTGATCTCAGATACTATAATAGGCGACCTGTATTACATGATGTCAGATTAATATCTAAACCATCCCTTAGAGTATATATAGATAAAGAGGGATTAATGAGAGATAAAGATAAAGCATTAACATCCATTCTTTCTACAAGTTTTGGAGTGATGACAGGAAAAGAAGCAGTGAAAAAAGGGGTAGGAGGAGAATTGTTATTTAAGATTTGGTAAGGAGAAAATTATGTCAAAAATAGGAAGAACACCAATTATTCTTAAAGAAAATTTAGATGTGAGTGTAAACGGAGCAACCGTATCGATAGTTAGTGATAAAGGTAATTCTACTTATGTTTTGCCGAGCGGAATTTCAGCAAGAGTAGCGGATGGGAAATTAATGTTAGATATTGCAGACATGAAAGACAGAAGCTTGCGTGCTAAATATGGATTAAGCAGAGCGAATTTGGCGAATATCTTGAAAGGGATAACTTCGGGATTTGAAAAAAAACTTGAAATACAGGGAGTTGGATATAGGGCGCAACTTCAAGGTACGGATTTAGTATTATCACTGGGGTTTTCCCATACAGTAAAATTTCAACCCCACAAAGATGTGAAAATTGCAATATCGGAAAATATTATTTCGATAAGTGGAATAGATAAAGCCTTAGTTGGATTAACAGCATCAAAAATACGTGCAATTAAACCACCTGAGCCATATAAGGGTAAGGGTATTAGATATGCAGGTGAAATAGTTAAAAGAAAAGTGGGTAAAGCTGCAAAAGCAGTAGGGACAAAATAATCTTAGGATTAATCCCAAATTAATTTTAAGCCTTGAAGAAATTTATATCAAAATAAATTAAAATTTAAAGTAAAATAAAATTATGAATGCAAAAACACAAAGTATAAATAGACAAATGCGGATTAGGAGAAAGATACGTATAGTTTCAAGCAGGCCTAGGCTTTCAATATTCCGTTCAAATAAATATTTATATGCACAAATCATTGATGATGTAAAAGGACAAACACTATTGGGTGTTTCTGAGAAGGTTTTAGAAGAACAAAACGGAGCTAAAACTGATAAAGCCAAACAGCTTGGGATGACACTTGCAAAAAAAGCGAGAGACTTAAAAATTGAAGCTGTTGTATTTGATAAGGGTAGGTTTTCATATCATGGAAAAGTAAAAGCTTTTGCAGATGGAGCAAGAGAAGGAGGGCTTAAGTTTTAATTAAAAGATTATAAATAAAATCACAATGATCTAGATTAAAGACAAAATATTTTAGATTTTAATTTTAATTTTTTATTTTAAATGAAAGAAGTATATGGATAATAAAAATAATTTCAAAAAGTTTGAAAACCAAAGTGGTTTTGATGAGCAGGTAGTAAGTATTAACCGTGTAACTAAAAAAACAAAAGGCGGAAATAAAATGGGATTTGCTGCGCTGGCAGTTGTAGGAGATAAGAATGGAAGAGTGGGTGTTGGACTGGGGAAAGCGATGGATGTATCAACTGCTATACGTAAAGCAATAATATTAGCGAGAAAAAAACTTTTAACAGTTCCAATAATTAACGGCACTATACCTTTTAGAATTGATGTGAAAGTTGGTGCAGCAAAAATAATGCTAAAACCAGCTCCTAAGGGTTCGGGTATTATCGCAGGTGGAGCTGTGCGTAGTGTAGTATCGGTTGCAGGGATTGAGAATATTTCAAGCAAAGTGTTAGGTACCACAAATGCTGTAAATAACGTATATGCAACCATGGAAGCACTTAAACAAATCGCGGAACGTCATGCTAGTTCAAATCATTTAAAGATGGGGGGGAAGAAATAATGCAATTACATTCACTTACCCAAACCGTAGAAAAAAGCAAAAAAAGATTAGGTCAAGGACATGGATCTGGACGGGTTAAGACTAGTGGTAGGGGAACAAAGGGACAGAATGCGCGGTCAAAGAGACCTCTTCAGTTTGAGGGTGGTGCTCTGCCGTTGACTAAGCGTCTTCCTTTTCTGCGCGGAAAAGATAGAAATAAGTCTTTAAAACTAAAACCGCTTAGTATTAATTTATCTATGATTAGTAATTTACCGCAAAATACAGAAATTACTATTGATTCTTTGGTTAAACATAATTTGATCGCAAAAGGAAATGAAAAAAGGGGAGTGAAGCTTTTGGCAGTAGGGGAAATTACAAACGCTTATGTTGTAAAAATTCCCACATCCAAAACTGCACGTGTTAAAATAGAAAAAGTAGGCGGTAAAATTGATGCATGAATGATGTTTTACAGATTCTTCGAAATAGCGTTAAGACCCCGGAAATAAGGAAAAAACTGCTGTTTACAGCAGCGATTTTTTTGATTTCACGTTTTTTTGTCCATATTCCGGTTTCTGGTGTCGATTTGGCGCAGCTTCGTACACTTTTTTCACAAAATCAATTTCTGGGTTTGCTTGATTTGTTTTCGGGAGGTACTTTAGCTAATTTCTCCATTATGGCTCTTGGCCTAAATCCTTATATCAATGCGTCAATTATCTTGCAGCTTATGACTATGATATTTCCGAAGCTTGAAGCATTACAAAAGGAGGGTGAGCAAGGGAGACGAAAAATTAATCAGTATACAAGGTTTATATCGATACCTTTGGCTGCATTACAGGCATTAGGCATGTATGCATTACTAAGAAGTCAAGGTATCATAACAACTCTTTCTCCGCTTTCACTTATATCTTTTATTTTGACTATGGTGGCAGGTACTATGCTTTTAGTTTGGCTTGGTGAATTGATCACTGAGCGTGGAATCGGGAATGGTATATCAGTTATGATATTTGCGGGAATTGTTGGAAGGCTGCCTGTCATATTGGGTCAAACAGCATCAACTTTTTCATCAGAAAATGCATTAAATTTATTGATTTATGTAGCTATGGGTATAGGGATGATTGCCGGTGTTATTATAGTCAATGAAGCGACACGTAAAATTACAGTCCACTATGCTAAAAGAGTTCGTGGAAGCAAGATGTTTGGCGGTCAATCAACACATCTTCCACTTAGATTAAATCAGGCAGGTGTAATTCCTATTATTTTTGCTGTATCTCTAGTTTTACTTCCTTCGATGTTGGGAAATTATTTAGTTTCATCAGCAAATGCAACACTTGCAGGAGCCGGACAATTCTTAACCACATTCTTTAATCCGGACTCTGCACAATATAATATTTTATATTTCACATTGGTCGTGGGCTTCACGTATTTTTATACAGCAGTTGTATTTAACCCTCAGAAAATTGCTGAAGAAATACAGAAATATGGTGGTTTTATTCCCGGTATCCGTCCAGGTTCCCAAACCACTAAATATCTAAACTATATTCTCAACAGAATTACTTTAGTAGGAGCTATGTTTTTAGGTTTTATTGCAGTTTTGCCAACACTTGTAAAATTTGTTACCTCACAGCAGAATGTTTTAATTGGCGGAACAAGTATACTTATAGTAGTGAGTGTAATTCTCGAGATATTTAAATCAATGGAAGCAAATCTTGTCACCAGAAATTATGAGGAATTTTTGAGAAAATAGTATTGCCTCATATTCAATATTCTTTTTAAGATATGAACATTATCATTATTGGTATTCAGGGGTCGGGAAAATCAACTCAAGGGAAATTGCTTTCTCGTAATCTGAAAATACCTTATCTTTCTTCAGGGCATATATTTAGAGATCTAGCACACAAGAAAGATAAATTAGGAAGGTATATTAAAGAGCACATGCATGCGGGAATGCTTATTCCTGATACGCAAGCACTTAAGATCATCACAGACTATCTTGACCTACCACTGTATGCAAATGGATTTATTTTGGACGGTTTCCCGAGAACCTTAAGTCAAGCTGAGAAGTTTTTGCACAAAGTCACCCATGTAGTTTATTTAAAAATCTCTGATAAAGAAGCACTGTGGCGGTTATCGTACCGTGAAGAAAAGAAAGAGGAGTTCCGAGAAGACGAGACATTGGCTGCAGTCAGACATCGTATTGATCTTTTTCATAAATTTACAACACCTGTTATCAAGTATTATGATGAGAAAAAGTTACTTATTGAGATAAACGGTGAGGTGAGCATCGAAGAAATAAATAAAGAAATTCTTAAAAGGCTTCGCGTATGAGAGATTTATCGGATAAAGCCTCTCATTCATCTATAGTTATTGCAATTGTAGGAATGGCAGGAAGTGGTAAATCAGAAGCAGCTAAGTTTTTTAAAGAAAAAGATTTGCCGATCCTGCGTTTTGGTGATGTGATTGATGAAGGGATAAAAGCGGAAGGACTTCCTTGGACTCCTGAAAATAATGTATATTACAGAAATAAAATTCGAAAAGAGCTAGGAATGGAGGCAGTGGCAGTGAAAATGTTGCCTAAAATTCAGAAGGTTTTAAGAGCAAATAGTAATATAGTAATGGATGGTTTATACAGTTGGGAGGAATACAAATACCTGCAAAAATTTTTACCTAAACTTTTTCTATTATGTGTATTTGCCCGTCCTTCTATACGTTATAATCGTCTCGAGAAAAGGGTTGATCGTAGTTTTAGTAAGGAAGATGCCATTAGGCGTGATATTACAGAAATTGAACAGTCACATAAAGCTGGTCCTATCGCCATTGCTAATTATCTTATTAAAAATGAATCGACGATTGAAAGATATCATGAAAAACTGAACACCTTTTGGCAAATTATGAAAAAAGGAGATATATGGTAGATATAAAAACTTCAAAAGAAATTGAATCGATGAAAAAAGGGGGAGGAATTCTATCTAGGGTTTTATGGGAAGTTTTAGCTCACGCAAAACCTGGTATAACTGAACTTGAGCTTGACCAGATGGCGGAACGGCTTATAAGAGAACAAGGTGGTGAGCCTGGTTTTAAAAAAGTTAAAGGATATTATCATACTATATGTGCTTGTACCAACGAAGTTGTTGTTCATGGTATACCTTCAGGTTATAAACTTAAAGCAGGTGATGTGATATGTATAGATTGTGGTGTTTACTATGATGGGTATCATACAGACATGGCAGAAACGGTTATAGTGAAGAATTCTGAAATCAAAATTCAAGGTTATGAGAAAAAGAAAAAGTTTCTAGATATTGGCAAGAAGGCGCTTAAAGCGGGGATAATGCAAGCAGTTACCGGGAATCGTATAGGACATATATCAAAGGCCATACAAGACATTGTAGAGACTGATGGAGGGTACAGCGTGGTCCGATCTCTTATTGGACATGGTGTCGGACGGGAACTTCATGAAGATCCTGAAGTGCCTGGATTTCTGGATAGAACAATTCTCAAAACTCCTCGACTTATGGAAGGGATGACTATTGCTATAGAAGTGATATATAACATGGGTAAATCAGAGGTGGTTTATGCTGGTACTGATGATTGGACGATAAAATCAGCAGATGGTAGTCTTTCTGCAGTTTTCGAGCGGACAGTTGCAATTACAAATGCAGGGCCTTTTATATTAACTAGGTAATTGCCCTTTTGAGCTTGATTTGATATAATTATTTTCGGTAAAATCAATCGATCTGAATTTGGCTTAAATTCTAAATTCTGCTGACTCTGCCGGTTGAGTAAATTTAACCCTAAATTAAGGCTAGTAGTATAGTTATATTTAGAATTTTAATATTTATGGCTCATCAAGGATCAGTCGAGAAAAATGGAATCGTTAAAGAATCATTGCCCAATACTTTATTTAGGGTAGAGCTTGAGGAAGGGTCATTAATTTTATGTCATTTATCCGGGAAAATGCGGATGAATTTTATAAAGATCTTACCTGGTGACAGAGTAATTGTTGAGATGACGCCTTACGATTTAAATAAAGGAAGAATTATTAGAAGATTAAAATAATATGAAAGTTCAAGCAAGTATAAAACCAAGATGTAAGAATTGTAAGAATGTTCGCAGAAAAGGCGTTGTGTTTATAGTGTGTACTACAGCAAAGCATAAACAAAGACAAGGCTAGTTTATATTTAATATTGAAATATGAGATTACTTGGAGTTATTATTCCTGATGATAAAAGAATTGACATAGCGCTTAGCTACCTTTATGGAGTCGGAAGAAAGAATGCTGTAAAGATTCTTAATAAAGCGGATGTTGATATATCAAAAAGGGCTAAGACTTTATCTGAAGAGGAACTTAAAAGAATAACAAACGCAGTTGAGGGGATTAAGATTGAAGGAGATTTACGTGCAGAAGTGAATGGAAACATAAGGCAGCTTAAAGAGATGGGTGCTTATAGAGGTATAAGACATAGTCGAAGTTTACCGGCACGAGGTCAGCGAACAAGATCGAATGCAAGGACTAAAAGGGGTAAGAGGGTAACAATTGGTGCTATAAAGAAAGAATTAGTGGCTAAGATTGAAGCATCTCAAAAAACAAAAGAAGCAGCGAAAAAATAATTTGAATCGTAATCAGATAGAACAATAGACAAAAATTATAAATAAATATGGTTAAAAAACTAACTAGCAATAAACCAGCCAAAAAGCGATCAAGCGTCGTAGTAGGCAGTCATGGTAAAGTTTTCATCACGGCTACATTCAATAATACCCTCGTTACCATTACGAATGAAAGTGGCGACACTCTTTCATGGAGTTCTTCTGGATCTAGAGGATTTAAAGGGACAAGAAAATCTACACCTTATGCAGCGTCACTTGCTGTAGAAGATGCTTCAAAAAAAGCTCTATCCAAAGGCTTAAAAAACGTTGAGGTGTTCATAAAGGGTCCAGGGTCAGGACGAGATTCAGCACTGCGGGGAGTAAAAGCAGGTGGTTTAAGTATATTATCTATAACAGATGTGACACCTATTCCGCATAATGGACCGAGGGCACAGAAGCGGAGGAGAATTTAATTTTTATGGCACGTTATACGGGACCAAAACATAAATTAGCAAGAAGAGAAGGAGTTAATGTTTTAGATAAAACATCAGCAAGTCTTCTTAGGCGTATTACTATACCACCAGGTGTGCATGGTAAAAAGCGCAAGAGAAGATTATCTGAATTTGGGCTACAGCTTAGAGAAAAACAAAAAGCTAAAGTAATATATGGAATGCTTGAGAAGCAGTTCAAGCGTCTTGTTGAGACTGTAGCACGCCAGAAAGGTGATACAGAAGAATTACTTCTTTCACTACTTGAGACACGTTTAGATAATATAGTTTATCGTTTAGGTTTTGCAAAATCCCGTTTTATGGCAAGGCAAATGGTTACTCATGGTCACGTGTTAATTAATGATAAGAAGTTGTCTATTCCTTCTTATCAAGTGAAAAAAGATGAAATCATATCACTTTCTCAAATTATTCAAAAGAATCCGGACATTATTAAACTCATGGCTGAAAACCAACCAATAGCGCCATTTCTTGCTAAAGAAGGAAACCAAGGAAAGCTTATAAGAGTTCCTCAGAAAAGCGATTTAGAATTTCCATTTAATACCAGACAGATCATTGAATATTATTCACGTTAATGATATACTACTAACTCTATGGTTGAACTTAACTTTAATGTAAAAGAGCTCACTTTAACTGATGAATACGGTGAATTCGTAATTGAACCTTTGGAGCCGGGATACGGCTACACTATTGGTAATGCTTTAAGACGGGTTTTGTATGCTTCAATTCCTGGAGCTGCTGTAACCTCAGTTAGAATCACAGGTGTTAAGCACAGATTCTCTGTATTACCTGGTTTAAAGGAAAACATTATTGATTTTCTTTTAAATTTAAAGCAGCTCAATCTACGATTACTTGGAGAAGAAAATTCTGCAACAATTACATTATCTGTAAAAGGTGAAAAGGTAATAAAAGCGTCTGATTTAGAAGTAAGCGAAAGTGTAGAGATAGCAAATCCTGATCTATACCTCGGTACACTCTCTGGTGCAAAATCAAAATTGGAAATGCAACTTACTGTTGAGCGTGGATTTGGATTTTCACTTGCCGATGAAAGAAAGAGTAATGCATTGGAAGTAATTCCTACAGATGCAGTATATACACCCGTAAAACGCGTTACTTACGCAGTTGAGGCTACTCGTGTTGGTCGGCAGACAAATCTTGATAAATTAATTTTAAAAATTTGGACAAATGGTACAATTAATCCAAGAACTGTATTGGATGAAGCTGCAAAGATCCTTGCACATTCATTCTCTTTAATTTATCAACCTACAAAATCCTCAATGAGTGATTCTGAAGTAACTGAAAGTTCAACTTCCTCTATTCCGCCAGAAGCATTGAAGCTAACTATTGATGAGCTGGATCTTCCTACAAGGATATATAATTCACTTCGCAATGGAGGCATTGAGACAGTTGAAGAGTTACTTAATACTCCTCGCAAAGAGCTTATTAGTATGCGTAATATGGGAGGGAAATCGATTACTGTTATTGAGGATAAGCTTCAAACAAAAGGTATATCCTTATCTGCCTAACCAGAAAGATATTAAGATATTGGGATACTGAGATATTAAGAGATATTCTATATCAAAACTTAATATCTTAATTTACTTAATATTTTAATATCTTTTTTTAATATGAAAAAAAACGTTTTTGGCCGACAATTTAAAAGAGATACAAATGAAAGAAAATCCCTGTTTAAAGGATTAATGACAGCATTGGTTATGCATGATCGGATCCAAACAACAGAAGAAAAAGCAAAATCAATCAAAGGTGCAGTAGAAAAGTTGGTTACAAAAGCGTTAAGAAAAGGAGAGAATTCCAAAAGAGAACTTCTCCCATTTTTAAGTGAGGATGCGGTTAAAAAAATGATACTAGACATTGCCCCTCGATTTACAGACAGAAGCGGAGGCTATACGAGGATAATCAAGCTTGGAAGACGATTTGGTGATAATGCATCTCTTGTTATACTTGAATGGGTTGAGCAAAGTAGCAATAAGAATGTAACGAGTAGTAGCACAACTAAGAAAGCTGATATAAAAACGGCAGTTGCCAAAGGTAGCAATGTCAGTGTAAAATCGAAAAAAACTAAAACAATTAGTTCGAATAAGCCTAAAACAGTAAAACTACCTAAAACAAAAAAAGTAAGAAAGGAAAGCAAGGAAAAATAATGAAAGCTACGACATCTACTAAAGCAGTGCAAATAGTAAGAAATTGGTATCTGCGAGATGCAGCAGATAAAACGTTAGGACGTTTTGCAACTGATGTTGCAATATTACTTATGGGTAAAGCGAAACCATATTTCGTCAGAAATCTTGATTGTGGAGATTATGTGATAATAACAAATGCTAGTAAGGTTAAAGTTACAGGAAAGAAAGAGACCGATAAGGTGTATGCAAGACATTCAGGTTATCCCGGTGGATTTAAGTCAGAAACTCTTAAAGAATTACGGGAAAGAAAGCCTGAAGATATTATAAGAAAAGCAGTGAAAGGTATGATTCCTCGTAATAGGTTAGGCGCATCCATGATGAAGCGGCTTTTCATATTTGCGGGTGAAGAACATACGTATAATGATAAATTGAAATAAACATTTAGATAAATAGTACTTAGCGTCTGGTAACTGATATACGCATAAAACTAAAAACTAAACATAAAAAATATGGCAGATAAAATAATAAATATAAAAAAAGATCAGAAAAAAGATTATATTTTTGCTGTAGGCAGAAGAAAACAAGCAGTTGCAAGAGTAAGGTTGTATGAATCAGTCAAAGCTGATACTTCATGGGGGAATTTAGACGTAAAAAAAGGAGAAATATTGGTAAATAAAAAAACCATAAGTGAGTATTTTCCAGGTGACATTTATAAAAGAGTCTATTCTGAACCTTTAAGCGTTGCAAATGCTTTAAATAAATATGCATTTACAATACAAGTAGCAGGCGGTGGTCCTGCAGGACAGCTAGATGCAGTAGTTGCAGGAATATCTAATGCGTTAATTAAATTCGATTCTGAAAATTATAGACCATTACTTAAAAAGAAGGGGTTTTTAACCAGAGATGCTAGAGTCAGAGAACGAAGAAAAGTCGGTACGGGTGGAAAAGCGAGAAGAAAGAAGCAATCACCTAAGCGTTAAACTTCTATAGTTACCCCTGTCTCCATTAATTTAAAATCGATATTTGATTGCATGAGATACTCTCTAGCCCGTTGATATAGACTTTTTCTAACTTCCTCTTTCCAATGCCAATCATGGATAGGTATTACTACTTTCGGACTTAACTCTTCAGAAAGCTTTATAGCTGATGCAAATGAGCCCCATGGTGCTTGAATAGGAAGAGCTATTATAGGAGCGGTTAATGTGAAATGATATGAATCACCAGGGTGAGTAAATAGTTCAAAGAGAGTAAACTGAGTGTTTTGCGGGGGTACAGATAACACTACATCCTCATGCGGTACCGATTCGGTTCGAATGAAGCTAGGAAGTTTCGTATAAGCTGTAATATTTTCAGCTGATAGTAAATCTACGACAGAGCTATTGCTAATAATTTTTACATCTGGGTATCGGTCTATAAACTCGCGTAAAAAAGATATAGACATATGATCAGAATGCTCATGGGTTATAAGTATGTATTCTGGGGGCTGAATTTTCTGAAAATCAATCACTTTTTCGTTATAAGTATATTCTCCTGGATCTATTAAAATAATTTTATCTTGATGCTCAATAAGTAAACAGGAGTGAAGATATTTAGTAATTTTCATTTTTTGTTTATAAATTTTTTTTAGGTTGTAACTTTTTTATTCTGAGCTTGAATTAAAGCTAAAATATATCTTACGAAAGCCCCAATCATCATGAGGCTTAAAGCAAATACTGTAGACCAGCCAATAAAAGGTATTAGGAATAATATAAAAAAGCTAATTGAACCTACTATTGCAGCTTTCCAGTTAAGTATATATTCTTTTTTATCTCGTTTATACCATGCGTTTAGAATTAGCCAACCAAGAAATATTTTTCCTAAATATATACTGGTAATTATTGCTAAGCCATAAAATAGAAATGCTGCTATTCCAAGCCATACCAGCATTAATAAGAAGATACTAAAGAGAGGCCAAAAGAAAAGAAAAATAAATCCTGTGCCAAAAGATACCAAAGGAGATTTTTTTACTTTTATTAAAATTTCATTCGTAAAGATTGGAAGTATTGATAAGAATAAAAGGGAGATAACAATATCTATTACAAGTTTATAGATAGACCCCGTAGTTATAATACTTGCTTTTTTTTGTGTATTTTTATCCTCTATAAATTGAAATTCAGTTTTTCCTTGGACCTTCGCTTCATCTGATATTTTTGCTTTTTCTGTTGCTTTATATTTTAAATCGCCTTTAATATTTGCTTTGCTTCCGAGTGTAAGAGTACCGATTTCACCCTCTAAATTACCTCCGACTTCAGCGTTTAAAGTAGCTTGTCCACCATTTATATATACTTTCCCCTTTACAGGTCCATTTATTTGTATGTCTCCTCCAAGGATAAGTAAGTCTCCGCTAATCGATGCCGTATCAGTAATTCGGATGTTTCCACCTGCAACTAATACATCATTTCTGGTTTCACCGCTTATTACGATATTACCTCCTGCAACCCTAAGTGTGTTTCCTACTTTAGAGCGGATGAATACATCTCCTCCTGCTGCAATTAAGCTTCCTGAAATATCTCCATTTACCGTAACAGTTCCTGCTGCTGCAGTTAAATCGTTTGTTACAAAAGCATCTGAAGTTATTGTGCTCCCAAAGAGATATAAATCTTTTTGGCCAGTTTTGTTTTCTGCTATGTATATATTTTCACCGGCTTCGATAGATGCCCCGTATGACTGAGAAGTGAAGAGAGTAGTCAGAATAACAAACACAATTAACTTGAAAATAGTTATTCCTCGAAAATTCATACTTTGTGTCCTTACTGTACTATTATTGGTTATTTTCGTCAAGCTTTTTACAGATTTTTACGTTTCATCGCGAGTAGAGCCAAGATTACTTACAGTCTTAGTAAGATTTTTTGATTGTAGATGTGTAAGCTCCACATTTTCCCGTGAAATAAGGATTAGTCCTTGTATTATACGTCTTGCCTCAAGTGCATCTTTGTTTTTTAGAAATGTTAGGATTGTAGGAGGTGCTTTACTGTTTTTATCTATTATTGATAATTTTCCAAATAGGAGACTGGTCTCAGCTTGAACCGTGGCAATGTCTTTAATAAGTACTGAACGTATCTGTTTCGAAAAGAAAAATATCTGACTAATAAGATTTATTTTACTCTCTGTAATAATTAGTTTATCTGGGAACAATGTAAATGGAAAAACAGTGCTTATCGTTAAAAGAACATTATCCGTCTCGATAAGTTTTTGAATCTTACTGATTGAAGATTTGTTTATTTTATGTCTAAGTAAATCCTTTTTAGTTACTATTACTGATTCTTGTTGCATAACTGTGAAATTAAATCCTATATAAGAAATATTTGAGTAAGAAGTATCATTGTAGGAGATTTAATCCAGTCATATCGTCTTTGGCGCGTAGCAGTTTTATCTCAAAAGGGATAAGCAGCACTTCACATGTAGCGGAAATAACCAATTCTTTTACATGACCACCGATTACAGATAGATCATTTTTCGAAAAAGTACCATGTATATGAATAGTTAATTTCTCATCTAACATAGCTAAATTGCCATTAAGGCTTACGATTTCCAGATTTTCTGAAAGATAATGATCTTCAAATTCATGTTTTTCAAAATTGAAAAATGATAGAGTTATTTTTTTTGCAGAGCCAATTGCATTTATACTTCCTGCCATTAGCGAATGTGTAGTGGCATAATCTGTGACACATTTAATTAGTTCGTCGTCTTTGTCTAGACGAATTATGTGTATACTACTGTCATTATTTATTACTTTCATGAGTGTTGTGTATTTATTATGTAATTATATTAATAATCTATAATTATTTCTTTTACAAAAATATAACCCCATAATAGCGTTATAGGCACAAAGCTTTGAAACTTACTGGAGTCAAATTCTAAGCCTTGTATAGTAAGTTTGTTCGTCATTTTTTTTGTAATAATATATTTTATAAAATGATCAATAACTTGATTTATTGGTGGATATACCCTCACTCCATCTATTAATTCTTTAGCAGCTTTAATTCTTGCTGTGCGCAGCTTAGACTGGTCTGTCGTAATAATAAATGGTTTATGATCGTGTGTAATTGAGCGGTATTTAATATATATTTGTATTCCGTACATTATTGAAAAATAGAAAAGCGCATACAATTGAGATTTATAAATTTTGTTCATTGGGGGAAGAGGAGTAAAATGAATTTGTGCAAACGCAGCAGCAATTGGTCTTATATGTATTAGCAATTCTTCAGGCGGTATAAATTTAGAGAAATAACTATCATTTGTAAATTGAGACATAGACATAATTACTTCTTGTGTAATTAGGAACGCTATATTTTCTGTCTCAATACTTCTGGGATTTATAAATTCGGGTAAACTTTTCATAAAATAAGAATTGTTTCATTCTCTCCTAATTTTAGTATAAATGAGGTTTTAAATAACTTCAATTGATAAATATAAATGCACTTAAATATATCAATAATTAGCGCTTTCCTTATATGTGTTTATAATTTTTGGGTATCCTTATTGTTGAGTGAAACAAAAATCTATGTGAGTAGTTAGAGTATATAAAACTTCCTAATAATTTTTATTTAATTTCAAGAAGTTCTACGTCAAAGGTTAGTGTTGCATTTGGTGGTATATTTGGGGGAGCGCCGTTTTCCCCATAGCCTAGATCTGGGGGAATGACAAGTTTTCTCTTTCCGCCTACTTTCATCCCCGGTATTCCTTGATCCCAACCTTTAATAACAGTACCTATGCCTATTGTTGTTATAAATGGTGAGTTTCGTTTATAAGAACTATCAAATTCTGTGCCATCATCAAGTATTCCCTTGTAATGCATTACTACTGTATCGCCTGTTTTAACGGCCTCCCCTTCTCCTAATTGAGTATCGGTTATCTTAAGCTTTTTAGTATTATTTATAGAAGGAGTAGGTGTTATACTTGCATCTTTTAATGAGAATTCACCTGGAGAAATCATAATAAGAAATTCAGCAATTATAAAAATTAGTACAATTATGATAATTATTCTTTTTTTCATGTTTTAGCATTATAGCACGGATCTATCTTTTTATGAATTTAAAAATCAACAAAAATATAAAATCTAAAATCAGCGGTATAGATAAATAAAGACAAGCAGTTCTGAAGAGTTTTATTATAACTGGTTTTTGGGCAAATTCATTTATGGAGATTCTAATTCCAAGCAAATAAAGTGCAGAGATAATTATTGAGGTGATAAAAATAAGCGCAAAAGCTCCTTCCATATCTTTTTTACTTGCGAACATTGTATTGCCAATTTGGAAAACAACATAAAGAAGAATTATTATTATCCATAAATTTTCAGATGAGAAGTATTTCATAGAGAGGTAAATTGAGCTAAGTAGAATAAAAATTCCGAAAATAAATGGCGCTATGCCAATAAAAAAACGTCTAATTGGATCGGTTATTTGTATTTCTGCGTGTCCCATCTTTATATCGTTTCCTACAATTTCAGGAATAAGATGAATTCTACCGGTACGCACAAAAAGAAGTTCTGCCATAAGTTGATGAGAGAATTCATGGATTATGGTTCCGGGAAGGAAAAGTATCGCTAGTATGTAGACTGTGAGCTTCTTATGCTTTAAAAAACGATGAAGTATATAGCTTAAGTTTTTGGTTAAAGAGCGAGAAAAGAAATAAAGTATTATTATTTCAGCGGTTAATATGAGAAGATACATATCTTATATATTTAGTTTAACATTTTATAAACAGTTTTTACTTTAATTAGTTATGTTATGATAATTAATATTATATGGTTAAATATAAGAGGCAATTTCAGTTAATGATTGATGAAAATAAGTTACTTTTCAGTGAGTTTAAAAAGTATCACGATCTGTTAGATTCTGGTGACGGATCCGTAAGAGAAGAATTTAATGAGATAGGCCGGAAAGTGCAACGTGTTGTAAGACGTTATGAAAACGAGCTATGTGCCAAATCAGAAAATAGCGGATTTGGCAAATATTCAGAAAATCTATCAGAAAAATTTTGGCTTGAAGTTAGGCAATACTTACCTAAGATAGACAAGATTGAGATTGAATAATATTTGGTATTGAGTCGGGATGCCGTGAATCGAACACGGACTACCGCACCCCCAGCGCGGCGTACTACCACTATACTACATCCCGGATTTAGTCGTAAGGCTTTGGTCGTTAGTCGTTTAATTATTCTCTATTTAGCGATTTTATCAAACTATGTAATTCTTTACTAATAGAGTCACATTTTAACAGAGCTTTGGAAACATCCACCACAAAAAGTTGTTCCGCAATTTTAAGAGCTGCAATTGTCTCATATAAAGATTTCAACGCATTGCGTAAATAACTTTTGTATTCCTTATCACCTAAGCCACCGCTACCTTCTGCAATATTTAATACCACTGAAATAGCAGATCTTTTTAGCTGATCAATTAGTGCAAATTTTTCATCGCTTGGTAGTTCGATCGTAATTTTATATATAGTTTTCACCAATTCAACTGCATTTTGATATACACGAAGTTTCTCAAATCTATACATGAGTCTGATAATATATTTTTAATCTATATCTATTTAATCTTATTGTCTAAAGACTTATGACTAATTGCCAACGACTATTTGTAATTTAGAAAATTACAAAATTGCCACTTGTATTTTACCATAACTTCGTATAATATTTGCCTAAGATTTATGGCAAGAGCATCCGCTAACCCCCCCAAAAACATTCCACAACCTTCATCAGATCAAGATGCAAAATTAGAATCAGTCCGAATCGCGATGGATCAGATTGAGAAGCAGTATGGTCGAGGAAGTATTATGCGTTTCGGAGAAGCAGCCCAAAAGCTCGATATCTCAGTTATTTCTACGGGATGCTTACCGCTAGATATGGCACTTGGCGTGGGTGGGCTTCCACGAGGAAGAATAATTGAAATATATGGACCGGAAGCTTCAGGAAAAACTACAGTTTGTCTATCAACTATCGCACAAGCGCAGAAACATGGCGGCATAGCAGCATTTATTGACGCAGAACACGCGCTTGATCCATTATGGGCTGAAAGACTGGGTGTAAAACTAGATGAGCTTCTTATTTCTCAACCTGATACAGGAGAACAGGCGTTGGAAATCACAGAAAGTCTTATAAGAAGTGGAGGAGTAGATGTCCTAGTCATCGATTCTGTGGCAGCTTTGGTACCGAGAGCTGAGATAGAGGGAGATATGGGTGATTCATCTATGGGACTTCAGGCTAGACTTATGTCTCAAGCTCTTCGTAAGCTGACTGGAGTTATATCGAAATCAAAAACAGTTTGCATATTCACCAATCAGCTGCGCCAAAAAATCGGGGTGATGTTTGGTAACCCCGAGACAACTACAGGCGGATTGGCACTTAAGTTCTATGCATCTATAAGGATGGATATCCGTAAAATTGAGACTCTAAAAGATAGCGATAAAGTAATTGGCTCAAGGCATAGAGTGAAGGTTGTAAAGAATAAAGTAGCTGTACCATTCCGTCTTGCAGAATTTGATGTCTTTGGTGACGGCATCTCAAGAGAAGGGGGGATTCTGGATGTGGCTGTTGAGATGAATGTAATCTCTAAATCAGGCGCTTTCTTCCGTTATAATGATCAAATGATAGGCCAAGGAAAAGTAGCTGCTATGGAGTGGCTGAAGGAGAATTCCGATATTGCAAAGAAGATAGTAGCTGAAATTATGTTGCGATCAAAAAACGGCGGTTTACCTGTGGCAGTAGGGGTAGAATCAGGAAAAGTAGACACGAAAGCTTCCCTTGATGAGTAAAGTCCTCTTTTATGGAACCTGCCGATCTTTACAGAAAGTATCTTGATAGAGCTCTTCATTTCCTCTCTTTTCGTTCCCGCTCTGAGAAAGAAGTAAGGGATAATCTATTAAAAAAGGATGCATCCAATGAAACGATTGAACAGATAATAAGTTGGTTAAAGGATCATAATTTTCTTGATGACAAAGATTTTGCTAGGAGATTTATAGAACAGCGTATAAAGCTTCGTCCTAGGGGGATGAGAGTCATAAAGATGGAGTTAAAGCAGAAGGGAATAAGTCAGGAAATAATAGAAGAGATAACTGCAGAAAATGAAGGAGAAGTGGATAATGAGTTTGCAATGGCAAAAAGAATTGTTGAAAAAAAGATCATGAAATACAAAGGATTCGAGAAAAGAGTGATATACCAAAAACTTGGAGCCCATCTTGCTAGCAAAGGATTTAATTGGGATATCATAAAACGAAGCATAGACGAGTATTTATCTAATGTGAACTTCTGACATCACATCGTTACTATCGTGGTTGAAAATGTCTTAGCGCATGACCTGCGTCGCCCACTACATATGGGTCAGTTAAGTAATAACTTTCACTCATTGTATCTGAAGCGCCTAAAGCATAAAAAATTGAATCTATTCCCATTTCTTCAAGGGCTTTTCTCATATTAGGTATTCCTTGTCTTGTGGCAATAATTGATCGATGAATCAATCTTGCGGGAGTGATTCCTTGAAAATGAGCTGCGACAGCAACCGCAGCTGTTGATGCGCCTGATGCAGGGTTCACAAAGTCCGCCACTTCTATAGTCTTCCCTTTGAGTTCGGGGACTTGCTGTGGGTTTTTCCATTCTACAGTTACCATAAGATCTGTATTCTGCCCCACTTTAGGATGCTGTCTTTTGGTAACCACTTTTATTTCATCAGATATTTCTGCGTCGGGTTCCACCCCATGCGCTAAGCGTGTAGTAACTAGACCAGCTCTTACTAAAGATAACGGTCTACCTCGTCTAGCGTTAGGTAAAAGCGTATCAATTAATTCATAACCCACTTTTGCCAATTCATAATATTCTCTACAAAATCCTTTATCATCGTAGAGACGAGGATCTGCTACGAGTCTTCTGGCATGTGAATCAATTCTTCCGACCAAAAGCGCAGCGTCTTTATAGTGATCTGCGAGAACCACCACTCCCCTTTCGGGAAGTCGATCGCGATCATCCCAAAAATCTCCTTCGTATCTGCCAATAAGGGGAACGAATGCCTGGCCGAAATTAACCAGGGCATGTACATCTGGATTATCACCAGCTTCTAAAAAGTCTTGTGGGTTTCTTAATTCACCGAGAATATTGATTCTTTCCCCATGGTGAGCAGAAGTAACTCTAATCTCTGAACCACCAAAAATGTAAGCTTGCATTCTTTTTCGGTTATAGCCTTGGATGGATGAAGGTTTAGTACATGGTCGGTTCCTAATCTTCTTCCCTCTTCAATTAATTGACCCATAATTTTATTTCATCGCATTATACTCTTAAAATTATAAATTGCAATTACTGTTGTGCAAACCACGGAAAGTGATTTGGAGATGGCTCATAAGAAATGTGGAGAGTAAGATTATGAATTTAAATTCTCTACTTGTATATATTTAGCAAACATGAATCATTGTTTGCTAATATGGCAGCTTTTTGATTTTTATAATACATACATTAAATCTAGTGAAGTTGATGATAGGTGCAAAGATAATCCCGCGATAGATTTCTTAGTCTGTTCAGAATTTTAAGCATGGACAATTCAAATTTAAAATGTACTAATAGACTGTGAGGCTGATCTTAGATAGTAGTTAAATGCCGTTTCCGAGGTTATTTAAAACTATTGAGGCAACCTCAGAATCTGTTATGAGATTGATTCCGTATTTAACTGCAGCTTTTCGTATTAACTTGCCGTCAGTAAATTCTTTACTCACCTTAACTGTTTCACGTGTTGGGATATTAATTATCAAATCAAATATTTGCCTTGTAACTAAATCTAAAATATTGGGCGATTCTCCGATTTGGGATACTTTATATACTAGAGAAGAATTGAGATTATTTTGCATTAAAAATTTATTTGTATTTTCAGTAGTGTAGAGAATCACATCTTTATTTCTTACAGCATTTTTGATATATGGCAATAAATATTTTTTATTTTCACTTTTGCCGATACTTAATAGAACATGTTTCTTTTTGCCGGATATCAATGCTTGTTTTCCGTATCTATTAGAGTCCCAGTCATGAGTTTGTAAGTTTAAAAGCGAAAATACTGACACATTTCTGATGTTTGATTCAGCAAAAACATACTGCAAAACCCTTTCATTGCCTATGCCGTAACCTGCATGAGGATTAGTCAGTTTATTCTTCATAATATTCAAATACCATGCGAAATCTTCATAGCTTCCGCCTCTTTGCTGATGGAGTTTAAACATAGTTGATGAAAGAAGTCTCTCATTGAGCTTTTCGAAATCATGTTCGCGTACCGCTGATCCTGCACCTTCACCTGCATATGGAAAAATTAAATCGGCAGATAACGCCAGTCGATCATCTTTCGTCCATACTTTCATGTTGAAGAATTTTATTTCTTTAGGGTATTTCATAATAAATACCGGCAGTTCCTGCTTGGGTCCGTTAAGCAAAGATACTACTTTGGCTTCATGCTCTGCTTTTAAATCGTCACCGAATTTCACTTGCGGAAATCCGTGTTTATTTAAGAGTTTCACCGCGTCTTCATAAGTAATACGAAGAAAATCTTTTCTTAAAACCTCTTTTAATCTCTCTGTATTTCTATTGTAGGTTTTCTTTAATATTTCATGGTTGTCTTTTATTATTTGCGCAATCATTGACCGAACAGTTTCTTGAATACTTTCAAGAAGAGCTTCATACATTTGGTTTTCATCGTAATTTTCGCGAGTCATTGAAAGAAGAGTACTGTCAAACTCTTCTTCAGTTAGACGAAACTGTCTAAGATGCCTGTCATCTTCCTCTTCTTCGTCGCGGCCTGAATGAATTACCGTATGTACAGCATGAAAGGACTGAAGGGCTTGTTCAAGCGAAAGCTGCCCGGTTTGAGTAAGAAAAAGAGGAAGATCTAGTCGGTTGCCTATTTTAAAAAGCGTATCTACATTTTCACATGCACCTGTTATGCCCACAACTTCAGGAACATCTACATATACTCTTTCTCTTTTTTGATAACTTTCGCGTGCTCCGTTGTTTAAGCTTTGGTTAACGGAAACTAAATTAGAAAAGTGCTCTGAATAAGGTAAAGTTATTTTATTTTCTGATATTGTAAGTTTTACTGGTTTCATATTTTTTTGCCAAAAAAAAAGAGCCATCCGGCTCTTTGTTAAAGACTATAACAGTTGAGTATTATCTTAATATTTCTAATCATTCAAAAAATAATAAAACAATTTTTAATACTTGTCAACTAGCAAATGTTTGGAGTATAATTACATTTGGAAAGCAACAGATTATGTGTTTTATGAATAGGACACAGAAACTTATTATTATTAAAACTGTTTTAATTTAGTCGTTTCTTCTTCTGTTGCCTCAATTATTTATGGCCGATACTAATACTCATCAGGATCTAATACTCCTTGAAAAAAAACTACTTGAACGACAAGAGAAACTTGAAGAAAAACAGGAGTATATAAAAAAACTTCAGGATTCACTTGAAAAAAAATCTACAGAATATACTGAGAAACTTGAAAAAATCGCATCTTTAACTCGTGATGAGGCTAAAGAAGAGTTACTAAGAGAGGTTGAAAACAAGTCATCAGCTATGGTTGCGCGAATTATTAAAGAAAAAGAAGAAGAAGCAAAAGCTACAGCTTCAATTAAGGCACAGGAGATAATTTTAGAAAGTATCAGGCACGGAGCTTTGGATTTTATTCCAGAATATACTGTTTCTATTGTTAAGGTTGAGGATGAAGAGCTTAAAGGAAGAATCATCGGAAAGGAAGGGCGAAACATTAGAGCGTTTGAGCAGTCAACAGGTGTAGATGTGGATCTTGATGAAGAACACATAATAAGACTCTCTTCGTTTGACTCAGTTAGGCGTGAGATTGCGAGAAGAGCACTTGAAAAATTACTTAGAGATACAAGAATTCAGCCTTTTAGAATAGAGGAAGTTGTTGAGCAGACAAGAGCAGAAGTTGACAAGATAATGTTTGATGAAGGTCAAAAACTTGCAATCGAAGCAGGTGTTTATAATATTCCTACCGATCTTTATACAATACTGGGAAGATTTAAATTCCGCACCTCTTATGGCCAGAATTTAATAGTTCATTCTTTAGAGACCACAAAAATAGGTATACATCTAGCAGAAGAGCTTGGGGCAGATGTAAATATTGTAAAACTAAGTTGTCTATTTCATGATATCGGTAAAGTGATGGAGGGGGAAGGAAGTCATGTAAAGTTAGGAGTAGATTTAATAAAACGGCACAACTTTCCTCAGGAAGTTATAAATTGTATAGCGGAACATCATGAAGATAAACCTTTTTCGAGCATTGAATCAATAATTGTGTCAACCGCAGATAAAATATCAGGCATGAGGCCAGGTGCAAGATATGAAGATATAGAGAATTATGGAAAAAGACTTACTGAAATGGAGAGTCTTGCAAGAAAATACGAAGGGGTAGAGGATGCGTATGCTTTTGAAGCTGGTCGGGAGCTGAGAGTTATAATTGATCCTGGGCTTATGGATGATAATCAGACCATTATACTCTCCCGAAAGATTCAAGAAGAAATCGCGCAAACACTTGCGATACCTGGTGAAGTTAAAGTAACAGCAATACGTGAATTTCGTTCTGTTTATCCAGATAGACAAGTTTCGTAAAAACATACTCCCTCCCTCTTGACAAGTCTTCGTTTTCCTTGTATTGTAAGTCTATTCGACGTCTGCCTATATGATTGTTTTTTCTAGCCTCATTATTAATCCTTTTTATTTATTCCGTAAAAAATATATAGTAAAATATCGAATTTATCAAAGATGTAAATTTTCTTATATCGTGAAGGGTGGTGAGTATTATTACTAAAAACGATCTTATTGAAATAGTCGCTAAAAAGACTAATCTTACAAATAAAGCAACTCGAGATGCAATACAAATGTTTCTTAACACAGTACAAGACTCACTAAAAAGAGGAGAGAAAGTGGTACTTACAGGCTTTGGTACATTCAGTATAAGGTCCCGAAAGTCACGCATAGGAAGAAATCCTAAGACTGGAGCTAAGATTACATTAGCTGCAAGAAAATCACCAGGCTTCACACCAGGAAAATCATTTAAGCGACTTATTAAGTGATATAGAGTATAACTGTAAATAAATGAAAGAAACTTCTCATAATACTGAGGAGTTTCTTTTTGTTATAATTAAAGTGTGGTAATTTCAGTCAATAATTTATCCAAATACTACCGTGTTTATAAAAAGGAGCCTGGACTTATGGGCTCTATAAAATCTCTATTTAATAGAAAATATTATGATGCGAAGGCTGTAGATGATACCTCATTTTCGATAGAAGAGGGTGAGCTTGTAGGTTTCATCGGACCAAACGGTGCTGGGAAAACCACCACGCTCAAATGCTTATCAGGGCTTTTATATCCCACTAAAGGCAAAGTAGATGTCTTAGGATTTAATCCGTTTGATCGTAAAAGCGAATATCTTAAAAAGATTGCCCTTGTAATGGGACAGAAAAATCAACTCTGGTGGGATCTTCCCGCTATTGACTCGTTTTTACTAAATAAAGCGATTTATGAAGTATCAGATAATAATTATAAAGAAACAGTTAGAGAATTATCTGCACTTTTGGAAGTAAACGATGTTTTAAATATCCAAGTTCGCAAGCTTTCTCTTGGGCAAAGAATGAAATGTGAACTAATAGCAGCATTGATTCATTCGCCTAGAATTCTATTCTTAGATGAGCCAACTATTGGCTTGGATGTTGTGATGCAGAAAAAATTAAGAGATTTTATAAAAGAATACAATAAGAAATATAAAGCTACAATTATTTTGACAAGTCACTATATGGAAGATGTCAGACAACTTTGTGAAAGAGTAATCGTTATTGATCGCGGAAGCATACTCTTTGATGGGAAGCTACATGACATTGTTAAAAAATACTCAACAAGTAAATATTTGTCGGTTACGTTTGAAAAACCAGTTGATAAAGATAGTTTAATGAAATTAGGAAAAATTGAGTCATATGAATTTCCGAAAGTAATTTTATCTGTTCCTGTTGAAAGATCAAAGAATGTCGCTGCAAAACTACTTGAAGAATTTCCAGTCGATGATATCAACATCACAGAGCCTGATATTGAAGATATAGTTCGAGAGATTTTCTTAAAAGCTGGAAAGAGTTGATACATTGAATCTGAAAGTTTGGAAACTTCACAAAAGCTAAATATTAGTAAATTTCCGCTTTCTATTTTCAGCGACAAATCTTTTTATGATGCGTCATTTTAGAATCTTTTTATTATGTTTCCAGTATGTATTTGAGAGAAGAGGAGTTTCAATAGTTTGGCTTTTAGTAATGTTGATAAATCCACTTATACTCTTGGTTTATTGGCGTTCAGCTCTGGAGAATAATTCAATCGCTGGTTGGTCTTTATCATCAATCTCCTCATATTATTTTTTGTTATTTACTGTTTCTGCTTTTTTGATGTCACACATTGAAGAAAATGTGTCAGAAGATGATATTGCTAATGGTCAGTTAGTTAAATACTTAGTTAAACCATACTCTTATTTTCTTTTTAATATTATTAGGGAATTGCCATATCGTTTATTGCAAGGTTTTTTCGCCATAATAATTTCACTTATATTTATACTTATATTTGGAAGATTTTTTCAAATCACTACTGATCCAAGAATATTATTTTTAACTGTACTTGTTTTTATTTTAGCTTATATTTTATCGTATTCTTATAAAATTGCTATTGGGCTCTTGGCTTTTTGGCTTACAGATGCTAACGGTCTTTTCCAATTTATGGAAATAATTACACTGATTTTTGCGGGGTATGTTATACCAATTAGCTTAATGCCTGAATTATTATTAAAGATTGTTTATGCTTCTCCTTTCCCATATATAATTTATTATCCTGTAATAATTTTGCAAGGTAATTTGTCTACCGTAGATATTATATTTGTTATATGTAAGCAGATAGCATGGATATTTTTAATGGTATTACTTTATAAGTTTTTGTGGAAAAAAGGAATCAAAGTATTTACGGGTATGGGACAATAATTATGAAACGATATTTAAGTATATTTTTATTATTTTTAAAATACAGCTTAATCGAAATTTCTACTTTTAGATTGAGCTTTTACAATAGCTTAATCAGTCACATTTTTTGGGGTGGATTTCAGTTCGCTTCGATTTTTTTACTTACAAGTAAGACAGGAGATGTATTCGGATGGAAAAGAGAAGAGCTATTTTTACTTACAGGAGTTTTTAATTTGGGAATTGGTATCTTCAGAACTTTGGTAGCAAAGAACATGGATTATTTTAATAGGATTATTGATACCGGTGGTATAGATAGTTACCTGCTTAAGCCAATTGATGCACAGTTTACACTTAGTTTGATGCACATAAATATTGGTGCATCTATAAGAATACCGATATCGATAATTATAATTTTTATATTGTTAAAATTTCTAAATATCAATCCGGGTTTTTTTGAATACGTTATATTTTGTATACTTTTGTTTTTTGGTTTATTAATAACATATGCCGTATGGTATGGGGTAATGACGATCAGGGTGTGGTATACAAACTTATTCAACTTAAGAGATTTATTAAGTAACATTAGCGGGATTTCTCGTTATCCGTGGGAAATGTTTGAGAATACAGGTATATTTTTATTTTTAGTCTTTTTTCCAATTTCTAGCGTTATTTCAATTCCTACGAAATTTTTACTTGGACGGAATAATATATCTGAAATTTTATTTTTTATTTTCATATCTCTCTCCTCATTCTACTTATCTCGAATATTTTGGAAATTCGCATTAAGGTATTACACAAGTGTTAGCGGATGAGAAGTAAAAACAGGAAATGATAAGAATTTTCTTGTAGTAACACTTTATCAACGAAATAGATTAGAAACGTTGTGAAGTTCTGATGCAATATATTTTAAAACTGTGCATAAATACTATTTAATCGCAAAATATACCTGGGATGAGATGCTGACATATCGTCTGAATTTTGCTATGTATAGAATGAGAAATGTCTTAACGTTTCTTACTATTTATTATTTATGGTTGGCGCTTTTGCCTGAAGGCACATCATTATTTGGTTATACTCAGTCAGCGATACTTACCTATATTTTAGGTACCGCTTTTCTTCAATCATTAGTAATCTCTTCAAGAAGTTATGCATTAGGAGATGATATTATTCAGGGTAGTTTATCGAATTTTTTACTCAAGCCTTTTAATTATTTTTACTATTGGTTCGCAAAAGATTTGGGTGACAAATTGATGAATATAGCTTTCGCATTAATTGAGCTTGCCCTTCTAGTTATTGCTCTTCGTCCACCACTTTTTATCCAAACGGATATTCTTTACTTAATCTTTTTTATAATATCTATCGTAATTGCCATTTTTCTATTCTTTTTTTGTAATATTTTATTGGGTATGATAGGTTTTTTTAGTCCAGAAGTTTGGGCACCACGATTTATATTCATGGTGCTTATCGGGTTTTTCTCAGGTGGGTACTTTCCACTTGATATATTACCGAAATCCATTTTTTATATTTTTAGGATTCTTCCTTTTAATTACCTCACTTACTTTCCTTTAAAAATTTATTTAAAACAGATACCGCTTATAGAAATAACTACAGGTATCGTAAGTGGAGTTACATGGGTGTTTGTTTTATATGTATTGATCAGATATTTTTGGAGGATAGGACTTGGAGAGTATACAGCGCAGGGGAGATAGATTTATGTATAAATATTTTAAAATTTGGTGGTTACTTATGGTTCGTACGGCGCAAATCGCGCTTGAGTCACGGCTTGGGGTCATTATATTTCTTTTAGGTAAATTAATTCGTTTCGGAGCATACCTATTTTTTTTAATAGTAATACTATCTAAGACCCAAACTCTGGCCGGGTATTCTGTCTCACAGGTTCTACTTTTCTTCGCGACATTTAACTTCATCGATACCTCAGCACAGTTTTTACTCCGAGAGGTATATCGTTTTCGTCGCCATATAATCTCAGGATATTTTGATTACACATTGCTTTGGCCGATATCCCCTCTCTTTAAGTCACTCTTTGGTGGCTCAGATGTTTTAGATATACCTATGATTTTAATTTCTGTGGGATTAATCATATATACAGTATTTGGCCAAGACGTAACAGTAATGGGAATTATTCTTTATCTGTTTTTGATACTTAATGCTTTTTTTATCGCACTGGCTTTTCATATATGTGTTCTATCGTTAGGTATACTTACGACTGAAATAGATAATACATTATGGATGTATCGGGATCTGACGCAAATGGGAAGAATTCCAATAGATGTATACAAAGAGCCTATTCGAGGCATCATAACATTTGCAGTGCCAGTTGGGATAATGATGACATTTCCCGTAAAAGCAATACTAGGATCACTATCTCTTTCAGTTGTGATTTTATCATTTAGCATCGGGCTCGTATTTGTCTTTTGTAGTTTATTGTTTTGGAAATATGCATTGAAGCGGTATTCGAGCGCAAGTAGTTAGGTGAAAGAAAGCTGGAGAGTTTTTCGCGCTTCCGGGAAACGAGTAAGCCAGATTCTGCTTCGCCCTCCGTAGCTTAAGCGAAGGAGGGTTTACCTCAATCATAAAGCCCTAAAAGGACCAAACCGCAATCTATCTAAAAATGATGTTTTATGTCATTTTTTCCCGCTTTAGACGGGATGCCCGTAAACTTTGATGCTTCCGTATGCCGGTATAACGCATCTTTCGACGGTTGCAGCAGGTAGGATTACCTTTGCCCTCCATAGCTCATATGAGCGAAGGAGGGACCGTTTCATCCATCAACCATGATCTTACAATTTTAGGTTAATGATCGTCTCTGTGGTTCTCGTCTTGAGTCAATTCTCAATCCGTGTTTGAAGAGTTTCCCCCTCAAGCCACTGGCTGTCACCAGCCGGAGCTTACACTCCGTCCCTTTGCATACTGCTGTCTGGACTTTCCTCCCCACTTCGCCAAGGCTTCGAGGGGCAAGCCCATCTTAGCTTCGGAAAATAGGGTAGCGGTTCTGTTTCCCGGAATCGCTCCTATAGTATATCAAATGTATATGGATTTGACTATTTAGGTGGCAAATCTAGATTAGTGTTGAATTGAATGGGTCTGACAGATCATTTTAAATTCACAATTTTGGCATATTATACCGCCAGAACAAATAAATTTACTTGTACTGATCTCAGCTACTTTTTCTGTAATTTGCTGTTTGATTACATCAAGTTGTGACCTTGTTCTAACTGTTGATACCTTTATATCCTGATCGACATACCAGAGGGAAAGGATGACATTTTCAGGATTACGGTGAAATATTTCGCTTTGGACTTCTGAGGCAGCTAAAGCATAAATTGATAGCTGTAAATCCACATCAAGTTTTTTTTGATCCGGTATCTTATACCCAGTCTTATAATCAATAATTTCAATTTTCTCATTATCTAATGAGTCGATTCGATCAATTCTACCTCCAACTTTTAAGCTTGATCCATCTAGTTTTTTTATGAAGAAACCGAATGCTGTTTCTAGAGCTAGAGGACTTGCTTTTTTATTTGTCTCGTTATTCAAAAAGCGAGTTAAAGATGCCTGAGCATTTATGAAAGCTTGATTCATGTGTTCTTTGCTTTCAAAGCCAGTAGTGAGCCAATTACGCCTAAGTAATGAATCTATGGATAATTTATTTACATCTTCGTTTGCCATTTTTAAATTGAAATAATCTTTTAGAGTGTTATGTATTGAAATTCCTATATTTTGTGCACTAGATGGAGGAGTTGGAATTTTGAGAATATTCTTTAATTTATAATGTAACGGACAGATGTCAAAAGATTGGATTTGAGAATAAGAAATGTAGGTGATCGGTACTGGTGTATGGGTGGTAGGTTGTTGCTCGTTATTTGCCGAATCTATATCATCTTTGCCATTTGTTAACTCCTGCTGCACTTGGTCGTTGGCCAAATCAAGGAGAGAAAGCTGCTTTATTGATTGAGTATACTTCTCTTTATTTAATAATTTTTTAACAATTTCTTCACCTATAGCTTCATAAACAAATGGTGAAATTTTTCGAATTGTCTTGCCTTCACTATAATATTGGGATGCGCAAAGGTATAAGAAACGTTTTGCGCGTGTCATCCCTACGTAAAACAATCTTCTTTCCTCCTGTAGATTATAATCCCCAACGGGCAGTATTTCTTTTATAAGTTCAATAGATACTGGTATTTGTTCTTTGCGTGCACGTGTTGGAAATCTTTGCGTTACAAGGTTGACTAGAAATACAGCCTTAAATTCAAGACCTTTACTTGAATGGATAGTTAAAATATTTACAGCATTGGTATCTGCCCAATCCATATCAGCAGCCTTTGGGCTTTCACCAAGCTGCATAGCAAGTTCAATCCATTCAGAGGTAGCAAAAACTGATGAATCAATGTGACTGGACTCAAATTCTTTCAACTTTTCAAAAAATTTAGCAACATTTTGAGCACGTTTCTCATCTTGGGGTAATGAGGCTGCTAGATAATTCTGCAGTAAACCTGAGTCTTCTAGAAAATAGTATAAAATTTGCCCAGCAGTGTCTCTTGGGATTCGTTTAAGATGTTTATTAATCATTAAAGTAATTCTTTTTACTTTTTCTTTGGTTACGTCTTTTATATAAATTTGCTCGACTTTTTCTATGGCCTCGAAAAGACTTAGGTTTTGTATTTTTGCATAATTTATAATTGCTGCGATATCTCGAGCGTCAAGATCAAAAACAGGCATACTAAGGAGGCGATACATAGCGGAGTTATCTTGGAAGTTGGATAAAACTTTAAGGTAAGATACTAAATCTTTAATTTCTTCTTGATGAAACAAATGGCCAGGTCCTAAAAACTGATATGGTATTTTAGATCTTTCAAGGCAGCGTACAAAAGGCTGTGAATGATCATTTGCTCGAACGAGAATCGCTATATCTTTATATAATAGACCTTTTTCATTCACCAGTTTCTTTATACTTTTTTTGACTTGTTCTGCTTCATTCTCTATGTTATTGGTGTATAAAAATTCAACAATGCTGTCTGTTTGAACCAGCTTGCTTGCTGAAATGGAAGGATTCAGCATTTCTTGATCATTTTTCATGGCAATTAATCTTTTGTCAATTTTTTCTTTGAATTCTAGGCGGTCAGGGTTATTGTGTTGAATTAACTGGTATGCTGAGTCTAGAATCTCTTTAGATGACCTGTAATTTTTAATAAGTGTAACTATTGTCGCTTGCGGAAAATTCTTTCTGAACTGGATGATATTTGCAATTGCTGCACCTCTCCATCTGTAAATTGATTGATCGTCGTCTCCTACTACGTTGATATTTTTTTTATCACCAGCTATCAGCATTGCAAGTGTATTTTGAGCGAAGTTTGTATCCTGAAACTCGTCAACGAGTGTATACTTGAATTTTTCTTGGTAGTATTTTAAGATGTTTGGTCGCTCTCGAAATAAACGAAGAACATTGGCGTTTAAATCCGAGAAATCCATAATGCCTTCTTGTGATTTGATTTCTTCATAAATTGCATAAGTATTTGCTAATTCAAATATTTTTTTTACTTCGTTTTTTTCCTGCGTTTTATCTTTTGCAAATTTTTCTGCAAATTTCTTATAATCTTTGGTTGTTATATCATCATCTTTAAGCCGATTAAAATGCTGTATAAGTCCTTGCAAAAATTTATATGGACTACCTAAAGGCCTAAAGTAATCAAGTTTTAATTTAAATATATTTTTTTTTAGTAATAGCATCGCTTCAGCCTCAGTTGATAGCTTATAAGAAGGATTTAGTCCAATGTGTATAGCTTCATCACGAAGGATGCGATCACAGAATGAATGAAAAGTTGATATCCAAAGCTGTGTATATCCGTAAGGAAGTACTACATCAACTCGGGATTCCATCTCTAACGCTGCTTTTTCAGTAAAAGTTAATGCAAGTATACTGGATGGATCAATTTGTTTTTCAAGTATTAAGTGTTTAATGCGTTGGGTGACAACAGTAGTTTTACCAGTTCCAGCTCCCGCAATAATAAGTAATGGTCCTTGTCCATGCTTGACTGCTTTGAGTTGTTCTTCATTCAACTCAATTAGTTCATTCATAGGAGTTTATTCTAGCACAATTTATTATATTTGAGATTTTATTTATCTCCTGTAAGTTCTCGGATAAGGTAATGGGTTGAAATTAGAATCGAAAGACCTATAAAGAGAGAAATTATAAAGCTTATTGTTTGATTTTCAGGAAACAAGTAAAGATCCATTAAGCCCCATACCCCTCTCCAAAAAGAAACTACAGCTATACCTATAAGTAACGCGAAATACAAAGGGGACTTTTTACGATTTTTGTAAGTTGCTTTCTTTATTTTTTTGACCATAATTCAACGCTAACATATGAGAAAAGCTCTTGCAACAAAAGATTGAAAATAAGAAAATATGATTTATGCCTACTAATTATTCCGTATCTTTTATTCATAAACAAAAACTAACTAAAAATACATACAGCTTTTTTTTTATTAGACCTCCGACGTTTACATTTAAAGCGGGACAATATATCCGCCTAATCTTGCCCCATGAACACCCGGATGAAAGAGGCGCATCAAGGTTTTTTACTATTTCATCATCTCCTCATGAAACTGAACATCTTACAGTAACCGTAAAAATTTCAGATAGTAGTTTTAAAAAAACTTTATTTTCTCTAAAGGAATATAAGAGTGTGCAGCTATTTGGTCCAATAGGAAATTTAACCCTTGATCGAAGTAAAGGAGATTCAGTATTTATGTCGGGAGGTATGGGTATTACTCCTTTTAGAAGTATGATAAGTTACCATAACGCCAAAAAGTTGAATAAAAATATTTATCTTATGGCGATTTTTTCATCAAATGAAGAATTTGTATTTTATGACGAATTAATTAATATTTCACAAGTCAATTCATTAATTAAGGTTTACTATTTTATAACTAATACATCGAAATTAAAAGAAAATTCGGAATCGAACAGAATAAATAATCATTTCTTAACTAAGATTATAAATACGGACAAGATACATAGATTTTATATAGCGGGACCACCCGGTATAATTGAGTTAATATTTTCGAATTTATCTGATTTAAAAATAAATACCTCAAGAATAATTACAGAGTATTATACCGGTTATTAATAATTGTGTTCTTAATTAAAGAAATAATATTCATTATAATAAGCTAAGTTTATATGAGTTTTAGTCTAAATAGATTTAATAAAAGAAATAAATTAATTTTTGTTTTTTCAACATCGTTTTGGTTGAGTTTATTAATAGCGTTGATATATTTTTTTTCACCATCTACACTTTTTGTACGTAAGCCAATTCAAGTATCAGCTAAAGTAGTTTTCTTAATTCTTATTTATTTATTTTCATATTCAGCTATAAGGATATTTACCTATAAAATATTTCAAGCTTTACTTACAAGCTTTTTTATATTCTTGACATTGGTTTTCTTCCTTTCTGGATTAACGAATCCATTTTATTTTATATTACTTTTAGTACTATTTGTGATTTTACAGTTTATTTTTAACACATATAAAAGTACTAAGCTGTAGAGCGTATTGACAAAAATCACATAATTACTCAATATGATATGTAATGGACAATTCTTCAGATAATACTAAGCCCCCTCTAAATCCGGCTTTTGATTCAAATAATCCTTCAACTGAGCCTTCTTCACCCACTGTTTCATCAAATGATGCCTTAACGCTCAACCAACCAAGTCTTACTAACCCTTCTGTGCCCAGCCAAAATATAAAAGAAAATAATGCATCATTGAATACCTCAGAAGATATAAATTTACACCCAAGGATTTCTCCTCCAATAGAAAGTATTAAAGTCGGAGAACCAATAATGGCTGAAAAAACAGTGTTGAATGTGCAAAATCCTACAAGTGATCTACCTAATGAGTCGAGTTTTAATCAACAAGATTCTGGGAATTCTTCAAGTGGAGATACACTGCATAAATCAAGCAAATTAATTTTACCAATAGCAGTTTTATCTTTAGGAATTATGACAGGAGCGTTATTGTATTTTGGAGGTTTTTTAAAAAATAATACACTTCGATTAGGAGACTATACGAGTAAACAGCCCGCATCAGTTATAGAAAAGCAAAAAAATAAGTTAATTGTAGGTACGGATGCGACATATCCCCCAATGGAATTCAAAGATGAAAATGGAATTCTTAAAGGATATGATATTGAATTAGCCAATGAAATTGGAGCTGAGATGAAATATGATATTGAATTTAAGGATATTGCGTTTGACAATATATTTGACAAATTAGATTCGAAAGAAATAGATGTGATCATCTCTTCAGTTACTATAACATCGGAGCGTAGCCAGGAATATAATTTTTCAGAACCATACCTAAACGCAGGTCAGGTTATCGTTGCAAGGCGGGAAGTGGAAAAAAGTTTTACTTCTCCAGAAGAGCTTAAAGGAAAACTTGTTGGTGTACAGAAAGGAACTACAAGTGAAGAAGAAGCTTTGAAATATACAAGCAGAAATTTGGTAATCGCTTATTCTGATTATACTCAAGCAGTCGCAGCTTTATCTAATAAGTCAATTGATGCTTTAATTGTTGATCTTACTGCAGCCAAAGGAATAGTTGATGAACATCCTGATCTGGTTATTGTAAGCGATCCGTTTACGAATGAATTCTATGGGGTAGTTTTCCGTAAAGAAGATACTGAGTTGAAGGCTCAAATAGATGAAATAATTTTATCTTTACAAAAAAGAGGAATAATAAATAACATTAAACAGAAATGGTTCCATTAAGCTACGAATTAATACGAATTCACCTCTGAATCTCAATAATTTGTAGCAATTCGTAGCCTATTATTGAAATAGTGTGCCGTCTATAGAAATAAAATTATATTATAAACAAATCGAGTTAGCATTAATTCGTAGTAGCATGAATGAAAATTGGTATACGTTATAAATTACTTCTAGGTTTTATTTTGCTGCTAAGCTTATCATTTTCTACGCAATTTGTTATTTATTTAGCTGTCGAAAATTACGGAAGTTCAGCTATAGATACTGCTACGCTTGATAAGGCTAAAGATGCCGCGGGAGAAATTAGATTATATCTACATTCAATAGAAGAAAGGGCATCAGAGCTGCAAGAATTATATTCAAAAGATGAGAGTATAGATAAATCAAATTTCAGTACATATACAGAAGTATTGCTCAATTCAAATAATAACATTGAGCAAATAAGCGTTCTGTCAGAGAGTGGGCGGGAATTATTAAAAATTAACCTTAATGGTGTAGAAAGTAAGGAACAATTAAGCTTTGATTTGCCTTCAGTAGAGTTCAAGCAGGCTATATCAGGCCAGAATACTTTTTCCAAAGTTTATTATCTTCAAAATAACACTGTTCCTTACATTACTCTTTATTCCCCTTTGAATAATACAGGGGAAGGACGAGTATTAAAAATCTTAGTAAGTCTTCGAAGGTTATGGCAAGTAGTTTCAAATATAAAACAGTATGAATCAGGACATGCATTTGTTCTCGATGAAAGTGGGATACTTATTGCTCATCCTGATGAAAAATTGCTTGAAAAAAGATTAGATTTTTCTTCCCGTCCTCTGGTCAAATATCTGATGAATCAACCGGCTAAAGTCAGTAATTCGGTTCAACCTTCAAGTCTGTCAAATTATACTAATGAAGATAATATACACATCACTGCTCAAGGTTTTAAAAGTAGTGATCCAAGCTGGATTATAGTTTTTGAGAATAAAGCAACGGAAGCTTATTCTGTCTTGCGTTACGTCAGGAATATTTATATTTATTCATACGTTGGCTCAATAACTCTGCTTTTTATCATTGCCTCAGTATTAAGCAATAGTCTCACAAAGCCTATCTTGCTACTAAAAAATGCTACAAGTCTTTTAACTAAAGGTAAATTAGACACACGAATTTATACGAAAAGTCACGATGAGTTAGAGGATCTAGGTAAATCATTTAATAATATGGCCGAAAATCTTCAAGATGTTGTACGTAGGCTCGAACAGGATAAAGACATTTTATCTGCTGAAAGAAATAAGATGGCTGTTGCTTTATCAAGTATTACGGATGGAATCATTGGAGTCGATATGGAAAGAAAAATTATTATTTTTAATAAAGCAGCTGAAAAGATAACTGGATACTCTTATGATCAGGTTTTAGGAAAGCCTATTTATGATGTAATGCATTTTTCAGATGCTACTGGGGAGATTGAAAATGAAACTTATTGTCCTATCCGGACCGATGATTACGAAGGAGTTGTATATCAGAGTAATGATATTAAAATATCAGCCAAAAGAGATTCATTTATTCATTTAACTGTAGGAAAAATAAAAGAGGGAAGACACGTAAATCTAGGCTGTATACTTGCATTACAAGATATAACACATGAAAAAGAACTTGAAGAAATGAAATTAGATTTCGTTTCGATGGCTGCGCACGAATTGAGAACGCCATTAACATCAATACGCGGTTATTTGTCCGTATTTCAAGAAGAAGATATAAACCTCAATAAAGAACAGAAGATATTCCTTGAACGGATAAGTATTGCAAGTGACCAGCTTGTGTCACTTGTAGAAAATCTCCTAAATGTCACTAAAATTGAAAAGGGAGTTATGTCATTAAGCAAAAAGCCTACGCAAATAAAGGATCTTATAAAGACGATAATTGATTCCTTAAAATCTAACGCTGAACAAAAAGGAATAAAAGTCAGTATGGTTGATCCCTCGTTTATTCTCCCTAAGGTATCAGTAGATTCTTTTCGCATTTCTGAGGTAATTACAAATCTTCTAGCAAATGCTATAGCTTATACTGATAGAAACGGTACTATTTCCATATCTTTTGAGGTTGCTGATAATAGAGTAATTACACATATTCGAGATACCGGTCAAGGTATCCCTAAAGAAGCAATCTCGCATCTATTTACAAAATTTTACCGAGTTTCTGGTAAACTAGAACAAGGATCTAAAGGAACAGGACTTGGTCTATATATTGCAAAAGCAATAATAGATATGCATGATGGGAAGATTTGGGTTGATTCAGATCTTGGTGAGGGATCTACCTTTAGTTTCTCTCTACCTGTAAATGTAATATGAATAAATTAATACTGATAGAAGATGAGGTATTTATACATGATCTGTATAAGAAGATGCTTGAAAAAGCCGGATATTTAGTTTTAAGTGCTTATGATGGAGAAGAAGGCCTGAAGTTAATAAAAGAGAATTCAGATACAGCACTTGTTTTACTCGATGTTATGTTGCCAAAAATGCATGGTATTGAAGTATTGCGGGAAGCGAAGAAAGATGAGTTGAGCAAAAAAACAGAAATAGTACTGTTATCTAATTTAGGCGATGAAAGTATTATTCAGGAATCAATAAGTTTAGGTGCAAGGGATTACTTAAGAAAAGTGAATATAACACCTCGCGATCTTGTTAATTTAGTTGAAAAATATCTGACAGATAAGGATTTTGTCATAGGTATTTCTTCCCCGGCTTACTAAAATAAAATATTTTACGAAGCTTGCAAATTTTTACATATCTGATATACAATCAGCGATTATGAATAAATATTATATTACTTCGGCAATTCCGTACGTTAATGCTATGCCGCATATTGGTCATGCCCTTGAGTTTATACAAGCTGATACTATCAGACGGTATAAGATACTTCAGGGTTTTGACGCGAAGCTTTTGTCCGGATCAGATGAAAATGCACTGAAAAATGTTCAGTCTGCTGAAAAATCCGGAATGCCAACACAGGAATTTATTGATAAAAATGCTTTATTGTTTGAAAATCTTGCAAAAAAACTGAATGTCCAATTTGATTTTTTTCAAAAAGGCAGTAATGATAATCATCACCTTGCAAGCCAGAAATTATGGTCAATGTGTAAAGGGGAAGATATATATAAAAAAAATTATAAAGGATTATATTGTCTAGGCTGTGAAGAATTTAAGTCAATTACCGATCTAAATTCCAACAGTGAGTGTCCTGAGCATCCAGGAAAGAATCTGGATGAAATAGAAGAAGAAAATTACTTTTTCGCTTTATCGAAGTATCAGGATCAATTACTGGACATTATCGGAAGCGGTTTATATAGTATTACACCTGAGTTTCGAAAGAACGAAATAATTTCATTTATTAAATCTGGTCTTAATGATTTCAGTATTTCAAGAAGTAATCTTCGTGCCAAGAATTGGGGGGTACAAGTGCCTGTTGATTTGAATCAAAGAATATATGTTTGGTTTGACGCATTGAATATTTATCAAAGTGGTATTGGATTTGGTTGGGATGAAAAGCTTTATGATAGATGGTGGCCTGCAGATTTACATGTTATAGGTAAAGGTATTATAAGGTTTCATGCTATTTATTGGCCTGCTATTCTCTTATCTGCAGGGCTTAAATTACCCAAAGCTCTTTTTGTTCATGAATATTTTACGGTAAATGGACAAAAGATGTCAAAAACATTAGGAAATGTTATTGACCCTGTCGATCTAGTGAATAGATTTGGTACAGATGCACTCAGATATTATTGTCTTTCGAAAATTTCACCTTTTCAGGATGGAGATTTTTCCGAAGATAAATTAAAAGAAACGTATAATTCAGATTTGGCAAATGGCCTTGGAAATCTAATAGCCCGCGTCGCTAAGCTTGCAGAGAAAAATGACATCATTATTTCTTCAAATGCACAAGTACCTATTACCCAGGATTTTTTCTCAATAGTTGATCAATATAAGTTTAATACTGCTATGGAAAAAATTTGGGAATATATAAAATTGCTGGATATTAAGATAAATTTTGATGAGCCATGGAAAGTTGAAAAAGATAAAGCTCGGGAATTGTTGTCAATTTATATTGAAGATATCCAGAAGATCGCATATTCATTAAGAATATTTCTTCCGGAAACAGCAGAAATAATTTCAGAACAGTTTAAAGGTCCGAAAATAATATCCCAGAAACCACTATTTCCCAGAATTTAAAAATATGATTAAAGCACTGCTGTGTGATTTCGATGGTACTCTGGCAGATACATTATGGTTTTATTCTAAAGCCTACAAAAAGGTGTTGGAAAGCTTTGGTTTTGAATTCAATGATCTTTGGATATATGAGAATTGTTTTGGACGTAAAGAGGAAGATATATGCGAGAAACTTGGGATTCCTGATCAAGTTGAAAAGTTCAGGAATATATATTTTTCTGCTGCAAATTCATATGCGCATCAAGCAAAATTGTTTCCTGGTGTTATCGAGATTTTAGAAAAAGCAAAGGAGAAAAATATTAACTTGGCACTTATTTCTTTTGCCAGACGTCGATATATTATAGATATGATCGAACATCTGAGCATTAAAGATTTTTTTAAATTAGTTATCTGTTTTGAAGATGTAGTGAATCCAAAACCTGCACCTGATGCTGTAATAAAAGTATGTAATCATTTTGGCATTGATACTCAAGAAAGTTATATTATCGGTGATTCTAAAAGTGATATTCTGATGGGTAAAAATGCAGGTGCAAAAACAATTCTATTTTTCCCCAAGGAAAATGAAAATGTTTATAATATAGTCGAACTTAAGAAAACTAATCCTGACCACGTAATTAACAATTGGCAGCAGATAATAGAAATGTTATAACCAACAAAATTTTTTAGATCATGTTACCGCTAAATGTAAACGATCAAGAAGTATTTCATTACATGTTTAAGTGGGAAAAGTTACTTTATTTTTGTTTTTTTAATTCAGCGATCTCTTTTTCTATTCTTTCTTCATTTAGGTAAATTTTTTCTATTAATTTTTCTACTTTTTCTTCTTCCGATGAAATCTCATTTAACTTATTTTCTTCAATTTTCAGATCTTCTTTAATTTTATTATCTATAAAAAGTGATGCAATTTTTGCTGTAATTATTCCATAAACTGAAGCACCAAATATCAAAAGGAAGCTAGCAATAAGCCGTCCAGCAACTGTATTTGGATAAAAGTCCCCATAGCCAGCAGTACTAATTGTGGCTACTGAAAACCATATCGCATCGCTGAATGTCTTGATCGTCGAGTTAGGGCTGTTTTCGACAATAAGTAATAGATCTGCTGAAAAGATTAAGGCGATAAAAGAAAGTAGTACAATCTCCACAACTTTAAATTTTTTAGTCCATGGAAGTTTTTCATGTAATTGTTCCAATAAGAAAAGCAAGCCATATCTTGAAGCAGGCAGAAGATTTAGAGGTCTTAAAAATGGAAAAGCGACAATAAGTATCGCTAGAGGGTCATTGGCGATATATCGTATTTTATGTTTCGACAGTAAAACTTTGATTGAATACTCTACTCCAAAAGTAATCCATAATATAATATAAAGCTTGTTGTATAAATATTTTAGATTTTGGCTTACAAATGTATCCCAAGTTAATAATATTAGAAGTATAAAAGCTAAAAATAAAAGTGCCTTATCTATAATAGAAAGTAGAATTTTAGTATCTTTTTTAAAATGTATCACATATAAAGCTTAATTAATGTCTTAAACCAAGTCAACATAGTTTATGAGTTTGTTTCCAGCTCTTTAGTGGTTTATAATATCTTGACTTTCTTTTTTATGATTGACGCTCATTGTCATCTCCAGTTCCATAGTTTTAATAATGATTTTGATACTGTTGCTAATAACGCATTTGATGCAGGTGTTACTGCAATTATAAATGTAGGGACGAAGCTTGATTCAAGTCAAAAGGCTGTTGAGCTTGCGGATAAATATAATAAGATGTATGCAATTGTGGGTGTTCATCCGCATCATGCAGATAAAATTGAAGAAACGCATATAAAAGATGGCGGGTGGGTAAATAATTTAGAGCAATTGACAAGGCACCCTAAGGTTATAGGAATTGGTGAGGTCGGTATGGATTACTTCAGTTATAAATCAAATGGGATAGTAGATCCAAAATTGCAAAAAGAAGTTTTCGAAAAACAGATAGAATTATCTTATCGGGCAGGTTTACCGCTTCAAATTCATAATCGCCAGGCTGGAGAAGATATTATTTTGATTTTAAGAAAATATAAGAATAAGCTACAGAAAACACCTGGGATGTTTCATTGCTTTGCTGGAAGCATGGATGTTTTAAAATCGGCACTCGAACTTGGTTTTTATATAGGATTTGATGGAAATGTAACATATAAAGGGTTAGCTCCTGGTGAGTCAACGGATTTAAAAGCCATTGCCAAATTTGTACCCCTGAATAGGTTAGTTGTAGAGACCGATAGTCCATTTCTTACGCCCGTTCCACTTAGAGGACAAAGAAATTCTCCTGCAAATGTAATTATTACTGGTAAATTTCTGGCTGAGTTAAAGAATATTGATTTTGAGTTGCTTGTACAAGAGACTTCTAAGAACGTTTATACTATATTTAGCAAGATGCGAATGGATAACAATTTTGCATCATATTGATAAAATTAATTGACTTTTATGACTGAATTCTTTAACAGATTTTTCACACGATATCCGGTGAAAACGAAGAGAGTACTGGAGATAGTACCTGGTTTATTGACGTGGATTATAATAAGTCTGCCTATTTGGGGTTCGATACTGTTTCCCGGTCCCTTAGCATATGGAATATTATTTTTTGATGTGTTTTATTTTTATAAATCATTTCAACTTGCATTTACAGCATATATCGGTTCGCAAAAAATAAAAAAATCAGAAAAAGAAAACTGGGTGAATAAGATAGATATCAGTAATCCTTCTTCAAAAGTAAATCATATAATTATCGTTCCGAACTATAAAGAGCGTTTTGATAAGTTAAATCGGACACTAGCCAACTTGGCACTACAGACTTATCCTCTAGATCGTATACATGTAATTCTAGCTATGGAGGCTAGAGAGGAAGAAGCGAAGGAAAAAGCTGAGAAACTAATTAATGAATATAAAAATAAATTCGGTACAATTATGGCTACTTATCATCCCGATATCCTAGGAGAAGTTAAAGGAAAATCTTCAAATCAGGCTTATGCAGGAAGAGAGATATATAAATTACTTGTAGATAAAGGAAAACTAAATTTAGAGCTTACAACTGTAACAACTACAGATGCTGACGCAATTTTTGATAAACAATATTTTGCGTATTTGACTTATAAATTTATAAACGATAACAAACCATTTAATAAGTTTTGGCAGTCAGCAATTGTATTTTATAATAATATGTGGCTTGTACCATCCCCTATTCGAATTATTTCATTTTTTGGAAGTTTATGGCGTATTGGTTTACTTGTACAAAAAGATAGACTCTTAACACATTCTACTTATTCGTTATCTCTGAAACTTTTAAAAGATATCGATTTTTGGGATGCCGATGTTATTCCTGAGGATTACCGCATTTTCTTTAAAGCTTTTTATAGAAAAAAAGGTGAGATTTGGGTAGAACCTGTATTTCTAAAGACGTCGATGGATGCTGCATTATCAGTCGGCTATATAAATAGTCTAAAAAATAAGTATCATCAGGAGAGAAGATGGTCCTGGGGAGTTTCAGATAATCCGTTATTTATTAAATGGTGGTTTACAGTACCAGGTGTACCATTTTTCAGAAAGACTCTGCTAATTTTTTATGTCTTTACTGATCATTTATTATGGCCGACAAACTGGTTTATAATTACAGTTTTTGCCAATGTAATGCCTATATTAAATCCTGTTTATTCAAGGACGACTTTAGGCTATACTCTACCGAGTCTAGCTGGTTTTATATTGACTGTTACCTTATTATCTCTAATTATTATGATTTACATTGATTATAGAAATAGACCAACTCATGTAAAATTGACATGGTACAGAAAGCTCATTTTCCCATTTGAATTTATATTAATGCCACTTGTAGGCTTTTTTCTTTCTTCACTTCCGGCGCTTATTTCACATACTCAACTAATGTTTGGAAAAAGAATGGAATACAAGGTAACTGATAAGGTCTAATTTTTAGTGAATAGTTGTTTATAATTCTCCGTCTATGAAAATTATCTCAAAATTTTTTTATATAAGGAGTTCTTATATTCTATTAATACTTTGTTTAATATTTTTTCTTCTTCGATTACCCTCATTATTCGAACCGAATTGGTATGGCGACGAAGGGATATATCAATCTATTGGTTTTAGTATACGAGCTGGAAGACAGTTTTATACAGGTGTATGGGACAATAAGCCGCCCTTATTATTTGTAATTTACGCACTTGTTAATGGTGACCAATTTTTGGCACGTTCGTTTTCGTTATTATTTGGTTTAGGAGCCGTTGTTTCTTATTTTCTTCTATCAAGTAAAGTATTTTTAAATAAGTCAGTATGCATCTTTACTACTTTTATATTTGTTCTGCTGTTTGGTTTACCTATTATTGAGGGTAATATCGCAAACTCTGAAAATTATATGCTGTTGCCTATTCTAGTTTCTGCTAATTTAGCATATCCAGTTCTAATTTTGTTTGACACGAAATTAAAAAAGTATCAGATTGTAAGATTGTTTATATCTGGAATGATCCTATCTTTAAGTTTCTTAATAAAGATCGTTTCTGTATTTGATTTTGCTGCATTTTTGACAATTGGGATTATAATATATTTTCATAATATTAGTATTTCACATGGAAATTATCTTAATAAAGGGAAAACATTGTTAAAGAATTTGGGCATTTTTATCTTAGGGTTTGTTTTCCCAATATTTATTTCTATTTTTTATTTTAATGCCTTAGGAATTCTTCCATACTATTTAGATGCAGCATTTGGTAGAAACGTAAGTTATGTTGGTTGGGCAAATTATTTTATAATTCCCCAAGGCTTACTCTATTTGAGGATTATACTTTTAGGTTTATTTGTACTTTTACTATTTATTAAAAGAAATCTATTTTCACGAAGTTCTATCTTCGTTCTAGTATGGTTAGGATTCTCTTTGTTTAACGTGTTTTTTTCATTTCGTCCATATACTCATTATGTGCTGTTGGTTTTGCCAAGTTTATTATTATTTATAGGAATTAGTGGAAATAGGAAAGATTTTATATATAAAATTAGAATTCTTGTAGTAAGCTTGTTTATTTCCTTATTGCTCTTTTCCCATTTCCCTTATTGGAGCTTATTAAAAACTATTAAATATTATAATAATTATATTTATTTTATATCTGGTAGTATTAATTTTCAGACTTATCAGTCGTTTTTTGATACTAGAAACGTAAAGGATTACATTATTGCATCTTATATAAAAAGTCATACAAGCCCGCGTGATGTAGTATTTCTTTGGGGTAATAGCGCGCAGATTTATCCTCTTTCTCAAACTATTCCCCCAGGAAGATATTCGGCTGCTTATCATATAGGAACAGATAAAAACAATATTTTAGAAACTGAGAAAGCATTAAAACAAACTAAGCCGAAATTTATTATAATTACCCAGGATGTCATTCAATTTCCATTCGATTTATCTAATTATATGCATGTATTGACGATTGAAGATGTACAAATTTATGAAAGAACAATTTAATTTTTTACTTCAGGATAGGATTGCGCGAGTAAGTTATCTATTTTCTTTATTATTAATAATAAGTGCTTTCATATATATTATTTATATATATCAGAAATTACCTCCTTTGATTCCTATTTTTAATCAACTTCCATGGGGCATACAAAGACTGGGGGAAAAAGTTATGATTTTTCTACCTTTTTGTATCAATTCTGTTCTGTTTATTATAAATATTGTTTTTTCTTTAAGAGTTTATAAAAAAATGCCACTCGTTGTAAGAATGATAAGTATTACAACTTTTTTTATAAGTTTTACTTTGTGGATTTTCCTAATAAGAACTATTCTATTAATAACTTAAATTATATGTTTATTGATGAAAAAATTATAAATCTAGTACTTTTACCTTTTATCATCTCTCTAATAATTACAATAATAATTACTCCACTAGTAATTTATTTTACTAAAAGGTATGGTTTGATGGATGATCCAAAGAGAAAACATCCGGCAATTCTACACAGCAAACCTTTGCCGCGGGGTGGAGGAATCGCTTTATTCTTTGGTGCATTCTTCGCATCCGTTTTATTGCTCCCTTGGAACAATATAACTGGAGCAATTTTCTTGTCCGCCTTTATTGCGTTAAGTATTGGTGTAATTGATGATGCACTTAACGCAAAATCTAAAGAAATTTCTCCTTATTTCCGATTTCTGGTTAATATATTATGTGCAGTTATTGTCGTAGGTAGCGGAATAACGGTTCCGTTTATCACTCATCCCGCCGGAGGTATACTTCACTTTGATTCTATTTTAATCTTCAATTATTTGGGGCTCACATTAACGTTAGCGCAAGTTGTAGCTGTATTATGGATTGTGTGGGTTATAAATATGCTTAATTGGAGTAGCGGAGTGGACGGACAAGTGTCGGGAATTCTTGCAATTGCTGCAATCGTAATAGGTATATTAAGTTTAAGATTTACATCTAATGAGTTAGTGCTTATAGACACAAAACTTTCTTTTATAATTGCAGGTACAAGTCTAGGATTTTTATTTTACCATTTTCATCCTTCAAAAATTCTCCCGGGATATGGTGCGACAGCTCTCTATCTATTGGTTGCAGTAGTCTCAATACTATCAAGTTCTAAGTTAGCGACTGCGATTTTAGTTTTAGGTATTCCATCAGTTGATGCAATGTTTACTATAATAAGAAGAATTTTATCAAGAAAGTCACCTTTCTCTGGCGATAGAAAGCATCTTCACCATATATTATTAGACTTAGGCTTAAGTCAACGTAAGATTGCGTTGTTTTACTGGTTGATATCTGCTATAGTTGGTGTAATTACTCTACAGCTACAAAGTCAGGGTAAATTTTTTGTACTTTTAGGAATGTGGGTAACAATATTTGGTAGTCTAATTTTTCTACATTTGCTTTTATGGCACAAGCATGAAAAAAACAACGATTGACTATTTCCGCTTGCTTCGTCCTCGACAATGGATAAAGAATTTTGCAATCTTTGCTGCTTTAGTTTTTTCAGGATCGATGCTTGATCCATTTTATTTCAGATCTGCAATTTTCGGATTTCTTATTTTTTGTGCTATATCAAGTGCAATTTACATTATCAATGATCTCTTTGATATCTCTAAAGATAAATTACACCCTTTTAAAAGATTCCGACCACTAGCACATGGAGATGTTTCAGTGAAAGGTGCAATTATACTTGCAATCATCCTAACACTAATTTCTCTTATCGGAAGTTATTCGATATCACTACCTTTTTTCGCTATAACTGCTATATATTTAATCCTTCAACTTTCATACTCAATTGGTTTAAAGCATATTGCGGTAATTGATATTCTTGCATTGGCAGGTGGGTATATTTTAAGAGTATATGCTGGTGAAATAGTAATCGGATATCAATATCATATATCTGTATGGTTACTTTTAACGACAATTTCACTTTCACTTTTTCTTGCGGTAGGGAAAAGAAGGCGTGAATTGACACTTGTATCTCAGCACGGGGGAAGTAATATTGCGGCAGTAAGAAAGTCACTTTCTCATTACTCTGAAAGACTTCTGGATGTTTATGCTTCAATATTTGCCACTTCCACGTTTATTTCATATTCTCTTTTTACTTTTCTTGAAAATTCACAAGACTTGCGAACCATCACAAATGATGTTTTCTTGCCAGAGTTTTTACCTAGTTATCTTCAGAGAAAATGGTTAATGATTACAATTGTACCTGTCGTATATGGCTTAATGAGGTATCTTCAAGATATATATGAAAAGCATGAAGGAGAAAGTCCGGAAAGAGTACTTTTTACTGATAAACTATTGCTATCGACAGTGATCCTGTGGGCGTTTTTGGTCTTTATCGTCATTTATGTTATTGGTGGTCAAGCTTAAATAAGAATATATTTAGTTTTTAAGTATCTTAATATTTAATTAATATTTTTAGAAGCATAGTCAGCGCTAATCCATCCACTTTCACTATTTTCCAGTTTCACTTTATACCATCCCGGAGTTTCTTCAATTAGATCAAAAATTTGTCCCTCTAAAACTCTGGAGACTTCAATTGCTGAAAGTGTTGGTTCACTTCTGACACGGAGAAAACCATTTGGAGTTTCAAGTATAGTTACTTTTCCTAAATTTTTTGAAAGAAGGGGAGTAGGTGTTAATGCTCCGGAGATACTTGATGTTGGGGATATTGAAGGGGTTACTATTTCATCAAGCAAACCTAAATAAACTATGGCAACTAATTTAAATCCCTTGGGAGTCCGAACTCTAACATTTTTATCTTTATAACCGTCCTTTTTTATTCTTAAAGCATGGTCAGAATCGGTTACTGATTCAGCTTTGTATGGCGACGTACCCTCATATTTGCTATCAAGGTATACATCAGCTTTTCCGGGTATAGTTAGAACCAACAATTCAGATCTGTTTTTATCATCTATTGCTTCAAGCGAAACAATACTACCCTCAGAAGTAGCACCTATACCGAACTTTCTATCGACTACTGTTAAAACTCCTTTTGTAATTTTTATTTTATCTTGAAATTCATTAGTTTTCCCGTCAACCGGCACCAATCTCAACGTATACTCACCGTTTCTTAACATATTCGTCGGTTCACATTTGCAAAGTGGTGTGGTACCGATATATTTATCATCAAGATAAACTTTGGTAAACGGTTTTGAAGTTACTTGAAGTGCACCTTTACCCAAATCTCCTAGTACAAATATCCTAACAATTGCAAATATAATAATTGCTGTAAGAATTATAGGTATAATAAGATATATTATTTTCTTCATACAGGATAAAAGTTACTATTACAAAAATTAAAAAGCAGCAAGTACCTATAAAGCTTAATCTTCTCTTTTCAGTGTAGGAAAGAGCACAACTTCCTTTACAGCCCAGGTGTTGGTGAAAAACATGGTCAATCGTTCTATGCCAATACCTATTCCGCCTAATGGAGGCATACCATATTCCATTGCAGTTAAAAAGTCTTCATCGACTTGTTGCCCTTCAGACTTATCTTTTCTTGATGCTTTTGTGTCTGACTCAAATCGTTTACGTTGAATTGCGGGATCCGTGAGTTCAGACCAGCCGTCACAGATTTCTTTACCATTTATATAGCCTTCAAATCTTTCTACCCATCCGGGTTTCGTTCTATGAGTTTTAGATAGTGGGCTTACATCTTCAGGATAATCTATGATAAACGTTGGTTCTATTAAGGTTTTAGGAATTGTATGTTCAAAAATCATAAAAATAAGTTGCCCTTTAGTTTCTCCACCGATGATATCTGCCTCAGGTAGGTGTTCTTTTGCATACAGCAATAGACTCTCTGTAGTTTCTTTATCTACGTCTATATTTAATTGTTGTTTCATAATAGCACTCATTGTTATACGAGGCCATTTGCCTCCTAGATTTATATTTTTATCATCAATTTTTATAACAGTCGTGCCATATAACTTCATAGCAAGGTGTTTAAATAAGCCTTCCGCAAGATCCATAACCCTATGATAATCAGCATAGGCTTCATACCATTCAAGCATGGAAAATTCTGGAAAATGAGTCTGATCGATTCCTTCATTTCGGAAATCTTTAGCAATTTCATAGACCTTCTCATATCCTCCGACGACTAATCTTTTTAGATAGAGCTCATCCGCAATTCGAAGATAAAAATTCTGTCCCAGTGCGTTTACATGTGTTGTAAAGGGTCGTGCGTTTGCACCGCCATATAAAGGTTGAAGTACTGGTGTTTCAACTTCCCAGAACCCTTCTTTATCTAAAAACTCTCTAATTCCACTTACTAGTTTAGATTTTAAATTAAACCTTTCTCTTACAGATGGATTCATTAATAGATCAAGATAACGTTTTCTAAATCTGGTTTCAACGTCTTTTAAGCCATACCACTCACCCGGGAGTGGACGAAGCGCTTTTGTTAAGAGAGTATATGATTTAGGCATGATTGAGATTTCTCCAGCTACCGTTTTTATAACCTCACCTTCTATGCCAACAAAATCACCGGTATCAATAAGTTTAAGATTTTTATAGGCTTCATTCCCTAATAGATCTTTTTTAAAGAATATCTGAATTTTGCCTGTTTCATCTTTTAAGTCTGCAAAGGCAATATTTCCGTGGGTTCGCCAAGAAAATAACCTTCCGGCTGTTTTTACTATTTTTCCTTCATTTTTAAGCGCGTCACTCACTGAATGAAGTTTCTCAAAAGATGGCGCATATGGATTCCAGCCGATTGACTTAATTTGTTTTAGAGTTTCATTTCTGTCTTTTACCAAGTTTGAATTATCCATTCGTATATTATAAAGATTCTTTTGGGTAAGTGGAAGCTCTATTTTATATTTGGGCTTAACTAATGTACGATTTCTACTTCGGGTTCGAGACTAAAGCCAAACGTTGCTAAAAATTTATTTTGAATTGCACCAATTACTTTTAATACATCACTTGCTTTAGCGTGATTAAGATTAACTATAAATAAAGCATGTTTTTCCGAAATTTGTGCATCACCAATACGCAGCCCTTGAAGACCCAATCGTTGAATAAGGTATGCAGATGCTACTTTGCCATACCATTTTTTTTCAATTTTTTCCTTAAGATCAGGAAAAACTTTTAAAATCTTTTCTATTTTTTCAGGCTCTCTAATATTCTTAAATACTGAACCGCAATTAGGATACTCAAGCGGGTGTTTATTTTTACGATCTTGAATACGTAGATTATAAATTTCCCATGCTTTTTGAGTTTCGATACTTGACGCTGGATTTAGTTGAAATGTGGCAGAAATAACTATCATCCTGTTAGGATTTTCTTTTATCAGGCTATGTCTATATGAGAAATTTAATTCCTTATTTGACAATTTCTTAATTTCAAATTTATCTTTATTAGTTTTGATTAAAACTTCTGCTTCGTAAAGTGTATCTTGTATTTCAGATCCATATGCGCCAACGTTTCCTCGTATTGCTGCTCCAACTGAGCCAGGTAAACCCCCAGCCCACTCTAGTCCTGTAAAGTTATTTCTAAGAGCATATGTAATAACGGTATCTAATGCGGTACCTGCAAAAGTGACTATATCTTTTTGTGTATTAATTGCGATTTCTGTTTGCTTATTATAATCCTCTGTTATTTTAATAACTGCTCCTTTAAATGGGTTGTCTGAAAATACAAGGTTTGTACCATATCCACATATAAATATTTTTTCGATACCTTGTTTATTTATAAAATTGATGGCTTCAAAAATATCTTTTTTGTTATTGCACGTCAGTAAATACTGAGATATGCCTCCGATTTTATACCATAGAACCTCTGAAAGTTGTATATTTTCTTGAATAATCATATTTTTTATAAATTAGCTTATTTATACTACTCTCTACAAGTCATTCGATAAGTCTAAATTTGCTACTAATTCCTCAGGTAGGCGGAATAGTCCTTCATCGAGTCTTTTTTGATCAAGATAATGTGAGATGAATCCTACTGATCGGGAAAGTACAAAAAGTGCATTAAAAAATTCTATTTCCGTGAGCTTTATTAGTTCTTCATCTGAATAATTTTCTTTTTCAGAAAGGATATCAAGCAGTATTGAAGCAATAGCACCATCGACATTTAAAATTAAATTCCCCTTTTTAGATGTAGTGATGCTTTGAACTTTGAGGGCGAAGTTGGTAAATTTTTTTATGTGTAATCTGTCCGTAAATTTTAGTAATTCATCAACTCGAGGATCAGGTAAATCGATACTATATTTTTTGTGCCCTATTCCCTGTATATAAATTTTTTTAATGGCAAATTCTTCGACAAATTCAAAAGGAGATTTATTATTAACAACACCGTCCAGCCAATTTATAGATGCTTGATTTACAGCTCCTCCGAAGCGAGGACCGATCGTAAGAAGTCCTGCGGAAAGGGATGACACTAAGTCACGTCCTGCGCGTGCAGTGATTATGGTATTTACAGCCCCTGAGACATAAGGACCATGATCTACACATAATCGCAGTACTAGATCTACAAATTCTTCTAGATCTTTCGATATGTTTTTTTTACCTAAAAACATTGATGCTACTATTGCGGCAAAAGATCGGTTTTGTACAAATGTTAAGAGATTTTCACTTAGTATACTTGCTTGCCCATCTGTATCATCAGAAATACTTGTAGTAAAAAGCACCGGCTTTCTATTATTCATAATTTCACCCATTGTAGAGAATCTATTCTCAGTTTGTAAAGGCTCCACAGGTATTTCTTTTATCGACTTTACAAATTCTGCAAATGTAACAGGTACAACGCAACCAGATTTTTTAAGTATTTCTCTTTTTGCGCGGGCGCCTTCTTCATTTGTTTTAGCTATTGCTTTTGCATGACCAAATTGAGGTGGTGCATCAAATAGTTCTGATACGATGCCTGCTATAAAGCAAATGACATTTTTCGTTATTCGTTTTTGTTTTATAAGTTCTGCAAGTCTATATTCATCGTCACCTCCAAGTTCACCATAATATATGATAGATTTTGTTTGTGGATCATTTTCTGCAGCTATAAATGCGTCTTCTGGTGTTAGGATAGGGAAGCGGTCACCGCCAAATGAAAGAGAAAAAGAAAGCCGTTTTCCTTGTTGTTTTACTAAGTTAATAATTTCGTTTACCATTCCACCTGATGCTGAGAGTACCGCTATATTTCCCGGTGTCATGACTGACGAACCAATTAGTTGTCGATAGTCTGTTCCCCCTATCGCTCCCATTTTAAAATTGCCTGGCAATATGAGGCCTACGCTTGCCGGTCCTATGATGAATTTGTTTTTTTCTTTAATGTATTGAAATAGGCTGATACTATGTTGCTCAGGTACATCTTCTGCAAATATAGTTCCCCCAATTATAGATGGGATATTTTCTAAAACCTCAATTGATGTCTGCATAGATCTTCTTGCTGATGTCACATTGATGAATAGGTTTAAGGAGTTTTTGATATGAAGAGGCAGCTTTTTTACAGAATTATATACTGGAATTAAGACTTCGTTTTTGCCGAAAAAGTAACGCTCATATTTTTTACCTGTTGCGATTATAGCTTTAATTGTCGGTTTGTTTTTTTCTGAAAGAAAATCATAATCAAGCATTGATTGAATTATCGGCGGATGGCTGCCAATTGCAACTATGGAAGGTTTTATCGATCTTAAGTCCTGTATGTTGAGCATATAGTTAAATGAAGCATAAAAAATAAAATATCAAATATGCAAATAAAAAATTAAATATATTTTATCTTTAATATGTATTTTTGCTTTTTAATCTTATATTTTTAATATTGCTTTTGAAACAATTTCTGTCAGTATCATTTCGGGACCAGCAACTTTCCCAAATAAATCTGAACCATTTAAGAATATCTCCATTTTTGATAATCCTTCTTTTTGAAATGGACCACCTCTACGTACAAATATTTTTAAGTTTTGCTTATTTAGTTCTGATTTAAATTCTTCTAACGCTTTAATCAGTCCATTAAATGTAACTCTTATATCTGTAAAATTTGCCACACCGCCTGCTATGATAAGTACTTTATTTTCCGATTCAGATTTAAGAATTAGTGTTAAGATATTTTTTGCGTAAATATATGTTTCTTCAGCTGAAGGGTTGCCGCTATACTCACCATAGTTTGCAAGTAACTTTCCATAACCTAGATTAGCTACCTCGTCTGCCAGCACTATACTAGCACCACCTCCCGAAAGCAACATAAAAATAGCACCATTTGGATTTAAAACTTCAAGTGAAAAAGCTGCTTGGCTAATTGATGCAAGCTTTGTGACATTTTCTTCTTCAGCAAATCGCTTAGTTTTTTTTATGAAATCTTTTTCAGACCAAGCTTCATTAACGAAGAATTCTGCTGTGCTATCTATTTCTACTGCTGCATCAAGAATGAGGTATTTAGAATCCTGCCTGCCGGCATGCATGTTTATTTTTATATATGGATTAATTTCGAGAAAGGAGAAGAAGTAAGAATCAAAAATAGACAATAAGTTTTTTAGAAAAGTTATATCAAGTATTTGAGTGAACTCTGAAGATCGAGAAATATCTTCCCCAAATGGTAAAAGAATATTTATTATCGAATCTTGATTCTGCTCGATATTCACACCACCTAAATCGGAAAGTAAAATTCGGTATCCTTCACGCGTTCTTTCTATCGATAAATATTTTTCATTACTACTTTCATGATCGACCATTTCTTCGACTAGAAATTGAGAATAACCCAAATCTCTTAAATGCTTAATTGCAACAGGAACTTCATCAGCTGTTTGATTAAGTAAAATAAGTCCTTTTTTAAATCGGCCTTTTATACCCTGATCAACTTTAACTATGTAACTTGTTTTATGGTTGTGGATAATAGGTAGTGAATGTTCTCCATTAACCTGAATTCCTGTAAAGGGTAAATTCAATTTATTGTAGATAAGAGTTTTAGCATGATATTCTGAAATTCTTTTTCGTGCCATATATCCATTGATTATACAAGTTTTAATAAGTGGATTAAAAGTTAAAACTGAATATAACAGGGGAGTTTATTATATTATTTTTAGTTGACTTCCAATTTTCGCTATTATTGAGACTGCTTTATTTAGATCTTCTCTAGAATGAGAAGCTGAAGGGATTAGTCTAATTCTTGCTTTGCCTTTTGCTACCATTGGA
>CAZZCX010000001.1:120929-130582 GCA_964653195.1 uncultured Gammaproteobacteria bacterium
GGTATTGTGAGCGCATTAGAAAAAAGAAATTGTCTAGATTTTTCCTTATAAAATTTTATAAGTTCTTTCTTTCCTGATATGAATCCACCCATGACGCTGAAAGCTTTGGATAAGGTTCCAACTTCAATATCAATTTGTCCATGAAGTCTGAAATGATCTACAATTCCTCGACCATTTTGTCCCAATACTCCTTCACCATGAGCATCGTCAACCATCGTAATGACATCATATTTTTCGGCTAGTTCAACGATTTTCGGAAGTGGCGCCAAATCACCATCCATTGAGAAAACTCCATCAGTAACTAGGAGCTTTAATGGTTTTTCGCCGTTTTGTTTTGGAGTTTCGGAAATTTTGGCAGCATCTTGTAGTTTAGTTTCCAAATCAAGCATGTCTAGATGCTTATAAACAAATTTATTCTTTACTTGAGATAAACGAATTGCATCGATTATGGACGCATGATTAAGCTCATCAGATATGACTATGTCTTCTTTGCCTAAAAGCGTTTGAATAGCTGCACAATTTGCCATATATCCACCAGATAGAACAACCGTATCCTCTGCATGTTTAAAATTAGAAATACTTTTTTCAAGAGTTGTATGCAGTATATGTGTCCCAGCCAATGTTCTATAACCAGTGCCTATACCATACGCATCAATTGCATTCTTAACCGCATCAATAATTCTCTTGTTTACTGCAAATCCTAAATAATGACTAGAGCAGAGATTAAGCTTTCTCTTACCATCAATTACTAAATAAGCTCCTTGGCTTGAATGTATGACGTGTGGGGTTCTGTTGTGAAGTGTCTTTATTATGGAATTGTAAAAGTTTGGATTCATGATATTTGCTTTAAGTCTACTTTCAATTTGCAAATTTAAATATACGTGATAAATAATATTATCAAATTAATGTAAGTAACAGGGAGTTGAATTTTTTTAAGGTATTAATAAAATCTTTCCGCATTCACCTGACTTCATTACGTCCATTGCCTCTTCAAATTGTGAAAGTTTGAATGAATGTGTTACAAGGGCGGATAAATCAAGCTTTTTATTTACTAACAAATCATTCACCTGATGCCATGTTTCCCAAATTCTTCTACCGAATACACTATGAGTAGTAATTTCTTTATTTATAATATACTTACCGATATCAATAATAGCAGGTTCTTTCGGTATTCCAAAAAACACTAAGGTACCTGCGATTCTAACTGCATCAAGTGCGCTTTCAAGTATTTTAGAGTTTCCAGACATTTCCAATACTACATCACAGGAATTTATATACTGTTTCGGTAATGATTCATAGACTTCATCTGCGCCTAATTTTAGCGCTAGTCTTCTTCTGTATTCGCGTCTATTTATACCAATTACTTTTTTAGCACCATAAGCTTTTGCGACAGCTGCTGCACAAAGTCCTGTAGGTCCCAATCCAAAAATACAAACCGTTTTACCTGTTACTTGTGCTTTTGTCACTACATGTACTGCATTTCCTAAAGGTTCCTGAGCGCTCATGGTTTTAATGGGTATAGCTGTATTATTTTTCCAAGTAGTACGTATTGGAATAGTAGCGTATTCTGCGAAGCTTCCATTTCTTCCTATTCCAAATAATTCCATTTTTTCACAAATATGACGATTATTTATCTGGCATTGATAACATTTATTACAGAAGATATGTGTTTCAGACGAAACCAAGTCACCTTTCTTTAGATTTGTGGATGATTTTGAATTAATTTCTAGTATTTCCCCGACAATTTCATGACCTATTATTATTGGCGGAGTAATATGTCCTTTTGCCCATGGAGTCCAATTGTAAATTCCGATATCCGTACCACAAATAGATGCTGATATTACCTTAACTAAAACCTCATCAATTAAAGGTGTTGGTAGCGGAAGTTTTTTAACAGAAACGCCAATTTCAGATTTTTCTTTTACAACAGCCAACATTGTGTTTGGCATAGTGGGTTATTTAATATCCATTATAGTATACTCTATTTTTCCAATAGGTGCGGTTACCTCAACTACATCGCCTACTTTTTTTCCCAAGAGTGCTTTTCCTAGCGGTGATTCATGAGATATTTTTTTCTCCTTGGGATCAGCCTCCCATTCGCCGACAACTGAATATACTGTTTGTGTTTTACCATGTTTTACTGTCACTTTTGATCCGAGTTTAATGTTTCCCTTTCCATCTTTAACTGTTTCAGGTGTGATAATTGCTGCTTGTTTCAATATTTCTTCAAGCTCTTCGATCCTACCATCTATAAATGACAATTCTTCACGGGCTGCAGCATATTCTGCATTTTCTGACAAATCACCCATCTCGCGAGCTTCAGAAACTCTTTGAACTACTTGTGGCCTTTTTGTATCTTTAAGTTCTGAATATTCTTTTTTTAATTCAACTAAGCCTTCTGTTGTAAGGTATACTTTTTTATTGTGCATATATATTCGTATAATACAAAACCTCTCTCTAGAAAGATATATTCCAAAGAGGAGAGTGTATATCGTTTCAAAGTATAAATAATTTAAAAATCCTTGTCAACCGGATATTTTTTATGCTATAATATGCCTCATGCCGCTTTCAACGACACAAAAGAAACAAATAATTAAAGACTTCCAGACTGCCAGTGGTGATACCGGAAGTCCTGAAGTGCAAATTGCCTTATTAACTCATCGAATAGATCGATTGGCAGAGCATTTGAAGCAACATCTTCATGATGTTCATTCCAGACGGGGTCTTTTATCCATGATTGCTAAAAGAAGAAGGTTAATAAACTTCCTTAAGAAAGTGGATGAAAGTCGATCAGGTGGAATTCTAAAAAAGATAGGGTTGAAAGTTTAGCTACGAACATTTCCGAATTTTGAAATTGCAGTTGTAAAGTTTCGTTATAATTTGTATACTGAGTAAAGCACTAAATCATTTACTCGCATACTAATTTATACGAATATTTACATATTGCATCCACTATTCGCATCAATTTGTAGCCGCACGAAAGAAAGAATATAAAATACATGAAAAAAACCTCAGTATCAACTGAATTTGCAGGAAAAACTATCACATTTGAGACTGGCGAGTTAGCACCTCAAGCCACAAGCTCAATTTTGGCTAGACTTGGAGACACTATGGTTCTTGCCACAGTGGTTTTAGGAAAAGAAAGCACATTGGATTATTTTCCACTCTCTGTTGAATATGTTGAAAGACTTTATGCAGGCGGTAGAATTAAAGGTTCACGTTGGGTTAAGCGTGAAGGACGTCCAACCGATGAGTCAGTGTTAATAGGTCGCTTAATAGATAGGTCAATACGTCCTTATTTCCCCAAAGAATACAAAAGAGAAGTACAGGTAATTGTCACGGTTTTGTCAGTAGATGGAGAACATGCGCCGGATATTTTGGCACTTAATGCAGTTTCTGCAGCACTTGCTACATCACCTATTCCATGGCGAGGACCGGTTGCTGCAATACGCGTAGGATACATAAAAGGTGAAAAAGGCGAGGAAGAATATCTATTAAATCCCACATCGACTGAAATGAAATACTCTGATTTAGATCTGGTAGTTTCTCAAGTTCATGATAAAACCGTCATGATTGAAGCTGGTGCAAAACAGGTCCCTGAGATAGTCATGTTTGAAGCTATTAAAAGAGCTCAAATTGAAACACATAATATGCTGGTATTTATTGAGGATCTTGTAGGGAAAATTGGCCAACAGAAATTACAAGTTACTCAAAATCCATTGTTTAAGGAGATGGTTGATAAGATTGAGAAATCTTATAAATCAGAAATTGAAGCATTAGCGAAAATCAAAGCAAATAAAGAGGGAGAAGGAAATGAAGAACAGGTGTTGGTACAACAGATTTATGAAGGAGAAAAGGTAGCAAATCCTGAATCGTTAGTAGACTCTAAAACAATTGCAAAAGCATTAGAGTATGTACTCTTTCAGATTATTCGCCAGAGTGTTGTAAAAAAACACAAACGGGTTGATGGAAGAAAAATGGATGAAATACGTGAAATTAGTGCACGGGTAAGTGTACTTCCCCGAACACATGGTTCAGCGATTTTTAATCGCGGTATGACTCAAGCGTTTACTATAGCTACGCTTGGTTCTCCGAGAATGGAACAGTTAATTGAATCTGCTGAAGGTGAAGAATCAAAGCGATACATTCATCATTATGCGATGCCTCCTTACTCCGTAGGAGAAGCAGGAAGAGTAGGTTTTACCTCAAGAAGAGAGATAGGTCATGGAGCTTTAGCTGAGCGAGCGTTGGAGCCCGTTATCCCGAATAAAGATAAATTTCCTTATACAATCAGATTAGTTTCAGAAGTTACCTCTTCAAATGGTTCAACATCCATGGCTTCAACTTGTGGATCTACGCTTGCTTTAATGGATGCCGGTGTACCGATTAGTAAGCCTGTTGCAGGTATTTCAGTAGGTATGATGTCTTATCCGCATGGATCAACTGTAAAAGATGAATATGTTCTTCTTACTGATATTATAGGGCTAGAGGATTTCTCAGGTGATATGGATTTTAAGGTTGCAGGTACTGATACCGGCATCACAGCTATTCAATTGGACGTTAAGATCCCTGGACTAACCCATACACAGATAGAGGAGATTTTCGAGAGAGCGAGAATAGCAAGGTTAAGTATTCTTGAGAAAATGACATCAGTCATATCTACACCACGTGATACCGTGTCAAAATATGCACCAAAAATTGAGATGCTTCAAATTCCCGTCGAGAAAATAGGTGAGCTTATAGGACCTGGAGGCAAAATAATTAAAAATATAATCGCTGTTTCAGGAGCTGAGGTAGATGTTGAGGATGATGGATTTGTCACAATATCGGGAACTTCTGAAGAACAAGTTCAGAAAGCATTGGGTATGGTGGAGGGAATTACAAAAGACGTTCATCCTGGGGAAGTATATACAGGACAAGTTAAAAGAATACTGCCTTTTGGTGCTTTCATAGAGTTTCTACCTGGTAAAGAAGGTATGGTGCACGTATCTAAGATGGCTAAAGGATTTGTAAATAGTCCTGAGGATGTAGTTACGCTTGGTCAGGAAGTTACAGTAAAGGTTATAGAGATCGATGATCAAGGCAGAATAAATTTGACTATGTTATTAGAGGATTCAAATGATGAAGGAGAGCCTAAAGAAGAAAGAAGGCGGGACGACCATAGAGGAGGGAGTGGTAGTAGAGGTGGTTCATACGGCGCAAGACCGCGTGGGAGATCATTTGGTGGTAATAGAGGACCAAGTAGGGACTTTAACAGTGGTTTTGGAAGAGAAAGAGATAGGGATGAGAATAGATCAGTTCATCCTTTATCAAGACAATTTCAACGTGAAAGAGCAGAATCTCAAGGGCCTCGCAGAAGAGTAAACCGTAAAGCTCATTATTAAATTTACTCATATTCCTGTGTTTTATCCTCTTTATTTCCCAAATGGTTGCGAATTAGTATAGTATTAATATATGGATACTCCAACAAATATTGCAGATAATAAACCAATAAATTTAGATAAAAGTCAGAATACTATGTTTACTGCAGCTCAAACTGATAATACATCTTCAGATCAAGTTAAAAAGTTAAAGGATAAAGTTGAAAATACAGTAATGCCCATGGAGCTTAAGCAAATGCTGATGGACAGAATAACGCGATTGGAGTTGATAAAACAAGGATCAGGATTTATGTCTCCTACATATATAATCGAATATGAAACAATATCTACTTACATTAATTGGACGACAACACTTCCTTGGGAAAAAGAATCAGATGATATTCTTGATTTAGTTAAAGCTAAACAAATACTAGATAAAAATCACTTTGGTATTGAAAACATTAAAAACGCTATTCTTGAGTTTCTTGCGACAATTATTTTAAATAAAAAGCGAAAAGAAGGTCATACAATGGCTCATGCTCCGATATTGTTTTTGGTGGGGCTTGCCGGTACTGGAAAAACAACACTAGCAGTATCAATAGCCGAGGCGTTAGGCCGTGAATTTGCCAGAATTCCTTTCGGTGGCATGAGTGATTCACGTGTCATTCGTGGACAGTCAAGAGCTTATTCTGATGCAGAACCTGGAGCTATTATAAAAAATCTTGTTAAGTCAGGTACCAACAATCCAGTATTACTTCTTGACGAATTGGATCGTGTGACTGAAGCTGCAAGGGGTGATATAATGGGCGTTTTGCTAGAATTACTTGATCCAGGACAAAATAAATCATTTATAGATCATTACATAGATTATCCTGTAAATCTTTCAAATGTTTTATTTATTGCTACGGGAAATAATACTACAAATATTTCAACTGCTGTTTTAGACCGGATGCAGATACTTCAGATGCCGTCCTATACTGATGAGGAAAAGATAGCGATTGCGAAAGGATATTTGTTCTCACGTATCAGAGGCGAAATTGGTTTAAATGAATCTGAACTTACAATTGACGAAAATTTATGGCCTCAAATAATAAGACCATTAGGTTATGATTCAGGCATCAGAAGTCTTGATAGAATTGTTTCTGGTGTTTGCAGGAAGGCTGCGCGTGTCATAGTCGAAGGAAAAGCCACAACGGTTCACCTCACAGAGGATAATTTAAAGCAATATCTGCCTACTTGGTAGAGTTTGATATAATAGCAACAATGGATAAGGAAAATAAAAAGTCATTACCTACAGAAATCAATCAAGTTAAGTTTTTGCCTTTAGGAGGCATTGAAGATGTTACCAGAAATTTATATGTTTATGAGTACCTGGATGAGTTATTATTGGTTGATTGCGGAATAGGATTTGCTGATGAAACGATGTTAGGTGTAGATCTCATGTTGCCCGATATAAGCTATCTTCTCCAAACACCCAAAAAAATAGTTGGATTACTTTTATCGCATGGACATGAAGATCATATTGGTGCTGTGCCTTTTGTGCTTCCTGAGTTATTTAAGAAAAAAGGTGCTTTTCCTGTGTTTGCATCAAGACTTACAGCTGCTTTGACAAATGAAAAGTTGAAAGAGTTTGGTATCGATACTCAAGTTGAGATCATGAATCTTGAAGAAGATAACACGAAGCAGTTAGGTAATTTTACGTTTAGATTTGTAAGGATTACACATTCGGTTCCAGATTCCTCACATATCTTAATAAAGACTCCTATTGGAAATTTTTATCACGGTGCAGATTTTAAATTTGATCTTACACCAGCTGATGGAAAGACTTCAGATTATCAGTCAATTGCCAAATTTGGGTCAGAAGGAATACTAGCTGTAATGTCTGATTGTTTGGGATCAGAACATGAAGGTTTTTCATATTCTGAAGAAATGCTTGCTGGAAATATATCAAATGCTATGGAGCAGTGTAGTGGTAAATTTTTTCTCACCACATATTCATCGAATATCTCACGTATAAATCAGACAATTGCAGCAGCAGAAAAACACGGGCGCAAAATTTGTTTTGTCGGTAGATCGCTAATTAAAGTCAAAGAAGTAGGGAAAAAATTAAATTTATTACAGATCAAAAATGATACAGAAATAAAAATTGATGAAATGAAAAATTATTCTGATAAGGACATTGCATTTATTGTCGCAGGAAGCCAGGGACAAGAAAACTCAGCACTTACCAGAATTGCAGAAAATGAACATAAAGATATTAGAATTACACCCGGCGATATGGTTGTATTTTCCTCAGATACTATTCCCGGCAATGAAATTTCGGTCAATTCTTTGATTGACACTTTATCAAAAAGGGGTGCTAAAGTAATTTATTCAGATCTCACACATGATTATCATGTTTCAGGCCATGGTTTTTCAAAAGACCATATGTTACTTTTGGCACTTACCAAACCTAAATTTGCTATTCCTATAAGCGGTACATATAGGCATATGATCTCTTATCGTACCAATGCACTAAAGATGAATTATAAGAACTCTCAGATTCTACTTATTGAAAACGGACAGGAGCTTTTATTTACAAAAGACAAAGTACTGCGCGGAAAAAAGATAAAAATTAAAAATGTTTATGTGGATCAGATATCTGGAGAGGAAGTAGAAAGCTTTATTCTAAGAGATCGAGAGATGCTTGCACATGATGGTATAGTCGTTATCATGGTAGAAGTGAACGCGTCAGATGGTCAACTGGGCGAAAGCTTTGGGATTGTGACTCGGGGACTAGTAGGTATAGATATACAGAAGCTTGAGAAAGGCTTACAAAGAGTTATAAAAGAAAGACTAAGCCAGAAAACAGACAAAGTAGGTAACTGGGTGCATTTAAGAAGATTTATCGAAAGTCAGGCTGTAAGATATATTGACCATAAATTAAAGAAAAAGCCTCTCGTAATGTCTGTGGTAATTGAGATTTAATTATTATTCGTTTGAATTGTCGCTTTCGATCGTATTACCGTTTTCGTCCACCCAAAGCCTAGGATCGTCTTCGCTTACTGGGAGTTTTACCCATCCTTTATTTAAATTTACTTTTGAAGTCTCGGATTGACTAAATGGTGTAGGGCGAGGATTATTTTGGGTATCCTTCTTGGACCCTTTATTGAAAGTTAAAAAAGCAATTATAAAGATAAACCCAAGTATTAATATACTTATTATAACAATCAATTTTTTATTTTTTATAAATGAATTCATAAATTAATTATATATAAAAAAACTTTATGGTTCTTCAGGGAATTCACAAGTTTGGATAATTAATCTAGTAAAATGGGAGCCCGTAGAATTACCTTCTGTGTCTCCGGTAAATACTTTTTCAAATTTAAGTTTGGTCGTATCTGAGTTTATTGTAACTTCTTTAAATTCTGATGCCGGACGCTCATTTTCTGCTTCAACTGAGGATAGTAAAGGAGCAGATCCCGCAATAAGGGGACATGTGTACCAGCTGCCTCCGTCACGTTTTGGGTCTTTTAAGTTGGTATTAATAATGAAATCGCCATCAGTAAAATTCAATAATCTACCATCTGAAAACATAGTAAACTGCAAAGACTCATGCGTTACTTTATATTCACCAACATCAGGACATACGATAGTTCCAAGACTTGTCAGATCTGCTGATCCAGATGCTTCAGCGAAAATATCTACTTTGCTTTCTTCATTCTCCTGCCATTTATTCCCTGCATCCAGATCTAAATCTGTACCGGGGAGATCTACCGGTCCTAATTGTGTATCTCCAACTGAGCCAGTCCAACCCCAATCTACCCCAATTTTTATAGGTTTAGTCTTATCGACTTTGTCGCTTAATGCAAATTCTTCACTTATGGTTCGATGACCTGCCTGGTCTGCAAGATATTTGCTAATCTTAGTAGCGCTAGTATAAGTACAAGTAGGTGCGGTAGTAGGACCTAACGTTGGAGATGTTGAAGCGATATTTTCAGCGCATGTACCAAGACCAGTGTGTAGCTGCATATGGCCTTTTCCATCTGTGTCACGACTAAGTATAGTTTGGTCGTTTACTCTCCACTCTGTGCCATTGAAGCCTGCCAGTACGACTTTTGGGATAAACTCTGTGAATTGGCTCATTTTTTCCTCAGCTATTGCATTATTCGTAAACTCTGCTAGCTCTCGAACAGTAGGCCAGTAAATTGTACCATCAGCTCGAGTCTTAGTAGATCCCAGATAAGAATTTCCGTTTAAGAAATGATTTATAAAATTTGTGCCTGGCTCACCTGGTATTTCAGTATATCCTCC
>CAZZCX010000002.1:0-3210 GCA_964653195.1 uncultured Gammaproteobacteria bacterium
AGGTTTAATCTTCGCTGTTTTTTTTAACCATTCAACATTATCAACGCTTCCCTTTCTGGAGAAATTATCTAAAATAGTTACACTATAACCTTTGTTGAGGAAATACATCGCGGCATTACTGCCAATAAATCCTGCACCTCCTGTTATAAGCACCTGCATAAACAATGTGAATAATCCTATACTATTTTTTTTAGAGGTTCAAGTAGTTAAATATTTATCAATACTTACTGAAATTTTTATTATCATAATAATGTAGTATTCTTAATCTATAAAACACAGCCAAAGTATCCCAAAGCATATTATAAATTGTAATCCATACATTCCAGGTAGTGATTGTGTTACCCCTGAAATCAATTTCAATCGGTGCTTCATAAATTCTTTTATATCCTAGTCTATATGCCACAGCTAAAATCTCTATATCAAATGCATATTTTTTTACCAGTAAACGGGGTAATACTTTCCTAATAACGTCTTTTTTAAAAAATTTCATTCCAACTTGGGTATCCCGAATCTTGAAGCCGAATAGTAAACGAGTAAGAAAACGGTATCCCCACGACAATATTTTTCTTTGAATCGGATAGTTAACTTTGGATGCCGGATGTAACTTTGAACCCACTATTACATCAGCGTTATACCACTCCATATGATTTAAAAGCATTGCGAATCCATTTGTGTGTATATCCATACCTGCGTCAATAAATCCCACGATTTCTCCCCTAGCTTGCATCATGCCAAATTTTACCGCATGACCTTTTCCTTGATTTTCATCATAATGGAAAACTTTAACTAACGGGTTATTTACTTTTGACAATACCCGATAGGTATCGTCTTTCGAACCATCGTCAACGATAATTATTTCGTAATTGAGGTTTAGATTATTAAGCACAGAAACAATCCTTCTGACATCGCTGTCTATAGTTTTTTGTTGATTATATGCTGGTATAACTACTGATAAATGAGGAGAAATGCGCGGTTTATCTAATCTTTGACGCATAAGGAAAGTATAACATAAGGCATATTAGAAGTAAAAATACCATAATTGTTGATACCATTATAATTTCCATAAGCGTCGTATGATAAGCCATTATGAATATTATCTGGAGTATTGCTGCAGCCAATATCAAGTAAACAATCTTAGTCACCCTTATTGAAATATAGAAATTTACTAATATAGATAGTATTGAGAAAAGAGTAATAAAAATTGAAAATGAACCCAATAAAGGTATGAGGGTTAAATACTCTTTTTGCTTTAAGAATAATAATATAATTTGCTCGGGAAATATATAATAAATAAGACTAATTCCTACTGAAGAAAGTGTTACTATAACTTGCGCTAACAAAAAAGTACTTAAGTAGTTCTCTTGTTTATTAAATTTCTGTACAACCAAAGGAAACATTACCATCCCTATCGGTGCAGTAAAGAAAAATATAACTCGACCAATTAAAGATAGACCTGCATATAATCCCGCAGTATCAGCAGTGAAGAAATGCTTAACCAGCATAATATCTACGGTAATTAATGAGTTTAAAGCTAAAATACATAATGCAGAAGGTATACCATAAAAAAATATCTCTTTGGTTTTTAATGTAATATTATTTCTTGAAGTTTGAAATACGAATCGTATTGGAAAAAAAGATAACAGCATAGGTATTATTGCAGATATCAAAATTGCTAAAACCGCGCCTATTATCGACATTCCTAATTTGACTAATACAATACCAATAAACAATTTACCAATTGATGCAATAATAGTAATTAAAGACATATAGGTGAAAGCTAATTTAGATTGTAATAAAGATAGGTTTAAAGTCATCATTATACTCACAAAGACTGATAAGCTAGTGATAATCAATAGGGTTGTAGAGCTTAAATGAAAAAATTTATTAATTTGGCCTGCAAATATTATAAAACCCAATAAAGCAACGATACCTAAGCTGAGTTGAAATTTTCCTGCCTTGAAGTACAACTCTTTGATAGCTGGGAAATTATTCTCTGCAAAGTATTTTCCACCAAATTGAATCATCGATGGCACTATAGCATTAGCTGCATATGCTGATAACGTAATAATCGACATCATACTCGCCAAGATACCATAATCTGCAATTGTTAAGTTCGATGCCATGTATAAATTAAAAAGAAATCCTCCTACATTTGCGATGAAAGTGCTTATAAATATCGTAAAGCTTCCGGTAATCAGTGGATGTACTAAAATATTTTTTACAAATTTTCTCATATAGAAATATTTACTTTAATTAGTTTCTCAGTACTTTATCGTATATTTCAATTGTCTCTCTAGCTGTCTTTTTCCAGGAAAATTTTTTCGCTTGTTCAATTCCTTTTTGAGATAGTTTCTTTTGAATAATCTCGCTTGATAATACTTCGCTTATTCCTCTAGCGATGCTTGAAATATCGTCTGGATCCACAAAGTATGCTGATTCACCCGCTACCTCTCCTAATGAACCCGCCTTTGACGTAACAACAGGACAACCGCTTTGCATAGCTTCAAGAATTGGCAACCCGAATCCTTCATATCGAGACGGCATTGCCAGTAAGGTTGCAGCTTGATATAAACTCACTAGATCCATTTGCGGTATAAAGCCCAACCTAATGAAACGCTCGTCTTTATGAATTAGTTTTCTGACAGTCACTAAATCCGTATTCCATGGATTTTTGCTATCAAATGTATCATCAGATAAAGCTTTTCCGACAATTACTAATGATATATCCAGTTCTTTAATTGCGTAAATGAGATTAGGTAAATTCTTATTCCATGTAATATCGCCAACATAAAGCACAAACTTTTCAGGTAGTGCATACTTTTTTGTAATTTTTGTATTTATTTTTCCGTTTTCTCTCAATTTGAATTCTTCTCCAGCTGCAAGATACACAACATGCACTATCTTTTCTGGAATATTTGTAAAACGAAGGATATCAGTTTTTGAAGCAATGGAATCGGTGATTATCGCATCAGTGTTCCTAAGTGCAGTTTTTTGTAACTGCCATTTAAATAAACCTTTCACACCTTTAGGAAAATTCTTAGGATAAACAATCGGAATTAAATCATGCACAGTAACAACACGCTTAGAAGTCTTACGTATTGGTAAAGTTATTTGAAATGGATCGAAATATGGATAATGAATTATTTGTGGCATTCTAATATTCTTTTCTTCTATAAAAAAATCGTATTGATTCTCAGGATAATACTTCAA
>CAZZCX010000002.1:3310-5946 GCA_964653195.1 uncultured Gammaproteobacteria bacterium
AATATTTCAACAGCTTTATTTGTTCTAATTAATTTTTTAAGATATAAAAATAAAGTCAGGAATGTAAATATAACCAATATAGGCCAACTGATAAACCATTGTGGATCTGATAAAACAGGTATATTACCCCACCATACATACCAATAATTAAACATTAACAAAGGCCATACAGAAAAAGGATACTGCATGTGACCTGAATTATATATAAAAATCCATTTCTGAATACCTAGAAAATCTGATACTGGATAGCCTGTAATGATCGCTTGAATATAGGTTGATAATAGTATTCCAATAGCTATAGGTAGAGTTAAGATGAACTGCAAAAAATGTTTTTTTAGCTTGTTGTGAATTAATACAATAATACTAGCAATCACAATTGGTAAACCTAAGATATAAAACTTTGTAGCTATAAAACAACCAAGCGCACAATTCGCTAAAAATATAGACAGTAAAGATCTTTGGGGTGACTTCAGGCTTTTGTTAAATAAATAGAAAAATAGCAACAAAAATACAGCATGCATAATATCAAGAAGTGGCGTATTAATAATCTGATTTTTAAATATTGGTTCAAAGCTAAGAAAAAAAATAGGCAACAATGCTACCGTTTTTGACTTAACTACCTGCCTGGATATAATGTAAGTAAGAAACAAGGTCATAATCACAAAAAAACCGTTTAATACATTTTCATTATTGAATAATACTGTAGACAACCCAATGATATATCTACCAAGTGGTGAGACCTCTGGATTTATAAGCACAGGGTTTACCCCTTTCATGAATGCGCCACCTGCAAATGAATATAGAATTTTATCATTAAGCCAAGTACCTTTTTTATTTGCATAGATTGAATCGTAATATGCTTTCTGCAAACCTGGATATCTATCCCAATAAGTCTTACTTAAATACTGTGAACGCTCTGAAAAAAAAGTTAGCGATATATTGATACAAATAATTACAAAAATGAAAAAACGAAATATTCTAAAGAAATACTGGTATTTCATAATATATTATCGATTGTGCCACATCCATGCTGATTTGACGATCGTTTTTAAATCTGAATATTGAGGAGTAAAACCCAGTTCTTTCTTAATCTTTTGATTATCTGCAACTAAAATAGCTGAATCACCCGATCTTCTACTTTCAATAGTGAGCTTAATATTCCGTTCACTGATTTTTTCTATCATTTCAATTACTTGTTTGTTCGTATAACCGTTACCTGTTCCCACATTATAATAAAAGGCACCATTATCTTTCTGCAGTTTATCTAACGCCAAAAGATGAGCATTCACTAAATCTAGGATATGAATATAATCTCTTATGCATGTACCATCAAGTGTTTCGTAATCGTTTCCGTAAAGTGTAAATGGCTTATCATCTAAAACGGATTTTATTACGTTCGGTATAATGTGAGTTTCGGGAAGATGTCTCTCGCCTCTAGTTCCATCAAGAGCAGCACCGGATGCATTAAAGTATCTAAGACTAACAGAGTTTATGCCAAATTCGTGGTTATACCATAACAATCCATTTTCAACCAGAAGCTTACTCTCACCGTACGGACTTTCAGGCATTTTTGAATGATCTTCAGTTATAGGTATTTTTTGTGGATTTCCGTATACAGCCGCGGTAGAAGAAAAAATAATATTATTTACTTTATTTTCTCTCATTTTTTCAATGAGATAAAATGTCGCCATTGTATTATTCTTAAAATACTTATCAGGATATTTTACAGACTCACCTACTGATATGAAGCCCGCGAAATGAATTACTGCGCTAAAGCTGTTTTTGCTAAAAACATCATTTAAGAAATGGTTATTTAATAAATCTCCATGATAGAAATGCGCTCTTTTATCTACTACATCTTTGTATCCTCTACTAAGATTATCTATCACGCTTACTGTATGCCCTAAATCTAACAACTTTTGCACCATAAAACTTCCAATATAACCCGCTCCCCCTGTTACTAAAATATGATTCATATTTATGCTAGATATTTATTCTACCTGAAGACTGAGAATACTCAAAGTACCTATACGTTTTTGTTTAATCTGCTTTCCCCAAGTGACTACGGTTCCATTTAACCAATTATTTTGAAACTCAATGTTATTATCATCTTGAACAATCACATAAAGCTTACCTGCTTTTTCTTTAATTGGTAGATAATTATACTTTTTAAATCCATATTGCCAAAACAAATATATCCATCCTTCCTGCATCCAATAAGGTATAGTGTATGCTTGTATTGAAAATGGCTCTTTTGAAGCTTCATTGTATATATAATCGATTGCTTTTAACTGGTCACTATAAAATAATTTTGGCTGGGTCGATTGGAAAAATATATTCCGATTCTCAGGAATATTTAAACTCCAGTACCATAACTGTACTAAAACAAGGATAGATATAAAAATCACTCCAATATTTCTGCTTTTCTTAATTACTAGATCTATAAACATCGCAACAATTAAAATCACACCTGGTGCGATACTTACATAAAACTGATCTAAAACATCATGTCGTGTTATTATCAGGACAAATAGTGGAGTAAAAATCCAAGCCAAAATAAGTGGTGTATATTTATTTTTTTTAGTATTTGTAATTATGACAGACAGTACAGATGTTAGAAGAATTAAAAAAGTCAA
>CAZZCX010000002.1:6046-93704 GCA_964653195.1 uncultured Gammaproteobacteria bacterium
AAGAACGATACCACAAAATAATAAATAAAACCAAAACGCCATAAAAAAGAAAATGTAGAAATTCTGCTTGCCCTAATAATCCAAAAATTATTGCTGCAGCATACAACCCATATTTATTCCCTTTCAAAAATAAAATAATCGAAAGGATAAAACCAGTCGCTAAAGGAAAAGAGAGTGGATGAGTTGAGAGCCAACGTGAATAGACTATAGCTCCATAAGAAAAAGTAAAGAGTATTGCGGCTATAATTCCCGCCCTCTTTGTAGATATTTCGAATCCTAATCGGTATATTATAAAAATCGTACATGTATTTATAAAAATAAACCAAAACAATATAAATACAGGACTACCGCCACTAAGTAAAAATGGAATAATTGACAGATAATAGTAAATTGGGCCGTGAAATACACCGCTTACATCTGTTTTAGCTCCTATCAAAGTCAAATCGTGATCTACTGCTATTCTTTTCATAACAGCAAAATCAATTCCTTGCTCCGGACCAAAGAACAAATTCTGAGGAATTAAGTAAAATCTTAAAGCAATACCAATTATGAATAATAATGCCCAAAACAGATATTTTTTTCTCATAGACTAATGATAGCAGTTTTATATTTAACTCCTCAATTCAATTCATTTATTAAGTTACTTTTCCCACCATTGAAGATACTTTTTATATACATCTTCTATCCCAACTCTTATCCAACCGTCATTCTCTAACTGCTTATCAGATAATTCGTTTATATTATAAATAGCAGATGTTATTTTGATTGTAGAGTTAGGCAAAATACATGATGAATTATCTGTATTGATTCCTACTTTTACTCCATTTGAAGATAATTTATTTCGGTTATGCAACAGAAATACTGTACCCATAACTTTACTATCAAATCTATTTCCGCATGAATATACCGTATATGTAGTATTTGATTTATAGCCAATAAGCGAATTTACGTCATTTCTGAAACTTATATGATCATTTCTATCAGCCAGTCTTTGTAAATTAAGAGGAAAAGCAAATATAAATATACTTAAAAGTAATGCTATGCAGATAAATCTTCCAAATTTTAACTTAAAGAGAATCCATAAGGGATACCCAGCAAACAAAAATAATAATGGATGAATGAAGAGTAGATAATAATAATCTCTAACCCCAGAGTAATATCGCAACATGAAAATAATAGATGCAAACACACACATCAAATATATATAGGGTGCTGTTAATTTATGCTTATACAAAAGATAAAAATGCGTAAATAAAGCGAATAAGCCTAAAGAAACTCCGTACCATACAGGGATACCAATCATATAAGACCAAAATTCTGGCCAAAAATCTTTGATATAAATTGTCCAACTATTTGGCACGTATAAACCACTACCAAATCTCAGATAATTAAAAACACCATAAAAAGTATGTAAATCAAAAATATAGTTGAAAATCAGTAAAGGTGTGAATGCAATAATTAATCCGCCTATAAATGCAATAATATGCAACACGTACAGCTTAATGCTCCTTAAATAAAAAATAAAGGGTAGTAAAAGTAAAGCGGTTATCTGGTAATGATGATTAATGCCTATTCCTAATGTTAATCCCCAAATTAATGATAGCCACCATTTCTTTTGATTCTTCCATAACTGTAAAAAAATTATACATGTTAAAACAGCATGCATCGGAATTAAATTTGGATTACTCAAACCCGCAGAAGGGCCTGTTTGCCCTGGGGATATAGCAGCCAAGTAAGCAAGAATCAAACCTAATATGGAATCTTTTAAGGATTTACCAAGTATATACATCAAAATAATAAACAAAATCGAATGAAAACTTATTAGATAGAATGGTGCGTAATCAATTTTAAATAATAATTTTACTAAAATTAGCTCGTAGTAATACCAAGGTCCAAAAGTAAAATTAGCAATACCTGAAGCCGGACCTGTTAAAGGGATCTGGAATTGCTCCGCACCATAAATTGCAATAAGCGCGTCTCGAGTAGGATCCTGATCGAACCCAAATCTATCAGGTGTGTTATATAATCTAAAAAAAATTCCTATGAGCAATATTCCACAAAGTAAAAATGTCGACTTTTTAAAAAATAATTGCTTTATGTGTATATAGCTATCTTTATTCATTACGAATTCTTTTTAAAATCTTAGTTCCATCTGGTATTTCAAAAATTTCTCCAGTCTTATATTTTGAATTTGGTGTACGGTAATTTATAAAATCTTCAACAGCGCTAGAGTTCTGCGTTGGTTGAAGTATTAAATAAACTAATTGAGACTCCCGAGGATTCAATGAGGGATCATATGGGACATTCATATTACCCAACCAGTTAAATAGATAAGAATATTCAAAAACATAAATAGACGGACTATAAGCAAATACTGTAATATTTTCGTTTTTTGAATCTTTAAGAATCATCTGGGTTATATATTTCTTTGTATATAATGACCCATGACTCAAAGGGTTACTCTGTACCGAATACATATATTCTCTTAAGTATGCACTTGTACTTAATAGTAAAACGAATATTAGAATGATTCTTGCTACATTAAATTTATCTATATATAAACCTAATAGCACTAAGAATATTACTTCAATACCTGTAAAATGGTATCCCCATACAGGATTCTTTGCAGAAAGGTATACGCTAAGAATAGTGAACAATAAAGACAGTAAATAGATATGTAACTTTTTTCTAAAAGAAAAAATATTCCATTTATCTTTCAAAAACTTATAATATGTTAATGATACAAATGCTGCACCAATTAACCAAAGCGGCTGTTTTAATAATACTTCTAAGCGACCAAAGAATGTCTGTATAATTTCATTTTTTGACATACCTGTGATTCCTATGACCTTTTCCTGACTAATAAAAACTTCGAATATACTGTTTAGTTGCATAAAGTTATGTCGTAATTCAAACACTAAAAAAGGTAAAAATGACAACAAAAAACCTATGAAATACACAAAAAAATTATTAAATTTTGACCAAGCAATCCCTTTCTTCGAGAATTTAAAATTAGAATTTACGAAAATTAAAAAAATTAGAAATATATTGCCGATAAATATCCCAAACCCCAAAGACATATGAAATTGCATTAGGACTCCAGTTAAAATACCGATAAATATGACCATAAGATAGCTATTTCTTTTAAATTCTAAGAGCTTCGCAGCGATAAAAATGATAAACAATAATAAAAGAGGAGCAACTACAGGATTCCAAAGATGTGTCATATAGTACACACCAGTTGAGAAGAAGAATACAAGCCATAAAAAAATTCCGTTTATATAACCAAATATTTTAATTAATAGAATTGGGAAGATAACTAAATATGGAATTGTTATTACCAATAACAAAATGATTCGAGGATCTTTAGAAACAGATATACCTAAACTCAAAAGCCATATCCAATATGGACCATAAAATAGTCCTGGTATACCTGTAGTCTGACCAATTAAACTTATTTTTTTCAGATTTGCCACTGCTGCTGACAAATCTCTTGCAGAATCATACCAAAAAGGAATGTTGCCAGAAACAACTATACTAATACTTAGATATGCAGGGATCAAAAACCCAATAATTATAAATAAGTATTTGAAAATAATTTTATTTCTAATGGATGGCGTAAAAGACTTTAATCTTTCCATAAAATATAAAAGAGTCTCTATTTAACTATATACAGTAGTGATGAATACTTACTTTATAGATTTTATATAACTTACAATAAATCTTAGTGAGGAAAAAAAATGAAAAACAAAACCTTGCCATCCATCCATAAAACCTTTGTGTCTAAAATAAGTAAGAATAAACCACTTAGACGGATAAAAAAACAAATAATTGAATATAAAAGACAGTTTATTTCTTTTTATATTTTTCTTAATTTCCTGCGCTTGTAGATCTGTATAACGATTCCACCTTGCCAGATACTTACTAAATGTAGGAGAATCCATATGGATGATGTCATGCTGCAGCCAGCCAATTTTTCCATCGACTGTAATTTGTTCATGAACACTTTTCGCTGGAAACCGGGCTTTACCATTCTTTACTAAACGTATTACACCATCTGGGTATACGCCTCCATGCATAAGAAACTTACCGAGAAAAAAATTTCTACGAGGAATATAAAAGGCAACAATTTCATTATCATGTCTACCAATTAATCCATCACGCTGACTGATAATGTTCTGATGTCTGAGAAAAAGAGATCGATTAACCAGTTTTTCTTGATAAGCTATCAGCTCTTCCTGATTTAAAGAAATTACTTTTCTTATTTCTAAAGCTAGTTCTTGTGTGACTATTTCATCGGCATCTAATTGCAGAATCCAGTCACCAGTCGCGTTATCTAATGCCTTTTGTTTATTAATGTGAAAAATTGGAGGATTATCAGTAACTATTACTTTCTTGCTGTACTTTTTCGCTATTTCAACTGTCTTATCATTAGAACTACCATCTATAATAACTATTTCGTCAGCCAAATTTTTTACTGATTCCAAGCAAGTAGTTATATTTTTTTCTTCGTTATATGTAGCAAGTACAATTGATAATTTTTTTTCATTATTGCTTTTCATTATATGAACGCTACTTAAAAAACATTAAATGATAGTTAATCATACTGCAGAATATATTTATTCAAAGTTAATAAATCTCTTTAAGTTTAATTAAGTTATTATCAATTAACTTTTTTATTACTTCTTCTTTGTATTCTTTTCTAATATATAATCTTGCTTCTATATCTACTTTTTCGTTTATTGGTACGTTCGATATGTAACTTTGACCGTTTTGGGTATAATTAAGTATAGTAAAATAATTTTTATCTAAATAGTCGATAAAAAATTGACCATACATTTCTGGATTACGGCCTAATATAGAAAAGTTTTTCTGAAACCATATAATCTTTGGCTTAGTTCTTTCGAACTCCTCCAAAAATGATTCATGTATTTCTTCAGCTGCTCCCATCCCAGGTATAAAAATTTGATAACGTGATGCTGGTTTGGCATGTATATAAAAAAGTTCTTTGAATTCAAATGGACCCATCCAGAAAGTATCGCTTGGTGATGTAATTTTATTAATTATTGGAGCAATTTCCGGACGATCATAAATAAGTGCAGCGTGACCCATATATTTATCATAAGTACGGTTAAAAAACTTTTGAAAAAGAAACATTGTTGCTGATAAAGAATAAATACAAGTAATAATTAACAGCATAAAATACAAATACCTATAGGCGTACACGACTAACTTCGTACTAATTTCTTCCCATAATTTTATAATTAAGAAAGGGGCGCTCATAAAAGCTGTAATAATATAAATAGCAGATTGATAATCTGTTTCTTTAGATGTTAATGGGTCACTTCTTGCGTTGGAATAAACTAATAACCCAATAAAAAATAGAGCGAATAGAAATCTTTTTTTTAGGAAAAGATAGATCGTTAGGCTAAATGTACTAATAGCCATTGCGATATTCATTGGAAAACCTAAATTCATACTTGGGACCTGTTGAAGCAAAGTATAGTAATTATTATAAAAAGTGTTAGCAATAACGATAGCAAATCGGATAGGATTTATGGCAGTTGAACCTTCTGGACGAGGGTAATTATAAATATAATATAACTGATTAAAAGTAAACCCTTGATATAAATAATCTGTCAATGACGAAGTTATAATTAAATAAATGAAGAAAATAATATAAGGAGCACCTAGTATAAATAAAATTTTGATAGAATTTTTCGACATAAGCCTAATTGGCTTATTTGTTGATAGGTATAAATATAAAGAATAACAATAAATTAAGATCGAGAAGAAAATAAAAGTTAATGAATTAAGAATAGATAATGAAGTCAATATCGAAATCATAATTAAATCTCGTAAGCGTAATCTTTGTTTATAAAATGTAGCTAAGAGCAAAATAGCGATAACAGGAGCAAAAAAATAAGCAGATAAACTGTCAGCTAATAGCATATGTAGCCAGTAATAATTTCCTGCAAGTGCGGTGATAAAAATAAATACAAGATAGAAGTTAGTTCTTATGTTTCCGAAACGATCCCTTAAATAGAGATAAGATAACAATAAGAAAAGAAAAATTAAAAAAGCAAAAAGAATACGAAAGATGACAAAAGAACCATTACTAAAAAGTAAAATGAAAGCCGAAAGAAAATAGGCTACTGGACCATGATGCGTAAAGTAGTCTTTGTAAAGTAAACTACCCGAAAGTATGTATTTTCCACCTAAAATATTATCAAATTCATCTGGATATGATTCATGTAATGCGTTTATTGAAAGAATACAGAAAATGAAAAAGAAGAAAATAATAAGTATTAAATTCCCACGTTTTTTTATAAAATTAGTTAATTGCATACTAATTAAACTTGGTTCACAAAAAATCTTTTATAAACTAGCTTAAGTGTCAAATTAATGCTTATTTATGATATATAAATAGGGCATATAAGCTAAATATCAAAAACTCATCTATTATAATCTTATTATATAATCACCTGCACTCAAGATACAATATAAAAATTAACTTACATTATTTATCAATTCTATAAATAGAAAGTGCTTTATCCCCGTTAGGATGAATAATATCTTTTCTCTTATATTTATATGCATCTGGTACAAATTTATCCGAAATTACCACTGTATTTGGTTTAATTTTATCTTCACATTTACCAAAAAATGCATTATCGATGGTGAAACATTCGTTGCGCCTTACGGATGATCCAGTAAAACGCAGGTAATCAGAAGGTTCTTTTTTTGTATAAAAAAGATAAAAAATGTATGGTTGTTCCAAATCAGATAAAAAAATTATGGGTTTGTCTTTTTCAGATTTAGTATCAAGAACAGCTTCTCTATATCCATACTGCCAATAAGGAGAAAAGTCAGTATCTGTATGATTAAAATAATTATGAATATAATAAATGAAATTGGCCGTATACAAAAATAAAATAGAAAAAATCAACCCTAATTTAAAAAATTTTGTTTTATTTGATATGGTGGTTATCATCCCATATGCGGTTATTATCTGCCATGTTGGAAGAAAAACCAAGCTACGTGAAGCATTTGGAGCATCAACAGCCAAAGCTGATGCTATAGGAGCTGTCAGAAACCAAAAAAACAAGATCCCAACATTACTACTTTTCTTTTTTACTAAATTAACCATGCCTATAATAATAAATGGTAAAGATACTAAATAAATTAAGCCATTGTCAGGAGCATGATGCCTGGCATTATCGCCATACATAAAAAGAAAATTAGGCGAAAAATGCATCAAATAGTTTTCTAGATATTTTGATAAATAGACAAGCCTTCTATTATGCAACACTTGTCCAATAAAATCTTGATTGAGATTATCGTATCGAATATTTTCAATTGATTCCTTTAGAATCATCGTCTGCTGCGAAGTAAACATCACGCTTCTACCTCGTTTAGTTGTTCTAAAATCAGTTAGCCATAATAAATTGCTAAACAAAAAAACAATAATCAGAATTACCGCAACCTTTCTCCTGCTAAATATATAATTCTTTCCATAAACCAATAATCCAATAAACAAAATTGGTGTGAATATTTTCTGACTATGATATGTGTAACAACTAATTGAAAAAACAATTATACCGATTATAGAGAGAAGTAGGTTTTTATTTCTGAAAGCGTAAGCGCATAAAAACACTCCTGCGATAGTAAAGAAAATACCTAAATTTGCTTCAAAAGCGACTCTACTAAACTGAATCGACCAAGGCGAAATTGCAAACAATGCCATAGATAGTAAGGCTAAATTCGCTCTCAAATTTTCTTTTCTGAATAATTCGTAAGTGAGTAAAAATACAAAAATAATTGTAATAGAGCCAAAAAAAGCAGATGGAAATCGTACAGCAAAACTATTTAAACCATATACTTTTATAGGAATGACAGAGGCATAAACATAGACTGGCTGTTTATAATCTCCGAATGCCTGAAAACTGAGTGGCATAAATTTTCCGTACTCATCTTGACCAGTTTTTAAAATTGAATAAGAATTATACCCCCATGAAACTTCATCCCAATTAAGCGAATTTGGTATTGAACCAAGCATGTAGAATCGCAAGAATACTCCAGATATAAAAATTATTAAAAATATCACTAACTGTTTTCTTGAAAATCTATTCCTCATAAATGATAAATGCTGTTTTACCGTCCAGGAAATCCACTTTGTCCAATATTTTTCCCCATGAAGGCAGCTTATCGGGAGTAGTAACCACTAATACCTTCTTGTTCGAATTGCTTAATGGCTCTGAAAAAATATACTTATCAATACTTGTGACGTTATAGAATCCTTGGGTATCTTTTACGATTCTCACTTCCTTCCAGAAATCATTTGGTGTGTAATTACCATACCATGCTGCATAAATATATGGTCTTCCGTATGTTGTAGTGAAATAAATTACATCATATTTATATTTAAGCAATTCAACTTTCTCAATAACTTGTTTGTAACCATACTGCCAGTCATTCGAAAATCGTTTCGGGTTATGAGTAAAATAATTATGAAAAAAATTAAAAACAGAAAATGAAACGATAATCCCGCATATAAAAAAAATAATAAATCTAATTTTAGTTGAATATCTTTGAAGTGTGGTATATATAACAGAAAATCCAACCGCAGCAATTATTTCGTATGTAGGTATAAACGTACTACTTCTCAATGCGTGCGGTGTTTCCCGAGCTGTAGCAGCAGCAATTGGAGCTAAGATGAACCATCCAAGAATTAGTAATGTAGATTTATTTGCGTGTGCAAGTAAAGAATAAACTCCTACAGTCAGTATGGGAATCATCCAAAGATACAACTGACCGTTAGCTCTGTGCGAAAATCGGGGGTTAATATCACCTTTTATAAAAAGGTAGGTTGGTTCAAAAAAATCGAAATAATTTATAAGATATTCTCTCATGAATTGTATTCTTCTGTTGTGTATTATGCGTGAAAAAGTAGAATTTTTATCTTGCTCCATTAACACATTTGATCGTTTGATAGTATCAATGTTAGTAAAAATATTAACTTCATTAAAACGTAATTTACTCTCAGGTGATCTAAGATATAAAATAATTGGAAATAGAAGTATAATACTTAAGGTAATTAACGCTAAAACCAATCTTCTGTTAAACGCAATTTGTCTAAAATATATGCTAAAAATAAGAAAAATTAATAATGGTATAAAAACACGATGCGCATTAAAAGCATAAAAACCGATAATAAATGAAATAATACTGAAAATTAAAATCCATTTTTGCTTTCTTAATGATAATAGGAATAAAGTTATCCCCAATATTGTAAAAAAAGTTGCTAAGTTCCCTTCATAAGCTACTCTTGATAACTGAATATGCCAAGGCGAAATAGCCAAAAAGAAAGCAGCTGCTAAAGATATTTGATTTTTATTTCTATTATTGAAGAATAATTCTTTTACTAAAAAATAACATACTAACACAGTTAATGTTCCGAAAAGCGCGGAAGGAAATCTAACTGCTAAATTCGTTTTCCCTAGTAAAGCTATAAAGGGTACATCTAAATAAATATAAACTGGTGCTTTATAATCGCCAAAAGCCTTAAACCTAGCTATAGGCATTAACTCTTTATGTTCATCGTATCCTGTTTTTAAAATCGAGTAAGAATTAAAAGCCTGGGACACCTCATCCCAGTATAAGCTTGGAGGGATCGATTCTATACGCATGAAACGGAAAAGACCGGCCATGACAACTATTACAATTATCAAATATTTTCTTAAATTCATAATAATTTTCCAATATTATATATCGTAACATTATTATTATTTCTAATTTCTTTTATTTTATGAAAGTTATACTGTAATTCATTCTGTTCTTTTGGTGTTACAATTAATAAGGATTTTGAATTATTATTTATGTTTTTTAAATCAAGTTCTAAAAGGGTTTTACGTTTTTTATCTTTATCCCATGACGTCCCGCCAAAAACGTATTTATCAAACGAAATACTTGATCCGTTTTTTTGATAGTCCACTGGACTAAACTTATTATAATAAAGAAAATAAATATAAGGTTCCCAATTTGCTCCGGTTACTAAAAATAAGTCGTAATCCGAATAATCATTACCAACTTCCGTAACGAGTTGTTTATAACCATCTCCCCACTCAGAACCTGCATTTATCATATGATGCTTGTATTTGTTGCTAAAAATATAAAGGGAAAAAATTATTATCATAATGACAAATACTGATAAAACAATTCTTTGCTTTCTGGATACGATTGATAAAAGATAAATAATACCAAGGCTAAAAAATATTTGAGGTACAGGTAGAATATTCAATGATCTTAAGGCATGTGGAGCAGGTTGAGTTAAAGATGCAGGTATAGGGGCACTAAATAACCAGAATAATATAAACCAGAAAAAGCGTTTGTCTTTAAAATTACGATAGGAAATAATTATTCCTATTACTATAATAGGCAATTCCCAGGCATACATCATACCCATACCCCTGATACTATGTCTTCCATTACCATCACCATCGATAAAAAGGAATGAAGGACTGAAATGAGAAATATAATTGCTAAAAGCAATATAGCTAAAAGTAATTCTTCTATTATATTTAAGTCGAGCCCAAAAAGTATTTCCCTCTTTGGCTTGCTTGATACTATTTTCATAAAGCAATTGATTTGAATTTTCGAAAATACTCACCTGCGATACACGGTTATCACCAAAACCTGAAAATAAAGTAATTATTAGCGGAGAAAGAAATATTGCTAAAATAGTAAAGAAAAAGATTAAATGTTTTAGATATATTTTCCTAAAGTACTGATTGAAAATCATAATACTGAAACTTATTAAAATAGGTAAAAAAACTAATATACTTCGATAACTGTAAAACGCGCAAACAAATGGAATTATACTGATGTATAAATATTTTTTATTTTGCATTCCCGATATAAAAAAATAGAGACCCACAACGACAAAAAATAAAGCCAGATTTGCTTCAAATGCTCCTCTTGAAAAATTTATATGCCAGGGTGAAACAGCTAGCATTAAACCACTAAAATAACTTATTGAGACTATATGCTCGCTATTTTTATAATTTCCAAACTCTAATATTTTTTTTGTCAAAAAGACTGTAAAAACGACAGTCAAAGTCCCAGCTAAGGCTGATATAAATCTTGTAGAGAATTCATTTAGTCCGAAAAATTTTATTACTATTGTGGAAAGATAAATATATAGAGGCATTTTAAAATCATCAAAAGAGCGAAATACTAATGGAAAACTCGACCCGTATTCATCTTTTCCCGTCATTAAAATACTATATGCATTATAGCCTTGTGCAACCTCATCCCAATATAATGAAACAGGAAGAATATTCAGCGAATAAAAGCGAACGAATGCAGCAAGTATAATTATCAATAAAAAAACAACAATTCTCTCAATCCTCAAAACATTAAATTTATGAAAATAGTTAAACATATTTATATCGATTTCTATATTATTTTCAATATAGTCGCAGCACTATTTCTAAAAACTACTTTCAAGTTTCGGTTTTCTAAAATATTTAAGGGTGCACTTCCGTAATAATATAAATATCTGACTTTATCATTTCTTAATTCATCTATGACTTCATTAAGCATACCGGATGTTATGCTATTTATTATATTTAACCTTCTATTTATTTCTGTTGTAGCTTTTTGCCTGACTCCTTTTCCTGATAGATAAAACTGCTTACCGGTAATCATCTTTGTTTTTGAAGAATAAGAAAGATACTCAGTATCACTCATAACAAGTATCACATCCTCATCTAAAACGTTATTTTTAATGTAGCTATAAGACTCAAGCTCATTCGTTCTTACACCGCGAAAATCAGTAAATACCTCATTTTTTGTATTTACTTTAACTGTATAAATCCATCTAGGTAATACAAGTATTAAAACCAAAGAAATACAAATAAAAGTTAAGAACTTATTTTTATTCTCAATAAGAATAGTTAAATTTAGTGCGGCTAAAAAACAAAGGACTATTATAACGGGAAGTAAAAATTCCCAAATATTTGCACCACCCACTTTTTGATAAAAAAATAGTGCTAAAATTATTCCCGTTCCTACCACTGAATATAAAAAAATAGTTATTTCGGCTTTCAGCAAAAATAATGATTTTTTTATAGGTATCAAACCTATAAATAATACTCCAAGTTGGGTTACTAGGTAAATTAATGACATGTAAATACCATACTGTAATAAACGTATATAATTATTGTGATCATAAAAAATATGCCATCGAAGCTCCCAATCAAACAATCCGAATTCTTTTTGTGCTATGAAACTGCGTGGTAGTTCAAATGGTAATAAAAAAATTCCAGCACTAGATGAAGTAGATGAAAAAAATATTAAACCTCCAAACAGTGATGTAATAATAAATAATAGACCATATAAAAATTTCTTTTTTATCATATAGTAAGCACACAATGAAGCTAAACCCGTAATAAATGTAATTCCGGTATATACTTTAAATTCAAGTAAACTTATAAACATCAAAGAGATAATGATTGTTAACTTTAGATTTAACTTATCTTTGTAGAGAATAATCAAATATAAAGCTACAAGACCGATAATTATAGAGAAGGCAAAAGCTGGGCTGTCATTAAATCTTGTAGCATCATTGGCAAGTGAAAGGATCGTAAATATAAATTTCCTTTGCAAAATATAAGTTATAAGATGGGAAATATCACCGATAAAAAAGAGAAAAAAAAGTGATAAATTTATAAAAAGTCTTTTATTATAAATTTCCTTTGCAATTAAATAACCTATGCCTGCTAATAAAAAACTAGACAAACTATACAATCCGATAAACTGAGTTTGGAAAAAGGGTAATCTGAAAATTCTAACCAGTTCTGCAGCAACAAGATTATACCAGTAGTGATAGTCTTTAAGCTCGATATTTGAAATTGCTGGTTCATTGGGCGGAAAACGTGTTACTAACTCCCTCACTAAGCTAGCATGCCAAATATGATCTACGTTATTTAAGGCATTGAATCTTAAACCTTCTGTGGTAGTAATTCCCATGAAAAAATATGGAAAAGTCTGAGCAAAAATTCCTAAAATTATAATTAGTACTGTGATGGCATCTATTTTTTTATAACTAAAATCAAGTCGTATTTCGTTTATGTATTTGTTCTTGATATATATAAGAAGACAAAAGCCAAGATATAAATAAGTAAACCACCTTATATTAAGTGTTCCAAATACAAAGCCTTGCCATGCCCAGAATGATATGCCTATAATTATTGAAACTATCTGTAGCGACAAACCTTTTAGGATTATATTTTTTCCCAGTATAACTCTTCCCGGTATATAAAATGCGGGTATAAATGACAAGAAAACAAATAGGATATTAATAAATAATATAAATAAATCCGAGATTGACATAAATTAATTCCAGGCTAGAGATTTGTTCATTCACTTTTGATAATTTATTCTTATATTAAATCTATAAATCATGTTTCTTGGCTAATTAAAAATATTTGCTCTATAAATATGCAATTTAAACATTACAAATTGTAATAGAGTCCAAAGAGTCTGAAGTAAAAATTTAGCTCCTTTCAAATAGCCAATCGAAGAAGATTGAGAAAAATATCTTACAGGCACAGGGTATTCGGCTATCGAATAACCTTTTGCAATTGCCGATATCATAAGCTGTTGATCAAAAACAAAGTCATTTGAGAAATTTTCTAATGGTAAGGATTTCAAAACTTTAACTGAATACGCACGAAAACCGCTAAAATGCTCAGTAAAATTAACTCCAAGTACGATATTTTCGATTAGTGCCATAAATCTATTCAAAAAATATTTTGTATATGGCATCCCACCCTCTAATGCTTCTTTTCTCGTTCTTATCCGGCTTCCAAACATGATATCAAACCTACCTGACATGATAGGGCTTATCAATTCGCCAATAAGCGTACTATCATACTGGTAATCTGGGTGAATCATAATAATTACATTAGCACCACGCTTCAAAGCTTCTCTATAGCATGTTTTTTGATTTCCACCATAACCAGTATTGTGAGTATGTTTAATGGTTCTAATCCCTAACTTCCTAGCTATACTTACTGTTTGATCTGTACTATTATCGTCTACCAATATTATTTCGTCTGCAAAATCTTCAGGAATATCTCTATATGTCGCTTCCAAAGTCTTTTCTGCATTATAAGCGGGCATAACAACTATTACTTTCTCTTTTTTCATTATTTTCTAAGAATAATTATTGACTAAAGGTTGCAAATTTAAGCAGATAAAGTAATTATTTATATCTTTAAATAAATCGATATTTAATTAGTGCCCATAAAGCACGAAACCCATCTTTTACAGTATTAAGTTTTTTACCTTCTTTATATCCCCTAGGATTTGTGGATATTGATACTTCATAAATTCTATACCTTTTCTTCAACAATTTTGCAGTAATTTCTGGCTCCATTTCAAATCCAGTAGAATTTAATTTAAGCGTTTTCATAACTTTAGTTGGTATCAGCTTATATCCTGTTTCCATATCAGTAATCCATTGACCATAGAAAACACTGGTTATAATACTTAGCATCTTATTACCAATATAATGAATAAAAAATCTTATAGTTCTTTCATCTCTTTTGAAATTCGGTAATCTTTTTAAGCGAGTACCATAAACTACTTCTGTTTTCTTCTCAATAATTGGCGTAAGTAGGGAAGCGATATCTGCAGGATCATACTCCAGGTCAGCATCTTGAATTATTGTATAGTCACCAGTCGCATGATTTAATCCTGACCTAATCGCAGCTCCTTTACCCTGATTTCTATCATGCTTAATTAGAATAATCTTCCCCTCTTTATGCAGCTTTTCAATTAACTTACTTGTTCGATCTGTGGATCCATCATCGATTACTATTATTTCTTTCTCTACATCAAGTATAGATATATCGTTAACTTTCTTTAGTAACCGCTCAATAGTTTTCTCCTCATTATAGACTGGTATTAATATAGATAATTTCATCCCGATATTGATTGTATAACCTCTCTATCTGTTTTGACAACGAAATTCTGTGTTTGTTTTCTTAAATTTACAATTTTACCTAGGTTTATGGCTGCGTTGAAAAAACCTAAGATAAAATAAATATCCCTATGAACTAAAGCCAAAAATAAATGATAAGGAATCAAGGAAAAATGTGTAAAGATTATATCTGTATCAGTCATATTAATCCAGGCAAAAATAATTTGATTTGTATAGGATACTATTTTCACCCTTGAAGGTTTATACAAATTTTTTATAACACCTTTTTCATGAAAGTGAGAAACTATACTTTTATTTTCAAAGTTTACTTTATACCCTGCTTTTAGAGCTCTATACGACAAATCTAAGTCTTCCCAGTAGAAAGGGTTATATATTTCATACATCCCCCCGAGTCTTGCCCAAATACTTTTCCTAAAAGCACTACTTCCCCCACTTACCCATAAAGTTTCTGATTTATCTATGTCTCCACGTGTATGATTTAAAAATCCTCGTATCCATTTCCCTAATCCTCTTCCTCTCATTACTACTTTTCCTCCTTCAATACTCTTGTCCATACAGCCGACAGCAAAAACTTCCTCATCGACAAAGTGACCCAATAATGGAATCAAAAAATCGATTTCAGGTTTTACATCAGTATTTAAAAGTACTACTATATCGTATTTTGACTCTAAGACTCCTTTATTTACAGTTGATGAAAAACCAAGATTCTTTTCTTGTTTTAGTAGCTTAATACTTAAATCTTTATTTGCTTCTTGAATCGTTTCAATAACAGCAACTGAATCATCTATAGAGCCATCATCAACTAGTATTATTTCACCTTTGATTTTTTTTAATTTTATACAATGCAAAAGCGCACTTATGACAGAAGGGATATTAGCTTTTAATGTAGAAACACCATTAAAGTTAGGTATTATGATACTAATGTTCATATTAAATTAAACTAGCGAAAAAAATTATCTTATGACTTCCGGCTGGTACAAAAATACCCCTGAAATTATAATTTGTTCTATAAATGAAAGTATTTTCTCCATCAATTTGCGCTTTCCATGAAGGATAGTAACTATCCATTAAGACCAAAAAACCACTGTATTTATTGGTAGTTTCGATTACTATCTTATTTTCGCGGTATTGCTTTATACTTGCAACACCAATACCTAAATTACTATTTGTTACTAAAGCATATTCCGAGGGTAATCCTTCTACAATAGCAACAGATCTCAAATTAGGCTTTTGATTAAAGAGTAGATCTATTGCATGATTTTTATCTTTTGCAAAATGTGTGCTGCTTACGAAAAACACCTTAGGAAAAACTTCTAAATTTTCATAAATTCTTGTTTCACCTTCTTGAAATACTTTTTTTAAAGAACTATCGTTAATGTCATTAAGCGTTAGAAAATATTTAACTCCAATTAGATCTATGATATGTGAAGTATATGTTTTTGGTGAAATAATACGATTGAAGCCAAAAGGAGGACTTATATCAGGTGCTCCTCTTTCCGAAGCAGTAATCAGCTCACCGTAACGCCTTAGATACATTGGGTCGTATCCTTCAATACTTGGAATCTTATAAATAATTGAAAAATTAGGAGGAAAAATACGATTATCAAGAGACATTATTCTAGAATAACCTATATTTTTTTGTAAAAAAGTTATTGACTCTGTGGATGGGAAGAGAAAATTCGAATCTGTAAATGGTGTAAATTTGTTGTAGAACCGGAGAAGATCAAAGAATGTAATACCTATCAATAGAACCATAATATATTCTTTTTTTATCTTCAGAAATCGTGGCGCCATTAAGGAGAACACACAGGCAATATATAAAACAGATGGAATGAAAGTATTTCTCAATGCAACTTTCATTGATTCCGTAGAATACACCTCAGTATTACCACCAATAAATATCAACATATAAACTAACCCAATTAAAATACCGAATATCCCAATACTATAAAAGATTCTCTTCTTGTCCATTAGATAATAATCCGCACCTAAACCCGCTAGTATGGCTAATGAAAAACAGGAAATTGAAATCAAACGCGTAGGCTGTGCTGTAGAAAAAAAAGGAATAGATAATAGGAATGGAATCTTTGCGAATAAAGTTGGAAAAGCAAAAATAAGAGAAAGAAAGAAAAGTGATCCGAAAAAAAATGTTTTTTTATCATATCGAAAAAAAATAGCATATACAGACAATATAATCGGTAGCAAACCTATATAACCGACGAATTCGCCATAATTCCATTCTCCCCAATAATTCAATGTGGAAGGATTACCAAAAAAATCAGGCACTATAAACTGAATAAAATGTTGCCATGGTATAAACCAACCCGCTTTGTACCAATCGATATCAACACTTCTAGCTGATAAACTAATAAATTCGAATATAGAGAACCATTGGAAAGCAGAGAAAATAAAGAAAAACGAATATAGAATAACGAATATAGAAATTAATCGTTTTTTCTTACTTTGCTGATATAATCTGGCTCCCAAGTATGCAATTTGAACAATAAAAACGTAGAAAAACGTCTGTAAGTGTCCTGCGAAAAATGACGATAAAAGAGCGAAAAGAAATGAGAGCGCCCATGCTTTATAACCTTTTAAATTCACTCGGAATTCTGAATAAGATAATTCTATGTGTGAATTATGAATATAATTAAAAATAACTTTATCTATACTTAATAGAATTAACGGTAACCATAACCACACATGTACTATGGTATTCCACTCCAGCCATGCTACAGCAAATCCTGAAAGTGCAAATGAAAGAGCAGACAAAACGCTCGCATAGCGATGCAATTTAAGACTTGAAACATAAAAATACATGAAGATGAATGCTAAAACAATCTGCAGCAAAACCTGAAGACTCCAAGCATATGAAGTAGGAAAAATATAAAAAAGCAAATTTAGAGGATAAAATACTGCATGCTGCAAGTTCCCCATAAGCGGGGTACCCGCAAAATTATAAGGGTTCCAAATAGGCAATTCCCACTTTTTTAATGAATCTAATGCCAGTAACCTCCATGGATATTGTTGACGAACAGGATCAGTAATTAGAAAATTTTTAAAAGGAATTCCGCGTGGATAACTGGAAGCATAAAAATCTCTATAAGGGTGATATAAACCAACTATTGTATCTGACGGAATAGGCAATTTACCCGTAAATAGCGAGGAAAAAGTAATTAAAGTAAGAATAAAAATTAGCAAAACTGGAAACAACTTATCTTTCGTCATGTTAAATTAGAGGTTATTTTCTTACAAAATTCCATCTCTGAAAATATTTTTGAATCATGTATAGATTGGCTTGATATCTTTGCTAGTAATTCACTATTGCCGATGAGTGATAGAGTTTTTTCAATTAAATCTTTCTCTGTATCCCACAAGTATCCATTTTTACCTTCAGTCACTATTTCCCTCTGTCCACCAGCATTTATCACTACAGGCACAACTCCTGCGCCCATTGCCTCAACAGTAGATATCCCAAAATGCTCTGCGCGATCGGGATGTAGCCGAAGATCTTCACCAAACCCAGACGCATGCCAGTAAATTTTAGACTGACTGTAATTTTTCCAAAGAGTTTTATTATCAGGGTTTACTATCAATTTTATTGGATAATCTTTAAGCTTGGATTGTAAATAATCCAGTTGTTTCACATCCTTATCAAGTAGGCTCACTATCACTCTGAAAGACCAATCTTTAAGACCATCATCAATCATTTTCTTAAATACTTCTATCAAAACTTCTTGTTTTTTGTAACTGGAACCTTGGTTGTTTACTCCAAATCTTCCTACATTAAGTATAAAATTTTCTTTTTCACTTATAAATAACTTATTGGGGATACTCACTGGAGGATAAATTACCTTACTTTTTACTGAAAAATTTCGATCTATATATTTTTTAGTATATTCAGAATTGCATATTATTTGACTTACTTTTTTTAATTTTATTTTTGTTTTTATTGCCTTACCGTCTACCCACTCTACGGGTGTTTGGAAATGAAGTACTAACTTACTTAATACTGTAGGTATACTACCATCACTCAAAAATATTATCTGATCATATTTACTGCTTTTAAGTAGTCTAGAAAAAAACGTTGTGTTTTTTGAAAAGATATTTTCCTCAAAATTAATTTTTGATAAATCAATTCCAAACTTTTTTTGTGCATTTGCCTTTATATGTGATACTTTATCATTATCCCAAAACAATGAAACTTCATGCTGATTGGCTAAACATATAGCTGCGGATAGAATATACTTCTCGCCTCCAGCTAAAGTATCTAAATAAGGATCAAATATACCTATTTTCATAATACAGCTTACTAATTTTAGCAGTTTTTAGAACTCTTGCATACGAATGTAAGGCCTGGTATGATAATCCCATGGAAGCTATATCACCGCAAATTATTGCTGCACTTATTTTCATAACTACATGGCAGCTTTTCTGGAAAGGTGTAGCATTATGGAAAGCAGCACTTAGTCATCAAAAAAAGTGGTTTATTGCTCTGGTTATACTAATTCCGCTTAATGATTTGGCAATAATTCCAATAGTTTATTTATTCTTTTTCGCGAAACATCCCCTAACTTTACATGAAATTACGAAATGGTTTTCGAAAAAACACCATACTTAATTATTTGCATTACTAAAATGAAAATAGCTGTAATATGCAGCCTCACTTTCTCCAAAGAAGCAGGTTTGATAAAAAATAAACTAGAAGAAAAAGGTCATCATGTTAGCTTACCATACTCTGTAGAGCGTGTACTTCAAGGTGAGATGACAGTAGAAGGCATTGAATCAATGAAGAAAGATGGAAGTTTTAATTCATATGTAATAAGTAACGATTTAATTAGATGGAATTGGGAAAGAATGAAAAAAGATGAAGCAGTTTTAGTAGTGAATCTTGAAAAAAAAGGAATTAAAGGCTATATAGGTGGGAATACGTTTCTAGAAATTGGTCTTGCTTATATAAATAATATGAAAATTTTTCTATGGAATGATATTCCAAATATTGAATATTTCAAAGACGAACTGACATCGATGTCACCAATTATATTAAATGAGAAAGTTGACCTCATCTCGTAAGAATACGATATGGTTAATGGTTAATGGTTAATGGTTAATGGTTAATGGTTAATGGTTAATGGTTTCTTTTCTGCTGCATCTCCCAAAGTCTGGCATAGGTCACAAACATACTAAAAGCCTGGTAAGTACTTTCGATAATTCCTACAGTACCAGCTTTATAGCCTTTTTGATTTATGTAAGAATTATAAAAAGCAGTTAGCATAACTCGTGGAATTCTCCACCATGTAACTTTCGGGTGATGTGAATCAAATCTAAGTTTGGCTTCTATCCTTGACCATTCGATTGTTTTTTTGAGCATAGAAGTTAAATCGCGATGTGTGTAATGCAATAAAAATCCCTCATCAATGTTCTTTATTTGACCATCTACCTCAGGTGTCTCATGCAGTTCTCCACGCCAATTTTTCAAGTACTTTTTTACAAAAAGTCTCTCCAATTTTTCAATCTGTGGCCATTCGTTTTTCCCAAAATAATAATTTTTCCTTTTCAGTCTATAGCCTGCTATTGTTTTATCCGCAACTTTTATTATATTTAATATACTTTCACGTAAAATAGTACTTACTCTTTCGTCTGCATCAACATATAATATCCATTCATTTTTAACTTTAGACAGTCCAAAGTTACGTAAAAAAGCAAAGCTTAATTCATTTACTAAATAAACTTTTGCGTTCATACTTTTTGCAATATCAGCGGTCATATCATTTGAATCATTGTCTATAACAATAATTTCGTCACAAAAAGAAACAGACTCGATACAATCTGCTATCATATTTTCTTCATTTTTTGCTAGTATTACAGCAGATATTTTATTCATAAAGATATATACAAATTAAATACTAATTTCTAAAAGATCCTTTACCAAATCGTTTTAGATAAAAATCTCTGACACCTATTTTTTGCCAATTCCTGCCTTTAATTATAAAACTCAAACTCTCCCTAAATAGAGCAATCTTTGTTCTGATTGGTGCATATTTAAAACCAAATAACAACCTATTTCTCGAAATATAGTAATCTTGAAGGAGAGATCCAGATCCTCCGCTTGAACCAGCATTCTTATGCCAAAGGATCGCTTTAGGAGCGTAAATTACTTTAAAACCATTTTCTTTAATGCGCATTGTAAAATCAGAATCTTCATAATACAGAAAATATCGTTCATCAAAATAACCTGATTTTAGAAATACCTTCGAATTAATCAACATACAACAACCTGTTGCAAGTTCTGATTCTTCAGTTGAGTCAAATTGACCTTTATCTATTTCATCTACCCCTCGATTTTTCCCCACTATATTGGCCCAATCCATAAATCCCCCTGCAAACCACAAAATATTACCAAGATCTTTTTCGCTATATTTCTCTCTATGAAATTCAAATCCTCTTTCAAAATATATCTTGGGTACTATAATTCCTGCATTTTTGTTTAACTCAGCCTCTTCAAGTAAATTCTTTAGTAGTTTATTATCTAATATAGTATCGTTATTAAGTATCAATATATAATCAGCACCTTTTGTTAAAGCATATTTTATAGCTATGTTATGACCTGCAGCAAATCCAAGATTGTCGTTATTTCGAATTATTTGCAATTTAAAATTAAAAATCGAATCGTAAGGTATAGTAAAAGGCTTGTCTGATGCATTATCAATAACAATTACATCTAAATCAGCGTTTATCTTCTGAAGCTTGTCGAGGGATTGGAGGCAGGAAATAGTATCTGTATCGTTATTGAAAGTTATAATTGATACAAAAATCTTTAACATATTAGGTATTTTTGATCTTTTTATCAACTTTCCTTCTTAACATTCGGTAATAAATAATTTTTCCAATGTTTTTTGTATTTTCTATATGAGCAGATAATGCCCAGAAACGGAATTCAGCAGCTGACTTACTTGATTCTTTCAAAAATTCATTTATAAAATTTTCATTATTATAGTCAGTGAAACCCTTCTTCTCCCAAACCTTAATGAATACTATTTCAGCATAAAATGCTTGTAAAATGCTTAAAACCAAGCCATGTAAACCGTCTTTATAGCCACTTTGGAAAAAAAATGTTTTAAGGAAATCTTGTACAGGCATTCTTATAGCTTCATACCATGCTAAATCTCTGTTAGATTTTAGAATCTTATTAGCTTCATTTTCAGTATAAATGCTGTCTACCTTATGTATATACTGCGTAATAGAATCGTAATTAAAATGAATCAGGGGATTTTTCAGCTTATCTGTTGACCCTTTGATTTCTATCATCTCATGCACGTCAATCTCGGGAAACTTGCCTTGGTTTTTCATAAAAAGTCTTAACTGATAATCCGGCCACCAAATTGAATGTTGAATCCATTTCCCAAAAATTATATTTTTACGAGGAATCCAATAACCATTAGGCAACTCCAAACTATCGTCAGTAAATCTATTTATAATTTCATCCTTCAATTCTGGACTTACGCGCTCATCAGCATCAAGACTGAATATCCAATCGTATTTCGCTTTTGTAAAACCATAGTTTTTGCTAATATTTAACATAATATTATTCGGTCTTTTGTAAACTATAGCACCTTTGTTTTGAGCGATTTTTGCAGTTTTGTCTGTTGAAGAATTATCAATCACAATCACTTCGTCGGCCCAATTAACAGAACTAAGGCAATCCGCGATTTTTGCTTCTTCATTGTAAGCAGATATTACAACTGAAATAGGTATAGATCTTAAAGTCTTCATAATTTAATTTTTGCTTCTTTTAAATACCTTCATCCCTTGATAAAGTTCATCTTTTGCTAATAGATAAATACACGTAAAGTAAACTAAGCCTCCTACGAGTATAACAAACAAAAGGACTATAAGGCTGAGTGGTAATATTCTAAGAAAAGAATATACAAATAAACTCATTATTAATGATGAGACAAGTGGCTTATATATACTATTAATAAAATTAAAATTAATAATTTTTTTCACAAGATAAACTGTATAGCCAATTGATAAGGTGACAAGAAATGAGGCTAAAGCTACACCATTATAGCCAAAATAAACAATAAAGAGTGGGGTAAGTACCCACGTTAAGATTGTCCAAATAACCATGAGATTTAAAGTGACTTTTACCTTACTTTTTGCATCTAGAACATTTACTAAAATATTTGAAAGTGAAGAAACGCCAGCATTAAGACTAAAGAAAACGAAGCTTATTACAGCAGGTTCCCACTTATTATTCCATTTTGGCACTAATGTTATAAGATGCGGAAAAATAAGGATTACTCCAGCTACTGCTGGAAACATAATAAGACTAATATAAAAAAGTGATTTCTCGACTGCTTTACCCAAGTAACTCCCGCTTTCCTGCATCCTGGCATAAGTTGAAAAAGTGACTTTCGTAACGCTATCTACTACAAATCGGTAAATCATAAATGACCATTGCTGCGCAAAGCCTATATAACCTATCTGAGTAAAAGTGAGAAAACGAGTTAAGAATAATGTTAAGAAGTCGTCTTTTATAGTAGCTAAAATGTTTTTTGCCTGATACTGGGTACCATATTTAAGATGAGATAATGCTTTTCTGGAAATTCCGAAAGAAATTTTCCATGGTCTAATATAATAATATATAGGGATACTTATAAAAGATGAAATTAAGAAGGCAAAGGTGTAACTATTTAACTCAAAATTTCTAAGCAGTAAAAAAACGAGAATTATATTAAAAGATAATTGTTCTATGATTTGTGGTATAACCAATCTTTCAAACTTAATATGACGCTCAAGAAGTATGGAAGGTATTATCTTAAAGGATGATAAAAAAATACAAAATACTAAAGTTAATAGTAGATTCTCAGCCGTCGAGTCTAAATTAAATATATCACTAATTTTCCCCCGGAACAAAAAAACAGTGATAAATACAGTCAACGTTATAAAAAATTGTAGGGTAAATGTAGTCGTAATATCATCATCTTCAAGCTCACTTTTTTTTTGAACTAAAGCTGCGCCTAACCCGAAGTCTGTAAAAAAACTTATAACTCTTTGCACAGCAGTAACTACTGTGTATATGCCAAATCCACTTATCGCCAAATACGATGAGACTATGAACTTTGCGCTTAAATTAATAAGTATAAGCAAGAATTGACGTGAAATTAAAGCAACTATTCCATTTATAGTACGTTTTGTAATGAGATGTAAATCTAATTCATCATCCATAAAATTATTTTCTGATTACTAACCAAGGTTTAGTTCTAAGCAATCTAGTCATGACTTTTATATCGCCCCATATAGTAGATATGAGTCTGACGGTTGATCCGGGGTTATCAACCCAATGTACCGGTTCTTCAAATATCCTATAACCGCTTTTCTCGGCAAGAATTAGCAATTCCCCATCAAAAAACCAATCATTGTCTTTTACATGCGGTATAAGATTATCAACGACTTTTCTATTTACTGCTTTAAATCCACATTGGGCATCTGTAAAACTTGTTCTGAAAAATAGTTGAATGAAGAAAAAATTAAGAGTTCTAGAAGTTAATTCTCTAACCCATGTCCTCCCCTCCACCTTAGCCCCCTTGGCTAACCTAGAACCCACCGCTACATCATATCCATTCCTTAATGCAGTTAAAATAATTGGCAAATGGATAAGATCGGTAGATAAATCTAAATCCATATATACACAATAGTCTGTTTTTGCATCACTCCATACTCTTTTAACGGCTCTACCTCTACCCTTTTGCTCTAAGCGAAATAACGAAATGTTTGTGTGCTTTTTAGCTAAAGTTGACGCTATTACCGGCGTATTGTCCATTGATGCGTTATCAGCTATTGTAATATGCCATGAATACCCGTTCATTTTCTTATTACAGAAATTGAAAAGGGTCATTATATTTGCCTCCAACTCCTTCTCTTCGTTATAAACTGGTATGACAATTTCTACACTAGGATTTTTCACTAATTTAATTTCGAACCTTTCTTAACTAAGGATACGTAACGTATTATACCAATAATTAATAAAGCTAAGCTTAGTAAAGTTAAACTATTTCCTATAATTTGCACTGTAGTTGGCTCAAAATTCATAACAACAACGTTTTTCCCTGGATTAATATTTAATTCAATTCCTTTGTTTGTCGAAAGATAGTTTGTTTGCTTTCCATTAATTGATAACCTCCAAGAAGGAAAAGGGGCTGTACGGATTAAAATATCAGTTTCAGTTTTCGAATCTGTCCTAAAGATAAATTGTTTGGTTGTTTGTTTATCTACTACTAATTCTTCAAAATCACCATTTAATACAACTATTTTATTCTTAACTATATCTGATTGATTTATTGGTTTTATAAAATATTTAGGCATATACTCGTCTGAAATTTTAGATACAGTCCATTTAACGTTTTGTTCATTTATAAAATCATTTGCACTATAACCATAAATAGTTCTTGGTATAAATAGTCCGTCATAAAATAAAACAACACCAAAAATAATAATACCGATAGTGACAAAAGATATACTTCGTGGAATTTTATTCTGAAAAACAACTATTGCTCCCCAAACACCTGCTCCACCTAGAAGAGATGAAAAGAAGGCTACAAAAGAAAGAAATCTCCATGGAAATTGTATGTATTTCATAACTGGTACAAAATCCCATATAGCTTTAGATAGATTGGTAGTAAATAATACACTCAAAAGAAAAAAAATAATTAAAAGCATTATAGCTCTACTCTGCTTGAAGTACGTATGCCACAAGAAAGGCAATAATATGATAGCTATAAATGAAAGCAATAAATGAACTTTCCCTATACGAAATGACATACCATCTATATCGCCTTCAATTGAACCACCAAAGCCCCACTGACTTTCCCAAAGCTGATTTGGAGCAATAAAATGCAAGTTATATTCAAAGTTACCATCAAGCTGAGACGATATATTAGTATAATTTAACTCAAGTATCGCAGGTAACCAATAGAAAGAAGCTAATAATATTCCTAATAAGACAGGAAAAATTAAATACCTAATTTCGAGCATTTTGCTTTTTGTTTTGAAAATTCCGCAAACGATAATTAAGAAAGATCCAAGATACAATAATAAAATAAATGCAGAAAGATTGTGAGATATAATTATTAGAGAAAAAGTTAAAGCAGAAAGCATAGACCAAATAATATAATTTCTTGTAAATATTTGTTTATTTGTATTACTACTATGTGTAAGTATTTGATTAAAAATCTTATAAAGAGAGAGTAAAAATAGAGGGAAAAAACCATATGCCCAAAATTCTGAAACTGCCCCTCTTACGTATAGATTAACTGCATGATAAGGAGCGTAAATATAAAGTAAAGATGAAATAATAGCAGCTTTTATACCGAAAAATTCCTTAGCTAAGAAATACATCGACACACCTGCAAAAATAAATCCTACCCCCATCATGAGTTTGGTCGAAAATAACACATCAAAACCAATAAGCGTAAACAAAGCACCAAAATAATAAGCAAATGGAGCATAAAAATTAAAGATAGGATAACCATAACCATAACCTAAATCAGACACCCAACGTACCGGAAATAATCCGTCACTTAATGCTTTTGCCATTTGCCAAACTCTCACTACCTGCGTATCATCGTGCATCGGAAAAAAACCAGGAATAAATAAAGCACGAATAGAAAAGTAAGAAAATATAAGCACTACAATTAACCCTATTAAGGAAAGTTTGATCTGATTTGATTTCATAAATTTAATTTCTAATATGAGTCTCTCTACTTTTTCGTAAAGAATTTAAAAAATAAGATAAAAAAATAAATAAAGATAAAATTGATATCACATTTGCTATCATTCTTAATCTTGTTTCACCAAAAGTGAACGTTACCATATGTAATCCAGGAGGTATCGATATCTCCATCAAACCTTTATTGTTCTTATAGTCAATTAAATTTACTTTATTATCTACATTTGCAGTCCATCCTGGATAATAAATTGTATTTACCCTAATTTTTGCTTGTTTTTTAATTTGAGCTGAAAAGCCAATTTGCTTTGAGCTTACGAAAAGTCCTGATATTTCACCTTCTCCACTTAGTATCTCAATTTTCTCAGAATGTCTGATAACTGGTTTTTCTTTCACCCATAATGGCATAAATTCATTTGAGGAAGTTGTAGTCGCATCATTGGTGAGATAAAAATCATCACCACGATTTACATATTCTGACGGGTGAGCAAAAGGCAACAAACTAATGACTGAAAAAACTAAAAGTATTAAACCCAACATTCTGGTTTTTGGAATATTAATTATATATCCTATACATAGACTCATTAGAAAACCAATTACTGCTAGCATAGTCCATGGGTAATTAATATCTTTGAACAATGGTAATATCTCCCAAATCAAGTGAGACTGCCTAAATAGCATCATAATATAGAAAAGTAAACAGAAAATTATACTTACTGCTATAAATGTCGACTGCTCTCTTTTTCTGATTTTATATAAAATTATTCCTAAAACGAAAATCAAACCAATAGTATGAGCAAGCCCGATTTGATATGTAAAAGCATCCGAATCCGTGGGTATACCATAACCCCATGAATATTTGAATAAATCAATAATATTTACAAAATACAATGATCGATCAGCTATTGGATTTATAGAGAGCGAAACAAATTGTTTTTCGATTAGAGCAGGAATCCAGAAAAATGCAGCCATCAAAACACCAGTAATACTTCCTGTTAAGCCAAAAAATAAAGATTTGTACTTTCTAGATAAAAAAGTTAAAAGCAAACAGAAAAAAATTATTGGTGCGAAAAATACAGCCATAATATTATGCGTCATAATTAAAAAAGCAATAAAAAAAGCAAGTGATAATACTGAGATTTTTATATTTTTCAAATTATAGATATTGTAAAAACTTAAAATAATAAGAGGAAAATAAACAAAAGAAAGTGATTCGCCTAAGGAACCTCTGACATACAGATCTACAAGTCGATATGGCAGAAACATATATAGAATAGCGCTATTAAATCCTGAATACCTACTATTCCAGATGTATTTACTCAAGTAATACATTCCGATTCCCGATAATGGAACACTCGCTGCAAATAATATCTTTATGCTATCAACAAAACCAAACCCAACCGCTTTTAAAATAAATCCTAGATAATATGGAAATGGATATGCAAAATTAAATAGCGGATATCCGTAGCCAAAATTTAAATTACCGCTATATCGGGGTGGAAGCTGAAATTCTTTTAACTCCCTATACATATCCGCAAGACGTACCACTGCCCATTCACCATCATGAGTAGGGAAAAAACCCTGATGAGAAAAGGGTAAAATTAATAAAATTGATAATAAAATAATTAGAAAGAGATATACCGCATCGTGCTTATTGTTAAGTAAAATAATTTTTATATTCATAAATTATATATTTATCTAAATTCTGTGGAAACAAAGTAAATTTTCTTAAATATAAAAATAATAAAAACGAAAATCATTCGTCATTCATTCTCAATCTTATAAAGAGTCAACCATGCATCAGGTGCGAGTTTTTTAATACGTAATACTTCTCTAAGCTGCCAAGAATCAGGAGCAATACCTTTACCAGGACACTGGGAGCATTCTTGATAAAAAACTATATATGTAGAAAAACTTTTGGACGAAACTATTAATTCTTCAGGAATATCACTATTTATTGGCCAAATACCCTTAATATCAAATTGGGGATCATCATGAAGATAAATAGTATAAGCATCAGGCATAAGACCAAATGTACCCTGGGTATAAAGCATAACTTTATTTTTTTCCGTCTGCTTCAGATAATTAATCGTCTCCTGTATCCCATATCCAGAAGGCCAGTCCGTATAATATTGACTGACATCTGATTGCGGAATGGGTGCTTTATGAAAATTATTCAAAATGAAATAATCTTTATATAAAGCTACAAGTATAATTGCAGACATAAAAGCTATTTTTAATATAAGTGAGTCCATTTTTTTCATGATGTAATATGTGGCATATGACACTAATGGAATTAATGAAAGTGTCATAAATAGGATATATCTGGGATAAAGTGTTTTACCAAATAATGCCAATGCTATAAACGGAACAAAAAACCATGCTATAAGTAATAATTTTTCTTTGAAATATTTTTTCTCTGCGATAAAAGAGACTAACACAAGTACCGTAAATGGTATAGTAAAATACTTCAGAAACCAATCTCTTTGACCTACCCATAGATTATCCCAAAAATATGTAATTGGGTGCTTAATCCACTCCTGGAATGGATAAATAAAAGTAGCATCTTTCTGGGAAATTATATAAAAGAATGGAGATAATCTGAGAATTGAATAAATTCCAAAAACAATCGCTGCAGAAAAAGCGCTAAGTATAATAAATCGCAATATAGGCCTTATATCTAGCTTTTTTTTATAATCAAATAAAATTAAAGAAAAAGGCAAAAGATAGACAACGAAAAAACCACTTGTCTTATTTAAAACTCCCAAACCGCCAATTACTCCAAGAAAAATTGCGTAGTTCAGATTTGCAGTTCTTGCAAGCTTAATAGTCAGAAACAATCCCCAAATAGCAAAAGTCCCTACTAAGCTGTCATAAAGCGCCATACGATCATAGACCAAGGCAAATGGATAAATAACATAGAGAAAAGATGAAATCAAACCTATATATCTATTTTTAAATGCTTCTCTCCCTAAAAAAAACAGTCCAGTTAAGGTAAAAAAACCAGCAATAACAGATACAATTCTTCCCGCAAGCAAAGGATTTGAAATAAATCTCATCATTAGTACTATTATCCAAATAAATAATGGCTGCTTACCGTCAGTAAGCGATATAAAGCGCCAATTAGCATCATTAAATGCAATTTGCGCCCATCGAATATAAATAGCCTCATCAGTAAAAATCGGTAAATCAAAAATTTTAGCTAAACGAGGAGTAAAATATAATAGTGTAATTATTGACGCGATAATAACTTCAAAGGAATACTTTTTGAGATAACCCATACAGTTAAATTATACAGAAACGGCAAAAGTAGAAGCAAATAGCGAGGGAAAACCGGACTTATAGCCAAAAACGCTCCATAAATTGCAGACCATGAAATTACAAGCAAAATAGGAAACTGTATATTCTTTCTTTGAAAAAAACTGAAGACTGAAACGATGCTAGATAGAGGCCAAAGCATACTCCACTCTTTCACTTTTTGAATTGTAGAAAAATGCGTATACCATTTGCCCTGTAAGATAAGCGGGAAAATAGTGCCTATAAAAGGGGACCTGGCACCGTCTCTATAAAACGAAAGAATATACTTCTGCACCTTAATAAAATCAATAAAATTATGACCAATCAGAAAATACCTCAGATAAGTGAGAACAAAAACAAAAAAACTAATAGGCAATGAAAGAAAATATTTATATATTTCTTTCTTATCTTTATAATGTATTGTAATTGCTATAAGAATTGCCAGTACAGGTAAAACAGCTAAAAAAGCCAGCTTGGAAGCAGCGAAAAATCCAAGCATTATAGAAGAGATAAAATATTTCTTTTTTATGATAAAGATAAAAACCAGTAAAAGAAATAGCAGTTGAGTCAAATCGAAGAAAGGAGCACGGAGTTGGGTATAAAAAAGAGGGTCAAAGGAAAATAACATTGCAGGTAAGAATGCCCAAAACTTACTTTTAAATATTTGATAATTAAATATATAGTAAACGCCAAGACTACTTAAGCCAATAATTAAAGCAAAGATATTTTCATTTTTAAAAAGTAGAATTGTTAGACCTAAGATATACTTGCTCAAATATTGTGTTTCAGGGTTAATCAATGTCGGGTCAGCTCCCTTAATTAACTCCCATGACGAGTATATATATAATCCATCATCACCTATCGAATTAGTTGAATTTGGAACTACCCACTGTGATTTGAGATATCTCTCTTTCCAGTAATTAGAATTAAATTTCGTCGTGTATCGACCCCGATAAGCGTAGATACGAAACAATAAATGACATGCAAATAGAATTATAAAAAATATCAATAATATTTTTTTAAACTTATGAATATTCAAATTAGTATTTTTAATCAACATTATTTTTAAAACGTGTTTTGCCAAAATAAATAATTGACCAAACAATAATTATTACAATTGCTGTAATTAAATATAATGTGCTTAGTAGCTGAGGTACAGGTTCATCCCAGTGGCCTAAATATAAATAAGGAATGTATGACATTAAAGCTGAGAATGAAAATATAAGTGATGCTGAAAAGATATATGTATTTCTTACAAGAAGCGCTGAGAAAGGTAAAAGGACCATTAAATACCAAGGCTGGAAATTACCTGATTTTTGAGTAGCAGCAAATACAGAGAATATTAGGCACACTAAAGAAACTATTGAAACTTGAGGCCATGTTATTTTCTCTTTCATGTATTGTAAAACGATAACTGCCAAAAACACTGGGAGCAGAAAAACTGTCGCAAACTTTGTTGCGATTGAAAAAATCAAAAACATAGATGTAAGTAAATACCGTTTCTGGACAAGATAAAATAAACTAATTAACGCCATAAAAACCATAAAAATATCTAAATGTCCGGAAACGAGACTTTCAATCAATATGAGTGGGTTGAGTGCAAAAAAAGCAGTAGCTAAAGTTGAGGTTTTCGAATCAATTTTATGAACAATTTTGTTAATAAAATAAACTGAACCCAAATAAGAAATGCCGACTAAAATTTTGAACAGTAAAAAAGTGACTATGAAAATTTGATTTCCAATATATGAAATCGGAATCGTTACAGCCAACCATAGCGGGCCGTATGGATATGTTCTATGTGTCCAATGCATAAATGAAAGCATCGGGTCTTTGGGAAAATCTAAAGCTTTATAAAGATAGGGATTTTTACCATATAGCGTAAATATCTTCGCATCAAATATGTAGTTGAAAAAATCGTGAGAAAAAGCATTATACGAAAAAACGAGTAAGCAAGCTGTTAGGATTACCAATATCCACATATCTTTAACCGACATGGAACCTTTTTTTATTAAATATAAAAATAATAAATATGAACTAAATAAAATACAAAGTATCAATAGATATAAAAATGTAGATAGAGGTCTGTTAAAATAACCTATACTCTGAAATAAGCTCTGTATCTTAAATAATTGCGGGAAACGAGTTAAAGCCAATCCTAAATCAATCTGCGTGAAAGAAAATAGAAATAAACCTACTACGCCTATTGTATGCAAAAATACTATTCTTTTCATTTTTTACTTTTTACAAATAAATTATAAGTATTTTCCTTTTTTATTATTATTTCTTATACTTAATAACTCTAAAACTCCTTCTACTGAATCACGAATTGGACTTACTCTTCGACTTTCTACATATAACCAGCTTACTGGAACCTCTTTGATACGAAAACCTAAATTCTTTGCATAAAGTAATAATTCTACATCGAATCCAGCTTTTACCGCAGATCCCACTATTGTTTTATAACCATCATGGGCTGTATTTATTTTATTGAATACTTGTAATGCAGCACTTCTTGAAAACATCTTAAAACCACATTGGGTATCAGTTATATCATTAAGCCCAACTAAAACTTTGCGAAGAATGATATTCGCTCGGGATATGATAAGTCTTGAGAGAGGAGATCCTTTCCTTTGTGTGTTTCTTGAACCTATTACCACTCCATAACCTTTCTGAAAATAGGGCAGTAATTTGCTTATTTCCTCAATTGGTGTCGCTTGATCCATATCAGTAAAAAGAACATACTTACCTTTCGTTGCTAAAACACCCTTAGTTACTGCGCCTGCTTTACCCATGTGTTCACTTTTAATTATAATAAAATGCTTATTTTCACTAGCAAATTTCTCAACAAAGCCAATACTACCATCCTTCGAACCATCATCTACCACTATAACCTCATAGGAATACTCCATCTTATCGAGATAGTGTTTTAGCTTATTGAGTACACCTTTACGAAGATTTGCCATCTCATCAAATGATGGGATTACCACACTGAGGTAAATATTATTCACTTTACAATTATACAACAATGTTTTATCTCTTATCACCTTCACCACTGATCTTTCCGCGTTTCAAACGAGAAAATAATTTATCTAAATTGGCCTCTGCGACTTCTTCAACAGTCATTCCAAGCTCTGTACAAATTTGTGTGAAATACCACAAAACATCCCCTAATTCACTTTTTAGCATCACTTTATCATCTTCGCTGATTTTCCCATTTTTATCTCTAAATATTTTTTTTATTTTTCCTGCGAATTCACCGGCTTCATTTACTAATCCAAGCGTAGGATAAATAAGTGGTCCTTCAACTTTTATAAGTGACCAAGTTTTCCGAGACTCTTTCTGGTAGTTTTTATATTTCTTCGTATTCATAACTAAATTATATCACTATTATATTCATGAAATAATAAAAATATTAATGTACAATATAGCGAATGAAAAATTTAATAACAATAATTAGAATTTCAAAACCGCTTCATCACTTAGTAGGATTAATTGCCTTACTTATACTCATGTCCGCAAGTCTTCAATTAGTAGCTCCAATACTTTCCAAATTTATCGTTGATGACATAGTCGCTCAAGTTTCAGGAAAAAACGGAAATTTAAACCGTTTATTGATACTAGTAATTTCGGCATTCGCAGTAAATTTCTTAGGCTTAGTATCAACAGTAATATCAGAGCGGGTTGGCGATCACTTCGCCGGAAAACTCAGAAAATTCCTTACCGAAAAATTCTATCATAAAATGCTCACTCTTCCTCAATCCTACTTTGACTCAGAAGTCTCTGGAAAGATAGTAAATCAACTTAGCCGAGGTATTCAGTCGACTCAAGGTTTTATGAATACTGCTACAAATTTCATACTTCCCACTTTTCTTCAAAGTTTTTTTATTATAGCTATACTTGCATACTTCAATCTTACCATCGCATTTTTTACTTTCATTCTTTTTCCAATTTACCTCACGCTCTCACATTTATCGACAATTAAATGGGGTAAGGAAGAAGTGAAAAAAAATGCAATAGAAGATATCTCAAGAGGAAGAATACAGGAAGTTATAACAAATATAAAACTGGTAAAAAGTTTCACTAACGAAAGAAATGAATACATTAAAGTCTCAGAAAATTTATCTGAAATAAACAAGATATATGCCGTTCAAAGCCGCACATATCATCTTTTTGATTTTTTTCGAGGTCTATCGCTTCAAATTATCCTTTTTGCGATAAACATTCTGGTTTTTTATAATGCCTTTATCGGTGAATTAACTCTTGGCGAAATGGTTCTTATACTTCAGTTAGTTAATCAGGCTAGAATACCGCTTTTTGCTATGTCATTTATTCTCACACAGCTTCAAACAGCCGAAGCGGGATCAAGAGAATATCTCCAAATCCTCAATCTTGTATCAATTGAAGATTATTCCAAAAACCTATCAAAAAATTTAATTAAAGATCCAAGTATTATATTTAAAAATGTCAGTTTTGGTTACAAAGACACAACACAAGTATTAAAAGATATCACTTTTCAAATAAATAGAAATGAAACTATAGCTCTTGTCGGCCATAGTGGAGCCGGAAAATCAACAGTAGTAAATCTAATATTGAAATTTTACCAACCCACAAGCGGAAAAATATACTTAGAAAATAATGACTATTCGAAAATGGATCATACTTTTATCCGCAAACATATTTCATTAGTTTTTCAGGAAAATGAGCTTTTCTCCACAAGTATAAAAGAAAACGTGGCTTATGGGAAAACAAACGCGACAGACGAAGAAGTAAATAAAGCACTCAAGCTCGCGAATGCATACGATTTCGTGATGAAACTACCAGATAAGATCAATAGCCAAGTTGGAGAAAGAGGAGTAAGGCTTTCAGGCGGACAAAAACAAAGAATTCAAATTGCTCGTGCCATTCTTAAAAACTCACCTATTCTAATTCTTGATGAAGCAACCTCTTCACTTGATGCTAAATCTGAAAAAGAGGTTCAGGAAGCACTAGAAAACCTGATGAAGAAAAAATTAGTTATAATAATTGCCCACCGATTTTCAACTATTCAAAATGTAGATAAGATAATAGTTATTGATGAAGGGAAAATAATAGAGAGCGGTACACCGAAAGAATTATCGAGTAAAAAAGGTATTTACTCTGAACTTCTTAATTACCAAATTGAAGGAAATAAAAAGTTGCTTGCGAAGTTTGATATTTATTAAATAAACTATTCTCCTGGTTGGCTGGATAATTCACGAAGAAATAAATTATAGTCGAATTGGTTTACCGCTCCGTCATCGGTAATATCAGCACTTGATTTCTTATTAACGTCACTGCAGTCCCTTGGCTCACTAAGCCCAGAATAACAATCAAGTATCATATTATAATCCAGAATAGATAGGGCATTATCATTATTTGTATCACCCGTAATTAAATATACGGAAAGTAAATTATTAACTTGTCCGGAGGTCACATTCACAATACCTGGTATATTTTTTTTCAAATACTGATTTACTTTCACTTTCACTGTATAAATTCCGGTTGCTAAATTATTATAACTTACCAATCCTTGATATTTACCACTTGAGGGAATATAGGTGATAATACCCTGATTTTGGGCCACTAGTTGGTTTGTGGCATTATATATTTCCATACTTAAAGTGCGTGTCGTGCGAAGAGGATTTTGAGTGCCAAGGGATCCCGGATTAGCATTATCTCCTCCTCTTCCAATACCATGCAGAAAAACTATACTATTTAAAGATGTAGCGCCTGGTGCGATAGTAGAGGTAGGAGGTGCATTTGTCAAAGTAGGTACAGCTGTCGGTGTAACTGTAATACTTGGCGTGATACTAGGTGTGATATTTCCACTTCTAATCTCAAGAGCTGCCAATCCAACATTTGTGTTTTGAGAAAAGGAATTAATAATTCTAGATGCATTTGTATAAACATTTGTTTCAATAAAACCAAATAAGAACTTAGAAGGTACAGCAGTTAAATACTTTGTACCTCCGTCTCTCCCAAACCCGAAAACCGTCATATTATTTTGCATTGACTTGTATGAATCAATTGTATTGTCATCTTCTAAATGTGACAGGAACAAGGATCTGTTTTTTTGAGTATCACTGAAATAAAGCCACTCAGGGGATGGCAAATCATTGGCCCACTCCTGACCACCTGTATATCTTTCATTATTAGAAGAAATCATAAAATTTGTTGAGGGATTAAAGGTACCATTAGGTGTGCCTTCATATAGAAACCAGTATGAATGACCTACTGATGTCAATGTCATACGCGCAAATGTAGGATAAATTTCCCAACTTCCTGACCAACTACCATTTGTAGAATTTATGGTAGCCTTAAGAGGACCTTGATTGACTATTTGACTGACTGAACCAGTACTACCCGGGTGAAAAAATCCTTCTGGATGAACCATATTTGGTATTCCACGAAAACTGCCTGCTGAACCTACTGTAGGTCTGTACGAAATCCAGTCAATTCCATCTCTATCTATAAAGCCTGCAAATCCTGCTCCTGCCTTGTGGTAGTAGTAAGTACCGCTAGATGTAGTAAGCCTAAAGCTTGATTGACCTTGAAAGTTAATATTATCTGCAACGGTTACTTGTGGAGTAAAATTATTGGCACTAAAACCAGGCCCAGTATCAAAATATAAATAATAATTCTTAGCAGTATTAGCAGCTATTTCGGGAGACAAATAAATAAACTTACCTGTAGTTCCGTTTGTAATATCAAATTGAAACGGGACCAAAGGATTTACAATTCCACCCTGAGAATTAGTTTCTATAAGTTTTAATGAATTTAAGTTTGCTGTCCCACTCTGCCCTGCCTGTTGTAAGATTTGTGAAAAGTTCAAATTCAGTTCCAAAGGCTTACCAGAAGCTACAGGAATATTGGATTGAATAGTCAGTTTCACACGATATTTACGATCTAAATCGTGCCAAGGTACAGTTTGAGCTGCACTTTGAGTAATGGAAAAATATACCAGAGAAATTATAAATAACAGAACAGAAACGCTTAAAAGAAACTTTCTCATAAAGTGTGATGTAGTATTAATATTATAGTATTTGTTATTAAATTTATATATTTTTGCTCCTGAAAAAACTAATAGTATTTTACTTTTTAATCTCAGATGATTCAAAAATCATATAAGCTACATCAGTAGTCGGAAATTGAGCAATTTTTCTGTCATAGTACAGGACTACAGGACGGGTTGGGTAAGAGAATGTAGTAATTGGAGATTTACCCTGTGGGTAATTACCTGTACCGGCTATAATTAGAGTACGAGGCATATAAATTTCCTTTTCCCAGTCGACTTTTCGAAACTCATACTTACCCGTATGTGAAAGCGTATTCACTAATCCTTTAAGCTGATAAACTGAATTCTTTTGATAATTTACAGGCGGGTACTTTGCATAAAAAAGTAAAGAGGTATAAAAAAATTCCGCACTTTCATCAAATATAATTTTATCGTAATTATGCTCAATGTTCTTTATATATTCTACAGTTTTTTTGTCTTCTGATCTCCAATCTTTGGCAAATTCTATGGGAAAACGGATGAAATAAGAAAGGAAATAAAATATGTAAGTATACGAGATAATTCCGATCATAAATGTCAAAATACCGGTTTTGAATAAATTATTTTTTAACTTGAATACATTTTGTAACAAATAAAAAAAACCATATGCAGAAAATACTATAAAGGGAATAATAATAGGATAAGACCTTGTGCCATTTGGAACCGAAATAATTATCGATCCGATAAAAAATATTGCCAAAAACCATATATAAAACGGGTAGAAATAACTGCTTCTTTTTTTTAACGCATAATATATTCCAATTAAAAGCAATGGGAAATCGAAATAATGAAACATAGCGAGATTCCCTCCAACATCCTGATTCGGCTTTGCTGCTCCTGTTGTGAAAAAGAAATTAGTTGAAAAGAATGAAATAAGATTTATTAAGTATTTCCATAGAACCAAAACCCAATAATTAAAAAAAATCTTCTGCGCTAAAGGAGGCAAAACTAAAAAATAGCTTCTTGTTTGGATAATATCTGATCTTGCCTCATTTCCAAATATTAATGCGTCCTTATGCGTAGAAAAGCCTGATTGCGATTGAAGAGTCAGAAAAGTTACTAAAAAAGGTATCATACCTATACAAAATAAAATAAGGATTGACACTAATGTCTTTTTTGAATTTTTTAGATAGTTAAGATACAAAAAAATAAGTGCGAAAAATATTACGGGTGCGATAAGCCTTGTTACATTGTAAGTATAGACAGCCAATATAAAAGAAATTATAGAAATAATAAAAAAAAGTAAATTATTTTTTCGTTGAACCGCTATAACAAAAAATAATGTGCCCAATAACATAAGCGCTGTCGCAGCGTTTACTTCATAACCAGCCCGTGAAAAGAAAAAATGCCAGGGATTAAGTGCGAGAAAAAGACTGGATATCACTGCAAATCCCTTGTTTTTGGAAAGTTCGTAAACAAGAAAAAATAGAAATATTACACTCAGTGATCCCAAAAAAGCAGAAGGAAATCTTACAGCAAATGCATTTGCTCCAAATAATTTTATTGACAAAGTAGTTGAGTAAATATATAGAGGCAACTTATAGTCATCAAAGGATCGAAAATATAATGGCATATTCTCACCATATTCATCTTTCCCGGTAAGTAGGATAGAGTAGGCATTGTATCCGATAGCTGTTTCATCCGGATATAATCCATTCGGAATATTCGAAAGCTGGTGAAATCTTAGGAAAAGAGCTATTGAAAAGATTAAAGCGAGCGAGAGTAAGTGATAATTATTCTTAACAATTCTCATATTTCAAATATGTATCAAAATCAATATATATACTTAAAATAAAGTAAATTTTTCAATTTACCTCATACTCAACAATTATACCAAAGATAGATAATGTAATTTTATGTTTAACACATACATAAAATTGATTGAGATAATTTGAAGAAATTAAACTTTTTTAGAACTGCGAAATTATAATATCAGTCTTTGCCCGCCTACTTTTACTATTTAGCAATAATTACAATCTGAGAAGTACTGAATTGTCTCTAATTTACTCATACTGTATAATTCAAAGCTAGATATGAATAATTATGAACATCCATTAAGCTGGCAAGCGCTGGGGAGAGTAGTGACAACAGGTCTCATAATTTTATTTGTATGGAAAACTTTTAATATTCTTATCCTTATCCTAGTTTCCATTATGCTTGCTGCAGCGCTCAATCCGCTTGTCATGAAGCTAAATCGAAAGTTTCCACTAATAATTTCAACGCTGCTTGTAGTATTCATACTTCTTGTACCATTTATCACTCTTGGTGTGATTGCTATTCCAACTTTTATTCGTGAATTTCCCGCTCTACTCAAAACCTTAAGCGGTATTGTGAATAATTCACCTTTAATTCCTTCATCTATTCGTGATATTGACTTTGCCCAATATGCACAAGATGCCGGAAGCTACGTGTTGCAATCTACAACGATTGCAACAAATGTCATAACTTCTATTTTTACCCTTATTTTTTTGACGTTCTATTTTATTTTTGATGCAAATCGAATACAATCGCTTCTTCTTTCAATATTTCCAAAAAGTAAACATAAAAAAATTACAATTCTACTTGCAGAATTGGGACAGCTTAACGGCCTGTATATTCGAGGGAATCTAATTATTTCCCTAATTTGCGGCGTCACTATTTTTATAGGCTTGACTCTACTTCAGATTCCTTTTGCAGCACCTTTGGCGATCTTTACAGCTATCATGAATTTGCTGCCATTGGTCGGTGCGGCTATTGGCATGATACCAGCAGTCATCATAGCAATCACAATATCACCTATAACAGCTCTTCTGGTTGCAGCTCTGTATCTCATCTATCAACAGGTCGAAAGTGCTATCCTTGCCCCAACAATTTACAATAAAGCGCTCAATCTTTCACCGGCGTTAAGTTTTCTTGCTGTAATTGTAGGCGTCGGATTATTTGGTATAGTAGGTGCATTTTTAGCTCTTCCTATTGCTGCCAGTATGCCTGTAATTATTAAATTTGTTCGAGAGGACATGCAGAAAAATGAACATGGTGCTTAATAAATCGTTGATTATTTTCTGCTTTCAACTTAATTATATTGATTTATAGTTTGTTTCTCAGCCTCAAATAAGGTAAAATATTCACAAGGCCCCATCGTTCCCGACGAATTTCATTCGTGCGGGATCCCGATGGAAACTACCATCGGGGCTAGTGGTCTAAGCATATGTTTGCAATGTATATCTTGCAAAGCCAGAAAGACAGTAGTTACTATATCGGTAGTACTAGTAACATGGAGAAAAGGTTAATTAAGCATAATAGGGGTGGATCAAGATATACTAAAAGCAAAATTCCTTGGGTTATAGCTTATAAAGAGATGTATAATACAATTTCTGAGGCTAAAAAAAGAGAATATTATATAAAATCTTTAAAAAGTAAAATTGCTATAGCAAAATTAATTAATAATGGCCCCATCGTCTAGTGGCCTAGGACGCCAGGTTCTCATCCTGGAAACCGGGATTCGACTTCCCGTGGGGTCACCGAGCTCAGCTCGGTGATAGCAAGCTCAACTTGCTCACCGAAATTTTGGCTATGTTCGAATAAGTACTTTTACTTGCTCATTCTCTACTATCCACCCAATTTTTGATATTCTAAAGTAAGTGTATTATATCTATATTCTATTTTCTGAAAAAGATAAGTAACTTTATTCAGGTTATACTAAAGATTTTTGTTCTTGATTTAAAGCTCACAAAAGAGACTTCGTGAAGGCAACATAGCATAGTGAGCCTTTAAAATTAATATAATACGAGGTATACTCCGTAAACGCTAATGCGAGACAAAGAGGATAATATTTAAAGGGTGATAACTGAAGAGGAAAATTGAAAATACAATAACATACTATTCTTAGAAAGTTAGATTACATAGCTTTAGAGAAAGATACTAACTCAGGGTTTCTAGCTACTCGTAGCTCTAAAAAAAGAGAAGTGTAGTCCCTCACACTAAATAAATAATAGTTCAATCATATACAAATAAATTTTTCGATTTCATCCATTACAATATTACTTTCCTCCTCAGAATGTCTAAAACTATGTCCCATATTAGGCTGTCTGACCACATAAGGCTTATTGGCATTTGCAACAATTCTTTCCGTATCCTGAGGAAGAACACTCTTATCATCTAAAGCGATAAATATCATAATGGGTTTATTTATATTAGCTACTTCTTCTACCGCCGAGTACGTAAGTCCATCCTGAACAAACGAATAGGGGACTTCGAAAGATCTGAATTGTTCTGGATTATTAGGAAGTTCCCTCTTAGAATATCTTGGCCTATCTTTTTCCCATCGTAATGATGGTCCGATTCTATCAGGAGGAGGACACAAGGCAACTATTTTAGTTACTTCTTTAATCCGGCTCCCGGCGATAATAGCAATAAAACCACCTAAGCTGTGACCTATTAATACAATTTCTTTAGGGTTTTTTTTGTTATATATGTCGACTTTATCGTGTACATGCTTAATATAGTTAGTTATAGAGTAATTACCTACATTTCCATTTTCCCAAAGATGACATGGATCTAATCTCTCAACACTAAACTCAAGCTCACGCAATCTATCTTCAAATATTTTCAAATGTAGATAATCCGGTGAGTCTAAATATCCAGGTAGTAATAATGCTAATTTCATATAAAGATTATATCACCGATTATTTAGCTTTTAATATTCAATTATATAGGGATACATTAAATATGCTCCTCCGATGTCGTAAATCCTTTACAAATATATTTAATTCAGCGTCAAGAAGAAAATCTGGGTCATATTCATTAATGGTCTTATGCATAACTCGTGTCGTAGATACCGTTGGAAGTTAAATAATATTTATTACAAATCCGTAGATGCTTCAGGCATACGTAAGTCATTTTCTGGTTCTTCTTTTACTAAACTTATCTTTGTATCAGCTTTTTTTAAAGATAAATATAAAAATACAGCCAAAACGATAAGCACAGACCATGTAATTAAGAAGTACTCTAGTTTACTTTGTGTATTCAGGTAGCCAATAATTGGCGCTAGCACGACATAAGGTAAAGTTCTTAAGAAAGACGCCACCGATAAAACCGTTGCCCGATTAGACTCTTCAGTACGATAATTTATAACCTCACTCATAAAAGGATGAAGCACATGTTCACCTGTATATAAAGCAAGTATTACAAAATAACCCCAAATACCTATATCTGCTAGAGACAAAATTAAACCTATTCCGGCTAAAACTGATATCAAAACAAGTACTAACTTTTCACTTAAACTCTCTGCATGCCTATGCATAAAAGCTAAAATAATTACAGTTATTAGACTGCAAGACGCAATTACAAAGGAACCTGCAACAGTACTAAAATGAAAACGGTCTAATAAAACTAATCTTAAAAGACCCCAACCCGCAGTATAAAATAAGCCCTGTACTGAGATAATTAAGGGGACATAAAGAAATAGTTTTTTCTTTCTGAATTCCAAAAACCCCGACTTAATGCTAATTAAGTGTTCTCTTAGTTCTGTTACTATTTTTTGTTTTTTTGTCATTTTACGATTTTCCTTGATAGGCCAGATGATTAATGCTGAACTTACTAAAGAAAATCCAGTTAATATCCAAGGCAACCTAGGTTCGATATTGTAAAGCCACCCTCCTATAATAACAGCAGACATCGAACCTATTAGAGCTATTTGTGAACCTTTAGTAACTAACTTTCTCCAATCTAAAGACTTGAATTGAAGCTTATTAAAGAACAAAGCTTCATCTGCCCCAGAAACGAAAGATACACCTATCATCATTGTTGCTTGACCAACCATAAATGGCATTAAATTACTTCCAAATGCCTGTATAAGTAGACCACTCCCCGCTAATATTTGCCCTAATTTAGCCATCTTATCTCTACCAAACTTATCAGCTAGTACCCCAGATGGAACTTCCGCAATTAAACCAATTGCAAAAGCAAGACCATCTAATATCCCAACCTCACTATCTGTTATAAATAACCTGTAAAAATAGAGCCAAATAGCTCCTACAAACCAAAGGTTAGTTAAAAATTTGTAAATAAGATACTTGCGTGAAATCCACTTTTGACTACTGTTCATATATGAAATATTCGCTTTTAATACTTGAATTATAGTTTTTACTTTAAAACTAATCAATTAAAATCCAAGCTCATACGCCACAAATATAATGAATAAGTACAAATTAATGTAAATTTATGTCTTAAATTGATTGGATTTATACTCAAGGTGATATGCAGAGGACTAAGTATAGGCAAACAAAACTAATTACTCTCAGAAATGAAGGTTATACATACCAATAAGGTTATTTAGCGTTTGTTCGGAATTGGTATAGTTAGAGTTGCTAACTTATAGCTTTATACAAATTAAGTCAATTTACGAATTACAATTTGTATGGCATTTGAAGTCATAGCATCACTAATCTCCCCCTTATCTATCATACCTAGTGCTTCAGAAAAGCTTACATATTTGTACTCTACAATATCTTCGCTAAATTCAGAATTGGTATATGTAAGTACTACTTCTTCAATTTTAGAGTAAAAAATTGTAACCTTCTCTGTATTCAGGCTGTTAAGTGAATGAAATATACCAATTTTATAGAACTCTTCTGCTATTATCCCGGTTTCCTCGTTTAATTCTCTCTTTGCGGCATCAGTTGTAGTCTCACCTTTGTCTATTCCTCCACCTGGTATTTCCCAGGAGTACTCATTGATTACATATCGATATTGCTTTATGAGAAGAATTTTATTTTCTTTAGTCACAGCTACAATACCTACACCGTCTGTTCGATCTATCCATGTTTGAGTACCTTTCATTCCATTTGGATACTCAATTTCATCTTGATAAAAAGACAACCATTCATCCTTATAAATCTTTGTGTGTTTTAATTTCTTAAACATAACTAAAAAATTATTCTTCTGATAACTTATGATATTATTTCTTTATAGTATACTGCTTTATATATAATTTTGCCTGTTTCATTCATGTAAAAATACTTTTTAACTTACTAAGATAGAAAGAAATATACATACAAATAATAATTAGACCATTGAGAATTCAATAAGTTTCATAGAAAATCTAAATTTTCCTTACTTTTGGAAATTATCAGATTTTAAAAGCATAAGACAGTTACCTTTAAAAATCACACTATTAAATGATAACGATTAAAAAAACTAACAAACACAATATTATTTCCAGCTTAATACAACATAAGTTACCTGTCTTAATATGTTTTTTATTCTTCACCGCATATTCTATCCTCTCTATAGTCCGCTTTCATCACTTTGGTGCATTTGGTTTCGATTTAGGACTAAGAAGTCAAACAGTTTGGGAATACAGCAGATTTAAAGCGCCAATAACTACTATACACTTTTATCCTTTTAACAACATCCTTGCTGACCATTTAGAGCTTATTTATATCCCCATTTCACTTTCTTACTGGATTTGGTCTGACCCGCGTATGTTACTTTTAATTGAAGCATTTTATGTATGCTTTTCTGGATTAGCTATTTATCTTTTGGCAAAAGAAAAAAGCCTCCATAAACTAATTTGCCTGGGGCTAATTATAAGCTATTTGTCTTTTTATGGAGTTCAACATGCTATGTGGTTTGATGTACATAGCGCGAGTTTTGGAGCAGGATCTATCGCGTGGTTTTTATACTTTTTAAACAAAAAAAATAAAAAGTGGATATTAATTTCATTCCTTTTAGCATTAGCTTCAAAAGAAAATATGGCTGCGCTTACTTTATTCATATCGCTTGTATGGTATATATATAAAAAAGAAAAAATTGCATTATATTTAGGTTTATTTTCCGCCTTATATTTATTTTTTGTTTTTGGTTTATATTTTCCAAATGTAACTTCTGATGGCTATAGGTATTCCAATGAAGGTGGGATTGCTTCAAATATATTTAATATCAATTCATTTTATGATAGCCCTGATAAAAAAAATGTAATATTTTACTCATTATTGTGGTTTGGGTTTATTCCTTTGCTTAATCCATTATTTTTAATTCCAGCTCTTGGTGACTTGTGGAATTATTTTGTAATAGCAAGCAATCTCACTGCATCGCATGGGTTATATATGCACTACAGGGTTACATTGGCTCCACTTTTAACCTGGGCAACTATTTTCACTATTAGCAGATATAAACGAATGAATAATCAATTTATAGGAATTTACCTATTTTTTTGTGCACTTTCATTACAATATTTTTTACATTTGCCACTGAGTTATCTTTCAAAAACATGGTTTTGGAATGAACCTTCAAGCATCAAACACATAAATCGAATAATTAGATACCTTCCAGAAAATGCATCAGTTGTTTCACAAAATAATATAACTCCACATATTAGTAATCGGGAAAAAATATTTACTTTATGGCCAGAAATAAAAAATTTCTCCAATAATTCACCGTGCGGAAAAGAGAATTGTCAGTGGTTCAGGTGGGCCGGAGATCCTGAGTACCTTATAATAGACACATCAGTTAGTTGGGATAGCAGGCATCTTTTGATAAACAGAGAAGATTATATTCAAGGTATAAAGAATTTGGAAAGAGCTAAACTTATTTTTAGGTTCAAACAATCAGATAATGCCGTTTTGTATAAAATAAAGAGGAGTTCTAATTTATAATCAATTTATGTAGCAGATTAGCTTGAATAAGATAATAAATTAAAAACGTTTATTTATCGCTCCAATAATTTAGTCTATTATTCTAATTCTTTTAAAATTCTTACCTTTCAAGCCTTCAATTTGAATATCTTCCCAAGTAAATGTTGCCTTTTCTAGTTGACGAGGAGTAAGCACTAACTCTGCGTAAGTATTATTTTCTTTTTTTAGAACACCTACTGCAGCCCAGAATTTAGCCAATGATCGCTTTGTACTCCCAGTCACAACACAATCAGGATAAAAAGTAGGACATGTCCAAATAATATCCTCTGCATCACAGTACTCCCGCAAAGTCTTTGTCTTGAAAATTGCTTGATGCTCTAATTCAACTTTCTCACGCCATAAAGGATCATCCGCTTGGCCTGGGGTCAATTTTACATTTAGTTCTGTAGCAGCTTTCATAACTTCAGTCAGAATTGGTAAATTACCGTTGTTTTCTCTCAAAACTTCACTTTTTGCAATCTCCATTTCAGCATAATAAGATTCCGGATCTTCAAATAAATCATAATGTCTTGTATAATTCACTGATATATTCGAAGGTAAATAAGGCTCAATGAATCTAATTAAATCCTTGAAAGTATCGCTATATTTATCGGTTTCATGACGAGGAATATTATTCAAAGTCTGAACTGAAACATCCTGAGATAAGTATTCAAAAATAACACCAGGTTTATAAACGCTTGATATCAATCGTGCCCATTGCAGAAAATATGTAAGACTAAATAACTCTGCCCAATCAATTTCCGGCGCTTCTTCAAATCGCCAAAGCTTATTTCCTCCGAACATCTCAACAATTCTAATTGGTTTACTTTCTGAAACAGCGATATCAATGGCTTTTTTTGTCATATTTACACACAGTTCCGCGGGCTTAAGTTTGCGGAATTTTTTAGACATCACTTTAGAATAAACTGCGTTTTCAAGTGATATATCACCAGTTTCTATAAACGGAAGAGGCTCTTTAAGTGCCTCAATTGTCGTAATTATATATTCTTTAGCTGTCATATAAATTTCAAATAATCAATGTATACATCTTTCCAGATGCTTAAATATGAACCAATGTATCCATGGTATGGTAGCATACAGAATGAGAACCCACAAGATTTTCAATAATCAAATATATAGATGCGAAAAGGATAGTAATATTTATAAATTATAAGTTAGCCTATAAAGACATTTATCTTTCTTAAAATCAGGAACTTTACTATTCACCTTATATACCTCAATACTGCTGGCATTTAATTTGCCAAAATCTTTATTCTTATTTGTTTTTATGATATTTAATAAATTAGTTGAAGGTTTTTGAGTATATCTTAAGTAATTCATCCAGCCTATATATTCATAAAACTTCAAATATTTTGAATATGAATCACCTTTTTGCTTTATACTACTTCTTAATTCTTGCCTTACTTCATATAAAGAAAAATTTACAGGAAGTGCGTGAATTGATGAACAATACTCATTACTCCCTATCCCTCGCATTTGAAATTCCAATTTTTGTTTTTGTAATGTTTTATTTACACTAGTTATAATCGTTTTTACATCACAATCCTGATGTATTCCTCCAAGTATTGTAATATGTAAATAATCGACACCATAATAATACTGATTTGGTTCAATTTCGGTTAACCTATTTATATATTCCTGAATTGTATTTATAAATATGTCATTTGGGCGAATTACAATAGTATAATTATCTTCAATTATCTCATTTTTAAATCGCTTAACTTTTTCAGGAGTTAATTCCATTAATTGCTTATTACTTTGATTATAAAAAGCCTTCAATAATCCGTTATGCATAAAAAATAATCTTAACATATCTAAACATCTAGATTTATTTATCTTAGACTATAGGATGTAGATATTCCCAGGCACAAATGCATGAATTTGTTGTTATAATAGGCTATGGCGCGAAAGATAAATCGAAACATAACGGGAAAAGTGTCACCTCTAAAAGGCTTAGGTTCAAGCGTGAATTTAACCAATACTGAACTCAGTCATATAATAGGTCAGGCAGCAGCGATCAGATATTTCGACGAAAATTCTCGAGAAGATTTTACCGTTATTAATGAAATTCTGAAAGATAAACGTGTGAAAAGCTGGATGGATGATGCTGGCAAGATAACTTGGACTGACTATAAAGATTGGTCAGGCAGGCACTCAAATGACTCTTTTCTGTTCTCAGTCCATGACAGTAGGCTCAAAAACGAGAACGAAATTAAAGTTATCAAAGGATTTGTGAATATATACTCAGGGCACGGTGAAAAATACCGTGCTAAGCGTTTGATTCAATTAGGTATACTTCCAAAAAATAAAAGTAAACATATTCTTGAAATTAGTATGGCAGTAAGACCGCTTCAAGATGGTCAAATTACAGGCTCAGGACTTATGTCGAGTGCATTGAGGCAAAGCTGCCTTCAAGTACGATCCTGGTTAGGAAGTATGCAGGATTCGGAGCTAGTTATTTATGGTTTTATAGATCCCAAAAACCTAGCCTCAATTCGGGCAATTGAGGCAGCAGGATTTGTCAAAAAAGGTAAAGCGAAATATGACTCAACTGCAAGTGAGGATTCATTGGTATACATTCTTAGCTGGCGAAAACTTAAAAAAAAGCTCCGTGAGAGAATTAATATAGCATTACGAAATAAAATGAAGGTGATCACTGAACCACAAAAAACCAATTCTCACTGTGGCCCATCAGTCATAAAAGCGCTTCTAGGATTTCAGGGAATCAACGTCTCCCAAGATGAAGTAGTAGAAGCTGCGCTTGTCAAAAAAACAATAAATGAATACGGTATGCAGCCTCATCATCTAGCAAAAGCAGTAAAAAAACTAGGTAAAAATGTGAAATTCTGGTTCAAGCAGGAAGCAGACATAAACGATCTGGAAAAACTGATACATAAATTCAAAATACCAGTAGGCATAAATTGGCAGGGGTTATTTTATGATTCTGTACAAGAAGAGAAACAAAAATGGAAAAACTCAGACAGAGGTCATTATAGTATCTTGGTGTCAGTAGATAAAAAAAGAGGAGAATTAGTTATCGATGATCCATATCCAGATTACTTTAATACTCCACGTGTATTCACTTATAAATGGTTTATAAAAAGATGGCATGATAGTGATTTGAAGATAGACAATAAAAAAGGCACAAAGAGTATCACGAAAACGAAAAGATTTATATTTCTGATTGCACCGAAAAAATTTATTTTCCCGAAGAATTTGGGCATGAAAACAGCTAATCAATTATCAGAGTTGGAAAAAATAGAAGAAATTATGAAATAAAAAGTATCGCAAATAAATAAAATTATTGTTGTGTTATACTTTTACAATGGATATAAAAAGTAAGCTGCTTCTGATAATTTTTTTAACTCTGATACTATTTATTATTCAATCTGGTACTTCAAAAGCATTTAGAGATAATAGACAATTTAACATTAAACCTACACCCGCAATAGAATCCTTCGCTATAAATTATAATTCATAACTATTACCGTTCTCAGGCAATATAACTTCAATTTCTGGATTAGATTCTCTAATCTTTTCAGAAAGGATTTCTCGCTGAACTTTTTCGCCATGAGTTAAAAAAACCTTCTTTGTATCTTTGATATGCCCTAACCATTTAATAAGCCTAGGCTGATCTGCATGTGAGCTTAGGATTTTGATTTCGCGTATTTTCGCTTTCACCTCTACCTGTACCCCATCCACTGAAACATTTTTTGAACCTTCTAGTATTTTTCTCCCCAGGGTGTTTTCTGCCTGGTATCCAACAAATAATAATCGTGTAGAGGCTAGAGACAAATAGCTTAAAGCATGATGAATAATCCTACCCCCAGACATCATTCCTGACCCCGCTATGATAACTTTTGGATCATCAGTGCTACTTATTTCTCTACTATCTCTTGAGTCATAAGTAACCTCAAGCCCTTCAAAATTAAAAGGAATACTAGTATGAGACTTTATTTCATCATTTTGGAATTCTTTAAACTCCATATAAGGCATAGTCGCATCAATGCCCATTGGACTATCTAAAAACACTCTAGTTTCCGATCGTATCTTGCCATCTTTTTTCAAATGATGAATAATGTGCAATATCTCTTGTGTTCGCTCAATTGCGAATACCGGAATTAACAATACGCCAGGATTTGCTTCTATTTCATTTATCTCGTTTTTGATGATTTCTTCTGGGTCTTCATTTGGATGAGCTGAGTCCCCATATGTTGATTCCATTACTACAAAATCAGCATTATCTATATACTCAGTAGGCTTTACTATCGACTGAGGGGTATTGCCTAAATCTCCGCTAAATGCAATTCTTGAATTCATTTCTTCTGTCAAATCTGTTACTACAATACTTGATGAACCTAAAATATGTCCGGCATCCCAAAATACGGCACTGAAACTATTAGTTTTAATTACTTCACCGTAATCAACTACTTTTATAAGTTTAAGTGTCTTTTCTACTTCATCCAAGGTATATAAGGGTTCACGAGAAATATCTTTTGAAGCTATTCTGGCTGAATCTTTTAAAATTATTTCTACCAACTCTCTTGTCGGTTTTGTCATATATATTTTTCCATAAAATCCACCATAAACCAAAAGAGGCAACCGTCCGCTATGGTCAAGATGAGCATGCGTTAAAAAAACCGCTTCCAAAGCCGATGGCTGAAACTGCAGTAGATCATAATTATGTAATTCCAACTTTTCATCACCTTGAAACATTCCTAAATCTACCAGTACCTGTGAGTTATTTTTACCGGTCAGCAGATATGATGATCCGGTAACTTCATTGCTTCCTGAGCCAATTACGTTTAATTTCATGATCTTTAGTATAATAATATTTGAGTAAAAAAACTAGTTTGAATTTTTTAGTAAACAATGTTTAATATTATTCTTTCATTACATATCATAGGTGCATCAATTTTCTTATATGTCATAATCGTGTCCTTAGTTAATTTACACAAGAGAGATCTGAAACAAACTAAAGAAACCGCTTTAAATTTAGCCTTAATTACAATATTTCAGTTAGTGAGTGGTCTTATTCTAGTTATAATAAATAATCAAGCAAATTCTTATTCGTCAGTCTGTGCAAAAACGGGATTATATATACTAACTTCAGCAGTTGCGGAAATTTTACTTTATTGTAAATTAAAAAACATTAAGTTACTTAATTTGTTTTTTAAAGATTATTTTAATATTTAGGGATTTGCAGTTATTAATCTAAAATTAGCTATGTCTTTTGCAATATCATACAGCGGAGCTTTTTTATCAAATGAATGTAGTTTATCCTGACTTATCCATTGGAATGCATCATGATCGGTGTCTAGAGAAACATTCTCATTATTATCTGTAATTCTACATTCATAGGTAATCCGCACGATATCAGATGTTCCGTCATGATTCCCATGAGTAGTTACAGATAGCGGACGAACAGCTTTTGCATTTAAACCTACTTCTTCAAATACTTCTCTTTCTATACTCTCTTCAGGACGTTCACCCGAATCTAGCCCTCCTCCTGGTAGTTCCCAACGTCCAGGGAATGTGTCGTGTGAAGCACGACGTACCAATAAGACTTTTCCTTCACTATTTACAATAAACGCAAAAGTTGCAACAAAAATTTTTTTATTCATATTAATTAAATCAATCTGCCTTATTTAAAATGGTAAATCGTGGATAGGCAGAATCAACAGTTCTATGTAAATTTAGTTATAGCCGAAGTTTTGAGAAGAACTGCAAACAAAAAATAATATTAACATTTTTCAACTTAAAAAACAACTAGACTTCACATTATAAGACATAAATAGTATAATGCACAACATGAATAAATCAAAAAACCAGTTACTTGATATTAGTAAAAAGGTCAGATCTAATCAGCCAATCAACCTAGATGAATTAAACTTACTTTTAAAGTTCGAGAATAATAGCGAAGATAGTTTTATAGTAAAATTTCTAAAGCATGTGGCTCTTCCCGCTTCTTTAGTAATCGGCTTTTTTTTCGCAGCTTTTCCTGACACATTTATTTCAATCTCACAAGATTTGCCAAAATGGACAAATTTATCAAATGAAATGCTTCGTGGAGTTGACTATTTTTGGGATATACTAGGCGAACCCGTAGGCAAAGCAAATATAGTATTTCACCTTCCAAATATAATCTTCTATTCTTTCGGCGTTTTAGGTATGAAGAGTATTATTGATTCCATTAATAGACGCGCATGGATCGATAAGATACTCAATGCACAGATCAAACTTAAAGAAAATCTAGAAAAAGGTACAATCTCATACTCACTCTCTAAAAAACACTCTATCCTATTTGTAGGCAATGGAGACTTCATTGGCATGCAGTATGTTTTAAACCATACATCCTCAGCGATAATTGTTTCGTCACATTTACCTTCTTATACGAATGTTTGGAATTACTATGATTCAAATACATTATATGACGATTTGAAAGAAGTAATTAAACGTTGTGCAGGAAAAGACGCCGGAGAGTATATATTTTTTCCAGTAAAGGATGATCAGATATTTCTGCCAAATGAAAAAGCATATGATCTCTCACCGCATAAACTTGACATACTATGTAAAAATATTCGGACAATTGAAAAAGAATTCGGTTGGAAACCAAAGAAAATAATAATAATCGGAGACAAATTTCACCAAAGCTATGTTCATTCAGTCGATCAAAGAAGGATTATTCCAAAAAGTGCAGATACACTTTCACTGCAAAACCTTTCCAATAAATACAATAATATTATGCTATTAGATCCTACAGATATAGTCCTAAAAAAAATCCTTTTAATTGCTAAAGATCGAAAAATTGTGTTTAGAGCAACCAAAGAAGGTATTAATGAATACAAAGAAAGATTTTATAAAAGGTTGAGGCTTCTTAATTATAAAGAGCGTTCAGGGAAAAAAGGAATCCTTACCATAGGTTATGATATTTTCGAAGATCAAACTGAACAGCAAACACTTTCGAGGATTATCGATGATTATTTACCTGTAGTACTCTCAAAAAACGTCCGGGATGCACTTATACGTAATGGCTATAGTCAAAATGAATTTTTATATGTACCAGAATTAGTACTCTCACATCTCACTCGCGAAGCAGCAAAACAATAAGTTTAAAATACAAAAAATAACGGAAGATTGAGTCAACTCAAAACTTCCGTTATTTAGGATTCAGAATCGATTAATAATCTCTTCTTCCCCCTCTGCGGTCATTATTATAGCCACCACGGCCACCCCCAGAAAAATTTCTAGGACCTCGATCTTCTTGAGGTTTTGCCTCAGAAACATTGATCTTTCTACCGTCCAGATCTTGACCGTTAAGCTCATTAAGAGCTTTTTCAGCCTCTTCTGGTGTCGCCATTTCGACGAACCCAAAACCTCGAGACTTATTTGTCTCTCGATCTCGAATTACTTTTGCCGAAACTACTGTACCGGCTGACGCGAAGAATTGTCCAAGCGTATCATCTGTGGTTGTCCAAGCTAGACTACCAACGAATAATTTAGTACTCATTTTGTGTTTTCCCTCCTTTCTTTATAAAACTCGTGGAAAGCACTGGTAATCGAACTTAGGGAGGCTATTAATATAAAATATTAAAGTTAACCTAAAACTAACTTACAGTCTTATCAACACTGTATGCATTATATCATATTTGGTTACTTTATTTATTGCCAAAAAGCAGACCAATAGACAGTACCCCTTTTTATTAGACTAGTCCCTCTTTTCCAAGCCGATGCAGCATTAATTTCAAAGTCGTATTTACATTTAAGTTTTGTGCCTGAATCTTATGAATTACGGCAATTTGAAAAATACTAAATATAATTAAAACCAAGAATTTAATTACTCTCATAAACTAATTATGTCAAAGCCATTTTGGTATTGCAAAATGTATTAAGCTCTATAAAATTAACAACTAATTTAACTTATTGCTAAAATTGACTTAAAAGTTTTATACTCACAATTAATGAAGCCTAATTATAAAGAGTTCGCAATCAATCTTGCACAAATGTCAGGTGAAATTATGCGAAAAAACTTTACTTTGGGAATGAATAAAGAATGGAAAAGCGATAATTCACCTCTTACGGTTACAGATAAGGCTATAAATAACTTAGTAATAAAGGAAGTAAATACCTTGTTCCCAGACCATTCAGTAGTCGCTGAGGAAGGAAGCAGTATTGTAAAAGAAAGTGACTATACTTGGGTTTGCGACCCGATAGATGGAACTTTCCCCTTTTCACATGGTTATCCTTGTTTCGTATTCTCACTTGCTCTAACTTATAAAGGAAAAAGTATATTGGGAGTTATATATGATCCTATTATGGATCGAATGTTTTTTGCACAATCCGGAAAGGGAACTTATCTCAATGGAGCGAAAACTAGAGTTTCAAATAATAAGATTATACAAAATACCGTCTTAGACTCTGTCACATGGTCCGGAGCAAAATATGAATTATTTCCACTTTCTAGTTTGATTTCTAAATCAGGCGGCCACCCATCTACGATACTGAGTGTTTGTTATACATCCGCACTTGTCGCCTGTGGCGAATTTAGTGCTTCAATATATCCTGATACAAAACCGTGGGATGCTGCTGCAGTAAAGATAATTGTCGAAGAAGCAGGTGGGATCGTAACTGATTTATTCGGCAATGATCAACACTATGATAAAAGTATAAATGGCTTTATCGCAAGTAACGGATACGTACACAATCAATTGCTGAAACTCATTAAATCTTCTCTTAGCCAATAATACTAATCTGCGGGGACTGGCTGTGTGGTATGCTGACGAATCACTGAATGTGACGCTGTTTTAGATTCGTTTTGTTTTTTCTTCATATTAAATGACTTTGTATAAGCAAGAGGAAATACCTCATCCATATGTGAAACAAATTTGAACTCTAGATCTTTTAGGACTTCTTTTGGTACATCTTCTAAATCTTTCTCATTCTCCTTAGGTAAAATGACTGTTTTCAAACCAGCTCTATGTGCAGCTATAATTTTCTCCTTAACACCACCAATTTCAAGAACTTTACCTCTAAGAGTCACTTCCCCGGTCATACCTAGTGTTCGTCTTACAGGTACATGTGTTAATGCTGAAGCAATAGCTGTAGTGATGGCTATACCTGCTGAAGGCCCATCCTTAGGGGTTGCGCCTTCGGGTACATGTACATGAACATCTAGCTTTTGATAAAATTTATCAGAAAGGCCTAAATAAGAAGCACGAGTTCTGATATATGACATAGCAGCTTGACAGGATTCTTTCATGACATCACCAAGCTGTCCTGTCAATATAAGTTGACCTCGCCCTGGCATAAGAGCTACTTCAATAAAGAGAATATCTCCACCCGCTTCGGTCCAAGCTAAACCTGTCACTTGACCAACTTCATCTTTCTTTTCAATAAGTGACGCACTGAACTTTATGGGGCCTAAGAACTTTGTTATATCTTTTTCTGTAACCTTTATCTTTTCTTTTTCACCCTCCGCTATTCTCTTGGCGACTTTTCGAAAAACTGATGCTATTTTTCTCTCTAAATTTCTGACACCAGCCTCTCTTGTATAATGGAGAATTATAAACTTTAATGCTTCATCAGTAAGATCTATCATTTCTGTTTTCAAACCATGAGCTTCCATTTGTTTTTTAATTAAATAATTTTTTGCTATTTTAAACTTTTCATCTGAAGTGTAGCCTGCAAAATGAAGAATTTCCAAACGATCGCGAAGTGCTGGTGGAATTGTGTCCAAAACATTTGCAGTAGTTATAAACATAACATCGGAAAGGTCAAATGGCACTTCTAGATAATGGTCTGAGAATTGGGAATTCTGCTCCGGATCCAGTGCTTCAAGAAGCGCAGATGAAGGATCTCCACGAAAATCAGTACCTACTTTATCGATCTCATCTAGCATAAATACCGGATTTTTAGTACCTGCATCTTTAATACCTTGGATAATTCTCCCTGGCAAAGCACCAACATAAGTTCTCCTGTGACCACGTATCTCAGCCTCATCTCTAATGCCTCCTAATGAAACTCTTACAAATTTTCGTCCAAGAGCACGGGCAATTGATTTACCTATAGATGTTTTACCTACTCCGGGAGGACCAGCAAAGCAAAGAATAGGACCTTTGATCTTTCCAGCCAATTGATGAACAGCCAAATATTCAACAATTCGTTCTTTAGCTTTTTTGAGAGCATAATGATCCTCATCCAACATCTTTTCAGATGTTTTAATATCAGACTCATATTTACTTTCTTTATTCCAAGGAACACTAACCAACCAATCCAGATAATTTCGTATATATCCCACTTCAGGGTTAAACTGATTCATACCAGAAAGCTTCTTAACTTCTTTTTCTGCTTTCTCACGAACTTCATCCGGCATACCTGAAGTCTTAATCTTCGTTAAAATTTCTTTTGTATCATCATCAACATCTGTATCACTTAATTCTTTCTGAATTGTCTTAAGTCTTTCGCGCAGCATCGCTTCACGAGCACCTTTTTCAAATCTTTCTTGTGTCTTTGATGCAATTTTTTTCTCAAGTTCCAATACTTTAATTTCTTTACCTAATAAATCTGCTAATTTCTGAAGCCTTACTTTAACGTCGGAAATCTCTAAAAGTTCTTGACGTTCTACTGGTTTTAAATCTAAAGCTGATGCAATCAAGTCTGATAATTCAGAAGGTGAATTTTCAGACATAATATTCATAAATACAAGAAAATCAGCAGATTTACCGAAATTCATAGCTCTACGGAATTCATTCGTCAAATGATTACAAAGCGCTTGAGTTTCTGGAGTATTTTCAATAACCTCTGGTATTTCCTCAACCTTAGCCATCAAAAATGAGTCATGCGTTTCAAAAGATAATATTTTAACACGCGATAAACCTCTCACTTGTGCGTTTATTTCACCATCTGCCCGAATCATTCGTTCAATACGGGAAAGAGTACCTATCTCAAACAAATCGTTTGTCGAGGGATCATTTACACGGGAATTTTTTTGAAGTACAAAACAGACTATCCTTTCATGCTTAAATGATGTTTCTAATGCTGCAAGGCTTTTAGGTCTTCCAAAAGTCAGAACTGAATCAGTATTTGGGAAAATGATACCGTCTCTGATAGGTATTATCGGAACAATTTTTTCCATATTTTTATAATGTATTGAGGTTATTTAGCAATCTATCATATGAATTGCTAATTGTCAACCCCTAATCTTATTAACTAGATTAATAAACTCTGTTTAGACCTCCACAGATTAACAAGTGTATTTAATAATATCAAGTCATCAAAGTATACCAAAATACATTTTCTGATTCTACTTATCACTAAGTTATATTCTTTTTTACGACTTTTAATAGTGCGTTGATTTCGAAAGGTTTTTCAATGATATCATTTATGTATACGTTATCAACTAACTCTGATGCATTTGTTTTAGCAGTCAATAAAACTACCGGAGTTTGAATATTTAGTGAATCCGAGCGTATTTTTTTACATATCATGACACCATCTCCACCCCATAGCGACATATCGAGAAGTATTAAGTTAAATTTGACTTCACTAATCAACTTTAAAATTTCTTTATAATCATTAGGCACAATCACATCAAATGCATTATCTTTGAGTATCAAAGATACCACTTCCGCAATCCCCGCGTCATCTTCAGCTAAAAGAATTTTCTTGTCCAGCATGTCGGTACAATAAATTGCACTTAATATTAACAGATTTCATCAAATTATCAAATCAATCTTCGTTTATCATTATTACGAATCTATATTTTACTCTGATAAATATTTTTTTGCAGAGTCCAAGCACATACATGGATTATAATACTGAGGCTGGATGTTGAGGGTAATCCTATCACTTTTTCAATACGTTAATCACTTTAATTTCCCTTAAAGCCGGTTATTGATTCCCCTGATGTTAATATCATTATATTAGGACCAACATTAATTGTCGGATTAGGATTTATTGAATGCGATATAGCTTGAGCATCTACAGCTACTATGCGCACAAATAGTTTAATGCCAAAAATTACAAGAAACCCAACTATAGCTTTTATCATATACTCTTTTCTCCAAAAAAAATTTATCAACTTATTTATTATAAGTCATAAGAGTATTAATGAGGTAAAAGAAAAGTAAGAAGTAGACAATAATCAACGTACCCAAACCCTAGCATAAGCAGGTTTTTTTGGTATTAGTATTTCTATTAATTTACCGATAAATTTTTTGATCAAGAAAATCACCCCATTTCTTTTATTACGAATATAGAAAGGGACGGCTAATTATATATTTCTGCTTTCTTTACATAATTAAGGCAGGTCCGAATCTACCAGTATTTCCAAGTTTGGTACTTTTCAAGTAATTGTTCTTCTGTAATATCTACGCCTGCTATGCCTAAGCTCTTTTGGTAACCAAGATCAAGTATTTGAGAAACCCATAGATCACGCTCAATTATTCCTGGCGCACCCAAAAGCACAGCCAATAACTTTTTTCCATTCCTTTCTGCAACTACACTAGTCGTTTTCAATGCATTGTCAGTATTTCCTATTTTTACACCAGTTAACCCAGGATAAACTCCGATAAGTCCGTTCCAATTATATAAATCGAATCGCTTATGAAATTCATTCGCAGGCAATAATTCATAATCATCTTTTACAAGCTCTTTTATTAATGGATAATTTTCAAGAGCATAGTGAGTCATAATCGATACATCGTATACGCTGCTTAAATGCAAGTCAGCATCAAATCCCTGCGGATTAGTAAAATAAGTATCCTTAAGTCCCAAAAAATCAGCCTTTTCATTCATAGCCCGGATGAATACTTTGTCATTATATTTTTTATCTATTCCTTCTCTTATTACTTCAACTGCATCATTTGCAGACGTCAGAAGCGCTGCCTGCAATAATTCATCGAGCGTTAATTGTTCACCTTTCTGTAAACCTATTTTGGTAGGAATAATTCGTGCTGCTTTTTCAGAGACTATAAATCTCTCAGAAGGTTTTGCCAAATCCAAAGCAACTATTGCTGACATAATTTTAGTTAATGATGCTATGGGTAGTTTCTGTGTTAAGTTTTTTGATGCAAGTACTTTTCCTGATTCGTAATCAACTACAGCATAAGCTGAAGCCATTTCATAATCATCAGAGGCACTAGCCTGAGGCATAAAACTTGAATCCTTTTTTAATTTATAAATAGATGGGTATTTTTGTAATCTTGGAATTACTTTATCAATAAAAGCATCAGAATTAGTTGGTATAGGTAAAATTAGTTTTGGCATACGTAGTCCAGCTAATTGTAAAGTCACTATCATAAATATAGCTATAAAAGTTCCCAATAAAATTTTCATGTTTTAAAATATTCTTACTCAACTAACGGATTTCTGAAAATGTTCTACTATCGGCTAAATTCTTGACACCAAACTTTTCTTGCAATACAGACCAAAGCTCTGACTTGCCTGAATCAAAACCCAAAGCCCAAATTCCTACACCTGCTAAATCTTGAGATTTTGCGAAATCATATTTAACTCCCAATGATCTAGCATCATCAATAAATATCATCCTCCAGGCATCAACATCAGATACATAATAGGCTTTCCAGCCTACTTGCCCTAATTCATCCCACCCTTCACGATCAGCCTTAATCGTATCTGTTGCTATTTCATATGTTTGAACCATTGGTTTGCCCCTCCAGGACCAACTCGGAAGCGTTTCAGCTTTCACTCGTGGCTCATCATATACGAGATAGTTATAGCCATAATAAGGTACTCCAAGTATAATTTTATTTGCCGGCATTAATTTTTTAAAATCTTCAATTGCAGTTGCAATATCATAACTATATTTTCCTTCTTTATGACCATATAAAGGTGAAGTAGGCATAGCATATTCGCTTCCTTTTACCGCAAAATCATAAGCCATCATAAATACCCCATCAGCACTTTCACCAATTCTTGAAATATCATAAAGTTTTTGCTGTTTGGCTGATGATGCGTAAACCGATACTGTCACATATGAATCTGGTATTTCAGAATGCATTTGAGAAGTTAATTCTGAAACAAATTCACTGAATTGTTCCTTGTAAGTAGCATCTGGTGTCCCAACATATTCCACGTCAATATTCACACCATCTATCCCTCTTTCTCTTACTTCATAAATAGTTTCTTTTATAGTTTTTTGTCTTGCGTCCTTACTACCTAAGAAGGATTTGATAGTGTCATTGTCCATGCATGTAATAGTTAGTATCACCTTGACACCGTTGTCATGTGCTTTTTTAAAAACATCTGTCGCTTTTTTACTTTTAAAAACTGTATATCCATAGTCATCTCGATCTAAACCTCCAATATCTTTAATTGGAACACCGAAGTATGCAAAAGTAGTTAATGAAGAAAAATTGACGGAATCTAGCTTATTTATAGTCCAGTAGGGAGCAAATCCAAATACTTCATAGCTTGAGTTCTGTGACTTATTAAGTGGCTTTAATGAAACGAATTGGGAAACAATAGGCGATATATATTTACCAACATCATCTATTGTTAAACCAATAACGAAAAAAAGAGCTGTTAAACCAAGTGAGAAAGTGATTAAAGTCCAAATTTTCTCTAAATTTGATTTTCGCGGACTTTTAATCAAAGAATGTATTGACACATCTTTTTCTAAAATTTTATGCTTTTTTGATGGCATCCCAAACATACCTTTTGTTATTGCTGAGTTATCCTATAATATTTTCAGCGAACACAGTGGTATGTTATAAGAAACCTTATATTATGTCAAGACCTATATAAAAATTCAATAATAAATGAGTAAGAAGATCGTAATAATACATTTTATATATTGATGAGATAGGCCTGGAGTATTATAATTTAATTTGTATATCCTTATATGTTAGAAGATCTAAAGCAGACGCAGCACTCCATGCTTGAACTCTGCAACTTTCTTGACCTAATGAATTTTTATAGATATCGTATTCACCGTTATCTTTTTTTACATATAACTCTATCGGAGATCCAAAATAAAAAATAGGCTTTAGTGTTGCTGATTTAAGAACATTCGCTTCATGAAAAAATCCAACGTTTACTAACCCTTCATGACTCATACCATTTAGCTTGGGCCAAAAGCTTCCATTATGATAAGAATTTTGGCCAGAAATATAATTTTCTGACGAAGTGCTCATAGTTCGAATTCCAGCATCCTCATCAAACATATCTTCACGAAATGCTCTCTTTACAATATAAGGCACGTATTTATTTTCCAATATACTGGTCACTTTTCCATTTTTCTTGTAAGCTGCCCAGAACAATAGTAGTGGATTACCTGTTATAGTACGAATTTGATTTTTTAACCCATCAAGTGCTTGAGCAGCATAATAATTTTTTCCCTCACGAAAAATAAAAAGCTTATTAAATTGTTTTCTTAATCCTTTTGCTTGTAAGCTTAATGCTTTTGCAAACCGTTTAGTTTTGGCTGCATGTAATTTCTTGTCATTATAATAATCAGCCCATAAACGAAGAGCTAACCACGCATAGCCTTGGACCTCAACAGGTGCTATTGGATACTCCGGAAAATTTCCTGATGAATCGCTCATTGACTCTTTAGAATCAGTCCAGGACTGTACTGCCAAGCCACCATGCTGCCTATCGAGAGGAAGTACATATTCAAGAAGATAATCTTTATCTCTATCTCCATAAGTTATTATCCAGTTCAAGCCAGATTCAACTGCAGAAATTGCAGAAAAAAGAAATTCATCATCACGTGTCATCTCCCAATATTTAAATATTGCGATCAATGTAAGCGGCGTTGAATCCAAAGAATCATAATTTCTCATAATACCGTCAGGATAAATATACCAAGGTTTTTCCATTTGCAATAATCGCTCATAATTATCTGGACGATACTCGTGTATAAATTTACCAGGTTCCTCACCTGATTCTATATTTGTTTCTTTACCTTGAAGATCGACCATTGCCTTGAGGCCTTTTTTGCAAATATGTAATAGTCTTTCTTTTTCCTCGTCTGAAGTTATATATTCATTTTTACATACTTTAAGAATTTTAAGTATAGTTATTGCGCTATCTCTTCCAAAAATACATCCATAAATATCATCTTTTCCGGATGCATTTATTCCTTTCTCATGCGAAAGATCTAATATATTTTCATAAATTGATTGACGCATGATTGATTTATCCACGGGCAGTGTCATAAGCTAAAAACTTGAATAATAGGATGTATACAAAACAATAACAAAGCAACAAATTCATGTCAAGCTGATGTGTAGCTAGTTTGAAGCTATCTTAAATGAAGATTTAAATACTAAAAATAATATATTAACACTAATAATTATAAATAACATTTAAAAATTTGTAAGGATTAGGCAAGAAACTGCTCTGCTTGATTGTAATTATTGGTATTATTGCTATAATTGGTTTGTTATGACTCAGTCTATTTTAATAGTAGAAGATGACAAAGGACTTCAGAAATACTTAAGAGAACTGCTGTTAGATAATGGTTATGCAGTACAAATCGCAGGAGACGGAATAATAGCTTTAAATAGCCTCACAAAAACACAACCTGATCTCGTAGTACTAGACCTAGGCTTACCAAATATGTCGGGAGAAGCAGTATGTCTTGAAGTTCGGAAAAAATACAAAGATTTGCCTGTCATCATTCTTACAGCAAGAGATAGCATATCTGATATTGTTCAAGGCTTAAATCTAGGCGCAGATGATTACATTACTAAGCCTTTTGTGGCTGATGAATTTCTTGCAAGGATAAAAGCACGACTAAGAAGACAAGGGGGAGACTCTGATGCTTTGTTAAAAGTAGCAGATCTTGAATTAAACAATAAAACACTAGAGGTAAAACGTGAAGGGCAAATTATTCAACTTACTCCACAAGAGTTTAAGTTATTACAGTATCTAATGAATAATAAAGGACGAATTTTGACGCGAGAAATGATACTGAACCGAATTTGGCTTTACTCATCAGATGTAGAGACGCGCGTTGTGGATGTTTATATGGGATATCTGCGTAAAAAAATTGACAACAATCACCCAAAAAAACTTCTTCACTCTATCCGCGGTTTCGGGTATGTAATTAAAGAATAATTTATTTGTTTTTGCTATATATTGCCTTAGGTAAGATAATTTTTATTGTTGTTCCTTTACCCATCCTTGACTCTATATTGATTACACCCCTATGTTGCCGAATAACATTCTCTACAAAAAAAAGACCCCATCCAAACCCTTCTTCTCCACTCCCTCCCACATGATGTCCATCAAATATATTCGGTAAATCTTTTTCATCGATACCTTTCCCAAAATCTTTAATCGATAAATTAAAACCTTTTCCTTCCTTTTTTAAAGTTATCTCTACTGGTGAATCGGAAGGGGAATATTTAAGCGCGTTATCCAATACATTTACAACAGCCTGGGTCAATCTTTCACTATCTCCAACAATTTTCGAATCAGATTTAAGGTAATTTTTATAATTTATTAATCGACTATTCTGTATCTTTTTTGTTATATTTATACTTTCCCTGACTAAATCATCTAACTCACATTCCTGCCAACGAAATTGCAGCTGACCCGCTTTCATTCTATTTACCTCCAGTATCTCCTTAACGAGTAACATCATTCTTTTGTTCTCTTCATTTAAAGCATCAATCCATTTACCAGTGACATCATCACGATTTGAAAGTTTGCTATGTAGTAACTGTATATATCCGCTTATCGAAGTTAAAGGAGTTCTAAGCTCATGTGCAGCCATAGAAATAAACATATCTCGAATCTCAAGAGCTTTTGTAGTTTCATTGTGTAATTGTGCTTTTTTAATAGCCAGGCTAGCCATAGATCCAAAAACTCTTAGCATATCAATTTGTTTCTTAGAAAAGTGTTCTTTCTTTAATGATAAAACACTTAAAACCCCAATACTATTGCCATGATAAGAGAGAGGAATAAGGATAACTGATTGAATACCTACTTTCTTAATCAAAGCATTTACTTTTGTTTTTGACGTTATATGATTAACAATGAGTTTTTTATTTTTATACGATTGCTCTAAAGTACCATTTTTGCGCACCTTTATTGAATGAAAAAAATTATCTGATACATAAACAGGCAATAATTGCTCACCGTTTCCTAGCAAAATTGAACCATATTCAGCATCCATGAGATTCATAGCCTGCTCCACAATAACCCGGTAAGTCTCCTTTGGGGTTATATCATCTAACAATATAAGACCAGCAGCATTAATTCTTTCTAAGGCTTTTTCCATAATTTGTTAATCGATTACATTATCCGGTAAATATATAAAAATTCAAGTGCAAATATCGCTAAATGAAGCATTCTTATAGTTCTCTTACATTTTCATTATTTGATTATTATTGGTAAGTTGTAACTTATTTAAATGCTACAACAAGAGTCAATAGATAAGCTAGATAGTTTTTTTAGCCAATATAAAATATTGAATTATAAATCACGTTCAGTTATTTCATCTTCAAACGATTCAGGTTTAAGCATTTTTTACATCAAGAGCGGATTCTTGCGCGTCTATCGACCATCCGGACAAGGTGAAGAATTAACTTTGACTATCTTAAAACCTAAGGACTTTTTCCCTCTTAATATTGGCTTATATAACATACGCCATACAGGACATTACTGCCTTGAAGCCTTAACTCCACTTGAAATCTGGAAAGTAAACCTTAAACGTTTTAATCAATTTATAAAGCGAGAACCTGCACTGTATTTAGCTCTCACAAATAAAGCATTCTTTGGATTCAGTGATGTTTTATCCAAAATGGAAAATCTACTGTTGAATAATGCTTCAATTAAAATTGCAGCTACTTTAATTTCATGCGCAAGAAATTATGGCAAGAACGAAGGCAAACATATACTGATAAATGTTCCTCTAACACATCGTGATATAGCTGCTCTTGTAGGCATAACTCGAGAAACAACTTCTTTAGAAATCAAAAAACTTGAAAAACAAGGTTATTTGGAAAAAAAAGGCAAATATTTGTTAATTAAAAATATCGAAAATCTAAATAAACAAATAAATTTGATAGCTGATAATAACTCTTCTATTTAGTATGCACCTTAACTTAACTTAACTTAACATAACTTAATTTAATTTAATTTACATTTTCACTTTTCAGGTTACCAATTTCTTCCTTAACTTGATCTAAATTTGTTTCTAAATCGTCAACTGCATTATCAGTTTTCTTCTTAACTTGAGCTGATGTTTTTTCAGCCCATTCTTTCACTTTCTTTATACTCTTTTTTACATATTCCTGATTTTTTTTATCTTTTAAAGCTACTGCAGCAGCTCCAATTACCATTCCAACTGCTATACCTTTTGCCTTTGATAAATTATTTGATTCAGAATTATTCTTATTATTATCTTTCATAAAGCATTCACCTCCCTAGCTTGTCACATACATCTAAGTACTTCTTAAAGCACGTGACCCAAAAAGCAACATAAGCGAACCACCAACAGCAACTATAAATGAAGCTATATCAAAACCTGTAACTGTCGCGCCAAATATAAAATTTGCTAAAAATCCGCCTATCAAAGAACCAATAATACCTAAAAATATTGCACCCAATACCCCACCATGACTTTCCGTTGGATCAATAGAATTTGCCACAATTCCTACAATAAGACCAAATAAAATCCAAGATAAAATATTCATATTTCTTTTACACCCCCCTAATAACTAATATCTAATATCTAATATCTAGTAACTAGTAACTAGTAACTGAATTAAGTATTAAGTATCTTTATTTTTTAGATTAGTATTAAATTTGAATCTAATATAATGTCAGAAAATATAAATCATAAAATGTAACACATACAACAGCAGCTGCTTAAGCAGCTGAAGTTGTAAAACATGAAAACTTCTTATGCTTCTTTTTGATGACGAGCACGTCCTCCTTTTCTGCCTGCAGCTCGCGCCTCATCAGACGTCCACTTATGAGCAGTTCCTTTTCTGTGTGCTGTCTTACCTCCTTTGCTTGCTATCAAACGTTGTTTATCTTTATTCATTGATGCAAACCCGCGACTGCTTTTTCCTTTTTTATTCGCCATAATGATATTCACCCCCCTTCATATAATTAATATATCTATAATCTACACCTCATCGATGAGAGTTCTAAGAATAACATGTAAGGAATGAGAAAGAATTATAGAGCTAATAGAGACTTTGATTTCCGCTTCTAATTTACTAATCAAATTTAGCTCACTATATCCCCGTCGATTATGTTAGCGTGATATTTCTCAAGTATGCTCATATTTTTCGTATTGGCTTTAAACAAAACATCAGTTAAATCACCAATGAGCGGGAAAATTCCTATCAAAAAATCTACCACTACGTTTTTCACCATTTCTATTATTTTTTCCTGAGGTAAATGTATTTGTATTCCAATCCACACTAAATATAAAGATAGAATAGTTGTAAAAATATCTCCAAATCCTGGAATTAATCCGAGAATTGGATCTAAACCAAACTTGAATTTCCCGATACTAAACTTATTTTCTAATAAATCGGTTAGAACTTTAGCAAACTTAATATGTTGCTCCATAAGTAGAAAGTGATAAATTTTTCTGATATTAACATATAAAAGTAAGAGATATGAAAGAAGACGTAACAAATTATAACTTGCTATTTATTAACCTACTGTTATAATTACACAGATATCATTATGAGGTTGAATAATAAAGATACACGTACTTTTCTATCTTTTATTATCATCCTCTTTTTTTTAGCGACTGGTAGCACTAAGTTAAATGAATATTTACCGCCACAGCTAAAAAAAATAATTTATTTACCTTCACCTACGACGAATCCTCAAATCCAAGGAACATCATCGGATAAATCGAATCTTCAAAAAGAAGTAGTAAAAGTCATACGAATAATAGATGGGGATACTATTCAACTTGAAGATGGAAGAAAACTGCGATACATAGGCATTGACACACCTGAAATGACAGATCCGAGGAAGGGTATGGAATGTTATGGAAAAGAATCGTCAAAACGTAATCATGAACTGGTTTTTGGTAAAAATATTCGTATCGAAAAAGATGTATCTGAAACTGATAGGTATAAAAGAATTTTAAGATATGTCTATATTGATGAAACTATGATAAATGAGCTATTGGTAAAAGAAGGATACGCCCTTGCTTCATCTTATCCTCCTGATATTAAATATCAGAATATCCTTATGAAAGCACAAGAAGTAGCAAAAGCAAATAAAAGCGGATTATGGGGTAATTGTATTACTACTTTTTAATTTTCGCATATTCAACTTCTTTCCTGGTAGTACGATAATTTGGATAATCAAAAAAAGCAATAACAGAACACCCATCCACGATGCAATATTTTTTGCAGAATAAACCTCAGATAATGCCCCAATAAAATATGCAAAGAATACGTATGGAATGTTTCGCAGCATATTAAAAACAGATAGAGTTGTAGTACGATATTTAGATTCTGTTACAGAGTTTATACCAATTGATACAAAATTTAAATAAATTATCTGTAAACTTGAGCGTATTATAAGACTTAAACCACCTAAATATTTACCGGAAAGAGGAGAAATAATTAAAGTAAAGGCTAGCATAGTTCCTATTATTAAAACTGCCTGGTATTCTTTAAACGCTTTTTTTAACCAAGGTGTCAAACGAGATGAAAGCGATGAAATTAATAGTACGAAAGCCCAAAATATTCCCTGCTCCTCGATGCCAAAACCGAATTCTATTCCTAAAAAAGCATTTATCATTTCGTCTGCTATCACAACAATTATTCCAATAGATAATAATAAGAACGTTTGTCGTACAATATTTTTGGATTTGAATAACTCAAACATAGCATGCTTAACCTGATAGATGCTATTTCTGATAGTGAATTTTTCAGAATCAATTTTAGGCTCGGTTAAAAAGAGACAAAATATAAAAGCTATTATATACCCAATTGCTGAGCTTAAAGTCGGTAAAGGCGGCCACATCTTATACATAAATCCGCCTATAATACTACATATAGCAATTGCGAAAAGACTAATTGCATTTATATTTGAAACTACTTTTGTGTAAACCGATTCTTTATTGATCTGTTTTAAAGAATCATAAATTATTGCCTCAAATGTTCCAGAATAAAAACTTACACCAACTCCAGCTATAAAAACTCCAATAATTAAATTGGGAAGACTAGGAACCAACGCAAGTATTAAAATTCCCACAGCCTGAAGAAAAAATGACAATAACAATGAATGTTTCTTACCTAGTAAATCTGCTATTATTCCTGTCGGAATCTCACTTAAAATAAATGATGTAATCAAAGATGTTTCAATAAGTGCAATTCCTGCGTAGTTGGTATATAACAAATAGTAAAATACCCAGATGCCAAACCAAAACCAAGTGTAACGAAAAAAGCATATAAGATAAGCAAGCTTTATATTTCTCTCCATTTTGCTAAGTATAACATGGAGGAGGATTTGCTAGAAAACTCGATAATTTAAGATTTCTCTAGTCTGAAAATGGATTTTACTAAGTTGAAACAATCTCTATCTCTATTCCCTTTAAAAAATCCATTACTCCTTGGCCTGTTTTCGCAGAAACATAAAAACGCACATTGTTTGGATAAAGATCATTTAATATTACTTTATCATTTTCACTAAGCATTTCAGATTTATTAAATAAATTAATTTTTTTTGTGTTCTTTAACCCAAGTTCATTTAAAATTTGCTCTACAATAGCAATCTTTTTATACATTTCTTTATCAGATGCATCGATAACATGTACCAGAATATCAGCATGAATAGATTCTATAAGGGTTGACTTAAATGCATCAATTAATTGAGTTGGTAAATCACGAATAAAGCCTATGGTATCGCTTACCAAAATTTCTTTACCGCTTACTGGTAAAAAGATTTTTCCTACTACGCTATCTAAAGTAACAAATAAAGCGTTCTTTACTGATTTATTTTTTTTAGTAAGTAAATTGAATAAGGTTGTTTTACCAGCATTTGTATAACCTACCAAAGACACTGTTTTCAAACCAATCCTTCTTCTGTGAGCAAGTTGTTGCTTTTTTTCAATTGTTAACTTTTCAAGCTTATCTCTAACAGCTTTCATTCTGACATCCCAATGTCTTTTCATCAGTTCAGTATTCGTCTCCCCGACTCCCCTTGTTCCTATTCCTCCTCTTTGTCTTGATAGTTCCATTCCCATACCATAAATTCTCGGACCCATATGTCGCATAGCAGCTAGCTCAATTTGCAGCTTTGCTTCTTTGGTCTTCGCATGTTTTGCAAATATGTTAAGTATTAAATCAACCCTGTCCCATACTTCAATTCCAGGTGTTTTTTCTTGAAATATTGTTTTCATATCAAATATCTGACTGGGTCTTATAACGGAATTTAATACAACCACATCAATTGCAGAATTTTTAATTAACCTTGAAGCTTCATGTATTTTTCCTACACCAATATAACTACCTTTATCGTGCACTTCTCTTCGCTGTATTACCAAATCTACGAGTTTTCCTTCATAAGAATGAATAAGTGACTTGGCTTCCTGAAGCTCAGTTAAAGCTTCCAAATCTGAAAGGTTATGAGGAATAATACTTATTAGAAGAAATCGTTTCTGTCCACTATACATTTATTTTTACCTTATTTATTATTTCTTACATTTAACTGCTCTTTATTTTTGTTCTCTATCCATTCATGCCAAGTTACAAGAAGTGGCGCAGCATTAAATATGGATGAAAATGTTCCGCTTGCTATTCCAATAATCAAAGCTAAAATAAACCATCTAATACTTTCGCCTCCAAAAAGTAATAGCGTGAAAAGAACTAAAAAAGCTGTTAGAGAAGTATTAAGTGATCTCACAAAGGTTTGTAGAATTGACTCATTGACTACTTTTCCAAAAGAAAGACTACCTGATTTCTCTAAATTTTCTTTTATTCTGTCGAAAACCACTACTGTATCATGAACAGAGAATCCCATAACGGTAAGCAAGGCGGTAATAAATAAACTATCTATCTCTACATGAAGGAAATGTCCTAAAATACTGAATATACCAACTAAAACTAAAACATCATGAAGCAAAGCAATAATAGTGGTAATTCCAAATCTCCAACTACTTGTAGGCTTAGGCACTTTTCGAAATGAAATAGCTATATATAAAAGTATAAGTACACTTGATATAATTACAGAAACAAATGCTTTTCTGGTAGTTTCAGCACCAATTGTCGGTCCTATCGTCTCAAAAGATTCTTGTTTTATATTAGGGTTTTTACTTTTAAGTTTATTAAGTAAAACAGTATTCTGTTTTTCATTTATAGGTGTAGTACGTAAAAAAACCTCATTATTCGCTGGCTGAAGTGTAGCAATGGTAATTTTTTCTTGAGCATATATAGACCTAATATCAGAAATAATTCGATTATTTACCTTTTCTGAGAATCGATAAGCAATTCTTGATCCTCCAGTAAAATCGATTGACAAGCGTAAACCAAAAAATATAAGCGAAATTAAACCAGGTATAATTACCAATAATGAAATTAGATAATACCACCTTCTGTTTTTTACAATATTTATCATTTTAGTATTTATATAAATAACGAATTAAAGTTCTTGTCACAGTAATTGCAGAAAAAAGCGATACAACAACACCTATAAATAAAGTTAGTGCAAAACCCTTTACCGCAGGAGTACCGTTTAAATATAAAACTGCACTGGTAATAATACTGGCCATATTTGAATCTCGTATAGAATTCCAGGCATGTTTAAAACCCAAACGTAAGGCAATATCGCGAGATTTTCCAGCTCGTACTTCTTCTTTCATTCGCTCAAAAATCAAAATATTTGCATCAACTGCAATTCCTATTGATAGAATCACACCTGCAATTCCGGCAAGTGTAAGGGTCACTGGAATTAAACGGAATAAAGTTAAGACTATTAAAGTATAAATTCCTAAAGCAAAGCTTGCAACAATTCCTAGTCTGCCATATAAACCAATCATAAAAACAACTATTATGATAAAACCAATTACCCCCGCGATAAAGCTTTTCTGAAGAGAAGATTCACCTAATGTCGCACCTATTGCGCGTTGTTCAAGAATTGATAATTCAACGGGTAATGCTCCTGCATTTAGTTGAATTGATAATTGCTTTGCTTGCTCAGTTGTGAAATTACCGCTTATAACTGCATCGCCCTGTAAAATCGGTTCATTTACAACTGGTGCAGAGATTACCATATCATCTAATACCATAGCTACTGATTTGCCTACGTTTCTTTTTGTTATTTCAGCAAACTTTTTCATACCGCTTGGAGTAAATTGAATTTGCACAACTGGTTGACCGGTATTTTGATCAAATACTACTAAAGACTGTTGTAGATCGCTTCCGCTTAAATCAGTTTTTCTGGGATTTTGGAAATACATATCTGCTCCAAGTGGAACTCCAGATGCACTTGCTGTATTTGCTGATACACTAGCAATTGGCTTCCCTTCCTCCCAAAAAGTCAGTTTTGCTGTCTGACCTATAAGTGATACAGCTTGATTTACGTCTGTAACTCCGGGAATCTCAACAATTATTCTATAGTCACCACCGACTTTAGCTGTTTGGACAATCGCTTCAGAAACACCGAAGAAATTAACTCTTCGCTCAATTACATCTTTTGCTGATTCAAGAGCACTATCTCTTTTATCAGACGTAATATCATTCATGTTCGCTTTCAAAGTTATACTTGTACCACCTTCAAGATCCAAACCTTTCCTAAATGAAATATTTCTCGTAAATCCTAAATTATTTAAAATTGACTGACCATCTAATCCGATTTTTTTATCTACAATAAGTTTTTTATTAAGAAAAGGAACATCTGCAGAGAATTTTATAGGTAAAACTGTAGTAGGTAAATTAATTACCAAAGCAATAAACGTCAAAATCAAAATTAGTAGTAATTGAAAATGGGGTAATCTTTTCATGTTAGCATTGCATCCTCATCACCTATTATCATAATCCTGACTCCCGCTAGGACTCCACTGATAAAAGGATCATTCCTTTTTTTCCTAAAAAGAAATTCCTCCTCGCTCATAGCTGTGTAATTAATTTCAACACCTAGTCTTGTTTCCTCCTGTCGAATTAAGAAAGCAAGTTCAGGTAAAACAACTGTCCCCACAACTAATACATCTATTTCTTCTGGACTTTTTTTTGACATTCTTATAAACCTTCCGGAAAACATGGCATATTTAATTTTTCCAAGTTTTATTCTGTTTTTTATTAACTGGCTACCTAAACCAATTGTTTTAACACCGATAGTTAATAGATCATTAAAATAGGGATAACTTTTATCAAAACTGTAATATACTCTATTAGCACGCTGTTCTTTCTGTAATATCCCTTTTTTCTCTAGATGTAGTAATTCTCGTCTTACTGCATTTATCTCATCGCCAGTTCTTCTAACGCATTCGCGAACATGAAACATTTGAGACGGATAAGTTAGAAAAAGAGTCAATATTTTTACGCGGGATTTGGAGGTAATAAGATCTGTTAGCATATTTTCCATTTTCCATGTGCCTTTTTCCATTTATGTTCAATTGACAATTATTTAAATTTATCAAATCGATGACAAATGAAAAGTGGACGATGGAAAAATTTCACTATAATGGTATACTTTTTTTGCGCATATTGCAATAGTATAACTGGATAGATAATGTATATTGATTTAAAATTACTTCCTAAATTGCTATTAAGAGGATTTTGAGGTGCCTTCAAGCGGTAAAATATGAAACCAGAATTTTCCTCGATTAAATTTTATCTCAGCTCCCTTCGCATCATATAGAATTGTCTTTGCGTCTCTGGAACTTTTTTTCCATGTTCCTTCAACTTCTTTTCCATCCATATAGATCAATGCATTTCCCGAACCTTTAGTTTTATATAAAAGATGCATATTGTTCTCATAACCATCATTCGCATTCGATTCAGCCATAAACAAAACTACAATATTTTTAGCTTCCAACTGCTTTTTTGTATTACGGTCTATATGAGTTACTCCACCATTTTCTCTCAAGTATGAATTAGTTTTCTGTGAATACAGCCAATCTACAAAGTAACTTTCATATCCTTCCCAATACTCTAAATGAATATTTTGCGCACCAGAAGAAGGTGTTTCATCTTTAAACTGATATACTTCAAACTCTTCATTCCATAAATTACCTTTTTTATCTTTTTCTGTTAAGCCTCGTTTCTCAGCTGCTTCCCATAGCTTACCTGAACTTGTATACATTGTATGTTCTGTAGCTACATTTCTTCCCAAACGCTTTTCATCCCTCCAAAAAGTCGGTAGACCAAGAGAAAACTGATTCATGTCATTATATCCCACCCAGTCCATGTCAGCAATTTGCCCTAATGCATCTGCAGGACCAGGCGTGTTTGCTCCGCCAACATGTGCGTATAGTGGGAAATCTCCATACTCTGCTATGAAATCAAGAAAATATACTCTTGCAGATCTTACTGGCCCTATTATGCCTGCATCCTGACAATAATACACATTGAGCATCCTAGTAATTCCTCCTTCAGCTACTATCTCGTAAGTTATATCTGAGGCATTTACTCCTGATTGTGGCCTCGAATCTGTATGATTTTCTACCATCACACCTAATGGCCTATGAGTTTCCCACCATTTTCTTTGTTTGCTTGAATACTTAATGCCATTTAAAGGACATATTTCCGTCTTTGGATCTGATTGATCAAATTCCACTGCATCAAAATCATTTCCAGATACTCCAGAACCCGAAATAGTCTCTTCCCCTGATCCCCCGAATTGTCCCGATGTTCTTGCAAAAACAAAGTATCCAAAACTTGTAGATAAAAAATATACAGAAGCAATAATTAGAACTTGAAGTAATTTGTTATTCATTGGACAGCCTTAAAAAATAGAACTTATTAAATAATAATGTAAAGTAAAAAAAATGGCAAATTATTTCGCTTGATCTATCGCTTTTTGTTCCTCTACAGATAATTCATGCATAAGACCTTTACCATTTATTACTTTTTTAATATACCAGCGCATTCCTGACCGAGAATATAATCCTGAAAGCACCAAACCATTTTTCTTATGATCTAGCAATGCTAATATGAAACTTTGCTCACCTCCCGTATCCCCAAATGGATTGAATCTTACTAGTCCGATTTTATAAATATGAGATAAACTTTCTTCTTCGAGCGAAGAAATTCTATGTGTAAGTGATTCTATTAACTTGTTTTCTGCATCTTTATCCTTAAGTAAATTATTAATTAAAGCAATTACATTTTTATCTTTTGTCTGACGAGACACCGAACGAATAGATAGATATATTTTTAAAACAAAGAAACTAATTATTATAAGCCATATAATTACAAATAAAAGAATTGTACTTTCTACTCCCATATTCATAAAGTCATCTTAGCCTCTTGACAATGAAGCTGTCAATAGTGTAATCTAGCCTCATTCATGGCTAAGAAAAAGAAAACGCTTGAGAAAAAAAAATTGGCAGAAATCCATCGGAGTAAACAACTCTCTACTCAGAAACTTTATTCTTTTTCATCAAAAACAAATCCAAAAGTGAGTAAAAACAGTGAGCTTTTAACACCTCAAATATCTACACCAGTTATTAAATCTGACAATAGATATTTAATTCATGATCTTAGAAAAACAATAATTCTAACAACTATTATAATCTTGATGCAGTTTTTATTAAGAATGATTATAAATTAATTCCTTTTTTGTAAATTACTATGATCACTATTGAAATGAAATAAATTTAGATTGAGAATTATTCATAGTAATTGAAGAAGGAGGTGAATATTCCATGGCATCAATGTATTGTGTTAAATGTCGCGCAAAAAGAGAAGTAGATAATCCTGAAAAGGTAACCATGAAAAATGGTAAACCAGCATTAAAGGCTAAATGCCCAGTATGCAGCACCGGTATGTACAAAATCGGCGCAAAATAACTGTAAGTTTTCTTCCTGGTTGCCTTATACGTAATCAGGAAACACAAAAAAACCCTTCATGTCAATGAGGGGTTTTTCTTTTATATATTATCAGAACGCAGTCACTTTAAAGCATGTTTTAATTTAAATACTTTAACTACTGAAACTTGCCATTCACCTACTATATCAGCTTTACCAAAGCCCGCAACTTCCCACAAGCCGTCTCCCAACGGACCACAATCCTTGTCTTCGCATACCACTAAAAGCTGCTCTGTTACTGATTTTCGTTCTGGATCAACTCCTGCATATTGAATGATAGTGGGTGGGTGACCAAGTATGTCCAAATAATACCTATATCCATGATCTGAATTACCCATAGTTAGTAATGCAAAATTATATGGTTTATTGTCAGTTTTAGAAATTATAAACTCAGCGATAGTTTTTACCTGATCTTTTTGTTTATTGGGAATATTACGAAAAGGATTGCCTTCGAGATTGAATACAAAAATGAAAATAAAAATTAATAAACCTAGTGTAGGAATAAAATATTTAACAAAAGGAATTTTTGGTATAACCGGCTTTCTGAAATCTAGCATGACTGATATAGCATTTCCCGTTAAGATAAAAGGCAAAGGAAATAAAAATCCTAAATAATAATCATAAATTTCTTTTTTATAAAATCCGAAAAGTCCAATACCTACTATAAACCAACTTAAAAGCAAGTATTTCACCAGTTTATTTTTAGAATTCAAAAGCAACAATAGTGATACAATACCTAATACTATTACGAACATCTGCCATATTCTAATTTGAGGATTAACGTTGATATTCATTAATTCATGAGACGGAAATCTTAAAAGCAACCTGCCAAATAATTTAAAAGTTGTAAGTTGAATATTCTCAAAGATAAAGAATCTTGAGCTTCCTCCCTCAATACTCCCACCTGAAAATAAAAAACTAATAATAGTCTTTAAATTAGGAAAACCGTATCTTATTTCGAAAATTAAAAAAGGCGACCATCCAACAATAAAGCCAATGAATGCAAAAATGTAACTCTTAGTCAAAAAAAGTACTTTTCCAATCTTCTTCTCTTCAAAAATACCAAGGACGGTGAAAAAAACAAATACCATTCCTAAAAATAATGCTAGATATTGAAGTTGAATCGCTATACCTAGTAATAAACCGGATATTATAAATAACTTTTCAGATTTACTTTTTATCGCTATGTGCGTTACAAGAAGCAACAAGAGAGAAACGAAAGGCATTGGGTTTGGATTCCAGCTTGACCTAGAATAAGCTATTACCAATGGTGAAACTGTATAGAGAGATGCAGCAATTAATCCTGTACGAATATCGAAAAACTTTTTTCCAACAAAATACACTAAATATACAGTTAATATTCCTAAAAGAGCGATAAAAACTGCAGGTCCTGCTGGGTCATAATTAAATAACCAAAGAAATGGCGTTATAAAATAAAAATATACCGGTCCGTAATAAAAATCAGCAGCAGAGGATCTTGGTCCTAAAAAGACGAGGTCTCCGCTCAATATTTTCTTGACCTCAATAAGATCTCTACCCTCATCCCCTAGAAATGTCATGTAATCACTTATACGATATAATCGTAAAATAGCCGCAAGTAGAAGAATAGTTAAAAGTATTATTTTATATCGGTGTGAGTAGATCCAATTAAATATTTTTTCTTTTTTTTCCATTTTAAAATAATGATTTTTTTTAAAAATTCTAATTTAAAAAATTACAAAAACAAAAATATAAATTGGATAATATAACTTGTTAATCTGTTTATAAAATAAACGAAGTTATTATTTATTATTTAAGCTTATCTGTTCTCCAGATCAACCGGTTATATATAAAATAGTTAAGCGGAATAACTAAAAATACAATCACAGGTATCAAGATAACTATCCTAGTAGGTAACTTATAATCAAAAAACAAAATCTCTGAACCAAACACTTTCTCGGCAAGATAATAAGAAATAAATTGTATTAATATAGCGCCGAAGGATGCAAAATTGAATCTCAATAATCTTTGCAATATACTCCCTCGTTCTTTTAATTTCCCAGTATCGCTGAAAGTCCAAAAGTTATTTAACAAAAAATTTGAGATTATCGCTGATTCAGCACCTATAGCGACCGCAATTAGGTTTGTAGTACCTAGTATTACTGATATTTCTTGTGTAAAGAGCTGTATCATAAAACCAGTCCCTCCTACAAATAAAAATTTTATAAATCGGCCTAACTCTGCAAGCCTTGTAAAGATAACATACTTTAGAATATCTAAAATATAATCTAATGGAGCGATCTTAGAATTACCTAATTTTCGATCTGAAAAATGCACAGGTACCTCAGTAATTTTGAAACCTGCTCTTATAGCCTTATGTAAAAAAGCAATTTGAAATATATAACCGTCATATCCTTTCATTGTCGGGGCAATACTTAAATATGCTTCTTTTTTAATCGCCCGAAATCCTCCAGTCCAATCATGTTGATTGTATATACCAAAGACTATTCTTACAAAATTATTTGCTACAACTGAAAAAAGCTTTCTTTGAATTGGCCAATTTTTGGGTATTGACCCCCCGTCGCTATAACGCGTTTGAACAACCATATCATAACCTTCTTCAATTTTTTTTATAAACTTTGGGATATCATGCGGGTTAAACTGAAAATCCGCATCTATACTTAAAACGACGTCAGCATCTGATTCTTTTATCGCATAATTCATTGATCTTATATATGCAGCACCAAGTCCTTTCTTTTCGCCTAAATTAATATCTAAATTCTTCCATTTTTTCATATGTAATCTTACTTCTTCAGCTGTACCGTCTGGTGAGTAATCATCAGCTACTAAAATACTCATTTTATGATTATTTATTTTAGGAAATACTTCTACTTCCATTATCGTTATCAATTTACCGATATTCTCTCTTTCGTTATATGTTGCAGGTATTATAGTAATATTCATAATTAGTTCTTATAAGCTACTTAATCTTAAAATAATCAATGGTAGCATTTAATCCGTATTCTAAACTGGTTTCTGGACTCCATTTCAATATTTTCTTTGCTTTTTCTATATCTGGTCGACGTTGTCTTGGATCATCCTTTGGCAACTCTTCGGTGTGCTGAATTTCGCTGTCTGACGATGTGAGTTGCTTTACTAAAGCCGCATATTCAAGGACAGTAAATTCCTTCTGGGAACCGATATTTATAATTTCTTTAGTAGTATTGGGATAAAACATCATACGCATTAAGCCTTCAATAGTATCATCTACAAAACAAAGTGATCGTGTTTGCGTACCATCACCAAAAATAGTAATCGGTCTTCCCTCTAACGCACTATTTATAAAATCGACAATCATTCTCTTATCGTCTTTTCGCATATGAGGACCGAAAGTGTTAAAGATTCTAGCAATCCGTGCGTCGACTCCGTCTCTCCAAAAATGTGCGACTAGCGTTTCCCCAAACCTCTTAGCTTCATCATAAACTGACCTTGGTCCAGTTGTCGATACATTTCCTCTATACTCTTCTTTCTGAGGGTGCTCCAGTGGATCTCCATAAACTTCTGACGTCGAAGCAAAAAGGAAAGTTGCATTATTTTTTTTTGCAAATTTTAGTAATTGCAAAGTCCCGGTAGTATTTGCCAGCATGGTTTCCAAGGGTAAAACATGATAACTGATTGGGCTATGATGATTTGGTGACGCAGGCGAAGCTAAATGAAATACCGCGTTTACTTTAATATCTAAAGCCAAAGGAGTAATTATGTCATGCTTTATAAAGCTGAAATTACTATTTGTTGATAGATGCGTGATATTACTATTTGAACCAGTAAGCAAGTTATCCACGCAGATAACTTTATAATCTTCTTTCAGCAATCTTTCGCACAAGTGAGAGCCGATAAACCCTGCACCACCGGTAACAACAACTGTATCCATAAATAAAAAATCCTAAATACTAATATCTAAGCTCTAAACAAAACCTAAATTATATTTTCAAACCCTCAAAACTTTTCAGGTTTTGAATTTCGAACTTTTGAATTTGTTTAGATACTAGTATAAGGTATTTAGGATTTGTACTAACTATTTCTTTTTTCTAACTCTAGATCTGCTTCAACCATCATTTTGACTAATTCTGAAAATGATGTTTTAGGAGACCAACCTAATTTATCTTTTGCTTTACTAAAATCACCAATTAAATTTTCCACTTCCGCCGGTCGCAAATATTCTGTTTTGTTTGGCTGAACATAATCCCGCCAATTGCTTATACCGACCGCTTCAAATGCTAGCTCTACAAATTCCAATACGCTATGATTTTCACCAGTTGCGATTACAAAATCATCCGCTTCTTCCTGTTGTAGCATAAGCCACATTGCTTCAACATAATCTCCCGCAAAACCCCAATCTCTTTTCGAATCTAAATTGCCTAACTCCAAAGTTTTCTGCTTACCTAATGATATTCTTGCTACTGCATTACTTATTTTTCTAGTAACAAACTCCAAACCTCTTCTAGGTGACTCATGATTGAATAGAATTCCTGATACTGCAAACATATCATAGCTTTCCCGATAATTTACGGTTATATAGTGTCCATATACCTTTGCCACTCCATATGGAGAACGCGGGTAAAACCTGGTCGTTTCTTTTTGAGGAGTCTCAGTTACCTTCCCAAACATCTCTGAACTTGATGCCTGGTAAAATCTAATTTTTTTGTTTACTTGACGTACAGCATCTAACATCCTTGTAACTCCAAGTGCAGTAAATTCTCCTGTCAATACTGGTTGGCTCCACGATGCTTTCACGAAAGATTGGGCTGCAAGATTATATACCTCATCTGGTTCCGCCTCCACTATCGCATCTGCTAAGGAAGCTTGATCAAGGAGATCTCCAGGAATTAGTTTAATTTTGTCAAAAATATGCTGGAAATTTTGCACATTTGGAGTACTTAATCTTCTAACAAGCCCACTAACTTTATAGCCTTTATTAAGTAAAAATTCTGCCAAATATGATCCATCTTGACCTGTAATACCTGTAATTAGTGCTTTTTTCATAATAGTCCCAAATACGATTTTATATAACTTTCCGCCAATAGTCCAGTATGTCTTGTAATGTGTTTTCTATCAATGCCTCTGGAACCCAACCTGTAGTTCTTTTAAATTTATCTGAATTACAGCGTAGTTCAGGAATATCACTAGGACGAAATAAAGATTTATCAGACTCCACGGATATCTTTACTACTGATAAAGATAATAAAATATCAAGTATTTCTCTTATCGAGTAAGATTTACCTGTACCAATATTATAAACTTCACCTGGCGTGCAATGATCTAAAGCCAATAAATATGCTCTTACCATATCATGAACATCTGTAAAATCTCTTTTAGCGTCTAAATTACCAACTTTCAAAATTGGCTCTCCATTTCCTTTTTCTATTAAAGCAATTGCTCTGGCAAAGCGCGATACTGAAATGCTAGGAGACAACCTGGGACCAATATGATTAAAAGGACGAAGTACGACAATCGGAAGTTTATAAGCGAGAAAATAACTCAATCCTAAATAATCCTGTGTGATTTTAGATACTGAATAAGGATTATCCGGCCGAAATTTAACATCCTCGTCAATTGGCAAATCATTTGCACTTACATTTCCGTATACATGAGAAGATGATGTAATTATTATACTTTGTATTTTTAAATTATTATTTTTTACTGCTTCTAAAAGATTCACTTGAGACATAATATTATTCATCAGCATATCTGTCGGATTTGCGAAACTTTCTGTAACAGATGTAGACGCTGCCAAATGATATATTATCTCCGGTTTAACTATATTTATAGCCTTACTTATATCTTGAGAATTTAAAAGATTTACTTTATAAAGGTTCACTGATTCCTTTATGCGATCAAGATTATCTAAATGCCTATCGCTTACATGAGTACCAAAAATATCAAATTTATTCTCGGAATTTAATAACTCCGCTAAATGGCTTCCGGCAAACCCAGTAATCCCTGTTATAAATACTTTTTTTCGATTCATAAATTAAGCAACTATGTGTTTTAGTTTCTTCATTATAGCATTGAAATCCGGATATGTTATCTTTTGAATAGCTTCATCTAGAGTATACCAGCCGGCTGAATTAAATTCTCTTTCCTCAAACCTAAACTTCTCTAATCCTCTCATGTAAACTACATAAAATAAATCATAATGCTTTCTACAAATTCCGCTTGGTATACAGTCGGTAACATTTGCCTCAAAAAGCTGTATCTTTTCATCTGTGATTACATATCCCAACTCCTCATTGAATTCACGCTTTACAGCTGTAAGAGGATTTTCTCCTAAATCAATATGCCCTCCCGGTGGTGACCAAATTCCAGCCTTTATATGATCAACGATATAAACTTTTTTTGTAACAATATCAAATGGGATAAATAAAACACAAAAATGGCTTTCTCTATTTTGAGGTTTCGTGAAGGGAGGTCCTTGTGAAATTCTCTTCGTGAAACCAGAAATAGTGTTTTTATTCACTGATTTTAACTTCTCAAGCTCTATAAGTACTGAAGGTATAGAATCCATTTATTATTAAATATTACCGCTAAATTATCTTCCTACTCCAATGTAGTTGAATCCTATCAGCTTTGCCTTTTCCGGATTATAGATATTTCTACCATCGATAATATTCGGGGTAGCCATAAGGTTTTTTAACTTTTCCAAATCCAATTCTTTAAATACGTTCCATTCCGTCATAAGAATTAATAACTGAGCGTCTTTTGCGGTTTCATATGGGCTATCCACGAAAAAAATACTATCACCGGAAAATCTTTTCTTGGAATTTTCAATTGAAACAGGATCATACACCTTAATTAAAGCGCCTTCATCTAACAACTGATTGATTACTGAAATTGATGGTGCATCCCTTAAATCGTCAGTATCAGGTTTAAATGAAAGTCCTAAAACTCCAATTGTTTTCCCTTTTACTGATCCTTTTAAAATACGGCGGGCTTTGTCTGAAATACCTTTAATTGCATCCTGATTTATAGACTCAACCGCTTTGAGTAATTTAAATTCATATCCGTAGTTTCCTGCTATAGAAATTAAGGCTTTAACGTCTTTAGGAAAACAACTACCGCCATAACCGGCACCTGCATTCAGAAATGCACTACCTATTCTTTTATCTTGTCCGATAGCCTGAAGTACTTGTGGCCCATCTGCTCCTAATTTTTCAGAAAGCTGTGCTATGGCATTTGCGAATGAAATTTTTGTGGCCAAAAATGCATTTGAAGCATATTTAATCATTTCGGCAGTTGGTATATTCGTAAGAATTAATGATACTTTACCATTCCCTGACGTAATTGGCTTATGAAGATCTATTAGAAATTCTTCTGCCTTTTTTGAATCACTTCCAATTACCACTCTATCCGGATGTAACGTATCTGATATTGCCTGACCTTCTCTAAGAAATTCTGGTACAGATGCATAATCAAATTGAACTCTTTCAGGTTTTACTTTTGTAATAATTTCTCTAACCTTTTCGCTGGTTCCTACAGGAACAGTACTTTTTGTAATAACAACTGCATATTTTTTAAGATTCTTACCTATCTTTTCAGCTACATCAAATACAACAGATAAATCTGCTTCACCACTTGGCTTTGGTGGTGTTCCTACGGCTATAAATATTACATCTGATTGTGAAATTGATGGTGAATAATCTAAAGTGAATAACAATCTTCCGGCATTGACGTTTCTTTTTACCATTTCTTCAAGGCCTGGTTCATATATCGGAATAATTCCTTTTTTTAGATTATCTATCTTCGATGGGGTATGTCCTATAACCCAAACCTTGTTACCTAAATCTGCAAAAACGGTCGCAGTGACTAAACCTACATATCCATGACCCACAAATGTTATTGTCATATTTAATTTTTTATTATATCTAGTGCATCTTCAAACCGCCGTATCGTAACTCCAATCTGCTTTATTCTATCATTTCTTAAAAATAAATTATATGGTCTTTCAGCACGTCCTTGAAAATACTCACTACGAGTATTTTTATCAATTAATTTTGAAGGTAAGTTGTATTTACTAGCTATTATAAGTGATGCATCAAACGGTGTAAGCGTCTGATTTCCAACCACATGAAATATGCCGTTTTCCGTACTGCTGATAACATGATCAAGAGCAGTGGCTATATCATCAATAAAAGTAGGGACAAATACATGATCTGTTATGGCCTTTACTGGTTGTCCGTTTTTAAGGCGTGAAACAATAGCCTGAACAAAATCGTTTTTTTTCGTAAAACGAAAACCGAATGGATAAGCTATTCTCAAGATAATGTTATCAACTCCAGATTCAGTAACTGCATTTTCGCCTTTGTATTTCGTTTCCCCATACCAATTTATGGGGTTAGGTATATCAGTCTCGTTATAAGAGTCACCGGTGGCTTTTTTGCCATCAAATACAAAATCAGTAGAAATATAAATTAATTTTTTTCTTGTTTCCCGACATATATTTGCTATATGCGTTGTGGCATCTACATTTATCTTCCAGGCTTCTCCTCCAGATCCCAATGCTTTATCTAGTTCACAGCCATCTACATCTGTTTTTGCTGCCATGTGAAGAAAGAACTTAGCATCAGAAGTGGATATTATTTTTGTTATCTGATTTTTGTCTGTTATATCAGTGCCTGTTGATCTGCTTAAATTCTCAAATGAAAATTTATTCTTGAGCAAATCAATAACTCTAGTACCTACCAAACCGTTTAAGCCTGTTCCGAGGATTTTTGTAGTCATTTTTTGTATTGTTTATCGTAATATTCTTTGTACGCACCTGATTTAATTTCTTGCCACCATACCTTATTCTCCTGGTACCACTGTACCGTTTTCTCAAGCCATTCATCGAAAGTATGCAACGGCTCCCATCCAAGTTCTGTTTTAATTTTCGTCCAATCTATATCGTATTTTCTATCATGCCCAGGTCGATCTTTCACATATTCGATACAACTATCATCCTTACCTAATAACATCGCTATCTTTTTTGCGACAGCGATATTCGGAATTAATTCACTCATTCCACCCACACAATAAGTCTCGCCAGTTTTCCCTGTTTGTAAAACTGCATCAATTGCACGACAATGATCTTCAACATATAACCAATCTCTCGTATACAACCCATCTCCATAGATAGGTATTTTTTTATCTTCCAATACATTTGTAATTGCCAGAGCAATTAGTTTTTCAGGAAACATGAATGGCCCAAAGTTATTTGAACAATTTGTAATAGTTATAGGTAAACCGAATGTTATGTTATATGCCCGCACCAAATGATCTGAGCCAGCTTTACTTGCAGCATAAGGACTTCGAGGATTATAGGGTGTCTCTTCTGTAAACTTTTTTGGGTCATCCAGCTCTAGACTACCAAACACTTCATCAGTTGATACATGATGGAAGCGTTTTACTTTATTTTTCAGCGCTGCATCAAGTAGTACCTGCGTACCCAAAACATTCGTTTTCGCGAATATGGCAGGATCCATAATAGACCGATCTACATGTGATTCAGCAGCGAAATGAACAACCACATCAATTCCCTCCATTGCTTTCTCTACTATCAACGCGTCACTGATATCTCCGTGCACAAAAGAATAATTAGGATTATTGGCAACAGCCGCTAGGTTTTTCAGATTCCCAGCATATGTTAGTTTATCCAAGTTCACTATTGAGTCTTGGGGATACTTTTTCATCCAATAAAGGATAAAATTCGACCCAATAAATCCCGCACCTCCTGTAACTAATAATTTCATAAATTTAGCTTTCCTTTTTGTAATAAACTCTCAATAAGCAAAATTCCAGTAACGGATGATTGTTTCATAATTTCACCGGAATATATTTTATCAATAGCTACTTTTAATGGAATCTTTACAATGGTTAATGCTTCTGACGGATCAAGCTTTTGTTTCATTTGATATAAATCAGTAGCTAAAAAGTAATATAAAGGCCATTCCATGATACCAGAAGCCATATCTAATTCCACTAATGATCTCCAATTTTTTGCACCCAAACCAACTTCTTCTTCCAATTCCCTTTTTGCTGCTGCCATTGGTTCCTCATTATCCTCAATCATACCCGCTGGTATCTCTAAATATTCACGTTTCTGTAAATATCTATATTGTTTAGTTAAGAAAATCTCATGTTTTTCCGTTAAAGCGATAATCATACCAGCTGGTTTTACTTTAATACCATGAAAAACATCTTTTTTATTACCAAAATGGACGTCTAGCGCATCTACTGAAAATAATTTTGTTTTAAGCAATGTTTTTCGAGAATTAATTATAACGCGGCTCATGGTTGAACTTCTTTCTTAGCCTTCTCTGCCATGTAATTACTAGCACGGAGTAAACTGTCAAAGGTACCTGCATCTTCCCATAGACTATCTAATACACTAACTTTTAATTCTCTACGATCCAGATATTGACGATATAAATCAGGGATCTCAATCTCTCCTCTATTTGATGGTTTAACATTTCTTGCAAATTCAGAAGCTCTATGATCGAATATATAGATTCCAACTACTGCATACTTGCTCAAAAACTGGGTTGGTTTTTCCTGAACTTCTATAGCCTTCATGTTCTCATCAAATTTCACCACTCCATAACGCTCTGGATCATGAACTTCCTTCGCGAATACATGTCCTCCGCTACTAAACTCTGATATTTCTCTTGAAAATTCATGATCAAATATATTATCACCCAAAATCATAGTAACATTATCTCCTTTAATGAAACTTTCTCCGACTATAAATGCATCTGCCAAACCCTTCGGTTCTTCCTGAATTTCATAAGTAAACTTCGCTCCAAACTCTTTTCCGGATCCAAGTAAATTTAAAAACTGTCCGGCGTATTCTGGTGCGATAATGATTAAGATATCTTTAATACCAGCTTTTAAAAGCGTCTCCAGAGGATAAAAAATCATCGGCTTATTATAAACAGGCAATAATTGTTTTGAGGTAATTTTTGTTAATGGCCTTAGCCTTGTGGCTTTTCCGCCTGCTAATATAATACCCTTCATGTAATTAAAAACTTATATCTAATTTATCACAAAAAGCATCAAGATTATGCCAAGAGATGCTATAAGTATGTATTCTAGCACAACTTTAAGAGAGATGTCGTGATCGATGACATGATGGGCAATTCCCCAAAAAGTATAAAGAAATGCTGTCATAAAAATGATAATTATTCTATATTCCGGAATCTGATATGACTTAATCAGTAGCGTTAAACACAGAAACATCAAAACTCCAAGCGTAATATAATAACCAGTGTGATATTTAAACAAGTTTTTCATTTATAAAACGACTCCCTGTGAATAGAGAATAATAGCCAATAAAATAACTGTCAAAAATATAATGTGATCAATACTGTGAGATGCAATACGAAAGATCTGTCTTCTATCAATAATAATTATATCGGCAACAAGAATAATAAGTATAAATAACCCAACACCTAAAGCTATATTTTTAAATGTAGATTGTTTATTTATCACAGGGTCCTTTCTGAGCGATGCAATAAAAAGCGGGGGTGTAGGACTTAAAATTGGTAATACGCTTGGTATAGGAGTTACGGTTGGCACTACGGTGGGAGAAGGAATTGGTATTGGGGTAAATTGTTCTACGACAATTGCAGTTGGTTGAACAAGGGGAGCAATTGTTGGGATAGCAGCGATTATCGTATCATTCTGATCTGATACAGATGCTTGAGTATTCTGAGTTCGATTTCCAAACTCCTGTACAATAAGCACAGTTTCTTCCCCTGTCAAAACACCAGATACAATTGCAAAACCTACGTCCTTATACTTGGAGGATAGAATATTTTCTTTATGACCAGGACTTGCCATCCATGCGTTCATGGCATCCGTCGCGCTCGTAAACCCTCTGGCCAGATTTTCACCGGCATACAGATAATCGTACCCTGCTGACTTGATAAAAACCCATGGCGTCGTGCCATCCGGCGCATTATGCGCCCAATAGTTTTTGGCCAACATATCTCCTGCTTTGTTCATAGCAGCGGTAGATAGTTGAGAATCAAGCGTTAAGGGAGATAGCCCCGCGGATTCTCGTTCTTTATTTGTAAGGTTCACTAGTTCTTCAATAGATATATTAGCTGTTATTCCCAGTACTTCTGGATAGTTTCTTTCAACCGTAGGAGTGAGGTATACCATTATTGCAAGAAGTGAAACTAGAAATATAAGCGGTTGAATATGAAGAATTCTCGCGCGGTGATTATTTGATTCACGAGGGAAAAAAAGATGATGCAGAAAATCTAACATGAAATTAGTATAGATGGTTTATTTTCCATTTTCCAGGTTCCATTTACCATTAATCTAAAAGATTGACAATTTACAGATTTTACAATTGAAAATAAATGGCATGTCGCAAATGATAAATGGAAAATATATCACCTATATTTAGGCTCTACAATTTCACCAACCGGTTTTCCGTTCACAGGTATTTTTAACCAGCTCCCCAGTGTATTTGCAATAGTTACTCCTACTCTTAAACCTGTAAATGAACCCGGGCCTTCATTCACCTCAATAGCGCTTATATCGTGCACTCTGATCATATGTTTATTTAACAACTCATCAATCAACGGTAAAACAATCTGAGCTTTCCACGCATCAGTTTTTCTGACAACCAATTCTTTCTTACCATTTATCTCAAGACCAATCTGGATTTCTTTATTATTTGAAGTATCGATATATAATTTATTCATAATTTGTAGATTAATTATTAACTAATAACGAGTTAAAATTCACTAATAAATAACCCGTTAAATACTTAATACTTAATACTTAATACTTAATACTTAATACTTAATACTTAATACTTAATACTTAATACTTAATACTTAATACTTAATACTTAATACTTAATACT
>CAZZCX010000003.1:0-82839 GCA_964653195.1 uncultured Gammaproteobacteria bacterium
TAATTACTTATTTGTACGAAGTTTTTGCATATGATAGAGTCAAGGTATGCATGAAAAGAAGATGATTCTTGAGGATGATGCTAAAGAACCAATGAGTCTCATGTTAGAACATAGACTGCCCTGGTTAGTTATGGGGCTTTTGGGAGGTATTTTTGCCACCATACTTGCATCAAGATTTGAAGCAATACTAGAGAAAGATATAAGACTCGCATTTTTTATACCTATAATTGTGTATTTAGCTGATGCTGTAGGGACGCAGACTGAAGGTGTCTATATAGAAAATTTGACTCGAAGAAAAGTCAATTTTTATGTTTATCTTTTTAAAGAATTTGTTTTGGCCAATATCATAGGAGGTTTGTTTGGAATCTGTATTGGGTTATTTGCTTTTTTTTGGCTTAATTCGGTGGAAGTGGCCTTCACTGTAGGGTATGCGATGTTTGTTACCATGGGTATCGCTCCGCTTCCTGCGTTAATTATCCCAACGATTTTATGGAAAGAACATAAAGATCCGGTTATAGGCTCAGGGCCTTTCGTCACTGTGCTTCAGGATCTTCTTTCTCTTATGATTTACTTTTATATAGCGACAATAATAATCTTCTAAGTTACTGATTATAGAACTAGCAGAATTCGCAGGTTTTGGATTTTTTCTTAACTGATTTTTTTTCTTTTAATACTTTTTTCGTTACGGATTTAGCTGTTTTTTTACTATTTTTATTTTTACCATTACCGGTGATAAGTCCAAATATTCCCATATAATTCACTTTACATTATAATTTTTCGTGTTGTCAATGTGTAGTTTTATCGTTTATAGTTAATACATAAATATAAATTAATAATTCAAAATTCAAAGGTCAAAATTACAGATAGAAAATAAAAAGTTTTGATTTTTGACTTGTGTTTTTGAATTTTAACTTTTAAATTTGAAATTATGATAAATATAGAATCACCTCATTCCCTTTCCAAAGTTGAAGTATTAAAACAACTTCAAACATCTGATACCGGATTATCGACTGGTGAAGTAAAGAAGCGTTTGGAAGAATACGGACCAAATGTTCTTACCCAGAAGAATAAGACCTCCCCTTTCTCTATTCTTGTTTCGCAATTTAAAAATACTCTTACTCTTATACTTTTAGGCGCAGTTGGACTAGTACTATTTATTTATTTCTTTGGTGAAAGGCATACATCTGATTTGATAGAGGCAGGGCTTATTCTAGCAATTGTCTTAATGATCACATTTTTAGGATTTATTCAAGAATATAAGGCTGAAAAAGCATTAGAATCTCTTAAAAAATTGCTGGCTTTTAAAGCAAAAATAAAACGAGACGGGCATGAAGCAGAAATTGATGTAGCAGATATTGTTCCTGGTGATATTATCATCCTTGAAGAAGGTTTAAAGGTACCCGCAGATATAAGGATGCTTGAAGTTATCAATCTACACGTAAATGAAGCATCGCTTACTGGTGAATCGCTTACAGTTGAAAAATCTGAAAGGGTTTTACTGGAAAAAACTCAAATAGCAGATCAAACAAATATGATTTTTGCTGGAACTGTTATTACTTCAGGTCGTGGAGTGGGTGTTGTGATACATACAGGAGATAATACAGAAATCGGTAAGATTGCAGGATTAGTCGCTGCTGAAAAAAATGAACCGACCCCAATTCAACAAAGGCTCGATGCTATAGGAAAGTCCATTGGATATATCGTGGTTGGGGTTTGCGCATTTGTTTTTCTTTTTATATTTTTTCTAGCATCAGATTACGCAAATCTCCCATTTGCCCAAAAACTTATTGCCTCATTTATTGCATCAGTTGCTCTAGCTGTTGCTGCTATTCCTGAAGGGTTGCCAGCTGTTGTAACCATTTCATTGGCAATTGGAACACAAAGAATGGCCAGAAAGCAGGCATTAATGAGGAAGCTTAATGCAGTTGAGACTTTGGGTTCAGTTGATGTAATTTGTTCTGATAAAACAGGTACTATGACAAAAAATGAAATGACAGTAAGAGAGCTATTTTTTAATAATGATCATTTTGTTGTGAGTGGAACTGGTTATGAATTAACTGGTGAAATATTAAAAAATAAAATAAGAATTGATCCATTGGATGTGAAGCTGCTTATGGAAGCGGGAATGTATGCAAATAATGCACAAGTTGATGATTCCTCAATACTTGGAGACCCTACTGAAGTAGCGCTTTTAATTAGTGGAAAAAAAGCTGGATTCTTAAAAACTTTCGAGCGTGTGCATGAAATCCCTTTTACATCTGAACGTAAAATGATGTCAGTTGTAGTAAAAGATAAAGATAGGTATCTGTTATTTGTAAAAGGAGCACCTGAGATATTGATAAATCATTCAAGAAGTTTGTTTGAAAACAATAAATCGCGACAAATGCAGAAAGCAGATCGTGATAATCTTTCAAATCAAGCAGATGCAATGAATTCAAGAGCTTTAAGGAGTTTGGGTTTTGCATATAGGGAATTAACGAAAAAGGAATATGAAAGCTTAAAGAAAGATGATAAGAAACTTGAATCGGATTTAATTTTTTTAGGACTACAGGGTATGATTGATCCGCCTCGCGATGAAGTGAAGCCACTTATTGAGAAATGTAAAGCTTCAGGTATTCGGGTTATCATGATTACAGGCGATCATGAAGTAACGGCGCGTGCTGTGGCCAATGAAATCGGAATAATCGGAGAATCAATTGCTGGAAATATTGTGGATGAAATGAATGATGAGGAATTTATAAAAACCGTTGAGAAAATTAGTATTTATGCACGAGTGAACCCTAGTACGAAAATGAAAATCGTAAATGCACTTAAGAAAAACGGACATATTGTTGCCATGACTGGAGATGGTGTAAATGATGCGCCTGCTATGAAGAAGGCTGATATAGGTATAGCTATGGGAATTACTGGAACTGATGTCGCGAAAGAAGCCTCCGATATGGTGCTTCTAGATGACAAATTTTCCACCATAGTTCATGCAATAGAAGAAGGAAGAGGTATTTTTCAGAATATAAGAAAATTCGTACAGTATCTTTTATCTTGTAACATCGGTGAAGTAATCCTTATTTTTACCGGTGTTTTATTATTTAGAGATTTACCGCTAACTGCCACAATGTTGTTATGGATAAATGTCGTAACGGATGGTTTACCGGCTGTTGCTTTAGGGATGGATCAACCAGAAGAAAATATTATGAAATTATCTCCAAAAAAGTTTCAGACTGAAATAATCACTAAGAAATTATGGATTGAAATGACTGCTTTCGGCGCTTTACTTACTGTAGCTATATTGGGACTTTATTATTACAATCTTATTCATGAAAATTCTATTGAGGCCAAAGGAGCAGCATTTATAGCTATAGCATTTTTTGAATTGGTATATTTATTTATAATTCGAGCAAATTATGGTACTCGCTTTTTTTCAAATAAGTGGTTATGGATAGCAATTATAGTAACAATGGTAATGCAGGTAGCTATTGTTTATACTCCTTTTCTTGCCGGACTATTTGAGGTAAGACATATAGATCTTTTTGATTGGGTTTATATTTTGACTGCAAGTATTGTAATGTGGATATTATTTAGTTTATTCAAAAAATACCTAATAATATAGTAATTTGGTATTTATTCTTGTTGCTTAAACCGAATTAAATAAATGCTTGCTAACATTATACAAAATACTTTATCCTATTATTATGGTTGGATTAGATGAGCAGATTTCTTCATATTCCTTTATAGTTGTCGGTTATGCCATTTTGCTTCTTATCGGACTTTCTATAATTTCAATTCGCCTAAAACATCCCTCTAAATTAATGAAAAAGGTATTATTTGGAACAATAGTTTTAGTTACCGTTTTACCTACATTCTTTTTGTCTGGATCGACAATTTATCTTAATTCAATCTCCGATAGTAAAGGTCCGGTTCATTGGCATGCTGATTTTGAGATATGGAAATGCGGTGAAGAAATTGAGCTAATCGATCCTAAGGGTTTATCTAATAAAATTGGTACAAATGTTCTCCATGAACATAATGATAAAAGAATACACCTTGAAGGAGTAGTACTTGAAAGTAATGATGCAAGTTTAGGAAAATTTTTTAAAGTTATCGGAGGTAGTTTGTTAAATGGCCGCCTTATAGTACCTATAGAAAATGGGGTTGCCGTATTAGAAAACGGAGCATGTGAGAATCAGCCAGAAAGTCAACTACAGATTTTTGTATATAAGACAGATGACATGGGGTATTATAAGCAGGAAAAACTAATAAAGCCACAAGCATATATTATTTCTCCATATGGCAGTGTGCCCAGGGGAGATTGTGTGATCGCAGAGCTTGATGTGTATAAAGACAGGACAGATAAAATGTGTCAAAGTTACCAGGCAGCTATCCAAGCTGGAAAACTGAAGGGAGAACGGGAATAAGATATTAAGAAATTGGGATATTAAGATATTATGTGAATATTTTTTGTTTACTTTATATCTTTATATCTTAGTATCTTAGTATTATTGTATCCTTAAACTTTATGGACTTACACTTACCCACATTATCAATAGTTGTTGGATCGGCTGCAATTGATTCTATAAATCCTTGCGCTATAGGTGTTTTGATTCTTATGATATCAGTTGTGATGAGCGGTAAAGGTTCTGCTCGTAGACTTCTATTTCTTGGCGGTCTGTATATTTTAGCGATTTTTATGACTTACTTATTGGCTGGCTTAGGTTTAGTCTACTTTTTGTCAAGCGTTCCTTTATTTGTTGCTGAGTATTTATCTCTCGGAGTGGGTGCGTTAATTATCTTTGCAGGACTTCTTGAGATAAAAGATTTTTTCTGGTACGGAAAAGGAATATCTCTACAAATTCCACCATATTTTGCTGAGAAAATTCATACTTATTCCAAAAATGTTACTGTACCCGGGGTGATTTTTCTCGGTTCATTTATCGCTGCTGTAGAGCTACCTTGTACAGGAGCTCCATATCTGGCGATTATTACAATGCTTTCTTTGAACTTTAACTTAGCAGCATTTCTAATGCTTGTAGTATATAACATTGTTTTTGTAATGCCTTTGATAATAATTCTAATATTAGTAGCAGCAGGAACTAAGGTGGACGTTATCAAAAATTGGAAACAAGCAAACAAAGGATATATGCGCTTCGCTATGGGAGGAATGCTCATTCTTCTTGGGTGGTTGTTGATTTTAATCGCCAACGGCACAATTAATTTTGGTTAATTATGCTCCAAAAAAACAAATATGATTTCGATTTAATTGTTATAGGTTCTGGTGCCGGTGGAAGTGTAGGCGCCCATTATGCAGCCTCACTTGGAAAACGTGTTGCTATCTTTGAAACAGGTGCAATAGGTGGTGAATGTCCGAATTTCGCCTGTGTTCCTACAAAGGCTTTGCTTCATGCAGCTAATCTTTATCAGCAGGTTAAAAGCTCATCTCTTTTCGGAATAGAAAGTCAAAAAGTTGAAATTGATTATTCTAAAATACATGCTTGGAAAAATCTAGTCGTTACTCGTACTGGGGCAGCGCACGGAAAAGAGTCATTTGAGAAAAGTAAAATCAAGATATTTGAGCATAAAGCTGAATTTATTTCTTCACATGAAATAAAAGCATCAGATAAGATATATTCTGCGCGTAATTTTCTATTGGCCACAGGATCAAAGGTGTTTATACCCAATATTCCCGGTCTTATTGAATCAGGATATATTACTTTTAAGAAAGCTGTAAATTTCACACGTCTCCCCTCCTCTATTCTTATTTTCGGGGGAGGCGCAGTAGGCTGTGAGATGGCGCATTTATTTCGTTCATTAGGTGTGAAGGTTACACTTGTTAATCGGTCAGAAAGAATTTTGAGTAAAGAAGATAAAGAAGTTTCGGATCTCGTAGATGCGCTATTTAGATCCGAAGGAATTTCAATATTTACTAATACTTCAATAATTAAAGTGGAAAAAAGAGGAGAGAAAAAGTTAGTTACTTTAAAAGGTAAAGGCGATGAACATCGTCATGAATTTGAAGAAATAGTTATATCAACAGGAAAGGTACCCGTATTAGATTTCTCACCCGAAAAAGCGGGAATAGAAGTAATAGATGGTAAACTTAAAGTAAATAGATTCCTGCAGACAACAGCACTTAATATCTTTGCAGCTGGCGATGTTATTGGACCATATCTCTTTACTCACACCGGATATTATCAAAGCTACATTGCTGCTAAAAATGCTTTTTCATATAAAATGACAATTCCGGATTACAGATCTGTTCCTCGGTGTGTATTTATTCATCCCGAGGTGGCATCAGTCGGTATGTCTGAAGAAGAATTGAAAAATAAAGGCATAAAGTACAAGAAGGGAATTGTGGGAATCGCTGTAGTGGGACGTGCAAATACCAGCAATGAAATGGATGGATTTGTAAAAGTAATAACTGATAAGCAGGGTGTTATCCTAGGAGGTTCAATTATCGCTCCATCTGCAGGTGAGATGATTCATGAACTTGCACTAGCAGTAAAATTAAGAGTGAAAGCAGCGATACTCGCCGATATGCCACATGTCTACCCTACTTTCTCAGAAGCGATAAAAATAGCCTGTAGTAATATATTATAACATCCAAAACCTCAAATTATTTGCAATATCGAAGCTAAGAGGCTAAAATACTCCTCTATGGATAGCTGGTTTATTCCCATTAGGCTTATTATCTCATTTTTGCTTGGTGCAGTTATAGGACTTGAGCGCGAGATAAATGAAAAGAAAGTAATGAGAAAAGGCACCAGGCCTCAAGCGGTATTAGGTCTTCGAAGTTTCTCAATCATTACTTCAATGGGTACTATAATTGGATTGTTATATACCGATTATCAGGGAATTTCGCTCTTACTTACAGCCGGAATTCTGATTTTATTTATTGTATTTTACGGAATAGATACAACTATATCTAAAGATACTGGTATTACGACTGAGTTAGCGATGATTTACAGTTTCTTGATTGGTATTTTATTAGCATTTCATTTGATATCGGTTCAGATAATTATCGCTTTAACTGTGGTTTTTATATTAATATTGTCCAGAAAGCGAAATATAAAAGATGTAGTCGACGATATCAGAAGATCGGAGCTGGATGCTTTCATTGGGTTTGCCATAATAGCTTTAGTCATACTCCCCTTTTTACCAAATAAATCATATTCACTTACAGATTTCGGTGGGATATTAAACAGCTTAAAATCATTTGGTATAAATCTTGATCGGATTGCGGATATAAATCTTGTTAACCCTTTCAGTTTATGGTTTACAGTGGCTCTAATAACTGGTGTTGACATGGTCGGTTACGTTTTAGAACGGACAATAGGACAGAAGAAGGGTTGGTTGCTCGCAAGTCTAGCGGGAGGATTTGTATCTTCCACTGCAACATCGATTACTCTTGCACAACAAAGCAAGACCTCAAAAGTTTATTACTATCTACTTTCCGCAGCAGTTATCGCAAATATGGCAAGTTTTGTCCAGATCGTATTACTTATTGTTCCAATTAATACGGTTTTTGCAGCAAAGTTACTTCCTTCCATTATATCTATGCTTATTGTAGCTTTGCTTATTTCTCTATATTTCTTAAGAACTAAAGAAAAATCTAGGAGTAAGCTTAGAAGTACTTTTAAGAAAGGAACACAGCATGAGATATTTGAGTTCGGTTCAGCATTAAGATTCGCGTTAATGTATCTAACAATTGGTATTATTTCAAAAATTGTTCTTGAGTTTTTTGGTGGAACTGCATTTCTATTTACAGTTGCTATAGGTGCTATAGCCGGATTAGATGCAGTAATGATTAATACTGCTCAGCTCGCAGGTGAAAGATTAGATTTTTCTCTTGCAGTCTTGGCTTTTGTCATTGCCAATGCTGTGAATTTAATCGGTAAAGCTTTTTATAGCTTTTTGCAAGGGAGTCTTGATTATTCTTTTAAATTTACAGCTGCTATGGCTTTAATTATTGCCTCAAGTTTAATTGGTCTTTTTTTTATCTAGTTTAGCTAATCGCTAGAAATAGGTTTTCTAATGACATTCTAACGTTTATATTTGTAGCTTTTACTTCTTGATAGGTTTTTTGAAACTCTTTAATAAAAAGTTTGTAAATCTTTATATTCTCATCAGATTTTTCTAGTATTGAAGTAATAATTATGTTTCTAAGAATTAAGATCATATTTTCTATCCATACAGTTACTTCCTCTTTATTCTTTGCCATCAATTCGGCAAACGCAAGTCTTTCAGAAATTGTCATAGTTCGTAGATTCACTATTTGATTAGTTAATTTATCTATTTCAGTTTGCGAAAGAGACTCTTTATTTTCTAGCTCAATTAAACTGCAACGTGAAATAATTGTTGAGATGAAAGCTTCTTTGGTGTTAGAAGTTAAGATAATTAATGTATTACCTGGTGGTTCTTCTAAAATTTTAAGCATCGCATTTTGAGCTTCAACAGTAAGTAAATGGGAATTACAAATTATTACAGCTTTTTGTGTTCCGTAAATTGGTTTTAAGTATAATTTCTTTTTGAGCTTCTTTATATCTTCAACTCCAATTGAATTCTTAGTTTTTTTATCATCATTTATTATATTTATTGTATTATCAAAAACAGATACATCAGCATCTGAGATAGTTTGAATTAAGCAAAGATTTCTTGCATAATCTAAGCTCTCTTTTGTATTTTTAGATATTATTAATATACTATGCATTTTTATGTTCATTAATTATGTTTTTAATAATTTCTAAATAATTATCATCTCCCTGAGATTTTTTCCATAACCAATATTCGCATCCCCAGAAAAGAATCGCATCCGGATTTAATTTCAATGCTTTTACATAATTTTCTTTTAGTAATTTTGGATTTATACTGCCCGGATTTTTTGAGAGATAAAAATCACTTCTTTCTTCCCATGGTTCTGCTTGAAGTTCAGTAATCCATAATTTCTTACCAAACTTCTGAATATATTTGTTAGTTGATTCTAAGGATCCCAAGGGACCTAAGTAAAATGATATTCCAGCTACTCGTTTTATAAATTGTTTGTAGTATAAGTCTAGACCTATCATATCTGATATCTTAATGATTTTATTTATATTTTTATTTCTTCTTAAATTATTTCCCCATATATTTATAATGATATTTCTATTTGGATCGATATTTTTAATTATTTTATATTCATTTTTAAGAATTTCAATGGGAATTATTTGCTTATTGGGTCCGCTTGGATCGAGAGGCTCGTTTTCTATTTGCCATGCATATATACATTTGTAATGTTTGAGCGAGGATAGTGTTTTTTCAAAGTAACTATATAAATATTTGCTAATGTCCTCAAGTTTTGAAGTTATTGCCCAATTAGGAATGTAAAATTCAGGCCATCCCGGTGCCTTCATTCCGATAGTTACTAAAACTTTTTGTTTTTTGTCTTCACAAATATCTAATAATTTTTTTATTTCGGCGAAGTTAAAGACATCTTTAGATTTTTGTACATCACTCCAATATACTCCTAAGCGGATAATATCGAACTTCAAGCCCACAATTTCTGTAAATGCTACTTCATTATTTAAAGATAGCCATGATATTTGCTTATGTTTATAAGTGGTTCCAAGTAGCATATTGCTTATAATTCTTGCATTATAACTCACTTTTAAATACTATTAAACTAATGCCTGATTCTGATTCAATCATAACCCCATCTACAGATAATTCCAATTTAAGTCAGCAAGTTGGTAGTGATTTAAATACTGGTACAACCGATGCTGCACGATCCATCGTTGATGAATTGTTTTTGGATCATGTAATAAATGAAGAACAATATAATGAAATTAAAGTTAAAAGTGCTTTAATTGGTACTTCGAGAGAGTCTATTCTTGATTCGATGCATATAGTCAACGAAGAAGAATATGCGAAGGCTCGCGCGAAGCTTCTTAATATACCATTTATTTCACTTAATACGACATCATTTTCTCCACAGGCTTTAAGTTTTTTGCCTCAAGCTGTTGTAGAACGTTTTCGTCTGATTCCTTTTTCATTTGATGAAAAAAGTCAGACTCTTTCGATTGCGATGGCTAATCCAGTGGATCTTGATGCAATCTCTTTCGTTTCTCAGAAAACTGGACTCAGTATTAAATCATTTGCTGCTGTTCCAAAGGAAGTTGATAATGCGATAAGTCAACAGTATAGACAAGAGTTAGTTGGCGAAGTGGGTAAAGCAATTAAGGAAACTGAAGAGTATACAAAAAAAAGAGTTGTTGATAGTAAACAAATTTCACAAATTATAAAAGAAGCGCCAATAGCGAAAATAGTTTCAACTATTCTCGAATATGCCCTTTCTAGTAGAGCATCAGATGTTCACATTGAGCCTCAAGAGGATCGTTTGAGAGTTAGATATAGAATTGATGGAATATTGTATGACAAATTGAGTCTACCAAAAAATGTTCGTGAAGCTTTAATATCACGTATAAAAATTTTATCAGAAATGAAAATCGATGAGCATAGGACTCCGCAGGATGGTAGATTCAGCTTTACAGCTGGGTCAGATGTAGTTGATCTTCGAATTTCAACTGTTCCGACCGTAAATGGAGAGAAAATTGTCATGAGACTACTGAGAAAGTCAGGAGGTATACCAAGTCTTCCCGAATTGGGTCTTACAGGGGCTTCTTTGAAAAATCTCGAGATTGCGATGCTTCGACCGCATGGAATAATACTTGTTTGTGGTCCAACTGGTTCAGGAAAAACCACCACACTTTACTCAATACTTTCGAAGCTCAATACACCGAAAGTAAATATTATGTCTTTGGAGGATCCAGTTGAATATCAAATTCAGGGTGTGAATCAAGTTCAAATTAACCCAACAGCTGGACTTACTTTTGCATCAGGACTTCGCTCATTTTTACGACAAGATCCAAATATTATACTTGTAGGAGAAATTAGAGATAAAGAGACTACAGAACTGGCAATGCAGGCTGCCTTAACCGGTCATTTGGTTTTTTCGACTCTCCATACTTCAAATGCCGCAGGTACTTTACCTAGACTCTTAGATCTTGGAGCTGAAGCTTTTTTACTTGCTTCAACAATTACAGCGATAGCATCACAGAGGATAGTAAGAAAAATATGCAAACATTGCATGATGAGCTATTCTCCGCCTATGCAGATAAAGGAAGAAATTAAATCAATACTAGGTAATCTATTTCAGAAAAAGAGTGATGATTTTTTGCTTTATAAAGGGAAAGGATGTATTGAATGCGGAAATACCGGTTATAGTGGAAGAATTGGAATTTATGAAGTTTTGACCGTAACTGACAAAATTACTAAATATATATTAACTCATGGTGATAGCCCGAGTATTGAAAAACAGGCTACTGAAGAAGGTATGGTTACTTTAAAGCAGGATGGATATATAAAGGTCTTACAGGGAATAACAACGATTGAGGAAGTTCTACGAGTTGCGCAAGAATAAATTTAGTATTTAGGGACATATGTGCTTTGTATAATGAATTTAACTTATAACTTATAACTTATAACTTATAACTTATTATAATTAACTATGGATATACAACAACTACTCGATATTACAGTAAAGAACAATGCATCAGACTTGCATCTTTTGGCTGGGATTCCTCCTTCTCTTCGCGTTGATGGAGTTTTGAGGCCGATTGCCAGTCAACCTGTACTTCAACCTACAGATATAGAGCAAATGCTTTTTTCGATAATTACACCAGAACAAAAAGAAATTTTATTGACAAATAAAGAGCTTGATTTCTCGCATGGATATGGTGGTGGTATATATGGAGATAAGGGGAGATTTCGTATAAATGTCTATTACCAGAGAGGTTATTTAGCATCGGCTTTACGATTTCTTCCTCCGACTATCAAATCGATTGATGAGTTGGGTTTGCCTAAGATTTGTCATGAGTTTTCGCTTTTAAAGCAGGGTTTTGTACTAATTACTGGGCCTACTGGGCATGGAAAGTCAACAACACTTGCAGCAATGTTGAATGAAATCAATACTTCCCGACCTTGTCATATAATAACAATAGAAGATCCAATTGAGTATGTTTATCCCGTAGGTAGCAGCGTAATTTCACAACGCGAAATCGGTTCAGACTCTCATTCATGGGCAATGGCTCTTAGGGCAGCTTTAAGGGAAGATCCGGATGTAGTTTTAGTTGGAGAAATGCGTGATCCAGAGACGATGAGCGCTGCTATAACACTTGCAGAGACTGGACATTTGGTTTTTGCCACACTTCATACAAATTCTGCGTCCCAAAGTATTGATAGAATTGTTGATGCATTTCCTGATGATCAGCGTTCGCAGGTACGGATACAGCTAGCTGCAATTCTAAAAGGTGTTATTTCACAGCGTTTGATCCCAAAAATAGGCGGTGGGAGAATAGTAGCAGCTGAAATTCTTATAGGCACGCCCGCGGTAACAAGTAATATAAGAGATGGTAAGACGCATCTTATAGACTCAGTAATACAGACTTCTAAAGATGTCGGCATGATGACACTGGAATCTTCACTTGCACAGTTAGTTCTTCAAGGAACAATAACCTTAGACGATGCAAAAGGGTATGCCACACATGAACAAGAACTTATCAGAATGACATCTGGTTAAATTGTTTTGCGTAAACTAAAGTTAAATAATTATTTCAGAAAATCACAAGCTTAATCCTCTTAATAAAAACATAAATTATGAAGTATTTTTATATAGCAGCAGGAATTAACGGAAAAAAAGTGAAAGGTTTTGTAGAGGCTACAGAAACTTCAAAAGCAGCTCAGTTTCTAAGAGAACGTCATCTTTTACCTATTCGCATTGAACAACAAAAAGAGCACGCCTATCTTCCCCGTCTTCAGATATTCAAGCGCATGGGGAATAGAGATATCGCATTATTCACAAGACAAGTATCAACTATGCTCACATCTGGACTTACGCTTACTCAGTCTTTAGAAATAATCAAAAATCAAGTACGTAAGCAGTCCGTAGCTGTTGTAGTAGATAGCTTAATAACGAGCATTGAAGAGGGTAAATCTTTTTCTGATTCATTGGCTCAGTTTCCAGATTTATTTTCCCCTATTTACATTTCGTTAGTGAAAGCCGGTGAGTCAGCAGGACTCTTAGATAAAGTTTTGATTCGTCTTGCAGATTCACTTGAAAAAAGGGATAAAATTAATGCAAAAGTAAGAGGAGCATTGTTGTATCCTGCAATTGTTTTAACACTTATGGTCATCGTTACCATAATTATGTTAATCTTTGTGATACCACAATTAAGTAGCTTATACGATTCAATGGAGCTACAAATGCCTTTGCCCACCCAAATTATAGTGGGCATATCTGAGATTATTACACAATATATTTTACTTATCATTATTACTATATTCGCAATCGTTTTTTATTTTAATAAATGGCGCAAGTCAGAATCAGGAAAAAGAATTATAGATAATTTGATATTGAATATTCCTTTCTTTGGTAAGATGTTTCATTATTCGATTCTAACCGAATTTGCCCGTACTTTCGGTCTTTTAATAAGTACTGGAACTTTGGTCATTGACGGATTGCTGAAAAGCGCTGATGTATTAGGTAATACTGTGTACAAACAGGCTGTTTTGAAACTAGCGGAAAATGTAGAGAAAGGTGTTTCAATTGGTGACGCAATGAATGCCAATCCATTGTTTCCGGCAATTTTAATTGAAATGGTAAAAGTCGGTGAACAGACCGGCAAACTTGACGAATCGTTAATGCGAGTATCGGAATATTTTGAGCAGGAAGATGAGCAAATTGTTCACACACTAACGACTTCACTTGAGCCCTTTATTATGATAATACTAGCAATAGGTGTAGGAATTCTTATTATTTCGGTTGTCACGCCAATTTATAATCTGCTTTCATCATTTCAATAATGTATATTTCACTTAAAAAATAAATCAATAATTACTAGATTTCTTGACAATGTTTTGAGGATGTGTTGTACTAGAGTTAAGTTTTATGAAAAAGTATTATAAGCAACTGAAAATTCAAATTACTGGTGGATTTACATTAATTGAGCTATTAATCGTTATCTCAATACTAGGAATATTAGCAGCAGCTACACTTGCTATTCTTGATCCTATTGATAAGATAAGAGCTGGAAATGATTCAAAAGTACAACAAGATGTAACTACAGTTGCAAAAGCAGCTGAAGCATATGCAGCCATAAATAATGGAGATTATCCAACTGGTACCAGTTTTACAGATATCGTGAACATTCTGATAGCTTCGGGTGATCTAAGGGGGACACCTATCGCGCCAGGAGGTTACAGTGAATATGTTTGGTCAGGGGATTCTTCATATTTTACAGTTTCCGGTCAACTGCGTTCCAAAAGATATAAAGATACTACTGTTTTTAAATATACTTCAGGTAGTGGTAAGTCATGTGCTTCAGTTGATGTTGATGAAAATTGCCCATAATCTCCTGTTTATTTCTCGGGTTTAGATTGTGATATTATGAGTATATGCTTATATTGTTTTTTTTAATTCTAGGTGCAGTAGTGGGAAGTTTTTTAGGTGTAATCGCGTATAGAGTACCTAAAAAAGAATCGATCGTATTTCCTGCGTCACATTGTCCTCATTGTAGACATAAACTCCTTTGGTATGATCTTATACCCATAGTTTCGTATCTATCTTTATTGGGGAAATGCAGATATTGTAGAAAACCCATTTCTTTTGTTACGCTAGCAGTTGAAATTTGGACATCCTTACTTTTTGTACTGATTTATATTTTTTTCCCAGGAGTGCATTTAATTCAGCTTATATATTATTTAGCTATAGGTTCAATTTTTACTGTGATATTTTTTACAGATTATATGTATGGGATTATCCCCTTTCAGATATCAATTATAGGGTTTTTTATAACTTTTTTCTATTTACTTTTTAGCTTTTCTCCATCAGTCGTTATTGTTCATTTTTTTTCTGCTATAGGTGCTTTTTTGTCTTTCCTATTTCTATTTCTTATAACCCGTGGTAAAGGGATGGGTTTTGGAGATGTCATACTTGTTGCACTTATGGGCATTTTACTTGGTTTTCCGGATATTATATTTGCATTATATATCGCTTTCTTGACAGGAGCAATTATGTCTGGCTTTTTGATTTTAATAGGAAGAAAGAAGTTAAAAAATGATTCTATACCTTTTGGTCCTTTTCTTGTTATCGGTACATTAGCTAGTTTTTTTTATGGTACTCAGATTTTAAATCTAGTTAGATACTATCTGCCCTTATGATTAAAAGGTTATCTCAGATTTGCAATAAACAGAAAACTAGTGGTTTTACTTTAGTTGAATTAGTTATAACTATAGCAGTACTTTCTATTTTGATGGTTGGGGTCTTGACATTAATAAATCCTGTCAGTGAAGTTAAGAAGGGTCTGGATGCAAAGCGGAAATCGGATTTAGCTCAAATACAAAGACTTTTAGAATTGTATTACCATGATAATGGTGAGTATCCATCAAGCATTCCATTCGGAGAGAGTTGGGATACCTACTCAAATAAATTGCCGAATGACCCAAGTCCGCCGAAGAAATATGCGTACCGCGGAACCGGTCAATCTTATTATCTTTATGCCAGTTTAGATCAGGGTATTTTAGATAAAAGTATATGTAAAAGTGATGGTTCTGCTTGCGATAATGCGTCAGGATTAACTTGTGGAGAAACTAATGATATATGTAATTATGGAGTGGGAAGTACAGATATATTACCATGAATAAATTATCAGAAAAAGGATTTACACTTATAGAGCTATTAGTAACTATTGCTATCATAGGTATTCTCTCGTCTGTTTTATTAGTGAACCTATCGGGTTTTAGAGAAAGAACTCGGGATGTACAGCGTAAACGTGATTTGAGAACGCTACAGACAGCCTTGGAGCTTTACAGAGCAGATTCAACCTCTTACCCTGAAACTCTACCTGAATGTGGTTTAGATTTTGTAAGCGTTGATAGTACAATTATATATTTAAAGAAAATTCCATGTGATCCTTTGAGCAAACCTTTGAGCAAAGTAAAATATAACTACAATAAGTCATTAAATACTTATGAATTATTTGCCTGTCTCGAAAACGAGACAGATTCTGAGCAAGATACATCTAAGAAATCGGAGTGTAGTAAAGCTTCATTTACAGTAGAAAGTCCTTAACTGACAAATTAAGATTTTATGGCAATAAATTTACCTATCAAACGTCAGAGGATTTTCAAAGGATTTACTCTCATTGAAATCGTTGTCGCGTCAGCATTATTAATGACAGTAAGTGTTGTGAGCGTTGCAAACTTCACGCGCTATTCAGAATCTCAGAAAATAAAAAATGTCGCTATGGATTTGTCACTTATTCTTCAAAAAGCTAGATCTCGGGCTCAAGCTCAGATCAAACCTTCTGATATAAGCATATGCGAAGGTTATCCTTTGAAGGGATACGAAGTAAGAATATGTAGTTCAATGGTAGAAACCTGCATTGATGGTGATTCATATGGTCTATATGTACATTGTGGGACTGATTTTCAGCTGATAGAAATGAAGTATCTACCTCAGAAAGTACGATTTGGAGTCGGAAGCGACAGGTCATTTTATTTTGAATTAATGAAAGGAACTGTAAATGAAGGACTTATTGTTCTTGATTCAGATAATATTCAAAAAACAATTGAAATAAATAATTTAGGCAGCATAAATATTTTATAGCAATATTTATATGAAAATAATATTAGAAGCAAAAAATAATTTTCGTCACTATGTAAATCGCGGTTCTTCGCTTCTAGAAATTGTTGTCGCTTTGGGAGCATTAGCAGTATTATTTACTATCACCTCTACAGCGATTATAAGTGCTTTAAATAATGCAACGGAATCTAAATTTCAAAACCAGGCTAGTATTTTTGCTTCAGAAGGAATCGAAATACTAAGGCAAATGAAAGAATCCAGTTGGAATACTTTCGATAGTTATTCAGGTAATTATTGCCTTGCATATAACTGTAAAAGTTTAACATCATTTGATGAATGCGGTCCTACGGTTTCGACTTGTGGTAAAAATATTTATGAATACAGTAGAAGTGTCACTCTATTAAGAAATGATCCGGATTGTACTGGAGATGGTAATAATTCAACAAAAGCAATTGTAAAGGTGTCATGGCATGATAGTAAATGTGCTCCAGGTATTAAGTTTTGTAGAAATGTAAGTATGGAAACGTGTTTTTCTAATATTTATTACAATTCTGGGCTTTAACAAATAGTATGACGAAGTATTTAAAAGAAGAAAACGGATTTACTTTAATAGAGTTATTAATAGGCCTTTTTATAATAAGTACTATTGGTACATTAGTAGTAGGAATTTTATGGGTTTCTTTGAAAAGTACTGTAAAGATAAACAATATGAACATTATAAGGCATCATAGTAACTATGCTGTTTTGCAGATAACCAAAATGCTTCAATTTGCCAAAGAGTTTCAAGGTGTGAGTCAAGATGGTATAACTTTCACAACGAATTGCGAGTCGCCTAGTATACCAGTAGGTTCAATTTATTCCTCTGTCCGGATTTCTAATCATGATGGTGGAATAACTACCTTGTCTTGTTTAGGTAATGATAATACAATCGCATCAAATAGTGCTTCACTTTTTAGCATAGAAACGTTTGAAGTTACTGATTGTAATTTTACATGCACACAAATAAGTGAAGGTTCTTCATACTCGGTAGGCTTCCATTTTAAAGTTCAAAAAAAGACTGACGGGAATATCCTAGATGATCCGGCTGCTTTAAACTTTCAAAATACAGTAACCATCAGGAATTCGTATCTATGAGTTTATTGACATCATTTATGAGGGGTTGGTATGCTTAATTTAGCTTACATCATTTATCCTATGTTTATTAAATTACAAAAACATAATTTAAATCAGTCATCAATAATTGAAAGAGGTCAGGTATTACTGTATGTAGTGCTGCTTGTAACAGTGCTTCTTACAGTAGTTATGTCTACTCTTTCTCGTAGCATAGTGAACGTACGTTTAAGTGTACAAGAGGACCAGTCTTTAAAAGCTCTTGCAGCAGCTGAGGCAGGTATTGAAAAATCATTTTCAGGTGATAGTGCGCTTACTGGTGTTTTATCGAATGATAGTAGTTATACGACACAAGTTAGGCAAGTAAGCGGTTCGACATTTTTATTAAATAACGGTAGATTAGTATTGAAAGATGAAGGTGCTGATATTTGGGTTTCTGATTATTCAGATGATCCAAGCTTAATTTATAAAAATCCTTGGAATGGGACACTCTATATTTATTGGGGTAATTCATCTGATAGTTGTATTGGATCAGAGGTTGATAACACAATGGCTGCATTAGAAGTTGTGGTTTTACAAGGCCCAAAATTAACTCCTACTGTTAAAAGGCTGGCATTTGATCCCTGCGGCTCGCGTAATATTATAAATAATTTTTCTTCACCTTCAATAGGGAGTTTTTCGATCGATGGTAAAACTTTTGTATATAGAGCCACTTTGCATATTAGTACATCGGCTCTTTATGTCAGAGTTATTCCATTATATGCAAATACATACATGGCTATAACGGCAAATCCTGCTTTACCAGCTCAGGGAACAATAATAAGCTCAACCGGTACATCTGGAGATGCTAAGCGTACAATATCAGTATTGAAAGAAAATCCTTCCCTTCCGTCTGAGTTTATATTGTATTCTTTTATGTGGCCAAAATAAAAATGCTATTAGCATTATTATATTTATCAGTATTTAATATATGAATAATTCATTCGGTCTGGATATAGGGTTGACTACAATTAAAGCGGTTTTTTTACAAAATGAGAAAGACGGAATTCATTTTAAATCTTCGATTATTGCTAAAACACCTATTAAGGGTATACTCTCTGATACCACACTTGATCAAGAAGAAATCGCACAAACAATCCGTCAAATTGTAAATGATGGAAAAATTCCTGTAAGGAGCGTGAATCTGGCATTGTCGGATAACCATATTTTTGCAAAAGTTATTGATATGCCACAGTTGTCAGATAAAGAATTAGCTAGTGCTATTTATTGGGAAGCAGAGCAGCATATACCCGTACCTCTTTCAACTATAAATCTGGATTGGGTTGTTTTACGTCGGGATTTTGGAAGTCAAAAATATATGCAGGTTTTGCTAATCGGAGCACCAATCAGTGTACTTAGAAAATACGAAAAGGTTTTTGAGTACGCTGGTCTAAACGTCGAAAGTTTAGAAACTGAAACTCTCTCAGCTATTAGAGCTATAGTAACTGCTGATGATTTCCCAAATTCACTTATTGTGAATATCGGTAGCCTTGGAACCACTTTAGCCATAATACAGAAAAATACACTCGTTTTTATATATACCATTCCTTTGGGTGGTATGGCTATGAATCGAAGTATAGCTTCAGAGTTTGGTTTTAATAGTATTCAGGCGGAAGAATATAAAAAGACATATGGTATGAATGAATCTGACTTTGGAGGGAAAATTAAAGCTTCTATGCAGCCTATTTTATTGTCTATGACGTCAGAAATAAAAAAAGCACTTTCTTTTTATAATGATAAATATAAAGAAGATCAACCTGTTAAACAGATCATACTGACTGGTGGAACTGCGCGAATACCTGGAATTGTTTCAGTGTTTGTTGAACAGACGGGATTTGAAACTGTTATAGCGAATCCCTGGAAAGCATTGTCTATACGTAATGTACCCTCTGACTTAATTGAATCTGGTCCTGAGTATACGATAGCTGTAGGATTGGCTTTAAAATAATTCATGAATAATCAAATTAATTTACAATTAGGAAAGACACAGAGTTCTCCGTCACTTGCTAAGAAACGCGCATTTTTTCATACTATCTCAATCAGTTTGCTTTTTGGATTCGCTTTTTTTTCTATAGTTCTATTTATATTAATTTCTCTTTCTCCCCTTCCGAGCCTTCAAGAGCGTGAAAAAGTAGAAACAAAAAGATTAAGTTTTTTTAAGGATACTATCGTAAAGATAAATTTAACAAAAGAAAGGATAGATAATGTAGATAAGATTCTTCGAGATAGACCTACTTACTCACAGTCATTACTCACCATAAAAAATTTATTGCCTACTGAAGCAGCAATTAACGAAATACATCTAAATGATAAAAATTTAACATTTACAATAACGAGCAAATCGTTATTGCCATTGGATACTTTCTTAAATTCGCTAAAGATGGAAAGTGAAAAGGGAGAAAAGTTTAAAAAGATTACTATAGTGACACTAGAGAAAAATCTTGATAAAGAAGTATATATTTTAGTATTAAAATTAGTATGAATAATGAACTTCGCTATTATTTAAGACGTTTAGTATTGGCTTACTTTAATTTTCGATATTCACAATATTATCATTTAGCGATACCTGTTGTTTTAGTGTCATTGGGAATTATTCTGCTTGTATCTTTTATTATCCCTCAAATGAATAATTGGTTTTCCGTACAGAATGAAGTGAAATCCACACAAGCAAGGATAAATACGATAAGACGAAATACAATAGTTCTTGAAAATATCAACAAAGAAAAGATTGAATCTGAATTTATAGTTGCTAATTTAGCATTACCTTCAAGTAAAGATTTCAGTGGAATTTTAGATTTAATCAATGACACAACTACTAAAAGTGGTATTTCCTTGGATGATTATGAATTTAGCCTGGGGCCAGTTGAAAATAAAGATAACATAAATAAATCAAAGTCAGAAATCTCAACTATATTATTGAGCTTAAGTATTGAAGGAGATTCAAATGCATTGGGTATTTTTTTATCGGAAATAGAAAGCCAGATACCACTAGCACAAATACATTCTGTTAATTACAGTGAAAATAAAGGCCAAATTCAACTATCATTTATAGTTAAATCTTTTGATGATATTAATTTTCGCTATGATACACCTTTAACAGTTATGAATAATAAACAAAGGAGCCTAATGCAGAAATTGATTACTTGGAATGCTGATTAAGTGTTTGAGTTATCTCTTTTCTCAGTTTTTTTAAGTGATTCGCTGATTCGCCATTTTTCAACCTCTTTATGATTACCTGAAAGTAGTATCTCCGGTACTGGATAATTTTCATATACAGACGGTTTGGTAAAATGTGGATATTCTAGAATATGTCTATCTTTATGACTTAAGGAGAATGATTCATTTTGCGTAGCACCATCTTTCAAAACCCCCTTAAGCAGTCGTGTTACTGCATCGGTGATAAGCATAGCAGGAATTTCTCCTCCTGTAACTACAAAATCGCCAATTGAAATCTCTTCATCTATGTAATTAATAATCCTCTCATCAACCCCTTCATAATGTCCACAAATTATAATAAGATGATCTAGAGTAGAATATGTTTCAGCTGTAACTTGAGAAAACTTTTTTCCAGAAGCGGAAAGTAAAATTACTTTATCTCTTATCGAAGACTTACTTTTATATATTTTTGAAAATGACATTTTAGTATTTGTGATGGCTTTATGTATAACGTCTACTCTCAAAACCATACCTATACCTCCTCCATATGGGGTATCGTCTACTGACTTATGTTTTCCGATACCATAATCACGTAAGTTTATATATTCAATCTCAATTAATCCTTTCTTTTTTGCATTTTTAATAATTGAATGATCAAAGGGACCTTGGAACATCTCCGGAAAGAGAGTAAGTATGGAAATTTTCATAGAATTATATCTAAATAGACCTAATGAATTGATGCTTATTCGTAAACAAAAATTGAGTTACATTACTCAATTGATTTGAGACATAAGTAGTTATTTTGCAGGAGGTGTATTATCTGCAAGAGATATATTGATTCTAATACCCTTTTTTATTGCTGGAATTTTCATTGCGTTACGAATAGATCGTATTATTTTTCCTTCTTTTCCGATAATTTTACCGTAATCTGAAGAGTCTGCAGAAATTATAAATTGAGTTATACCGTCTTGCTCTGTCTCTTCTATACTTACCGATTCTGGCTTATCAACGATTGATGTAATTATATACTTAAGTGTGTTTTGCATGAGTGAAACTTATTCAGCGACTAGTGACCTTATGGTGTCCGATGGTTGTGCGCCTTTAGAAACCCAGTAATTGTATCTGTCCATTTTTAAAACTTTGATATTCTTTGGTTTATTTTTTTCGTACCAGCCTAATAACTCCAAAAAATCACCGTCTCTGCGGCTTCTTTTTTCTTTTACTATGATACGAAATTTACGTTCTCCTTTTTTGCCAATTCTTGTTGAGCGTATTACTAGCGACATATGGTTAATATTTTAACAGATTGAAGTTTGATTCTCAAGGCTTTTTTGAGTTTGATCCTAAGACGGTTTCTGGAGTTTCTTAAGTGCTTCTTTGGCTGCTGCTTCTTCTGCTTCCTGCTTGGACTTGCCTACTCCTTGGCCCATGATTTCATCCTGAATCAGGACTCCTATAGTAAAAATCTTAGCATGAGGTGGTCCTTCTTCTTCTAAGACTTTATATATTGGAGAATTCTGTTTTTGGGATTGGACAAACTCCTGTAGTAAGCTTTTTGGATCTTTAAATGCTTTTTTTGACACTATAACGTCAATTTTTGGTGCCAGAATGGATAGTATGAATTCTTTAACTGCTTCTATCCCCTGATCTATAAATAGTGCGCCTATAACAGCCTCAACTACATTTGCAAGGAGTGATTCGTTTTCTCTCCCATTGGACTCTTCTTCTCCTCTGGAAAGCATTAAGAATTGACCTAGCTTAAACTCTATAGCAATTTTAGCCAGGCTTTTAGTGTTTACGACTAGAGATCGGATATTTGTAAGAATTCCTTCGTCGTAGTCGGGAAACGTGTCATAAAGGTACTTAGATACCACAAACGAGAGTATACTATCACCTAAAAACTCCAGTCTTTCATTAGAAGAGAGTTTTTCTTTAGTTTCGTTTAGATAGGATCTATGTATAAAGGCTTGCTTAAGAAGCGTTTTATCTTTAAATTCAGGTAGTCTATTCATTTTTCAATATATTTCCTAGTGCGCCGTTAATAAATGCAGGGCTAGTATCGTTTGCGAATTCTTTTGCAAGCTCAATAGCTTCATCTATAATAACATTTGCAGGTTCAGTTTTCTCTATAAGCAATTCGTACACAGCTAGCCTAAGAATAGCCAAATCGATCTTATTTATTTTATCAATTGGGAATTCAGGTGCAGCTTTTTGTATTTGTAGATCAAGCTGCTCTTTATTTTGTAATATTATCTTAATTTCTGGTTTGGTAGATTGATCGTGAAAGTCTACCTTAAATAGTTCTTGAATTAAATTTTGCCTGTGTTTATGCCTCGGATCTGTAGATGTTTTCATTGTTATTTAGCCAATATAGACTTAGCTTGGGGTTTTGAGTAGCTTTGCGGAATAAATGTTCCCGAAACTACCTGTCCGCAATGCTACGCAAAACGTTGCAGGCGGGAGCTAAACTCTATGCTAAGACAATTATTTCTGATTTGTTTTAACCTGTATTACTTTATTGCCTTTATAATAACCGCATGATGGGCAAACAATGTGAAATAGAATACTTTCTTTACAATTACTGCATTTAGTCAGTTTTTGTAGAGTTAAGTGGATACTTGCTCTTCTTTTGCCCTGTCGGGCTCTGGAATGTCTTTTTTTAGGCTCTTGGGACATAAATTAATAGTTATGAATTATAAGTGATAAATTATGAGTTGTTTAAACTTAAAACTTAGGACTCGCGACTCATAGCTTATTATTGTATTGTACCCTATCCCAGCCTCGCTTGCAACGGGTAAATAGTCTAAAATTTAAATATAATTTAATTTGATAGATATAATAAGTGATTTAAGAGCATTGCAAAGTCTGTTTTTTGATGAGCAGGAAAATTCGCTATTCTTATTTGCTTTTCCTTCATTGATCCGTATCCTGAGCCTAATATAAACCCTTTTGTTTTTATTGATTCAATAATTGACTTAGAGCCATTTGGCGTAGATATGACTATAGTAGTTTTGGATCGTAATTTTGCGTTTTTTACAAAAAGAAATAAATTTTCTTGTTTTTCAAAGAAATCATATAGTAGATTACTTTTTTCCTCTGTATCTTTTCTAATTTGCTGTATACCGGTATTTAGCATATCTTTTGAAATTTTATCTAGAAGATAAATACTTAATACATTCGGTGTTTCTGGAGTCTGGAATATCTTATTTTGCTTACTAAGCGAGGCAAATGAATGGTAACTTCCTGTAGACAGCCCTTTCTTATTAAGAAACACAGATTTTTCGTAAGCTCTAGGACTAATAATTAATACCCCCAACCCGGAAGGCATTCCGAACCCTTTCTGTACGGAGAAGAAAACGCAGTCAAGTAATTTAAAGGGTAAATTTACGTAAGGTACTGATGATACTATGTCTACAGCAATTAGCACCTTAGGGTAACGTTTAGCTAAATATTCAATTTCATTAATTGGAATTGAGACACCCGTACTCGTTTCATTTTGAGTTAGCGCGATAAGTTCAGTTTTAGGCGAAATTTGTATTTTTTTTATATCACACCATTCGCCTAGCTCTATATTGTTAGAAGATGCGTTTTTTTTAAGATTAAGTCCAATGTCACAAAATTTTTTAGAAAAACTGCCATTAACAAAATGAAAACTTTTTATTTCTACTGTATTTTGGATTATCCTTTCCATGGCTTCAGTTGCTGAAGAAAGAAAGAATATACTGAAATCTTGCGGAACTCCTAATAAGTGACGTATATTATCAATTGCGGATTTATAAATTTCATGAAATCTCTCACTTCTATGAGAAATTGATAATATATCTTCTGCAAATGCATTATTGATATGTTGTTCAACCGTTGGATAAAGTTGTGAAGGTCCAGGCGTGAAGAAAATTAGCTTTTGCATGTCTAATAAAGTATTCTAAAGCGAATTGTATTGGTTATATTTTTTAATTCCTCTATAACTGACTGACTATAATTTTTATAAACGTCAGTTATCACATAGCCAATTTCCTCATTTGTTTTAAGATATTGACCTTCAATATTGATTTTATTTTGTGCGAATACTTTATTTAGATCGGAGAGTACACCAGGCTGATTTTTATGAATATGAATAAACCGATGAGCTTTTTTAAGCTTAGGTAGCTGAATATTAGGGAAGTTTACACTATGTGCCGTATTCCCTGTATTTACAAAACTTATTAATTTTTCGGACATAAACTCTGCGATATTTTTTTGTCCTTCTTCTGTACCGGCACCAATATGTGGAGTAAGTATTACATTTGGAAGCCCTTGAAGAAATGACGTAAATTTTTCATTATTGCTTCTCGGTTCGTTTGGGAATACATCTATTGCAGCTCCGTGAATTTTGCCATTTTTAATGAAGCTTACAAGAGGTAAGACGTCAACCACTAACCCTCTACTGCAATTAATGAAAATTACTCCATCTTTCATTTTCGAAAACTCGTTTGAACCTATAAGATTAATGTTTTCTTTTCTACCATCTACATGGATAGTTATAATGTCTGAGATTCTTAGCAGCTCTTCAAGCGTTTTGCAGCGTTTGGCATTACCGAGTGCTAATTTATCAGTGACATCGAAATAATAAACTTCCATACCGAGATTTTCAGCTAGAACTGAAAGCTGAGATCCGATATTTCCATAACCTACAATTCCTAGTTTTTTTCCTCTTATCTCGTGACAGTTCAATGCTGATTTATCCCATATACCTGCGTGCATTTTTTGTGATTTATCAAAAACACGGCGATTTAACATAATTATATTTCCGATTGTGAGCTCGACAACACTTCGCGTATTACTAAACGGTGCATTAAAAACACTAATTCCTGAAGTTGAGCATGCTGATAAATCAACATTATTCGTACCTATTCCAAATACACCAATGGATAATAATTTATTAGCATGAAGTAGAATATCTTTTTGAATTTTTGTTTTCGATCTGATACCGAGTATTGATACACTTGGAATAACTCTCCTTAATTCCTCTGTACTTAAAGAACCGTTAAATGTTTCTACCTTATATCCTTCGCTGAAAAGTATATTTTCAGCTTTAGAGTGGATATTCTCTAGAAGTAACACTTTCATCATAGTTTTAGGGTATGAAAGTGCGCGTGGTAATTTTAGTTTAAAAAGTATTTCATCGAACGAAGCAGTTACGTAATCAGCTTTGTCCATGACTACCTGCCGTTTTATATTTTCGGTAAATGCAAAAAATTTTTCAGCACTACCATTTTCTTTAATTTGATAATCGGTAAATCCATCCCCTATAATGTAAATTTTTCCTTGTAGATTTAATTTTTCAATTGCTTTTATTTTACCTCTATCTTGACTTAACGGGTTTTTTTCATCAAATCCGATTACTAAACCCTTATTATCGAATTGGAAAGTATTTGCTAATACATGTTTTTCTGTTATGCCGTAAGATTTAACTACAGGAGTGATAAATTCTTTGAACCCACCTGAAATAACATAAATTTGCTCTGCATAATTTTTAAAGAAATCTCTATTATTCTTCACGGACTTTGTTATGTGATTCTTAATTAATCTTATTAACTTATGAATATCATTTTTATCTGTTTGGAACAAAAGTAGTCTTTTACGTAAAGATTCATTGAAGCTAATTTTTCCTTCCATGCCCAAATTTGTAATTCTTGAAACTTCTTTTAGTATTTCTTCCTTTCCTGATTTATCTTTCAAAGTGATTTTTGCCAATTCTTCTAATGATTCGACAGTTACAAATGTACTGTCAAAGTCGATAATAAAATAAGTGTTTTTGCTCAATGGTTTCATGATTAATTAATAAATTTCTTTGTTGTTTATAATACTTTTTGTTTATATCTGCCTATATTTATGCTCAGCTTATGGTTGTCATCCATTTAAATGAAATATTTATTTTGGCAGACTATGTTTATTTAAGTAAAATATAAAAATTTAGTAAGTTACACATAAAAAAACTCCCTTTCGGGAGATGGTTTATAAAATACATTTTTCCACCTCCCTAGCTAAAGGTAGCGGATGATGGTGAAAAATTATTTGTTAATTGGACTCTAGTATTCATAGATAATATTTAATCAATTCAAATACTACAAGAGTTTCAATGGATAGTCAATAGTTATTTATTGTTAGATTTATTAATCAGGTGAAATAATTGATGTAGTGATTTCATTTAATTTCTTTTCAAGCGATGGATAATCTGATAATGCTGAAAATATTTGTTCGGCTTCTAATTTACTATTTTTAATAATTGTAAAATCTGAAAAACTAGCTGCTTTTAACTTAGGTATACCTGATTGAGTAGTTCCAAAAATATCTCCAGGTCCTCGGAGTCGAAGATCAAGCTCCGACAACTCGGCACCTATATGCATCCTTTCCATAGCTTTTAGACGAGTTAATGTTTGTGTGGATTTAGTATCGCTGAAAAGTAAACAATACGATTGCTTGTCATCTCTGCCCACCCTCCCTCTTAGTTGATGAAGCTGACTTAAGCCAAATCTTTCCGCTGCCTCTATGAGTATGATTGTAGCGTTAGGTATATCAATACCTACTTCTACTACAGGTGTCGCTATAAGAATATCTGACTTTTTATCTTTAAAACTGGTAAGTATTTGGTCTTTTTCCTTCGCTTTAAGTTTTCCATGGAGCATCTCAAGACGTAAGTCAGGAAACACATTAGTTTTTAAGCGCTCAAATTCTACTTTCGCTGCTTTTACTGAAAGTAAATTTTCAGATTCCTCTATGAAAGGACAGATTATAAAAACCTGAGTTCCTAATTCGTTTATTTGTTTACGGATCCAGTCATATGCAGCTTCCCGTTTTTCCTCTGGTACAAGCCATGTCTTAATACGTTTTCGACCTTTAGGGAGCTCATTGAGATATGAGATATCCAGATCACCATATGCCGTAAGTGCGACAGTTCTTGGGATGGGTGTTGCAGTCATGGTAAGGAAATGTGGATTTCTACCTTTAAGCCTAATAATACTTCTCTGCTCTACCCCAAATCTTTGCTGTTCATCTACTATCACTAACCCAAGCTTATTAAACTGTATTTTTTCACTTAAAACAGCGTGTGTACCTATTAGAATATCAGTATCCTGTAACGATTTGTCAATTGAATGTTTTAATTTCTTGCTACCTGCTACTTGATTCTTAGTCCTTTTTTGTGATCTTGTTACTAAATCGATTTTAAGATTAAAGGGAGTTAGGAATTGACTAATAGTTTTATAGTGTTGCTCTGCTAGTATCTCAGTCGGTGCCATTAATACTGATTGAAATCCATTGAGGTAAGATATATATAAGGCATAAATTCCGACGATTGTTTTTCCGCTCCCTACATCTCCCTGAAGAAGTCTGTTCATGGGTTTTTCTTTTGACATATCTTTTAATATTTCCTTTATTGCTTTCTCTTGAGTTTCAGTTAGAGTAAAAGGTATAGATTTATTAAATATACTTACTTTTTCTTGATACTTATTTGAAGACATAGGATATCCTTTTACATTTTTATCCCATTCAGTTCTGCGTTTCTTAGATTTCAATTGCAGTAAGAATAATTCATCAAATGCTAATCTTTCGCGAGCCTGTTTCACATCATCTAATTTTTTTGGAAAATGAACTTGTGTTAATGCATCATATAGACTGGGGTATGAGTATTTAGAGGTAATGGAATCTGGTAATATATCAATAATTTCGTTATTGAATTCTTTTAATATTAAATTTATTTGTTTTCTTAGCCACTTTGAAGTAATACCCTTCGTTTCAGGATAAATTGGTACCAACCGTCCAGTATGAAGTTGATTTTCATTACGACTATTTTCAGTAGCTAATATTTCATAATCAGGGGACGTTATAACAAATTTATTCTTGAATATGTCAACTTTACCTGAAAGAGATATCTTGTCATTTACGTGAATATATTTTGTCAAAAAGGGCTGGTTATACCAAACTACTTCAATTGAGCCTGTTTCATCAGCTATAATCGCTTTTTGTATTTTTCGAAATTTTCTTGTGAACACGTTCTCAATTGATATGACTTGTCCATGAATAGTTACGACTTCACCTGCTTGAACCTGATTTATTTTTGAGATTAACGAAAAGTCATCATAGCGGAAAGGTAAATGCCAGAGAAAATCATTTAATGTGAAAATATTAAGCTTTTCAAGTCTTCCTGAGAATAATTTATAAATTCTACCTGCGTTTTTTAGAGAAGTTTGCAGTGTAATTTTATCCATTTACAAATATAAATTATATTTAATAGGAAACTAAATCCTAAAAATACATTAAATAAGGAAGAAAAGAGGTAGCTATCATCGCAATAACAGCGAATATCATTATTATTCTGAAAATTTTTTTATGTTTTCGTACGAAATTCATAGAATTTATGTATCTTATAACTTATAACTTGTTACTAGTTACCTGTAGCTATTCTAGCAAATCTTCTTTTTCCTACTCTTATTATCATATCATTTTTTATTAAAATTATTTTATTAGGATTCGTAATCCTTTCTTCGTCAATTTCTACCCCTCCTTGTTCTATTAGTCGTTTTGCTTCAGCTTTGCTCTTGCTGAATTTTATAAGCATTAATAAATCTGCAACTTCAACTTGATTTTGTCCAGAATAGTGATGTAGTGGTAAATCTAAAGGAACTATCTTTTGCTGAATAGTTTTTTCAAAATGTTCTTTAGCATTTTCAGCAAGCGTTGCGTCATGTATGTCATTAATGACATTAAAAGCCAATAGTTTTTTTACCTCCATTGGATTTCTACCATTTTCTAATCCGTTTGCGATATTTTTAATTTCACTTACGGAAAAGTTTGTGCAAAGTGTTAAATATTCGATAATAAGTTCATCTTTTATAGCCATAATTTTAGCAAAAATATTTTCCGGAGTATCATCAATCCAAATAGCATTGTTCCAGGTTTTGCTCATTTTTCTTCCATCTGTACCCGACAAGAATGTATTCGTCATAACAAATGATTCTTTTGAGCGCAAATTCTTTTGTAAAATTCTTCCTGCTTGCATATTGAAAGTTTGGTCAGTACCTCCAAGTTGTAAATCGGTATCCATTATATAACTGTCATATCCCTGCATAATTGGATAAAGCACTTCGTCAAGTCTAACTCTCTTCCCTTCAGTAAGACGTTTTTTAATAAGTTCACGGCTAATAAAGTCATTCATTGAGAAATTTTGAGTAAGTTTTATTATTTCAGAAAAGGTTAATTTTCCAAGCCATTCACTGTTATGCACTATTTCAATCTTATTGAAGTCTATTATTTTCTCTGCTTGTTGTTTATATGTTTGAAAGTTAAATTTTATTTCTTCTGGAGTAAGTATAGGACGTTCTGATTCTTTATCTGATGTGTCACCAACTAGAGTAGTAAAATCACCAATAAGAAATGTTACTTTATGACCTAATTCTGAAAATTGTTGGAGCTTTCTGAGTGGAACAGCATGACCTAAATGAATTCTTGTCATTGTGGGATCTATCCCGAGGTAAATATTAAGAATTTTTCCTGCTTCGAGAACTTTTTTAAGTTCTTCTTTTCCTGGAATTATATTTGCTACCCCTCTTGTTAGTAGCTCTTCAATTTTATCCATATTGGGAGTATAACATATTTTTTATTACAATTTTGGTTGCTATCAGCTTTTTTGGTATACTATAGTTTGCAGGTATGGATTACCGCTCACACAGACGAAAAAATAGACGCCAACGTCGACCTTATCTCAGTAAATCCCGTTTATTTAATATATTTACTATTAATAAGCTCACTCGTTATATTTTCTTTGGAATAATAGCTGGTATTATTTTTATAGCTTCTCTCTTTATATACTACAGTTTCCAGCTTCCTCAACCCGGCAAAATCGCTGAATCTAAATATTCTGATGCGACTCGGATTTATGATAGATCAGGTGAGTTATTATATTCAGTTTATGCTGATGAAAATAGAACATATATCAAGCTAGATAAAATTTCTAAAAAACTTCAGGATGCTACGATTGCGATTGAAGATGAGAATTTTTACAAAAATAAAGGTTTTGACCCTTTTGGACCAATGCGTATAATTAAAAATTTGATCTTACGTCAGCGTGCTATTGGTGCATCAAGTATAACTCAACAACTCGTGAAAAACATTCTTCTCACAAACGAACGAAGTATTCCTAGAAAAGTTAAGGAATTGATATTGGCGATTCAGGTGGATAGTAAATTTTCAAAAGATCAAATCCTCGAGATGTATTTAAATAATATTCCATATGGAGGCACTGCGATAGGTGCTGAGGCTGCTTCTCAAACTTACTTCGGCAAAGCTGCAAATGAACTTGATTTGGCAGAGTCTGCTTTTTTAGCTGGACTTCCACAAAGTCCTAGTGTTTATTCTCCATTTACAGGTAACAAATATTATGTGGACCGCACAAAAGCAGTACTAAAGCAAATGGTAAGCAATAGGTATATAAGTCAGAAAGAGTCTGATAATGCTTTAAAAAAGATAGATAATTATAAATTTTCTAAGCAAGATACAGCAATGAAAGCTCCGCATTTCGTGCTTTATGTAAAAGAACTTCTTGCACGTCAATTTGGTGAACAAGTAGTAGAAAGAGGCGGTCTGCAAGTTACAACTACACTAGATTATAAACTTCAAAAAGATGCAGAAAAAATAATCCGTGAAGAAATTGATAATCTTGAAGATTATCACGTAGGTAATGGCGCAGCGATGATAAATGATCCTAAGACTGGTGAGATATTGACTCTAATAGGAAGTAAAGATTATTTTGCTGATCCATTACCTGAAAATTGCACATCGGGTAAAGATTGTATTTTCGAACCAAACTATAATACTGCATTTGCGAAAAGACAGCCCGGCTCTTCTCTTAAACCAATTATTTATGCAGAAGCATTTGAAAAAGGTTTTACGCCGGCAACTTTACTTATGGATGTAAAAACTAATTTTCAGTCTGGATCAGCTGACAAACCTTATGCACCAGCAAATTACAGCGGTAAGTATCAAGGACCAGTTCAAATTCGTTTTGCTTTAGGGAATTCTCTAAATATTCCTGCTGTAAAAACACTCGCTATGATAGGCATAAAAGATGCTATGCAAAAAGCATATGAAATGGGAATTGAAGATTGGGAACCAACAGAGGAAACTATGAAAAATGTCGGATTATCATTGGTGTTGGGCGGTCGAGAGACTAGCTTATATAACGAGATGGTCGCTTATGGGACTTTTGCAAATAGCGGAATCAGAAAAGATCCTGTGACTATTTTGAAGGTATCTGATAATAAAGGAAAAAGTTTATTTGAACATAAGGATAGAAGCGGAATTAGAGCATTATCTGAAGATGTATCATTTCTCATTTCGCATATACTCTTGGATAATGTGGCAAGATCCCAAGAGTTCGGTTCGCGGTCACTTTTAGTAATACCTGGGAAAACAGTGGCTGTTAAGACAGGAACTACAGATGAGAAACGCGATAACTGGACAATAGGATATACGCCTTCAAGAGTAGTCGGTGTTTGGGTCGGGAATAATGATAATAGTGCGATGAATCCCAAGATAGCATCAGGTGTTACTGGCGCTTCATCTATCTGGCATAAAATAATGGTTTTAGCCTTAAAAAATAAATCTAATGAAGAGTTTGCGAAACCTGAAAATGTTTTCGCAATGCAGGTGGATTCGTTTACCGGTATGCTTCCTGTGGAGGGCAAACCTACAAGATCAGAGTATTTTATCAAAGGAACTGAGCCTACTATTAAATCATTAATATACCAGAACAAGGATGGTCAGGATTATATGGTTTTTCGAGAAGATGATCCATTATCTTATGATAGTACAAATCGTTGGCAAGAGGGTATTAATTCATGGATTGAGGAATTTCATAAAGACGATCCTAAGTATCATCCTCCAGGTGATATTCTTGATGTGAATAAACCGAAAGAAAAAGAGGAAAAAACAGAGGATAATAATGAAAATAATAAACCAACGAATACTCCTTTTCCTTCAGATACCCCGACCCCTACTTAATATTATTTCAGCATCACATTTTTTTTCTGAAGCGCTTTAGTAATTTTTTCTCTTACAGGTGCTACGTCGCTAGTGGTTAGGTTTCTGTCAAAATTTAGATAAGTTATTCTAAATGTTTTTGTGTTCTGAAATTTGTCATAGAGCTCGACATTAGCGATAGTTAGACTTTGTTTTTTTATAAGATCAATAATCTCACTTACTTTTGCTGATACAGGAATTATAAAAGCCATATCTTCGATTATTGGCGGATATTTGGGTATAGGAATATATTGCCTGTATTGTATTTTGTCTGTCATAAGTAAATTAAAAGGAAATGAGAAATATATAAAGTTCTCATTCCATTCTATATATTTGTCAATAGATTCCGTTATATGAAAATCAGAGAATATACGTTCAATCAAACCTTTTACTTCAAAATAATTTTTGTTATTACTTATTCCCGCTACCTCGTAAAGTTCTTTAGCATTTTTTAAATTTTTTCCTAAATACACTTTTCCAATTTCAAAAATATTTATATTTTCAAAGTTTGGATTATTGAGCTTCATTGCTTTCATAAGATTGATTTTTAGGTTTGGCCTGAGATATTCAAACTCGCGGCTTACAGGATTATCCACTCTTAAAACCTCGCTTATATTGTAATTTATAGTATTTAAGTCATCTTCACTTATCAAACTATATGTCTGAATTTCACAATAAGATGAAGCAGTAAGTAAATTTTTAATTTTTAAATCTAGTCTATAATCTTTGAAATATGGTATTGATATTGTTGGGATATCACCTGTAGGAAGCGATTTTGGAAAGTTATTGTAGCCAAATATTCTTGCTACTTCTTCAATTAGATCCTCTTCAATTGTTAGATCTCCTCTATAGGTAGGTATTGTACATTCGACTAATTCCGATTTTAATACTGGATTAAGTAGGAGCCTTTTTAGTATTGAATGAACTTCCTTTGCAGGTATATTTATTCCCAATATATTATCAAGTCTTTTTAAGCTCAAATTTAACTTCCGGGGTTCAAAAGATTCCTTTTTCGCGTCAATTAATTTACTTGCTACTTCTCCTCCAGCTATTTCTTGGATAAGATTACTAGTTCTTTTTAATGTATCTAATGTGCCGCCAGGGTTTGCGCCTCTTTCAAATATTCTAGAAGCTTCGGACCATAAACTCAAACGTTGTGAAGTCCTCCTTATTAATTTACCGTTATATACTGCTACCAAAATAAGTATTGTAGTAGTGTCTTGAGTTATTCCGGAATTTAGACCGCCTTTAATACCACATAGATCTATCACTTTATCACCATTTTTGAAGATAATCGCATTTTCAGGAAGTGAATAAGTTTTTCTATCAACACTTTCAAAGTTCTCACCACCTACAGACTTCATTAAAGTCATTTCAGCATTATGGAGTTTGTCGTAATCGAATACATGTATTGGGTTTCCGGTTTCAAACATAACATAATTCGTGATGTCTACGAGATTATTTATCGGGCGAAGACCCACGCTTTTTAGTCTCAATTGCATCCATTCAGGTGATGGTTCTTGTCTGACATTTTTAATAATAAGAGCGGAGTAACGTGAGCAAAGTTGAAAATCGTTATTTATTATTAAAGGGAGTTTCTTTGTAGGTTCATTGAGGTCATTTAGTTTTGGAAGTGTAAGTGGGGTATTTTGAATTGCTGCTATTTCACGTGCCACTCCTATTATTGACATCCAATCAGGCCTATTCGGTGTTACCTCACAATCAAGCACTATTTCACCTTCTATTTTTTCATAGCTTTCAGTAGTCAGCCCTACCTCAGTCATCTTCCACATCAATTGACTTAATGGCAAATTTATTTTTACAAAATCTTCTAGCCAAGATAAAGGTGTTTTCATATCAAAATTGATTTATTATTCTCAGATCAGGGTTTGTGAGTATTCTTAAATCATCCATTTGATAACGTAGTGTTGCTATTCTAGATAGTCCTATTGCAAACGCAAAACCATTAACTTTTTTCGGATCGTGTCCAGCTGCTTTTAATACATTTGGATGTATCATTCCAGCCGGCATAATTTCACTCCAGCCACTTTTTTTACAAAAACTACAACCTTTACCAATACATATTGTACATTCCATATATGTATCCACTCCCGGTTCTACAAATGGAAAATTAGTTGTAGCAAATCGCAGTTTTATATTCTTTCCCATTAATTTTCTTAAAACATAATCAATTGTTCCGAAAAGATCAGTAAGGCGTACATTAGTGTCAATTAGAAAGCCTTCAACCTGCCAGAATTCAAACCCATGGGAAGCGTCAACTTGTTCATATCGATAATTCTTACCTGGAACGATACACCTTATAGGAGGTTTAATTTTTTCCATAACGCGTCCTTGCATTGCTGAGGTTTGTGTACGAAGTATAATTTCGCCGGGATTTATTTTTTCATTACGTGTATCTAGGAATAAGGTTTGCTGCATGTCTCTTGCTGGATGATCCTTTGGTATATTTAAAGCTTCAAAATTATAATAATCTGATTCTATCTCTGGTCCATCAGCAGCCTGAAATCCTAGAGTCTTAAAAACATCTATGACATCAAATAGAACATGCGTTAAAGGATGCAAGTGACCGATTTGTGGTTTAAGTCCTGGTTCAGTTGTATCAAATTCAATCTTTTTAGTTTTTGTTTGTTTATTCTCTAATTCATCTCGCTTTTGTCTGATAGTTGTTTCAAGTATCTCTTTGACTTCATTTAATAATTTTCCAACTGAAGGCTTTTCTTCAATTGGGACGTTTTTTATCTCTTTCATTAATATGGCCAAGGAACCATTTTTACCTAAGAACTGCATACGAAATTCTTCAATTTCACTCACATCTTGCGCATCAAGTATCATAGGAAGTGCTGCGTTTTTTATATTTATCAGTTTTCTTTCCATATAAACATTTTAACAGAATATAATGATTTCTTGAATATGTCTTAGCCCCTTTTTACTAAGAGAAATCTTGTAAGATTATCTTTTTGATCTTGAAGATTTTCAGCAATAATATCTAAATTGTATTTAAGAGCTAAGCCAGAGGGACCTAATATTGCAGTAGATTTTGGAATTTTCATTTTTGCTAAGTAATTTGCAGCCTTCGCTGTATCTATTAAATCTCCTTTTCCGCTTATTTGTTTATACTTATTAAATTTATTTTTCAAAGTATTTTTACATTGTGCAAAAACTTGTGGGTGTGCGATTATGGTAGTAATTTCAGAAATATCTACGTCACTTCTTTTCATTAAAAAGTGTCTAATTAGAATATTAAAATCAGAAACAATAACTGATGAATATTTAGCTAGAGCATTCATTGACTCTTCTACTATTCCTCCCGTAGAGTTTGTAATAGCGAAAAGACCGTAATCAATATATCCAAGTTGTAAGCTCTTAAGTACTTTCTCAGATGTATAAAGATATTTTATTTTATAAGGAAGACTTTTTTTTAGATTATTAGAATAAAGATTATTTATAAAGTACATCAAAGCTTCTTCATTGAAGCTTACCTTGCCGCCTTGAATTCCATATGTTATGTATTTACTGTTTACGTAATTTGGTAGTAATTGGTTGTAGAGACGATTATAAGCCTTGCCTAGTTTTAAGCGCATTCTTTTTGTAAAGGGATTATATATTTGTAAATCAGTAAACAATTGCCAAGTGTCATTTACTGTTTGTTCAGTTACTTCATGTAGCTTTTTTGAACCTAATGAATCAATAGGTGTAGGCGTAAAATGCACTTTTTCCAATAATCTGCCTATAAAATGAGTTAATCCTTGGGAATCTGCTGCAAGTCTGTCGTGTTTTTCGGCAGACATCTCAACTACATTTAGTTTTTTGCTTATGAAGTATTCTTTCCAAAATTGCATCGTTTCATCAGTGCACCTGAATTTGTCTATTATCATTGTTAAATTCGTAAATCCCTCCTTACTGCTATCAGGACCAAACATAGGGTGAGTCAGCATTGCCTGAATACTCGTATTTTTTAAATATCTAGTAAATACTTTTTTCGGATGTATTTTTACGGATAAAACATCAATTAAAATATTCCTTGTATTAAAAAACTTTTTATGTTTTTTAATCACATTTTCAAAAACTGAGATAGGTACAGCGAAAAATGTGTAATCTGCTTTATAGATTTCTTCTAAAGATTTGGTAAATTTTGAATTTTTATTTAGTTCTATATTTTTTGAATTTAAACTACCTTTATCATATATTTGAACTAAAAAGTCATCCTTAATAAGTCTATATAAGGTTTTTCCGAACCTGCCAAAACCAATAATACTAATTGTTTTCATTTTGCGTTTTTATTTATAAAGCTAGATTCTATTTTTAACGCAGCTTTGTGTATGAGTTCGTAAATATTTTTTACCATATCGGCGTCAAGATTATGAGCTTTTGCCAGTGTTATTTTAGTTTTTAATACTTCTGTCCATCTGTTCTTATCTAACGGCGGTAAACCTTCTCTTTTCTTAAGTGCGCCTACTTGTTTAACTAACTTCATACGCATTGAGAGTAGTTCTATTATTTCTTCATCTACTATATCTATTTCATTTCTTAATAAAATTAATGGGTTTTTCATACTTTTATTATAACCTATACCGTAAAGGTGAAAAATCTTCAGCAGGCATATTTCCTTCAATATTTTTTCCTATCTCATTATCGACTATAGCAATTGGTTCATTTTCTCCTCTAATTTTTCTATTCCAGCCTTTAATTAGGGCATGAGAGAGACTAACTAGTTCATTGCCTTGATCAAAAGTATTTAATTCATCATCCCACACGTCTAATGTGTCTTGTGCTTCATTCCTTCCAAAAGTTAATTCTAGTACATTTCTAGTATTTATGTCTCTTAATCCTTCTGGAGCTCTTTGCAGGGCTTGCGGGTCAGGATCTTTAGACATAATCTGCCATCTTTTAGTTAAAGTATTGTTGTCTTCGTCATCATTTAAACTGTCTATTGCTAAATCACTTGCTAGACGAGCAGTTACTAAGCAATTAGCTAATGCAATTCCCGGAGACCTTTTACGATTATTTGTCCAATAAGATGGTCCGACAGCATCACCTACTGCCTTTAGATTTCTCATTCCCTTAACGCTGACACCATCAGTTGTCACGGTTCCTAACTGACTATAGTGAACTGATACACCGGCAATATGTTCTTCTCCTGTCATATTGTCTACGATCCTGACATTCCCGCCTTGATCAGAAAATCTTAATGCGATTTCTCTAAATTTATCATGAGCCATATGATTTCTCAGCAAATATGTTGTTTCTGTGTCTATTTGTCCATTAGGTAAATACACCGTACTATTAGCTAAATCATCTGTTTCATAGCAGCCAAATGCTGGTTGTCCATCTACTCTCTTTCTGCCAAAAGGGTGAAGCATGTTAATTGTTGTGCCTGTTATGGGTAATCCTGCTTTATAAAGTAGTTGAGTAGCTGAGTAATCTATAGGTATATTGGTCGATTTATATAGTGAACCGCCAGCGTTTCCGTTTGCTAGAATTACCATCTCGGGACTTAACGAAAATCCTTCGTTCCTGTTTTGAGCTACATTTAGTTGAGTTATTAAATTATGTTGTCGAGTTAGAGAATAAACTTCTCCTTGTAAAAATGCAATTCCCATATTTAAAGCTAGTCGTTTCAATTCTGATAAAATGCTGTAGCCCCGTCCTTTTCCGCCTTGATTAGGTACTCCCCATTGAGGACCAAACCATATCGGGTTATCGTGTACTAGTTCGGGATCAATATCTATAAGTCTTTTGTTCCATGTTTCTAATTCTTCAGCGAGTAATCCCGCAAAATGAATCATTTCTGGAGATTTATTGCCATCGTTTTGTTTTGATAAAAGTGAGACGACTTCAGCTTCTTGCTCAAATCTATCATCAGTTCTTGTTCCGGTTCCTCTTGCTCTGATTCGCATCCCGGCAATACGGGTATTGCTTTGGGGTCTTGGTTTTTCAATTATTACGACTTGCATATCATCATTACATTTTTCGGCAAGTTGAATAGCTGTCAGTAGACCTGCAAAGCCTGCTCCAACTATACAGGTTAGAGGTTTATCACCTCTGAGTCTGCTTACTTCATTGAGACTATTTTTAGTAATAGATGGCATATTTATTTAATTGACTCCATTAATTTATCAAATTCATTCCAAGTGAGTTGTTGTTTGGCATCGGTTTTGGCATTTTTGGGATCTGGGTGAACTTCTATAATCCATCCATCATAAGAGTGTTTCCGAGCTTGCTTTGCAATTTTATGTACATTCTCGACAGTCCCGCCGGTATGTGATGGATCGAAGATCATGGGTAGCTGAAATTCCCGTCTTATCTCCATAGCCATTTCATGATCTGGAATATTTCGAAAGCTGTGTGGATTTGGTGAGTGCGGGACATGTGGTACAAATCCTCTATGACAGATCATAAATCTGTTTTTGGGCATATTAGCAGCTAAGACATGCTCTACTATGCCTTCCCAATGTTTCTTATGATGCCATGGCTGATTTTTCACCATAAGTGTAATTCTTTCATCTTTTGCGACAAATTGAGCAATTTCTCTTTGTATGAAATGGTTTTGATTTCTGGCACCGATCCATAGTAGTAGATTAGCTTTCGGGTTTTCCTGAAATACTACATCAGCTACGTGCTCAGCATGGCCTGGAGTGAGCACCTCAACACCTGGATTCACTCCCTTTGAGACTGCAATTTTCAGAAAGTGAGAGCCATCCATTCCCAATCCTTCATATCCGGGTTTTGTTCTGGGTTTCCAGAGGGTGAGACGCATGAAATCTATATATGGTCGTTTGTTTATTTCCTTAATTGATGCGCGCAATACTTCATCAGATTCAGTATTGCACGGTCCTATAATTAGGATAGGTTTTTTCGATTCTTTATTTTTCATATTTATAAAACTATCTTAGAAAAGTATGAACGTATTCCTTCTAGGTCTGTACTTTTTTTCAAGTACATCATATCGAAAATTTCCATTTCTGATCTAGTTGGAATTGCAGCAGCATTTCCTAGTTTTGTGCATTGTAGACCACCAACAAAATTACCAAAAGTTGCGCATTTTATATGATCCCAACCTTTTATAATCCCGTATGCAAATGCACCCCTGTATACATCGCCTGCGCCAACTGTGTCAATTACAGATACATCATACGCCTGGATATGGCGCAATGTTTTGCCATCGTATATTAAACTTCCTAATTTACCCGCAGTTATTATAAGCTCTTTACCGTTATATAATTTTTGAATTGATTTCAACAAATCGTTTGAATCAATTTTTACCAGCGATTCTATAGGGAGTATAGGAAAATCAGCGTTTCGGATCATATCTAATGTAAATTCAGATATTTCAATAGATGGGTCAATTATTATCTTGGCTTCCAATTTTTTCTTGTCCATAATTTCATAAAACGCTGTTTTTTCATGTCTATCAATAATTATTAAATCGAATTGACGTAAAAATTTTCTATCAAGGTTTTTGATATCTAAATGAATAGTATTGCCTCGAATTTTCTCTCTCTGCCCTGTATCAATAGGTACTAGTATAGTATTTATCTTCGTCCTTTTTTGAATTTTATGATGTAATTTTATATTTTCGTGTTTTATAGTTTTTTTTATTATTTTAGCTTCTGAATCTCTCCCAAGAGATGTCACCAGAGTACAATCTATATTCAATCTTGAGAGCACAATAAGAGCTGACAGTACGGGACCACCAACATGAGTCTTGGTTTTTATCACTTTTTTCTCCTTTAAATTGTTTACCACAATTACTCTATCAATTATTGATTCACCTATGCCTAGTACTTTCATATTTATTTTTTAACCACAAAAAAACCTCCCTTTCGGGAGGTCCAGTAATCTGGTTTTCACTAGTGTTTAAGCACTAGCTTTCCTCCCGGGTTGGGAAGTAAAATAAAACCAAAAATATGCAAAAGAGTTAGTCATGTAATTATTATATTAGTTTGTTTTAATAGAGTCAACTATGTGCTTAAATGTTTTTGCATCGTTGACTAAAATATCATTTAGAATTTTTCGATCAAGTTGTACATTTGCTTTTTTAAGTGAATCTATAAAGACACTATAAGACATGCCTTCATTTTTTACGGCTTCGCTTAACCGTGTAATCCACAGAGTGCGAAAATTTCTTTTTCTTAATTTTCTACCATGATAAGAATAAGCATCAGCATGTAAGACAGCTTCCTTAGCTGCTCTTATAAGCTTACTCTTAGTACCCCTATAACCTTTTGTAAGGTCTGCAAGTTTATTGTGTCTTCGTCTTGATACTATTCCTCTTTTTACTCTCATATGATGATTTACACGGATTGTAAACTGATTTTCGCGGATAATCCGTGTGTATCCGCTTAATTTCTGTGAAAATCTTCTCTAGGCTACACCTAACATTCTTTTCACTTTTTTTGCAAATGCTCCTTGTAATACTCCTGGTTCTTTTTGTCTCCTTAATCTTCTTTTTGATTTATTCAATTTTAAGTGAGATCCGAATTGATGGCCGAACATTACTTTTCCGGTTTTTGTTACTTTAAATCTTCTATTTGCTGATTGTCTTACTTTCACTTTGGACATGTTTTTTCCTTTCCGGAGAAACGACAGCTACCATCTGTCTCCCTTCCATTTTTGCTTCTCTATCAACTTTTGATATATCCTGAACTGCCGCAATTACTTTATCCATTACAATTCTTCCAAATTCAGATCTAGTCACTTCTCGTCCTCTGAATTTTACAACTAATTTGATTTTATTGCCTTCAGTCAGAAATTCTCGGCATCTTTTGATCATATTACCGAGATCATTGTCAGACATAAATGGTCCTAGTCTGACTTCTTTTGTATCGGAACTTTTAGTTTTCCGCTTCTCTTCCCTTTTCCGTTTCTCTTCTTGGTAAAGAAATTTTTTAAAATCGATAATTTTTGCTACAGGTGGCTTAGCTAATGGCGCAATTTCAACAAGGTCCAGTCCTGCATTTCTTGCTTTTTCTAAAGCCTCAAATTTGGACAGTACCCCGATTTGTTTACCTGTGTCATCTATGACCCTGAGCGTTGTTGCATAAATTCGCTCATTTATTCGGTAAAATTTTTTCGTTTGTTGAGTTTTATGCTTTCTTATCAATTTTCTCCTGTAACTCCATTATAAACTGATCAATTTTTTGTATTCCCAAATCCTTCCCTTCTCGAGTCCGGATAGAAATTCCTTCTTGATCAATTTCTTTGTCCCCTATTATACCCATAAATGGTGTTTTTTGTAAAGTCGCAGCTCGAATCTTTGCTTGTAGTGTTTCTTTATCGTTGTTTACATCAGTGCGGATTCCTTTCTCAATAAATTGTGTGGCTAATTTTTGAGCGTATTCGGTATGCCTGTCAGCTATGGGAAGTATGGAAAGCTGTAAAGGTGAAAGCCAAAGAGGGAAAGCGCCGGCTGTATGTTCTATATAGACAGAAAGAAACCGTTCTAGCGCTCCAGCCAAGGCGAAATGAATCATGACAGGGGTTTGTTCTTTTCCCTCACTATCAATATACTTTAACTTGAAACGTTTTGGTTGTACAAAATCAAGCTGAGGTGTACCTAATTGCCATTCCCTGTTTAGTGCATCCTGAACCATAAAATCAATTTTCGGACCATAAAATGCTGCTTCTCCCTCTGCTATAAAATATTCGAGATTATTCTTTTCGGCTATAGATAAAAGTATCTGTTGTGCTTTCTCCCATAAATCTGTATCCCCTAAATATTTTTCAGGTGTTTCATTACTTCTGAAAGATAATCGTGCCCTAAATTTCATATTGAGTGCCGAATAGAACTCTTTGACTATTTCGATCATTTCTCCGTATACCGATTCAATTTGGTCGATGCGACAAAAAGAATGACTGTCATCCTGTGTAACAGCTCTTACGCGTGATAAACCAAGTAATTCACCAGCTTTTTCATCCCGGTAAATAGTAGTAGTTTCAAGATACTTTATAGGTAGGTCTCTATAGCTTCTAGTTTTAGATGCGTAAATTTGCTGATGATGAGGACAATTCATCGGTTTCATAACAAGTTGGTCAGTTGTCTCCTGGCTTTTTACGAGAAATAATTCATCGCCGAATTTATCCCAGTGTCCTGAAGTTTTATATAGATCATTTTTAGTAATATGAGGAACCCATACTTTTTGATAACCTCTTTTGAGCCTTAATTCTTGAGAAAAATCATTGATCAACTCGCGTAGAATTGTACCCTTCGGTGTAAAAAGAGGTAGTCCTTTACCGACTAGGTCTGAGAAAACAAATAAATCAAGTTCTTTGCCAAGTTTACGGTGATCTCTTTTTTGGGCTTCTTGAAGAAGATGTATATAGTCTTCAAGTTCTTTTTTGGTAGCAAATGCTGCACCATAGATACGTGTCAGCATTTTATTTTTTTCATCTCCTCTCCAGTAAGCGCCTGCTATAGATAAAAGTTTGAAAGCACCTATTTCATTTTTAGGATTATTTACGTGTCCGCCTTTGCATAAATCCCAGTAATTTCCAGATTTGTAAAAAGTTACGGTTTGTCCCTCTTTCGTAAATTCCTCTATTAGTTCAAGTTTAAATTCATTACCTGGATATTCTTTTTTGGCCTCTATAGGCGTAAGTGTGTGTGCTTCAAATGAATCCCAAGAGGATAATATTTCCTGCATTTTAGCTTCAATTTTTGGAAAATCGTCTTCTGATATTGGTTTCTTGAAGTCGAAATCAAAGTAAAATCCATTTTCAATAGCAGGACCAATAGTTCGTTTTGTGTCTGGCCAAAGCTCCATAACAGCAGCTGCTAGTAAATGCGCTGTCGAATGCCTTAGGTTACTGAGATATTGTTGATCCTGCATATTTTTATTAACTATTAACTATTCGCAATCTAACTACAATGGCTTTACTATAGCAAATTCAGTATTACTTGACAATTGATGAGATAAATTTATAATTACATAATGATTGTGAAATATGCCGTAAATAATTCAAAGAAACACCTCTCGTAAGGAGGGGTTTTCGTGTTATTTAATTACGACCCCTCTGAAGAGGGGTTTTTTAGTGGAATAAATATGAAAGAAAAATATAACAGAATAATTGCACATTCATCTGTCGAAGCTTATCGAAATGATGGTGATGATGAAGATAGGTACTATATACCTTGGCGTGTTGCTGCAGAAGCTGCAGGAAGAATCAAAAACGGCGAAAGAGTACTTACAGTGCTACCTAGAAAGGATAGGTTTAATGAATACCTTACGTTATTAAGTGAGGTATTACTAAAAGGTACCCCAATACCCATATTGTTTACTCCAGATAATGATTATTTGATGGACGTTGATATAAGACACCATTTATTGCCACAATTGTCGGGCATGGTAGATAGAGATACCACAGTCATTCCCTATCAAGCAACAAATGAATTTTATGACTGGGCTCAGGTTTTAGAGCAGGAAAAGGGTATAAAAATCTATGCAGATCGTAAAAGAGAAGATTTAAGATTCTGGTGGGGTCATAAAGGAGCTTATCATAGATGGATAGATGATATTGAAACTCCATCTCCGTATGAAAATATAGGTATTTCTATCCCTAGAGGTTATATAGCTCAGAATTATGAAGAACTTGAAGGTGCCAGAAGTTTATTGGGGTCAGGAATAGTCGTTAAGCCAATTTTTGGTGCTGGAGGTTTTCAGATTGAGAAATTTGGCGAAACTGAAAATTTATCAGGATATGACTGGCCAATTGATCCACATACTAAAAGAAATATGCCAGTTGCAGTGCAGGAGTGTTTGCCGATCTCAAATGATATATTTGGCGAGAGAGTCTATTCACACCAGTTTGCAGGACAAAAATTACAAGGACGACTGACAAGGCAAATTATGGATTCTGATACAGGTAGGCAATGGATAGGCAATAGAATTCCTGCAGGTGTTTCAGTTGATTTCGAACGAAAAGCTGACAGAATGTGTGAGATGTTAATAGATCGAATTAATCCTCTTGGTGATGGCGGAATAGATTTAGCTGAAGTATTAGGTGAACCTGTATTGATAGAAGTAAATGGTGGCAGGCCGACAGGGGCGACAGGTCCTAAGATATTTCAAGCATCTTTTGCTCCTGATGCTCCGCATTTTATTTTTACTAAAGTAGCACCAAATGGCTATTCAGCTCATGATGCGTGGGACAGTTTGCATAGAGTTACTGGACCTAGATCAAAACGGAAAATAGTTTTTCAAGAAAGAACTAGACGAGGTGTATTCCCAATGGTTTGGTTGAATGATTCGTGGGGTATGCTTGCAAGCTTTGGTGATTCATATGAGGAAGCTGACTCGCAGCTAAAACAAGCGCGTGATAAATTAGGAGTATGAATACAGCAATGATTAATTTATTTTTGGACTTAGTTAAAATTGATAGTCCCACTGGAGAGGAAGCAAATGTATTGAAATACGTAAATACATTTCTTAAGAAATTTGGAATAAATTCACACTTTGACGATTTCGGTAATTTATATGCAAAGATCGATGGATTTTTAAATCCAATTCTACTTTCTGCACATGCTGATACTGTTGAGCCGGGAAGAAATATAAAACCGAAGATAATAGACGGAATTATAAAAAGCGATGGGAAAACGATACTTGGTGCGGACAATAAAGTAGGCCTTGCAGTGATTCTTGACACAATTCGCGAGCTAATTGAAAAAAAAATACCTCATAGAAATTTAGAATTTGTGGTTACGAGATCTGAAGAATCAGGTAATTATGGAGCTATAAATTTGAACTATTCACAAATATCTGCAAAAATCGGTTATATATTTGATAATAGTAACCCAATCGGAACTATAATTTCCGCATCACCCTTTTATTACCGATTTGACATGAAATTTATTGGTAAAGCTGCGCATGCATCTAGTCCTCAAAAGGCAATTAATATACTACCTGCGTTTTCTGATTTTATAAATTCTATAAAACTTGGAAGAATTAATGAACAATTGATAGCCAATATTGGAGTAATAAATTCGGGTCATGTGCGAAATTCAATTCCAGGGGAATTATATATTGAAGGAGAGGTACGGGGGTTCAAAAACGATGAAGTCCAAGAGTTTTTAAATATACTGATCTTGAATGCAAAAAAATCAGCCTACAAATATGGTTGTAAAATAAAATATGAAACAGTTTGTGAGAATAGCGGATATATGTATTATAGAAATGATCAGTTTATAAAAGAGACTATAGTAAAAATGAGATTAATAAAGCGTCAATTTAGACTCAAAAAATCCTTAGGATGTTCAGACGCAAATATTTTTCAGGAACACGGGATAAAGGTGCTAGATTTGGGAGATGGCTCGAAGAATTCACACACAGTAAATGAATCTATAGAAATTAAAAACTTATTAAATTTGAAAAGTTTACTTATTTCTTTGGTGACCTAAAATTTCAGAATCACTGGATGCGTATGCTTTGATTATGTTGTAGTACAAAATCAATAATTTCAGATACAAAAGAACCTACGACCGGCACCAGATTTGCTTGAGTTGCGATAAAGCCAAGAATTGCTACAATTAATGATACGCCGAATGTAGCACCAAGTCCCCATGCGATTCCACCTATAAAGTTATTAAAAAATATCTCACCTCTGCTTTTATAAATATGATTTGATTTCTCATCTACCATAAAGTAATTATTCAATAAAATAAATCATATTACAAGGATTCTTAACTTAAATTGTGAATAATGAAATTGGAAAAATTTAATTTACTAAATACTAAATACTAAATACTAGATACTAAATCTATAATCCTAGTTCTTTATGAATCCCCTGCATTGCTTTTAGTACGATTGAAATAAATTCCTTTAGTGGGATTTTCAGTTTATCTTCACAAAGCAATATTGATTCTCTTTTTGCTCCTTTTGCAAATGCTTTTTCTCCGAAACGTTTCAATATATACTCTGGTGTGAGTGATTCAAGTTTTTTATCTGGGTGTACAAGTGCGCCAGCGACAATAAGGCCAGTAAGCTGATCTGCGCAGAATATTGCCCAATCAAGTGTTGAATTTGGCATCACACCTGTCATTTCGAAATTGTGTGATTTGATAGCATGAGCAATTGGTTCAGGAATTGCATCGGGTTCGTATTCTTTTTCAAAAATTAGTTTTCCATGCAAATCCAATCTATTTGTATTTTGTGCGACTTCATAATCTATATCATGAAGTAAGCCTGTTATTCCCCAAATTATTTCATCGTTTTCTTTTTGTTTATCATTTGGTGTCAAATATTTATATATCCCTTTCATTGCTGCTTCTGCAGCTAAGGAATGCTTGATAAGATTTTTATTTTGAAGATATTTGGTGAGTAATTTGTACCCTTGATTTCTATCCATAAAGTGGGCCCGAGAAGATTCGAACTTCTGACCTTTGCAATGTCAATGCAACGCTCTAACCAACTGAGCTACGAGCCCAAAAAACTAGGTTCAATTGTAACAAAATGAATATGCGAAAACAACGTACATACAATTTTATACCAATCATTCATGTTATAGAAATACTTTCTTAATTATATAAAAAACTAATATATACTTAAGAAGATTTATATCTTTGAAGATAAGTACCTAATTCAGGAACATTATTTATGTAATGGTATGGGGCTGTCAGTAAACCAGATAGATTTGGACCAACTAATATATTACTTCCAGTCGCATTATTTACAAACGCGGGAATATCATTATGGTCGTTGCCAGCAAATAATACATCTGTTGGGTCAAAACCTAATAACTCCCTAATATCACTCAGTCCAGTACCTTTATCAATACCGCGCCTATTAACATTTACTAGTCCTTCGTTTGTACTAGCGTTAATACCATTTGGTAATGCTGTAATCCATTCGTCATTTAGGGGTTTAATTGCAAGCATACTGGGATTATCGATTTTTGCCTTATGTTCGAACGAACTTGGAGGTAGGTGAGAAACTACTGCAAAATGTCCATATTTTTTTTGTAATTGTTCTGCGTTGCTAGCGTTAGGAGTCCAGACAACAGCTTTTCTACGTGTCTTCTCAGGAAAATAAGCAACGAAATTGACGTCTCCCATAAGTGTGGCGTCTACAACTGCGGTTATTTCACTTGAATGCAATGGATGGTATATGATGTTTTGCCTGCCTCCCCATTTTGTAATCCTTGAACCATTTTCTAAACCAACGAGAATTCCTCTTCTGACTAATGATGGGTAATTTAAGCCTAGTGCTTCTCGAGCCCGCTTATAGCCTCTTCCTGTAAGTATTGTGGTAATTACTCCTTCTGAATAAAGATTGCGAAATCCTTCTATAACTTCAGGCGGTATCCCCTCACTATTTCGTATTGTGCCATCAATATCAAAAATACCCAATCGTATGTTTTCCATAAATATAAATTATACTATAGGATTATTAAAAGATCAAATTAAAGCTCCGATTGAGGCAGGATGATTTATTGTGGTTATTTTAAACTCTCGTGCTTGCATAAATTTAGGTAGTTTTTTTGAATAATTCTTTGTAACTTGCGGTAACCATGATTCCGCAGATTTAGTTACAGAACCTCCAAATACAAACAATTCCGGGTTATAGAAATAAGATAAGTTCACGATAAAGTTACTTAGATAGTTCACATACATAATTACAATATCATTATGTTTTCCATCAAATATTTCTTCAGGCGGGAGGATTTTACCTGTTTTATAAATACTTAACGACTTTAGACCCTTACCTGCTAAAAGATTATCTGCGGTTTCAAATTGTTTTTTTTCATAACTCCAAATATCCATGGGAGATATTTCTCCAGCCATATTACTAGAACCCCTTAAAATAATGCCATTCTCTATAGCAACTACGCGAATACCTGTGCCTAAGTTTATGTAGACTAAAGAATTATGTTTTTTACCGTACCCATATAATTTTTCTGCTTTTGCCATGCATATAACATCGTTATCTGAATCAAAAGATTTGTAGTTTAGATACTTGTTTGCAATAGAACTAATATCAACCCCATTTCCTCCGTTTATTAAACTGGAATATATAATTCTGTTATTCATAATCGCACAATTTATACTTACACCAAGTTTTTCATATCTTGAACCTCCAAATTCATTAGCTATAAGCACAAAAAGATTTTTAAGATCATTTAAATTTTTATGTTTAAATAAAATCGTAGTATCTAGGCGTATTTCTTTTATTATTTCTAGGCTTTTAGTAAATTCTACACAAAGTATTTTTGTACCGCCTATGTCGATGGAGAGAAATTTTTTCATTTTTTTATATAATAAAATGGCTTGTTTTCTTTATCTTCTTTCCAGTAGACCCTAATAAATGTTTCCTTCATTCTCAATACATCGATTAGATATTCAATAGTAAATATATTTTTTTTCACATGAAAAACAGGGACACCATGATACGGAAGTCGAATACAATTTTTATTTACTGGAATTATACCTAATCGATTTGGTTTAGGAGAAACTGAAAGTGTAATTGCGTTAGGTACAGTTTTCTCAATAAAATTTAAGTCATCTCTTACCATTAAGTATGCATGATAGTTTAACAAAGTTTCATGGGTCATAGCTTTTATATATTTTCGTATTTTCACTACTTCTGCTGTCGCTATTTTATTTCTGAGTTTTATATTATATACATCCATAAGTACCGAATTAGATACACCTAGATCTCGTGTATTAATTATTCTAGAAATGGAAAGCTTAGCTCCTTTATATTTTTTTAAAAAGTTTTTATCGGCATTTAGATAAAGGTTTTTAAGTTTATTTACTTTTTCACCAAACACATCATTGAAATTATTTATCAGTTGTTCCATACTTTCCAATTCAACTATAAATAGTGAATTATCCCAGTTGAATTTTTTTATAATTTCTATTAACAAGTCTTTATATGAATCATACTCAGATTTATCCATCTTGTTATACCTTCCAAATACACCTTCAGTCACAATTGTTATCTTTGCCCCAGGTTTATAGACCTTGCGAATTAACTCAGTTAGAAAATGTAATCTTTTTAAAGATAAAACTTCTCCCATATCAGGGAGCGATCGATTAGTTTTTATTGGAACAGGCATTTTAAACGGAAAACCAAGAATTGTCAGCTGTATTGGTTTATTTTGATTTATAAAATATTGAAATGATTCTAGCCAGAAATCAGTGTTGTCAATAACAAATTTTTTAGGCCCAAAAATAATTTCATCATCTACGAAAATATTTAGAATTTTTTCAGCGATAGAATTACCACTTAGAATTAATTCTGGATAAGATAAAGAAGATAGTAGATCTTTCAAGTTTTCTGTAGAAGCTAATCGGTTCGGTTTAAATACCGCTTTAATTTGCTTCTTAGATAAATCCATGAAGTTCGTACTTGGATAAACATATGGATTTGATTTCATTTTCATATTCATTATTTATTATTTCTTATTCTTCCAAGCATAGGTTTGTTATCTAGATAAACCAATTGCGCTTCGCAGACATTTTGCATTTCCTGAAGCACATTAAATGGGATATTTCCGACATAATCATTATTGGAACCGTACCCAGCTATTCCATGCATAGGATTGACAGTTCTTCCCATAAATTTAGTTGGATGAGGTAGAAAGCTCCACCTATGTGTACTTCTCGTTACGCCTCCATAAACTCTACTCTCGTCTTGATATTCGGGATATTCTGCGGTTAAGCCTTTTTCTTGTACAGCTTGCTTTGCTTTACCCCTCAAAGCCATCATAGCATCTATATGCGTAGTTAAACCAGTTAAATATTGAAGTGTTTCTTGAGGTAAACTGCCGAAATCGCCACTCATTGCAGATTTTCTAATATAATCTATTGCATCAGGATCTACTCCTTGTGCAATTAAGCCACTGTCGGGGATGCAATCTAAGAGGGTGTATATCCTTCTCATAAGAGCATTGTTTTGTCTGGGTTCTTTTAATAGTCCAGCAGTTTTATCTTTAGATAAAATTAACTGGTCTTCATATGCAGCGTGGAATTCATCTCCAATAGGAAGAGCTATTGAATCCCTTAGAGACCTAATACGAATTCGGTCTGAAACTCCTTGTTCTTCTAAGTATCTAGTTGCAATTAAACGGTTTACTTTAGAATCACTATTATTAAAACCTAAATACGGATCTTCGGGTAATATATCTGTTTCGTCAACGATTGTAAAATTTATATTTAAGCCAATTTCCTTTGCTACTCTTCCCATCACTGCTTGATATCTTAACATTTCAAATTCTGCATAATCTATCTTAGTATCTGGAGAGCCTGTTCTACTAGGCGATTGTGTTTTGCTCAAAGCATAATATTGAACCAGATTTACTCCTATTCCGTTGGCCGCTCGTTCACAAAAATGAGTTATATCTTCTTCTGTCGGTTTATATGCATCATTCCCGGTGGCGACCCAAGGTTTTATAAATTCAGAATAAAAAGCTCCTGCGACTTTAACTGTGGAATTTGCTGATTCTCTAACTCTTACAGGCAATCCTTTTCTCATTTCCTTAATATTTAATCTTTTTTCAATTACCTCAAGCCGTTTGCTTACTTCATCGTCAATATCAAAGGTATTTAAACCTTCTTTTTTAGCGACTCGTTGTAAATCAAAGTAATATAAATCAGCAGTTCTCTCTTCTTCCGAACGTTTTAAATCTGGACCGAATAATAAATCGCCTCGCCTAGAATGTGTTATTGGTTTATTTCTTTCAATCGACATAACCATAAAAAAACCCGCCTATTGGCGGGGATCCTTTCTTTTGGTTGATACCAAAAATCCTCCCGCCCTTAGGGGGTAATAAGGAGGACAAAAATCATGTTTAATGCGTGTTTCATAAAACCAGAAATTTATTCTAGCACATCATTAATTGCATGACAAGTATTTATTTGAATATGAAAAATCTTTATGTAAAAATTACTTGTGAGCTAGGCGTTAGTCCAAATTCCTTCGCAGCACTTTCTCCTTGAATCACAAGCTCAATAAATCGTTTATCTTTATACCCAGAGCTTCCGAGAATTAGCGCTTTATTACCATTAGGTACGTCTCTGAGCCTGGTAAAGCATTTAAATACACCTAAATTGGTGTTTATATCTTTTCCATTTTCAAATTCGATTTCTTTCGGAAGAATAGTTGTTTTACAGTTTCCGAAATTATCGACGTACCAAATGGCACTCTTTACTTGAGGTACATGGCTAAGGGTGTAGGATGCAGCAGGTACGGTTATCCCGTCCACCAGCCATTTTGCTACTCTTGGCTGGAATTCAAAGCTTCGGAACTGAGTATTTATTATTTGCATAGCTAGGACGACTGAGATGATTTTATCCTCTGCCATTTTATTTGCGACTTCGGGTATATCTAGCAGTTGAATAGAATTTATAAGTCTAAGTTTTTTCACCATTGATAATGTTAACCCATCAATTGTTGAAATAACGAGCGTATCATTGATGTAGAAATATCCAAAAGGAGTGCCGTTAGGCCATTTTTTCCCCTTGCCATGGCGATTGGCTACGTTTACAAGTATTATTCCTTTTTCGCCATTTGCTGCATCCAGTGTGTCTATAAGGCATCCGGCTGCTTGGTATTCTGCGGGGTCATGAGAATTATTAGATACAAGATTTCCTCCTACTCCAATTATCGTTGGAGATATTCCGAAAAGTGAACTCACTCTCGTCCCAAGTCTGGCTTTTACGTTCTCATCGAAGCAATCGTTAATTATAGTAATAAATCTCGTTTTTTCCATAAAAAAACCTCCTTTCGGAGGCTGTTCGTAATAGATACTATAACGAAACCTCCGTTAGGAAGTCATCATTTCCATCATATTTACTGAATAAATTTTCATATAGATTACTCTACTTTATATACGATTTTAATATCAAATTCAATAAGCAAATTGAGTTAATTTTGAATTCTGAATTCTAAATTCTATTATCCTGTTTGCGTTGCTGGAGTGCGTTCGTTATTTAGAGTAAAGCTGGTACCATGTTTTTTAGCCATTGCGCCATATTTCTTTAGTGATTTTTTACTTTTCATCACAGAAAGCCACGCGCCAGCATCTTCAACTTTCATTCTTATTTTTCTGACCTCCAATAGCAACCATTCAAAAAAATTAGTGTAATACTTACCGGATTTGATGGGCTTATCTTCAACAGTAAGGACAGCAAATTCAGCTTTTAAAATGCCAGACGAACCAATTAATCGTTTAAGTTCATTCATGATATCTTCTATTCTATTCTCAAGCTGTACAGCCTCACTTCTTGATAATCGTTCTGAGCCCTGAATTACCTCAGCTCTATAATTAATTCCTCCCAGAATATCCATTCGCTTTTCGGGTCTTCGACTTTCAGTTTGATTCTTTTTTGTTCTAATATCATGATTTCTTTTGCTTTTTAAATCTATTGCCTGGCCTTCAATCATTACGCCACTGAAATAATTATCTGATCTTTCAGTACTATCATAGCCTAATAGCTGAGAAATAAAGTCTGAACCTGTGCCTGATAGCTGATCTTTTATTGCACTTGTAGTTTTTTTTAATTCTGATGCAGCAGTAGAATTATCCAGTTGAGGATCTTTTTCTATAGGATTAACTTTGCTTATGGCAGGCTGACTGGCTTTTTTGATCATATTGCCCGCACTCTATCACAAGTTTTTCAAAAAATCAAGGGTCTTTTGCTGTCTAAGTATACTTGCTAGCATATAACTGTTTTTTTGTAAGTTTTCCATCTCTATAGGATCTTTTGCTTTTTGAATTGCTTCTTTAAGCTCTTTATCCTCAATTGTTATCTTTTCTTCTTCAGCAATTTTTTGAAGGATAAACTCTAGTTTTATGTCACCTTCTGCTTTGACTGCATATTCATTACGTAGTTCTTCTGGCTTTTTTTGTGTAGACGCAAGATACTGATCAAGCGTAAGTCCTAAACGTTTAATTTCATCTAATGTTTGAGCAAGTAGCCTATCCACTTCCTGTTCAATCATTATTGTAGGGACTGAAACTGTTGAGGCACCCAAAAGTTCTTTTACGATTTCATCAAGACTTACTTCTTGCTTCTTTTCTTCTTTACCTGGCAAGATTATTTTAGATTTGGCAGTAACTTTTTTTATTGCATCTTTATATTTGCCTAGCTTTACTTCAGGCATTTCACAAGTTATAGCAATTATATTCCAGTCTTTATCATCTGGGAGTGTATCGACATGAATTTTTGGATTCATGATTGGTTTTATTTTATGTTCTTCAACAGCTTTGACATAAGCATTTGGTAGTAGTTTTCTTAGTACTTCTTCTTTGATCTTAGCTTTATTTATAGTAGGTTCTACTATATGACGGGGTGCTTTTCCTTTTCTGAATCCGGTTATTTCGGCATTAGATACGTAAGTTGTGATTATTTCATCTGTAGTTTTTTTTATCTCAGGCTGAGTAATGCTGATCGTTAGATGGATCGTACCATCTTCTTTGCGTTCAAATTTGGAGTTAGATATATTTGTCATAGTTTAATATGTGCGGGCGAGAGGATCCTTCGACTATGCTCAGGATCTAACTTACCAGCTTTTTTTCAGTTTCCTCAAATTTAAAACTTCGACTCTGAGTTTATCGAAGAGTGCGGGCGAGAGGACTCGGACCTCCACGGATTTCTCCACAAGGTCCTAAACCTTGCGTGTATACCATTTCACCACGCCCGCAGGTATATGTCCTCGTCTTCCCTAGGCAAGCTTATTTATTATAAAACATTTTAGACTAAATGAAAATAGATGTATATTTAAATGTATCTAGGTTTACAAAATTGATTTGAGGATACAATATGGAGTTTTTCCACAAAAAATAGGATCGCCTCAGGTTTGGGCTGAGGCCATCCTATCTAGGCGTGAGTATAGCATTTAACTATAGGTTTGTCAAGTAGCAATTTATGATGTTTTTAATACGATTCTTTACTGCATTTTTTCCATGAAGTGGTTTACGGAGCGAGCCCAGCTACCATTACTGGATGGAGTGTACATGCTCATAATCTGTTCTGGTGTTATAAGTCCCCGATCTCGGTATTTTGTCGCCAACGTTTTTGTTACAGTTTCTATAGCTTGAGGATAATTCTCAAATCTGGTTACTTTACCGCCATAAATTCCAAATCCCCAGCAATTATGAGAATCTATAGGAATTTTTTTACATAGATTTGATTCCTGCATTGCTATTGCCGGTATTAAGCGAAAATCCATTTCATAATTATCAGCTGTTTGGACTATGAATTCAGCATGAGGCTCAAGCGGTGAATTGTATTTTGAGAGGAATTGTCTGACCGTTTCTATCCTTCCTTCCTTCAAAATTATGTTACCTGAAAAATTACTTGAAGATGAAGGAAGCGCAGCATATGTAAATGCATTTACTTTTTTGTCATTTGCATAAACCAATCGATCAGTATCTCTTGGGATTGTGGTTAAGAGGAAAATAAGAGTGAAAAGAAATAAAAATGGCGCTATAAAAGAAAACGTTACAAGCAGAATAACTTTTCTCATCCACTTTATACTTACAAATATTTATCTAGTTGTCAAGTTTTGCGATCAATTTATGAAAAAGATGATATATTTAATTGTGTGACATAAGATCGTTTGTTACAATACAAATTGCTCGCCCTGGTGGTGGAATGGTAGACGCGCTGGCTTCAGGTGCCAGTGTCCGCAAGGACATGGGAGTTCAAGTCTCCCTCAGGGCACCAGTTTTGCAACGCAAAATACTTTAAACTTATGACTTAAAACTATATTAAAAATAAGTTATAATGCATTAAGTTCTAAGTTTATAGTTCATTGTTATTTTTACCTTTTAAAAATACGCGGATGTGGTGAAATGGTATACACGCAGCCTTGAGGTGGCTGTGCCGTAAAAAGCGTGGAGGTTCAAGTCCTCTCATCCGCACAAAGGACGATTAGCTCAGCTGGCTAGAGCGCTTCATTTACACTGAAGAAGTCGGGGGTTCAAATCCCTCATCGTCCACTATAATGCCTTACGTTTATATTTTATTAAGCGAAAAGTACAATACATATTATATTGGGAGTACTAAAGATCTTATTCGTAGGTTAAAAGAACATACCTCAGGTGCATCAAGATTTACAAAGTATAGACTCCCACTTCGCCTGGTTTTTAGTCAAAAGTATCCAGATATAAAAAATGCCAGATCTGTCGAGAATTGGATTAAAAAACAAAAAGATAGGAAATTATTAATTAATATAATTAAAGAAGGTAAGATAAATAAAGAATTTGTATAGAGCGGTCCGGTGTACACCGGACAAGTCGGGGGTTCAAATCCCTCATCGTCCACTATTTGTAAACTTATTTGTAAATACAATAGTAAATAGATCAAGTGGGTTGAACGCAGACTCTATTCGTAATAAGACTTATTATATTCGTTAGCTGATTATTGACAGGTGCATGAAAGTAATCGTTTGGACCTGAAGCCACATTTCTCATCATATTTTGAAGTTTGTCATTTAATTTTGCATCTGCATGATCATCAGTAAAGGCGATTGTAAATATTCTAGTCCCATTGGCTTTTATTCTCGCTGCTACATCGGTTGGATCTTGATTGGTATCAAAACACCGACATGCACTTGCAGCCAGTGGATGTCTCATACAGTATTCACCATTCTGACCCCCGGGGCACAGATTATTCATTTGGCGTGATTCGGGTATTCCATCAGATATAAATACTAATGAGAATTGGAAATCAGGAAATAAACCTTTTCCTAGGTTGATATTTCTTTCAGCGACAAGGAAAGCATCCCTGCTGTGAGTAGCTGTCTGTGGGCCCATAGCGCTAACTTCTTCGAGAAAAAGCGTTTTAGATTCATTAAAAATAGAAAAAGGTACCCTTTCTCGTACTTGTTCGCTATATGTCTGCATGGCGATTGCTCCTGTTGGCGGAAAATATTCCGCAAAAGTACGCAGTGCTGTCTTTAATTGGTCAATTTTCGAATCAGGTTCACCGAATTGCATAGATCCTGAATTATCTATAAGAAAGTTTATAGCAGTTTTGTTTTTGCATTGAAGCACTCCAAAGGTACCTAATTGCAACCCTTCCTGCGTAGTGCTTCCTGTTCCGAAAAGTTCTGTCTCGTATGTGCCTTGATTTGTAAATGGTGACAGTCGTGTGAATACTCCTCCTGCCAGAGCAAATGCCAATATTAAGATCAAAATAACAATAAAGTCTCCGCTTATTAGATTGCGTCTTTTTTTACCTTGATTTATATTTATACTTCCTGACATAGCTTATTATAAAGGTTGTGGTCCAGGTGGTTTAGGTTTCTTGGTCGGCTTACTACCGCCGTTGTTATTTCCATTATTATTTTCGTCGTCATCATCCGGGGTTCTGGTAGGTCTTGGTGTAGGGGTGACAGTGACTACGATAAACGTACACGCATGTAGATTGTCTCCCTTACAGCTTGGATCAGGAATAGTTATGTATTCGGTGGTGATTCGAGTCCGGGGAGTGTTAGGTATGAACAAAAAACCACCAATAACAAGGCTACCTGCTGCTATTGCGAGTATTATACTTATCCACCCTATTCCTTTTGCTTTTAGAATTTTCTTATTTTTTATGTGTTTAGTTTTATTTTTTAAACTTATTTTTTTTCTCATCTAATTAAAGAGTAGATGAGCATTTTATTAAAGTCAAGTAAACTCTAAGCATATTGTCATACGTCAGTAAAATTGCTATTATAAGTTGGTTCAGAAATGCCGAGGTAGCCAAGGTGGTCACGGCGGGTGTCTGAAGAACATCAGATATGTGTTCAACTCACATCCTCGGCACTTAAAATATAATTGATTTCTGTATATTATTTGTTTGAAAATTAAAAGAATCTGATTACTTTTTATCAAAGTGGAGAGATTTTTGCATCAAAAATATAGTATTCCTGCTAAATTTTTTTACTACTGAGGTGTTGTACCGTATATAGTTATTAGAGTTCCTGGTGTTTCCTTAGTCGCATATGTGACATTTTTTGTACTGGGAGGATTTGCCCAATTATAAAGTTTCGCGACGTCTTCTTCTCGCATATTCACACATCCATGACTCATAGGATTTCCGAAATTATTATGCCAGTAAGCGCCATGTATCCCATATCCTTTACTTTTTGGTACTTTGTCATTATAGAAAAACATTGTGTAGGGTACATTGGGTAAGTTATAATAATTTGCGCCTGTTCCTCCCTGCATGCGGGTATAGCGGAGCTTTATCCAAATACGAAAATCACCAGTTGGAGTTGGCCACCAGGGTTTTCCTGAAGAAATCGTGAATTCATGGATTAGTGTATTATTTTCGAAGGCGTACAATTTTTGTTTACTTAAGTCGACATAGATCCGCTTACTGTCTTCCGCCGTATCTCCAAGGACATTATTATTCACAGCAATTTTATATGGTTTGTCAGCTAACGCTGGACCAGCGATTTTTTTGCCTTCAAATTGCCCAGTGTTGTCATCTGAATAGTGGCCTGATAAATCAGAGATACAGCTTATGCTATTTGCACAATCGAGGTCATTTGTTGGTTTAGATGGGAGAAGTAGAATTGAGAAAATGCTTATGAAAAGTAGAGAAAATATAAGAATCAACTTTCTTTTATGATATAACAGTCCTTTCACCTTTTTATTTTTATTGTTTTTTCGAGGCATACATATAGCGTAGGAAAAAAATAATTGTTTGTAAAGAAGGAAATTTATCTAATAAAATAAATCTATTAATTTAGAATAAAAATATAATTATGAGTTTGTGAGCGGTGGACCGGATTTGAACCGGCGACCTCGTCCTTGGCAAGGACGCATTCTACCACTGAACTACCACCGCAGGCTTTGATTATAGCAAATTCTATATTATTTGACACTTTTAATAACCCCCGTTATTTACTAAGATAGAATAAGTCAGGCAGATTTATATATGTTATCTTCTTATAATTATAAATTAATGCCTGAGAAAGAAAGCGAATCTACTTACTTATCTGCATTAGCTAAATTAGCATACCCAGTGAATAATATCCTTTTGTATTATGCAGGTCTTCCCTACTATTCTTATAATTTTTCAAGAGATAGTATTCTCTCGGCTATTCTAATGCGTGACCCCTTAATGCTGCGTGATCAATTAGTTTTTTCTGCATTATTACAAGGCACAAGAAAAGATCCATTATCCGGTGAAGAGCCAGGAAAAATATTTCACCAGATACCCAGTGTCCGTCAAAATAGATTATCAACAGAATATAACGCTTGTGATACAACCGCACTTTTTATTATTGGACATGAGGCATATCTAGATATGACCAATGATTATCAATTTATAAAAAAACAAAGAGTGTATCTAGAGAAAGCAGTTGATTACATTTTAAAGCATCTTATGAATAATCTTTTTGTAGAAGATCCTAAGTTTTCAGATTCAAAACGATTTGCATTGAAAGTTACTTATTGGAAAGATTCTCAGGCACCAAACAGAAAGCATGGGCTACCAATTTATCCAGCAGTTTTTACTCTTGCTCATGTGCAGAATATGAAGGCTTTGAGAAGCGCTGCGAAATTGCTGGGTTTTAATGATTTGGAGACCAAAGCGTTAGAAATGAAAAGACATCTGACTATTCTTTTTGATGAAAAGCAAGGTATATTTGCTAGTGGCGTAGATCAACGAGGCTTTTTTCAAGGAACGAGCTCTGATAATCTTCATATGCTTTATTATCTTGATGAATCAGATATTACGAAAGAGAAAGTAAAAAGAATTTTGGAGAATTCTGTGAATTTAGAAACGCCATTAGGATATATGACCTTTAATACTGATAACGCTTCAACTGACCAGGATATCACCCATCATACCAATTATCACACTAATACAGTTTGGCCTTTCGAACAAGCATTTATACATCAGGCTGCTTTAAGATTCGGACTTGATACAGTTGCTAGTATTAGTGAAAGAATTTATCCCTATATTAAAGTTGATTTTCCAGAGCTTTTTCATTTAGAAAACGGAAGACATTATAAAAAAGGTTGTGATATACAGTTGTGGACTATTGCTGCAAGTATTTATTTTGCAAAATATTTTCAAAGCACAAATTCTTCAAAATGAATTTGGGATGGATGGACCCCGGAAGATTTTAATTCATTAGTTATGTTTTTTGCCATAGCTTTGGGTCCGCAAATATAAATATCAAATTCCATAAGATTACTTACGTATTGTTTGATTAAATTTAGATCAATCCTGCCCTTTATTCCTTTGTACGTTTCCTCCCTGCTGATAACATAATAAATAGGAAATTTATATTTTTGTGAAAGGCTATCGAGTTCTTTTTCGAAAATAATATCAGATGAAGTTCTATTAGAATAAAAAAGTATTTGTTGTTTGTTGTTGCCAATACTTTCAATTATTGAGCGTATAGGAGTGATGCCAACTCCAGCTGCTATAAAAAGTATTTTATCTTTCTTCATGAATCTTTCCGTGAATGCACCATGTGGTCCATCGATAAGCAGTTTTGTGCCAGATTTAATTCTCATTAGTTTTTCTGTGAAATCTCCTTCTTTCTTTATTGTAATTCTGATAAATTCCCCATTTGGTATACTTGAAAACGAGAAAGGATGCGATTCCTTGCCAAGTTCTTTACTCAGAAAACGGACGAATAAAAATTGTCCTGGCTCAAAGTGAAAGCTATTCAAATCTATACCTTTTATAAAAAGAGAAATGGTATCATCCGTTTCTTTGCTAACTTTGTCTATATAAAAGCGATGTTTCTTAAATCTTAAAATTAATACTATAAAGCGTGTATAAATGGTAATTGCGAAAACTATGAAATACATTAAATACCAATAATAAGAAAACCATTTGTTAACTAGAAAATCAGTTCCTACTGAAAATTGGTGGAAAAATGATAAAAGCACAGCTATATAAACTGCTAAGTGGACGATATACCAGAATTCATAACGGAGTCTATTTCGCACGATATAAATCGATGAAAAGATGATTAGTAAAAAAGTTATATAACCTATAAACGCAAGCCAGACATTTTCATATATAGTTATAAATTGAATGTATTGAGATATTGGATTTATTTTCCCTTGTATAGAATATCCAAGTGTAAGAAGCATTGGATGTGAGATTAAAAATACAGCAAGATACAAACCAATTTTTTTATGAATTTTATTCAATAATTCGTATCCGAATATTTTTTCAAGTGGCATAATTCTTCCTCGAAGCACGAATTGAATTAAAATAAGATAAACAGTAATGAGGCCCATAAGTCGGCCTAAAGATATAAGTATTGATGCAGAAGACGTAAGATCTAATCCCGTTGTAGTTAGCCAAAAATATACAGTAATTATTAAAGGAGTCGCAAAAATGACATAAGTGATCCGTCTATTGATCATATTCAAAAATTATAAATTTTGTATTTGACTATATTAATTAGAACAATATTTTTCAATCGCTTGGAAATCTAAACCAAAACTATTTTTGCTGAATTCGACGACACCTAAGCTTTGAGGGACTTTGCATACAACAGATAAAACACCGTCCCAGTTTGGATTTTCTATTTCTCCTCCATATCTTATGAGGCATAAATTTCCCGATTTTCCCAAAACTGCAATTGTTACTGATCCAAATTCAAATCCTTTACTTTTTTTATCTTGGGAACAAGTCGTAAAATTAATCGATATATTATCATTTATTTCTTTTATGGTCTGCTTTTCAGAAAAGTCAGGCTCGATAAAGATAGCACGATCAGCACTATATTTATAAAAATATAATATGCTCGTAAATAACAGAATTCCGATTAATATAATAATTATTTTCTTATTAAATATTTTTGAAGATATTTGTTTATTTACTTCCCATTTCATGACATCAGTATATCAAATATAGTTAGTTATACTTAAAAGTTTTTTAAGTGGAGGTGAAAGCTTTAGAGTTTTTAGTTCATTTACAGCAAACCATTTTATTTCGGCAAACATGTCAGCAAATAATGTAGACTCTTCTATTGCTTGATAGTATTTTTTTAACTACGCTAAATTTTTAGAAAGTATCCTACGACTAATCCAATTGCTGTAGCCATTGCTCCTATGATAAAAAGCTCAATGGCACTTCTTATTGGTTTATCTTCGACAATTTTTCCTTTTATATATCCAGTTATAAATAGGCCGATAAATGCAAATAGGATACTAATTACTCTTGTATCTGTAAAGTTGAATAAAAACAATGGACTTATCGGTATAAGGCCTGCCAGAAGATAACTTATAAACATTATGATAGCACCAAGTATTAGACTATCGTTGTGCTTGCCCGTTTTATCCATTTGGTGAACCGCTTTTTCTGAAGAATATTGGCCTGCAGCCATAGATGATGCTTCGACCATTACTGCAACCAAAGCAGCTAAAATTATTATGTCCTTGTTTTGTACTCCGGTGCTAATTCCTACTACGACTCCAGTAGTGGAAACTAAACCATCCTGTAGACCAAATAAACCACTTCTTAGATAGTCTTCATGTATCTTACCCATATATATTTTACTATCATTTACAATTTTGATTTTACTATATCCAAACTATATCTGTCTAGTTTGGTTACTTTACATATTGGTAATTTATTCAGTTTGGGAGCTATACAAGTATATACCGATTTTTTTATCTGTAGTGGGAAAATATATCTATCTCGATGAGATTCAAATGTAAACTATAAAGATGAAAGATAAAAGTAGTTTTAACTATTTTTGCTTCTTTGGCTTTTTCTTCTCCTTCTTTCTTTTTTGATTATTTCTTTCGGCCATATATTCAGTATATAATTTCAAAACAAAATTGCAAGTACTATAACGATTTGATGCAGAATCTTGTCCCCGAATAAATAAAAGCTTATTATATTAGCTTCAATATCGTGCATGCGGTAGAATTTGTCACAAATATCTTTTTAAGTGCCTAGGTTTTCAGTTCGCCTTATTTATATAGTTAAACAATGAGCGATCGTAGTGTGTCGAATTGCTGAGGCTACCGGTCTGGACCCTTTCAGTCCTTATAACTCGCTCAGAAATTGTATCATCTCCAGGCTAAATGAGACAAATAAGACACCTAAAAAGGGGTGTCTCAAAAAATCAGTCCGATTTATCCATTCAGTATCTGTTATACTGTTGGATAAGAGGTAATTTTATGCTAAAAGGATTTAAGGATTTTATATTGAAGGGAAACGTTGTTGATCTTGCGGTAGCTGTCGTCATTGGTGTGGCTTTTGGTAATGTGGTGACAGCCATGGTCAAAGATTTAGTAACCCCATTAATTGGGGCTTTTGGCGGGACACCTGATTTTTCTAATATATCTTTCACTATCAATAATAGTAAATTTATGGTTGGAGATTTTATTAACTCACTCATCTCCTTCCTAATGATTGCTGGGGTAATTTATTTTGCCGTGGTAATTCCGATGAATAAGCTGATGGAAAAGATGAAAAGCGGTAAAAGTGTCGATCCGACGGAAAAAGCTTGTCCCGAATGCCTAAGTCTCATACCCATTAAGGCTAAAAAATGTAAGTTCTGTGCTTCTGTTGTACGGTAACTAACTCAGGTTAAACTATTATATCTTCCGGATATCATATGCCCAGTGTAGTAATGTTTGGCGCTGTTTCTTCCGGCAAGTTTCATCAAATGGTAGACTGTTATTTTTAATTTGAGCTATGTAACGCACCATAGCTTTCCACCGCTTGATTTGCCGTAGAAGTTCTTGGCTACCAATACCAGTCAGACAATATCGACAGCAAGAAAGGTAATAAACGAAATTAAGTAGAGTTTTAAAAACATATCATTTCTGGTTTAATTTTTAGACTTATTAAAAAAAACTAATTTCCCTTCCGCTAGGATAAATAATCCGATACAAATCAAGACGGTAGTAATGACCGGAGTGAATTGGCTGGCAAAAGTGGAAGTGTGTTTAATCCAGATCCCAAAATATGCCCAAATCAATACTAACCCATAGGCTTTACTACTATCTTTAAGCATTCTTACGAGACCTATAGCAGCGCCAACCAAGAGAATAATCACCATCCACAGCTGATTGGTCAACCCGAAGCCGTTCCAATTAATACTCACTAAAAACGTCGTAATGTTGGCAATGGTAGCTACCGTAATCCACCCAAAATAGACGCTAAACGGCACCCTAATAAGAAAGTTTTCCTTTGTTGATAAGTGCAGTTGTTTGGTAATATCAGCAATTTTAATCAGACAATAAAGAATCACCAGCATGAAGATCACTGAAATACCAATCTGGTGATAATGCCAGGAGAAAATCCACAGTATATTTGCAAGCGAACTGGTAATGTAATAGGTATTAATATCTGTAAATACCCTGCTCGTCGAAGTTAAGATCTTCTTTGGAAATATCCCTGTCTGATAAATCGTATAGGCCGCCAGCAGTGCATAGATCACTCCCCAGATTGAAAAGGTTAAGGCAGCGGGAGCAAACAGGTTTGGATACGAGTTAGACACATCGCCGGTAGTCGTGTTATTGATTGGCAAAATATTAGCCAAGGCATTAACAACGACCATACCGATGAATGTTATGACTGCCAATATTGTTTTAGTCTTATTATTCATAAATTTCTCCTCTGAAATTCAGGAAGAAATAGAATTCTTCTCTTTAATAATACCACAAACAACACCTTCCCCATGATGGACTTAAGTCTGAATTATCCTTAAATTATTCAGTCGTCACTCCGTCAAACTCTTCCTCGTTTGCAATTGCATCAGCTTTCGTTGCACGTACTATTCCATCTTTGTGATGAGCTGGACTATAGATGGTATACATCTTTAATTCTTCAGTTGCTGAGACATTGATAATGTTATGCTTTGCCCCTGCTGGAATAACGATAGCATCTCCATCAGTAACAGCGTATTCGTTGCCATCAATGAAGCATTTTCCCTGTCCCATCTCAAAACGGAAGAACTGGTCATTGTCGGGATGCGTTTCCATACCGATTTCTTCATTGGGTTTAAGGGACATGAGCACTAACTGACTGTGTTTTCCGGTGTAGAGTACTTTACGAAAATTGGTATTTTCGCGAGTCGCTTTTTCAATATTTATGTTAAATCCTTTCATACATATCACCTCCTTTATTTATTTAAATACGTAATAGTAACTTGTAAAACAGTTGCAAATAATACCCACAAAAGATATGGAACTTGAATGTAGGCAATCCACCGCGCATGAGGAAAGATTGCCAACATGGCCCAGATCAGAGTTATTAAAACAAGTAAGATATCTACTGAAGCAAGAAGATTATTCTTCAACCCAAATTGCAGTGGGGTAAATAAAGCATTAAATATAAGGTTTAGGATAAATGGCAGGGCTACAATGAAGGCGACTTCCTTTTTCCAGGTCATCCAGAATACTTTGCCAAAAGAAATAGCGATCAGAATATAGAGAAATGTCCACACCGGACCAAAAAGCCACGAGGGAGGTGACCAGGAGGGTTTAATAAGTTTTTGATACCAAGAATATGTGTCTATATGCTTATATTGTACTCTGTTTACGATTATTTTATCTGTAAGAATCATCAATCAACTCTCACTCAACTCTAGACCTATAATACTCATTGACAACGACAGTCCGTTTCTGTAATATTAAATTGTTCCTACAAAAAGGAACCGGTGTCGACGAGCACCGTTATAAATGACGCCTTAGGAAAGAACTTAGGAATTGTAAGTTTTTTCTCGAGGCGTTTTTTTATGGTTATAAGTTACAAAACATTATGAATAACAAGATCCAAATCCAGTATGTTCCGATCAATAGCTTAAAATTTGCCGAATACAACCCTCGCAAAATCAGTGAGATAGATCTGGATGGCTTAGTTGCTAGCCTCACGGAATTCGGTACAGTTGATCCATTACTGGTAAATAACGCCCCGGGAAGAGAAGGGACCGTTATAGGAGGCAACCAGCGTCTTACTGCTCTGAGGAAGATGGGACATACGGAAGTTCCCGTAGTCTTTTTGACTATTCCAGATCTTGAACGGGAGAAAGAATTAAACGTGCGGTTGAATCGGAATCAGGGAGAATGGGACTTTGACCTGCTGGCGAAGTTCGATGAGTCTCTCCTGAAGAACATTGGCTTCTCCAGCGAAGAACTGGATAATATTTTTGATATTGATCCCACTCCTGAAATATTTGACCTTGAAAAGGAATTAAAGAAGCTAAAAATTGATAGTATCCAGACACAAAAAGGAGATGTCTACAAGCTGGGTGAGTCTCGACTCATGTGCGGCGACTCCACGATTGAGGCAGATATGTTAAAGCTTATGAACGGAGAGAAAGCTTATGCCTGCATCACTGACCCACCCTATATTTTGGACTATCTAAACGGCAAACAACGACATGGGAATCCCACCGTAGGATTTGGAGCCAAAAAGAATCGCAGATACCTAGAAACCGATGTGCTTCCTCCTGACTTTACAGAAAAATGGATGGCGAATGTTAATAAAGTTCAGGAAGAACACTTCAGCATCATCGTATATGAAAACTGGAAAAACATTCGGATTATCTGGGGAGAGATGGAAAAATACTGGAAGGTTAAGAATATGATTGTTTGGCATTTGCCCAATCGTAATCAAGGGTATGCGGCCAGCCACAAGTTTTTCTCAAAGCACGATATTGCTATGGTTGGAGCCTCTGCAGGTGTTGATGTCGAGTTCAATGATGAACCTGAAGAAGATGGGTTGCAGAACGAATATGAAACTGCCCTGTACGCAATATCGGGAAACCCTCAGTGGGAGGGATACAAGAAAGGAAAAAAGATCCAACCCACAGACTTCATCGACTACAAAGCATCTGATGAGAAAAGTTCTGGACAAGGGATCATCTTTGGCACTAAGCCAATCGAAATCCTGATTCCCTATATCAAGGTACTGACCAAACGAAACGATATTGTACTGGAACCGTTTTCAGGAAGCGGAAGCACTCTTATCGCTTGTACCAAGATGAAAAGACGTTGCTATGGAATGGAAAAGTCACCAGTGTATACAGAAGTGATCAAAAAACGATGGGAAAATCTCACCGAGAGGAAGGCTGTAAAAATTGACCAAACCGAAAAACTATGAAAAGCAAAACGATTGTAAAACGACAACAAAAAGATAAGGAGGCAGTGATAGAAAACCTTAAGCGGATGCCGATTATCGAGATTGCCTGCAATAAAAGTGGCGTATCTCGTGCAACCTATTATCGGTGGAAGGAACAAAATCCGGCTTTTTCCCAAGCGGTTGATAAAGCACAGGAGGAGGGTGAAGCATTAATTAGGGATGTGGCGGTCAGTAAAATCATCAAGGGAATCAATGATGACAATTTAACGGCAGCCATGTATTGGCTGAACCATCGAGATCCCCGGTTTAGCAACAAAGTTGAGATATCGACAACCACAAAACCTCAGGAAGCGTTATCTAAAGAACAGGAAGAGGTGGTCAAGAAAGCACTGGCATTAACTGGTATTAGCGAGAGTGACCAGAAAAATAAAAGTTGAAAATAAATATGGCTATATTACCTAATCTTATAAAACTACTTATGAGTGATCGCCGGATTCGGATCGAAGCGACCCGCCGTGATCTCTCACTATTCTTCAGTTTTTACTTCACCAAATATATTAAATATGAAATTGCCCCATTTCAAAACGAGATATTAAGACTCCTTCAAGATGTGCAAAACAGACAAATTGTGATAACAGCGTTCCGTAACTCTGCAAAGTCTACCTTTTGCAGTCTCGTACTTCCGATTTGGTCTGTGGTTGGGATACACAACAAGAAGAATATTTTACTGGTCAGCCAAACTGACCCGAAAGCGGAGCAACTGCTCATAGATATCCGCAGAATGCTGGTTTCCCAGAGTTTACTACTTGATGATCACGGCACTTTTTACAGTAGTAATGACGAATGGAACAAGCGGACTTTAGTGATACCAAAATACGGAGCAAGAATTACGGCAGTATCTATTGGCGAAAGTATTCGTGGAATGAGACATGAAGAGAGTCGTCCGGATCTAATTATTTACGACGATATTGAAGATGTTCAGTCGGCCAAAACCCAAGAAGGTCGAGATAAACTGTGGGAAATCGTCACCCGTGAATTTATGCCACTCGGGACCAAAGACACACGACACATTTTTATAGGAAATTTAGTCCATCCGGATTCTACTATGGTTCGTTTGCGAGAACTAATCTAAAGCGGAAGAATGTCAGGGATCTATCGAGAATATCCACTTATTAAAGATGATGTAATTTTATGGCCGGGACAATTTCCTGATATGGATGCTATTGAGGAATTCAAAAAAAGCTTACCAAGCGAGATTGATTTTTTACGGGAATACATGCTTCAAATTATTCCGGAAGGCAGTCGGCTTGTGTTTGCGAAAGATATCCAAAGATATGAAGAAAATGATCTGCGTTCTCGATCCGACTTTCAAATGTATCTAATTTTGATTGATCCAGCGGTATCGGGAGAGAGAACATCAAAACATGATAAAACCAGCATTATTGTTGTGAGAGTTTACGGATCAGGTGAAACAATGAAAATGTATATCAGCCCCAATCCAATTAATGACTGGCTTGAGTGGCCGCAAATCATTGAAAAGGTTCAGAACATAGTTGCTTCATTTGGAGAATCCGCTACATTGAAATTGCAATACAATGCAAGTTTCTATAGCAATAAAAACATTCTAGTCGATCTTGGAATGTAATAACAGATCTGTTATTTCAAAAACCCCTTTTAAAAGGGGTTTTTGATTGGTTTTGATACCCTATCCTGTATAATACACTTATGAGAATTTTGGTAGTTGAAGATGAGTCAAAGCTTTCTAACAACATTAAGCAAGGATTAACAGAAAGTGGATTTGCTGTTGATCAGGCATTTGATGGTGAAGAGGGGCAATATTTGGCAGAATCAGAAGAGTATGATGCAATCGTGCTTGATGTCATGCTACCAAAGATTGACGGTGTGACCTTATGCAAAGAGCTACGTAGAAAACAGAAAAAAACTCCGATACTTATGCTCACTGCAAAGTCCAGGTTAGATGACAAGATAGAAGGACTTGATGCAGGAGCGGATGATTATCTAACAAAACCGTTTGAATTTGCTGAACTGAAATCCCGTATCAATGCACTTTTGCGCAGAAGTCATAACCAAGCAGAGACAATCATTGCCATAGGAGATCTTGTGGTTGATCCAAAATCACATAAGGTGGAACGAAATAGTAAAACCATTTCTTTAACTGCAAAAGAATTTGCCATTTTAGAATTTCTAGCACGACATAAAGATGAGGTCGTAACACGAACACAAATACTTGAACATACATGGGATTATAATTTCGACAGTATGTCCAACATAGTTGATGTTTTTGTAGCAACCTTAAGAAAAAAAATTGATGGAGAGTCCAAAAAGAAATTATTGCATACAGTTAGAGGTGTAGGCTTTAAATTAAGCGAACAGGGATAATATGAATACTTTACTTAAGACTCTTCGTGCCCGCCTAATTCTTGGATATGTTGGTAGTATCGCTTTTTTTACCCTCTTTTTCTATATAGTAGTACATAATTTTGCGCTACCACATAGTGATCATATTTATATAGTTCTATTTGTGATTTTTACTGTTTTAGGAATATTTCTTATTTATCGCATAACGAAATCAATAACCTATGTATCCTCCAGAATACGTCATATATCACGAAAAAACCTTGATGAGAGAATCACAGATATTAATTCAGAGGATGAAATTGGTGAACTTGCAGCATCATTCAATAGCTTACTTGATAACATGAATGATGCATTTAAAAGAGAACAACAATTTATTGGAGATGTTGCACACGAATTAAAAACCCCGCTTGCTACACAAAGAAGTTCTCTTGAGGTAACTCTCTCCAAAGACAGGACGAAAGAAGATTATAAGAAGGCGTTGGAATCAGCACTCGAAGAAAATAACCATATATCATCAACACTGAAAAATGTACTTGATCTTGCCTGGTCTGAAACACATGAAGAAAAGAAAAACAGTGCAGTTTTTGATCTATCGGAATTAATGGAAGAATTACGTGATATTACAGAAAAGTTGGCTCAATCCAAAAAAATAACAGTTGAAGCGTCAATTCACGAGGATATACATGTAGAAGGATTTAAAGATAAGCTAGCAAGAGCCTTACTTAATATAATTGATAATGCAGTGAAATATACGCATAAAGGAAAGATATCAATAAAACTCAGAAAGTCACACAACAGGGCATTTTTGACAATTTCTGATACAGGTCAAGGAATAGAATCTGAAGAATTAACCAAAATTTTTACTAGATTTTATAGAGGTTCAAAAACAGATAAAATTTTAGGTTCAGGATTAGGTTTGGCAATAACAAAATCTGTAATTACACTTCACAATGGACATATTAATGTTGAAAGTAAATTGAATATAGGTACAACGTTTACTATTATCCTTCCTCTGGCTCAATAGCTCTTCATAATTTCTTAATATTTCATTTAGTATCCTCTGCATAGGTATAAAAACTATGCATCATAATAAACAAAACTACAGCTCGGGGATTAGCGAAAAAAAGATTGGTATTCTTTTGATTCTTACAACAGTAGCGATTTTATTTGGTGGCATTCTTTTTCTTAACAATACATCTGCATCATCCCAGGTAGTCGCATCAGCTAACGCCGAAGCTGTTGTAGAGAGTGATACCTACGACTGGGGGAATATTCCGATCAACGGTGGAAATGTTACCAAAAAATTTAGTATCAGAAATACTGGTTCTGATCCATTGCAACTTACCAATATTAGAACATCATGTCACTGCACAACAGCCAGTGTCACAATTTACGGCAATGAAAGTCCATCATTTGGAATGAGTGGAACTTCTCAATGGGTTGGAGAAGTGAAGCCAGGACAAGAAGCAACATTAAATGTTGTCTTTGATCCTCTATTTCATGGTCCGCAGGGAACTGGTCCAGTAAACAGATATATCTCAGTCGAAACAAATGACAAATCAAATAGTAAATTAACATTTTCATTAACAGGAGTCGTTATTAAATAATATGGGAGGAATGGAAGGGGTATTATTACAAACATCACTTATAGCAGCGTTCGTTGCAGGTATTGTTGCACTCTTTGCGCCATGCTGTATTTCATTTTTGCTTCCAGCATATCTAGGTAATGTCTTCAAGGAGAAAGAAAAAGTTGTCCTCATGACTCTTATATTTGGAGCTGGCATTTTTACAGTTATGATGCCTGCAGTGTTAGGAGTAGCAGCATTATCACGATTTTTGTTTGACTATCATGATGGGATTTATTATCTAGGAGGTGTTGTCATGCTTTTATCCGCAGCAATAACTTTTCTTGGTATAAAATTCCCAATGCCACAATTACCAGGGAGAGATACTACTAAAACAGATCCATTGTCAGTATTTACCCTTGGTATATTTTCAGGAATTACTAGTGCATGCTGCGCTCCTGTTTTAATTGGTATATTAACCCTTACCTTCTTATCTCCTAACTTTTTTGGGGCAATGGCTATAGGTGGAATGTATGTATTAGGAATGGTGATGCCGCTTCTTTTCATTGCGGTCTTTTTATCAGGAAAGATGACAAGGTTTATGTTTTTACGAAAACCTGTTACAAGTTTTAACTTCTTAGGTAAAGAAAGAACAGTAATTATGAGTAATCTGATTGCAAGTATCATCTTTTTCCTGACAGGGATATTTATCATTTATTTGAAATCAATCGGAAGACTTGGCATGGAAGATACAGAAGGATTCACGAAGATGATTACTGATGCTAGTAGCTATGTCAATCAATTTGTCGGTGGAAGCATACTGCTCAATATCATTTTTGTCGTCCTGATCATATATGGACTATATAAGATTGCAAAGCGAGCATAAAAATCTTAATGATTTCTTAATAATTTATTTAGTAACCTAAGATTATGAATAAAACAACAATAGATATTACCGGAATGCACTGCAAGTCATGTGAAATCCTCATTGGAGATGAATTATTAAAAATCCCAAATGTTAAGAATGCAAAAGTATCCCAAAAAAAAGGGTGTGCTGAAATAATCCATGAAGGTAGATTAAATCATAATGATGTGGCTTATGCAGTGAAAGAGGCAGGATATTCACTCGGAAAAGAAAAACGACATTTCTTTTCAAGAAATCCTGAAGATTACACAGAACTAGGAATTGCTGTTACCGCACTTTTTATTATTTGGGCTGTAGCCTACTTAAATGGATGGTTTAATGTTGATGCCTCTGGTCTTAATAATTATGCAAGCCTTCCTATTGTTTTTCTTATAGGTATTACAGCAGGAATCTCAACATGTATGGCACTCATTGGAGGATTAGTATTGGGTGCGGCCGCTAGATTTTCAGAAAAGCATCCAGCTGCTACTGCATTACAGAAATTTAAACCTCATCTCTATTTTAATCTTGGTCGAATACTTTCATTTTTCTTCTTTGGTGCAGTAATCGGGTATCTCGGATCATTCTTCAGACTAGCACCTTCAACACTTGGCTTTCTTATTATTCTTGTAGGTATCGTTATGCTTTTCCTGGGATTACAACTTGTCGACATATTCCCTAAATTAAGCGGTATGACTTTTACTTTACCAAAACAATTAAGTAATCTACTTGGTATTAAAAGTCGTAACGACAAAGAATATAGCCATAAGAATTCGATGATTCTTGGTGCTATGACATTTTTCCTCCCTTGTGGTTTTACTCAGGCAATGCAGCTTTTCGCGATGAGTACAGGCAGTCCAGTTACCGGAGCATTAACAATGGGAGTATTCGCTATCGGAACAGCTCCAGGGCTTCTCTCAATTGGAGGACTGACATCAGTTGTTAAGGGAGCATTTGCAAGAGTATTCTTTCGATTCGCAGGAGCAGTCGTTATCGCTCTTGCTTTCTTTAATATAACAAGCGGATATACATTAACCGGAATAAAAGGTATTTCCCTGCCTAAATTCGATAATGTCCTTTCTTCATCAACAAGCAATGCGGCTCCAAAAGGAGAAGTTCAAGTTATAAAAGCGACATATTCCGCATCAAACGGTTTTCAACCAAAAGAACTAAGCGTTAAAGCAGGTGTTCCCGCACGACTTGAAGTAGAGGCGTTTGATAATGGTGCTGGATGCATGGGAAGTATAGCCTTACCTGGTTTATCACAAAACATGGAGATCTTTAAGAAAGGTCAAAAAGCAGTGTTTGATTTCACAGCAGAAAGTACCGGATCATACACGATAGCTTGCGCGATGGGTATTCCTCACGGAACCCTCAAAGCTATTTAATCTTAATAATTCCTTAATAATTTATTTAGTAAGCTAAACATATGAAAACAACTACATTAAAACTTTCAGGACTTACATGCACAGCATGTACAAAGTTAATTACAAAACGAATTAAAACGATTGTTGATGTTGCAGATGTAACTGTCGAACTTCCTGGTACAGCGACTATAAAAGCTGAAAGAGAAGTTACAGAAGAAGAAGTTAAAAAAGTATTAGAAGGGACACATTATAGTGTTGTTGGAAAAAAATAATATGAATCAACCGTTATCATTTAATGTAAAAGGAATGACCTGCACATCATGCGAAATGCTTATCAAAGATGAGCTTGGTGATGTGAAAGGTGTTAGTGATGTAGCAATTAATCATAAAACAGGTAAAGGATCACTAACTTATGATGCCGCTTTAGTTACCGGCGACATGATACGAAAAGCGGTAAAAAACGCAGGATATGATGCAGTTTTTGCGGAAGAACCAAAGACAAATGGTTTGGCAAATCAGAATGGAATAAGTAAAAATACACTTCTCTTTAAGCAAGCAGTCAAAGAGACTCCTCTTAAAGTAACGATTCAAACAAAAATAGAGGCGAAAGGAAAAGTATTGCAGGATGAGAATAATAATTTAGTTTTTGAAGGTGAATTTGATAGTAATAGTGCTACAAAAGTTACATTACCAAAAGGAATTGAAGAAAAGTCAAAAGAACATTTAGAAAATGTTTTTCGTTCAATTAACTTCTCAACCTTGCTTGATAGAACCTCTCAAAAAAATCCACAGTCTTTAACTAATGGGAAGACTAATTCTATTAGCGTACAGGAACAGACTAAGGATGAGGAGTATGAAGAAGCTGATGAAAATAAAAGAGTACAGCTTATCCTCTCCGGTATGCACTGCACATCCTGCTCACATATTATTGAGCGAGGTCTAATGAAAGTTGAAGGTGTAAAAGAGGCACATGTTAATTTTTCTGCTGAAAAGGCGACAGTTACATTTGATGAAAGTCTGGCAGATGAGGAGGACTTAATTAAAGCTGTTAATAAGTCAGGCTACAAAGCTGTAATACTTGATGCTGCAGATACAGAGTATGAAGCGAAAAAAAGAAAGGAGGAAATCAAACTACAAACATTTAAGTTTGTCGTAAGTTTCCTGTTAAGTGCGCCAATGCTTTACTTCATGTTGTTTGATTTCTTCACTTGGATTCCAGGTAGAGCTTTCTTATTCCCATATATCGGTTTAGTCTCATTCCTGCTTGCTGCACCAGTTCAGTTTATTATAGGCGCATCATTTTATAAAGGAATGTGGTCAGCTCTCCGAATGAAGACTTTTAATATGGATAGTCTTATTGCCATTGGTACAACAGTTGCTTTCTTCTATAGCGTAGTCAGTTATTTTATCTATGTAAATACAACAGGATCATTACTTGGCCTCAACGGAGAAAAGATTCCGGATCTATACTTTGAAACAGCAGCATTTCTTATTACCTTTGTAATTCTCGGCAAACTACTTGAAGCGAAGGCAAAAGGACGTACCTCAGATGCAATTAAAAAGCTCATGGGACTTCAAGCAAAAACAGCACGTGTTATCCGAAATGGAGTAGCACAAGATATTTCTATAGATGAAGTAGTTGCAGGTGATGTTATCCTTGTTCGACCTGGGGAGAAAGTACCTGTCGATGGTGTTATTGTAAAAGGCTCATCCTCGGTTGATGAATCTATGATCACCGGAGAAAGTTTACCTGTAGAGAAAAATATTGAAGATACAGTAATAGGTGGAACAATTAATAAAACTGGCAGCTTTGAATTTAAAGCAACTAAAGTAGGTGCTGAGACAACTCTCTCACAAATTATTCGCCTTGTAGAAGATGCACAAGGTTCTAAAGCGCCAATTCAAGCATTTGCAGATAGAATCTCAGCGTGGTTTGTTCCTGCAGTTATCTTGATAGCAATCCTTACGTTCGTCGTCTGGTACTTCTTCCTTGGTGCGACACTGGCGTTTGCGCTCATGACGTTTACAGCTGTTATCGTTATCGCTTGCCCATGCGCATTAGGACTTGCAACACCTACAGCTATCATGGTGGGTACAGGAAAAGGTGCAGAGCATGGAATTTTAGTTAAAGGTGGAGAACCACTTGAAGCAGCAAATAAGATCAATACAATCGTTTTTGACAAGACAGGAACACTTACCAAAGGTAAGCCAGAAGTTACCGATATAATTCCGCTTTCAGGAATGGATGAAGATGATTTTCTTGCTATCGCTGCAAGTCTTGAGAAGCAGTCAGAACATCCACTTGCAGAAGCAATCTACTCTTATGCAAATGATGAAGATATAGAACTGGCTGAAGGACAAAACTTCTCCGCTATTCCAGGTCATGGGGTACAAGGCGATGTTGACGGAACAACGTATTATTTCGGCAATAGAAAACTTATCTCTGATATTGTCGGCTTGCCGGTTGAGAAATTGAACAGGAAGATGTCACGGCTTGAAGAACAAGGAAAAACAGTCATGGTACTTGCAAGTAAAGATGAAATTGTAGGCATGATTGGTGTTGCTGATACAGTCAAAGAAACATCAAAAGAAGCAGTCGACAAATTAAAGAAAATGGGAATTGAAGTGTATATGATAACAGGTGATAACGAGCGTACAGCACGAGCTATAGCATCTCAAGTCGGTATTACGAATGTTCTTGCTGAAGTATTGCCAGAAGACAAAGCCAATGAAGTAAAGAAGCTACAAGAATCTGGTAAAAAGGTAGCAATGGTTGGAGATGGTATCAATGATGCTCCAGCTTTGGCACAGGCTGATTTAGGGATTGCTATGGGTAGTGGAACAGATGTTGCTATGGAAACAGGTGGGATTGTCATTATCAAGAATGATCTTCGGGATGTTGTGCATGCACTCGAGCTTTCAAAACAAACCATGAGTAAAATTAAACAAAATATGTTTTTTGCTCTTTTCTACAATGTTATCGGTATTCCTGTTGCAGCACGTATCTTTATGGGCTTAGGACTTGTATTAAAGCCTGAATTAGCAGGGCTTGCTATGGCATTAAGCTCAGTATCTGTTGTCGGTAATTCATTACTTCTGAGAAACTTCAAACCAGGTAGAAGAAATTACATATCATCAATTGCTCCGCTTATCATGATGGTATTGTTCACGGCGTTATTTATTCAATTTGCTAGATTCAGCTCTGATATGGCAACAGCGGAAGGAAAGGACAACAAAGTAAGTGTTGAGGCGGTCAAACAAGCATCAGGTGTACTCACTAGCGGTGCGACAAAAATTAACTTTGCTAATGGAGAACCAAAACTCTTTATTGAGGCAGATAGTAATGAAGTAAAGACTTTGAAAGTAGAAGGAACGAATGCGCTTGGAAAAGATGAAATGATTGTTGGCTATGAAGAAGCTATGATGATGAAAAAAGAGAAGCTAATTGAAAAAGCCGGTGATACAATTGCAAACTTCTTCGGTGTACCTCAAATGAAAGTTGTCGGAATCCTTGAACCCACAGGAACAAATCTTGACTACTTCCATATTGTTAACGGAGAAACACTTAATACACTTAGTAATTCAGGTACTGTTCAAGCAATATCAGCTCCTGATGGTTCGACAAAGCTCTTTTACTTCCTGAATAATAATACCCCTGAGAAGTTATCCAATGAGATACCCAGTGATGGAATAAATCCGATTACTATAGCAAACAAGACATACTATCCGATTGCAATTGGTGCTGAAGAAGCGAAGATGATGCAGGATGAAAATCTTTTCAAGAAAGAAGGAGATACAATTTCACCATTCTTTGGTAACAATATTATTGTTTCCAATGTCTTACCTGAAACAAAAACTGTTCTTGATAAAATGCATTTTGTGAAAGAAGGGTTTGCTATCTCACAATAATATGAATTTTATGAGAATTGAAGAAAACAAAATACTTATCAAAAAGCCAACTAAAATAGAAGTGCTAATGACACTTATGATAATAGCATCCTTTTTATTAGGAAGGATAACATGAGCAAAAAAATAATTACAAATCATTTAATTAGAGCTAAGAAGGATATTTCAGTTATGATTGATATGCTCAATAATGATAGTAATTGTATTGATGTCATTATGAAGTCAAAAGAAGCGCAATTAGAAATTGAGTCAGCAAAAAGGATTATCATAGACAGTTATTTAGAAAAGTGTGCTAAGGACTGGATTCACAATAATAAACAGGAAAATATTGATGAATTGATAAAAGTATTTAATTACAGATAATATGAAACATCATTTTTGGATTATTGGAATAATTGTTGCTTTCATTGCTGGAGGTTTACTGATAGGAAAATCTGATATATCAGGTATTCTTCCATTTGCAGTAGCACTCCTTTGTCCTGTTATGATGATATTTATGATGAAAGACCATCACAAAAAGTAATTATGAGAAAAGGAGGTGATAAAAATATGGATAACGATAAATTGAAATACGGTATAGCTGGGTTACTTATCGGTGGTGCTGCCGTATGGTTTCTTGCAACTTCGGCTGTTAATTCGAATAACACAGGCATGATGCGCATGATGGGAGTTCGTACGAATGCTCAAAATATGATGCAGTCAGAAACGATTGATGCACATTTTATTGAACAGATGATTCCCCACCATGAAGATGCAATAACCATGGCAAAACTTGCTCAGACAAAAGCACAAAGACCTGAAGTAAAGCAACTTGCGAAGAATATTATTGATTCTCAAGGAAAGGAAATAGATCAGATGAAAAACTGGTATAAAGACTGGTTTGGAAGGGATTTACCTACCGGAGATAATGTAATGAGTCAACATGGCATGATGGGAAACAACGGAATGCATATGGGGATGATGGGTAATGAAACTGATGTCACAAAGCTTGAACAAGCTGAAGATTTTGACATAGCTTTTGTTGAACATATGATCCCACATCACCAGATGGCAGTCATGATGGCAAGTATGCTTAAAAACGGTACGCAACGTCCAGAAATGAAGCAGCTGGCAGATGATATTATTGCTGCTCAAACGAACGAAATAGACCAAATGAGAGAATGGTTAAAGGATTGGGAGTAATGAAGGGCAATAATATTCAAACATTTCTCTATAGATTTTGTTGGGTTATCTTGATTGGTTTAGGGATTTTCGTCATACTGAAATTACTAGGAATATTGTGAAAGATAAGCTGACTAAAGCGAAATATATTGAGTGGCAAGCGTCATTATTTGGCGCTTGTTTTGTAGCATTTGGGTTAGGGGTATTATTTGCTTCATACTTCAATCCTTATGCCTTGATTATTATTTTAGTTGGCATAGTTCTCCATAGCTGGGGAATGTATAAAATTCACCAGAGAAATAAATAACATGGAGCATCAACACAACTCTGCATCTTCTACTAAAATTTATACTTGTCCTATGCATCCTGAAATACAGCAAAATAAAGCTGGCCGTTGTCCGAAATGTGGTATGGCGCTTGTTGAAGCACAAAAGAATGAACATTCTATGCATGAAGAACACGCAGGCCATCCACCTTCGCATAAAGCTTCGGAAGGACACAGTCATGGACATTCCATGAAACCAGTAGATAAGATGTCCTTCTGGGAAAAAATCAAGATGAGTATGACCATGACTATGGGAATGGATCATACAGGAAAAGCAGGCCGAGAAATGGCAAAGCTCATGGAAGAAGATATACGAAACAAGTTCTTTTTCTCGCTGATTTTAACTATTCCAATTCTTGCGTACTCCATGGGAAGGATGCTCCTTAATTGGAACTTACCATCTCCTATTCCAATTCCTTGGCTTCTCTTCCTTTTAACAACTCCTGTTTTCTTTTATGGTGGTTGGCTATTCCTCTACTCATCTTATTACGAACTGAAAACACGAAAATTAGGAATGTCGGTTCTAATAGCAGTAGGAATTACAGCAGCATATGGCTTCAGTGTTATATTAACGCTTCTTGGAAGCCACGAGACCTTTTATGAGGCAGCAGCAATGCTTATTACCTTTGTCCTCTTTGGGCATTGGATGGAGATGAAATCAAGACGTGGAACAACCGATGCATTACAAGCATTATTTAATCTAGTTCCACCTCAAGCTAGAGTGTTGCGAAATGGTAAAGAAGAACTTGTTCCCACTGCTGAAGTAAAACTGGGAGATACTCTTGTGTTGAAGCCCGGTGATAAAGTTCCTGTTGATGGAGAAATTATTGATGGAGAAACAGCAATTGATGAGTCATTAGTGACTGGTGAGTCAATTCCTGTAGCAAAGAAAAAGGGAGATCAGGTTATTGGAGGGTCTATCAATCAATCTGGTTCAGTACAGTTTAAAGCAACAAAAGTAGGAGAAGATACTGCGCTAGCACAAATAGCAAAGATGGTAGAGACAGCACAGAATTCAAAAGCTCCCGGGCAAAAACTAGCTGATAGGTTTGCTGGATATCTCGTTATTCTTGCTGTTGGAAGTGGATTACTAACATTTGTTATTTGGTATTTTGTGATGGGAGAACCGTTACTCATGGCTTTGACCTTTGCTATCTCTGCTGTCGTTATTGCATGTCCTGATGCTCTCGGTTTAGCAACTCCCACTGCTGTTGCGGTTGGCACAGGACTTGGGGCAAAGCACAATATCCTTATTAAGGATGCACCTACTCTTGAGCAAGTATCAAAAATTCAAGCTGTAGTACTCGATAAAACAGGGACACTCACTGAAGGAAAACCTAAGGTAACTAAAGTTTTTACTACGAAAGATTTTAGCGAAGAAGAAGCATTACAATTAGTTGGTGCTGCAGAAGCGAAATCATCACACCCATTAGCAAATGCAGTTCTTGAGTCATTAAAGAGTAAAAATCTTCCATTGCCAAAAAATGTTGAGAAGTTTGTGAATTTATCCGGGTTAGGTGTTACAGCGATTGTTAACGGAAGAAGTGTGCTTGTTGGTACCGTAAAGCTTATGAAAGAAAATAACATTGAAATAAAAGAACTAGAAAACGAGATACAGTCTTTACTCGAAAATGGACAGACAATTATGGTATTGGCGGTTGATGGGAAAGTAAAGGCTGTTATCGGTGCTGCTGATCCCATAAAAGCTAATGCAAAAAAAACAATTGACAGACTTAATGAACTTGGTATTGAAACCGCTATGATTACTGGTGACAACAAGACCACAGCAGAAGCAGTCGGAAAGCAACTCGGTATAAAAAGAGTATTCGCAGATGTTATGCCTGAAGATAAAGCCTCATATGTCAAGAAACTGCAAAAGGAAGGTAAGTTTGTCGCCATGGTTGGTGATGGAGTGAATGACGCACCAGCGTTAGCCCAAGCAGATATAGGCATAGCAATTGGAGCAGGAACTGATGTAGCAATAGAAACTGCTAAAGTAGTACTAATGAAGTCAGATCCGGCTGATGTTCTGAGAGCTATACGGCTTTCTAAAGCAACAGTAAGAAAAATGAAGCAAAACCTATTCTGGGCTTCTATTTATAACGTATTGGCAATTCCAGTTGCAGCGGGGGTTTTATATCCAGCATTTAATATTTCCTTACGCCCTGAAATTGCTGCACTATTAATGAGTGTATCTTCCATTATTGTTGCAACAAATGCGGTACTTCTTAATCGAGCTGAAAAAGACCTTATAACAGTTTGATCGTATAGTCTTTTGCGTCTGGACTTCCCCCTATTGTTGCGGTACCTTGTCCCCTGACATGAACTATCAGAACACATTGTTACAACAAGCAGTTCTACCAAAAGAGCAACTTATTGAGTATTGTCTGTATGCGAGGAAATCAACTGAAGATGATGAGCGACAGGCGATGTCTATTGAGTCTCAAATCAAAGAAATGTCTGAAATGGCAGGGAAAGAAGGACTGTTTATTAAGGAAATCAGGCGTGAGAGTCACTCTGCCAAACTTTCAGGACAACGACCAATATTCAAACAACTTCTCCAAGACATTCAAAACGGAGCGTTTACTGGAATTCTAACTTGGGCACCTGATAGATTGAGTAGAAATGCAGGAGATTTAGGAATGCTTGTCGATCTCATGGACGAAAAAAAGATTGTTCATATAAAAACATTTACTCAGGCATTTTCAAATAGCCCAAGCGATAAGTTCTTACTCATGATTCTTTGTTCACAAGCCAAACTTGAGAATGACCAGAAGGGAATTAATGTTAAAAGAGGTATCAGAGCTAAATGTAATATGGGATGGAGACCTGGGATGCCACCTATCGGCTATTACAACCGAGCAATGGCAGGAGTAAAAGATATTGTGGTAGATCCAGATAGAGGTTACATTGTAGCTGAAATGTTTGAAAGAGTAGCAAGAAACGGCGATAGCGGGAGAACTCTTAAAAAATGGCTCGATACATGCTTGACAACAAGAGCTGGTAAAAAAGTAACGCTTAGTCAAATATACCTTATGCTAAAAAATCCATTCTATTATGGTGAATTTGAATACCCTATTGGAGGCGGAAACTGGTATAAAGGTTCACACAAACCATTGATAACAAAAGAAATATTTGATCAAGTACAGAAACAATTAATAGTGCCTAAAAAGGCAAAATGGGGTAGCAAAACGTTTACCTTCAAAGAGCTCTTCAAATGTGCAAGTTGTGGATCGTTGGTTATTGGGGAAGATAGATATAGAATACGGAAATATGGAGAACCTCGCTATCACATTTACTACCACTGTACGAGACAAAAGAAGTATGGTTGTTCTGAACCATATATCACTGAGGAAAAGCTGGTAAAACAAATTCTTCGCTATATTAATTTTATGTATATGGCTCATCCACAACTTTTTACACTTAATAATTTCTTAAAAATTAGTATGGAGGAATATAAAAAAATGCGAGATGAAATCCTTTGGGCGCAGGATATTAATCCAGAGAATAAACAGTTACATCTTATGGATTACGCAAATTATATTTTCCGAAACGGCACAATGCAGGAAAAACGAGAAGTAACCAATATTCTAAACCGACAGCTTTATATCCATAATGAAACTGTTACCTCGGTACCACTTATTTAATTTTTAACATCGCGAGTTATAATTCATAATTCCTTCTTACTTGCAGATTGAATACCTTTTATCAACGGAAATCCTAAAAACACTGCTAGCGCAATATCCACCCCAACATTAAAGAAAACAGAGTAGTAAAGAGAAAACGCCGCTTCAACGAAAAGCCAAGCATATATACCATAAAGCAATGCCTTCATTAATCCTTTATCATTGTTTTGAAATGCATGGCGTCCAACAAAGAAAAGTAGGACACTAAATCCAATGAAAGTTGATCCGTATAACCCATTGCTCCAAGGAATAATGATGTCTTTAGGAATTAATGTGCCGTAGGGAGGAAAACCTGCTAATCCAAAAAAAGCATAAAAGATGCCAAATAATATTCCTATTATTCCAGCTATACTAATCCACAATTCTAAGCTTTTTCGGCTCATGGATATATAGTATCAAATATTCGACTATTATCACATTTCCCGAGGTATCGATAATTAAAGGCAACGCTAGTTGTGTTCGAATCCTAATTCTCCGGTTAAGTAGGACAT
>CAZZCX010000004.1:0-66068 GCA_964653195.1 uncultured Gammaproteobacteria bacterium
ATTATATTGTTATATTGTCCAATAGTTTTACGGTTTTTATCCATACCCGGCCATTTCATGCAGTATATAGTTACTCTGTGTCCATTAAGTGCCAATCTGGTACTTATTTCATATATGCGTTTTTCTTTCCCGCCAATGTTATAGGGATATATAGCATCAGATACAATTGCGATATTCAATTTAAAATCTGAGGGTTTCATAAATGGAAAACTATATTATAAGGAGTTATCAAATCCTAAAGTAGGATTTATAGAAGGATTTTTTCTATTCTTTCTCCCTGGCTTCCAGGAAAGATTGATAAAAAAGGTAAATAATATACGAAGTCCGTCACTTATAGACTGAATTTTCGACTCTCCCTCCCTTTGGTCATATGTAATAGGTACCGAATACATCTCAAAACCTAATTTTTTCATTTTCGTGACCATATCCATCTCTACCTCAAAACCATTTGCCTCCAAATGGGGCATAAGTTTCACTATAACCTCTTTCTTCCATGCATAATACCCCGATAAAACATCAGTTATATTTGCGCCATAAAATTGTCTGACCAGAAATGTGAAACCCCAGTTTACAATTCTATTTGTAAGTTTTAGCGAATTGGTCTTGGTCTTTCCACCTAACCTCGTACCTACAACTACTTCACAAAATCCGCTCATCAAGGGCTCTATCATTCTTAGAATTTCTCGTGACTTATATGTATTATCGCCATCAAGCATCACGACATAATCCGAATCGTCACTCACTGCTTTGAAACCGGCAACAATAGCATTTCCTTTTCCTTTGTTTCGTTCTTTTATAACTGTTACATTATGTTTTCTAGCTACCTTTACTGTATCGTCTGTAGAATTATTATCTATAACTATAGTTTCTGTCTGGAAATTAAGTTTCTCTAAAAGTTCATAAGGGATAGACGAAAGTACTTTTCCCACGCCTCTTTCTTCATTCATACAGGGAATAATAATAGATAACTTTTTGGGGTTTAGAATCATATACTTTCTGCCTCCATCCAGAAATGAATTACTTGCTTTTTATCAATAAGCTCTACAGTTACTTTCACTCTTCTATCAGTACTAAGAATTTTGAAGCTTTCAACTATTGTTTTATATTCGTCATGATTTAAATAAAAACTGCCTTCGTCAAGAATTTGTCTTTCTCCATTTTCAGGTTCTATAAAGACTTTGAATGGATATTCCATCGGTGTATACTCCAAGTTACGTACTGTAAAACTGAAGTCATAAACAGTATTATTTAATGCATTTTTCGGAAGCAGTGTGTGATCTTCAAAATAAAGCTCTGTGAATCTCTCAGGATTAGGTTTCAATTTGCCTGCAAAAACTTTTATATCTTTTAGGCTAAAATATATTACGCTTGAGAATAATACTAATATGAGAGGGATAACGAGAAGAATTAAAATATTTTTACTGAATTTGCCTGCCTGCATAATTTTACCCTTTGAACTAACTAAATATACTAGATATAGGACATCTTGTCAAAGGCAGTAATTCAATATTTCTTATTGATGAGTTTGTACATTTACAAAAATTATAGGTTATTTTTGAATTTTATGTTAGACACATCGCTATAAATATTTTCCTATTTATTCAATTGATTATAACACATATTATTATAAGTTCATACCTATATCTACGTTGCCCATTATACAAAATACTATAAGTCATAAAATAAATGTATATAAACTCATACAAATTATTTCAATAGTGGTGTATACTAAATATATAGATAAATAATATATTTAATACCGCTCCTCTAATAATATAGATAACTTGAAAAGCGGTATTTCGCTTTTCCTCATTGATTCTTAAGCTTAACAGGCAGTATCTGGCAAAAGGATTTAAATCTGGAACTCTCGTCAAACATGAAAAAAATTGCAACAACAAGACTTATTAGGCATGATATTATAGCCGGCATAACTGTCGCTCTGGTTCTTATACCACAGTCTCTCGCTTATGCACAGCTTGCAGGACTTCCACCTCAATACGGTTTATACTCAGCTCTAATTCCTACATTTCTAGCTGCGATATTCGGATCAAGCTTATATCTTTCCACTGGTCCCGTCGCCGTACTTTCTCTTATGACTGCTTCTGTATTATCGCTTTATCATCTACCTGGAACTGTCGAATACATCTCTCTAGCTCTTATCTTAACTTTCATGCTTGGGATATTTCAGATAACTCTTAGTTTCCTCAAAATCGGAAACGCCATAAGTCTACTTTCTCATCCTGTGATATATGGATTCACGAATGCTGCAGCACTTATTATAGCTTCAACTCAATTACCCAAACTTTTGGGAATTACTGCTCCAAATTTCGACCATCAGTATCAAATAGTCATCGCCATATTTCAAAAAGCGTACTACGGAATTGAACCCATAACTTTTCTCATAGGAGTATGGGTATTATTTTCTATAATTTTTTTGCGCATTATAAAAAAAGATTTTCCCTCACTTCTTTTTATCATGATCGGAACTACGTTATTTACTAGATTCATAGGCTATAGGGGTGCAGTTGTAGGTGATATAACTGCCGGGTTGCCTACATTTACACCACATCTTCTAAGTTCTGAGTTAATTTTTGAGCTACTGCCTACTGTAGCGATAATGGGTATAGTGGGATATGCTGAGGCAATATCAATCGCTCAGTATGTAGCAAAAAAAACCAAAACCCGACTCGATCCAAACAAAGAACTATTCGGTCAGGGTATAGCAAATCTCATGGGTTCTTTTTTCCAAAGTTTCCCAACAAGCGGTTCATTTTCACGGACAGCACTTAATTTTCAAGCAGGTGCGAGAACAAATTTATCAAGTATCACATCCAGCATAATGGTCTTAATTACTCTTCTTTTTTTCACAAAACTACTTTATTACTTACCCCAAGTTGTACTGGCTGCAGTGATATTAATTTCGGTAAGTTCTTTAATAGATATCAAAAAAATTAAATTAATTCTACTCACAAGTAAACCGGATGCATTTGCTGCACTTATCACATTTCTCTCCACTTTGTATTTCGCTCCCCATTTAGAACGGGGAATCATTATCGGAGTACTTTTTACAATCGGTTATTACATCTATAAAAATGTGCATCCTAGAGTCGTTTTCTTGTCAAAATATAAAGACGGATGGTTTCACGATGCAAATACTTTTAATTTGAGGCGTTGTAAAAATATATCTATTGTGCGCTTTGATGGTCAACTTTTTTTCGCAAATGCATCATTTATTGAAGCTATAATTATGAATGACCTTTCGAGATATCCTAAAATTCATAGTATTATTCTTATGACAAATGGTGTAAATAGCATCGACTCTACAGGTGAGCACATGCTCTATACTCTTTGGAAAAATTTACACAAAAATGGAAAGACTCTTTATATAAGCAGTTTGAAATCACAAGTCAAAGAAGTATTGGATAGAACAGGATTGATAGAAAATATCGGGAAAAATAACATCTTCCCAACACTTGATGATGCGATAAAGTACGTTCTGAATTTAAATAAAGGCAATCAGAATCACACTGATACAGATAATTGTCCGCTTGAGAAATATATAATGGCGCAAAACACAATTGGCGAACTACACGTATCCACAAAAAACATACTCGGAAGAATATTCAGAAAATTATCACCCGATAAAAAAATACTTGCTCCTCAACTATCTTTTCTACAATCTGAAAAAGACCAAACGATTAAATAACTACACCAAACTCAATACCAAAGCCATTGAAATAAGTGACGCAAGTTGATATCCAGTATTGATAGCCATTAGCTTCCAATTTTTTCTTCCAAATATTTCACCTGTCAGCTGAACCGGCATCATAAACCCCAACCACATCCAAAAAGCCGTAGTAAGACCTGTCGCAAGTCTACTGAAACCAAATGAATTCACGGATAATGTCATTACATGTGAAAGGGTATACGCAGTTATCAAAGATACCAAAAAACTTAATCCGTATAGTTTGCCCATTTCTTTTTGAGCTTTTTTCAATGATTCTGTGGTATATCCAGATAGCTTCATCCAGGGTTTCCCAAGAATAAGTGGACTATAATACAAAAAACCTACTATCATTGAAACTATTCCAGAAAGTAAAATTGCAAAATAGTTAATTTCAAAATTCATCAAAATTCACCTCCTCTCAATAATTAATTTATATTTAATTCTTAGCTATTGGAAAAACGATTATATATTTTATTTATTATTTAATAAATAATGAAGAGTTACAATAGCGTAAAGTGATCGGATTTTGTATACTTATGGGGCGTTATGTCAACCAAAAACAAAATTATAGGGACTATGCTTCCTATTTCTTCTCTTTATTCAATAAAAAATCAAAATTATGTAAATGGAATTATAGATGACGGCTTATTATTTATAGATTGGTTAAAAAAAACCAATCAACATGCCTGGCAGATACTTCCTATTCATGAAACAGAATATCTAAAAGATACCAGAATCAATAATACTTCACCATATAAAGGATTTGGCATAGGTATAAATCCTAAGTATGCTTCAAAAAATTATAAACTTCCAAGCGACAAAGAATTAGATAAATTTCGGAAAGAAAATGATTTCTGGCTTTCGGATTATTCGCTATTTTGTGCATTAAGAGATCATTTCCAAACAGATGACTGGACGAGTTGGCCTGATGATTTTAAAGATTATAAAAAACTAAATATAAATGTGTGGCGTAATAAATTAAAAAAAGAAATTTTACAATTTGATTTAATTCAATGGCAGCTGCATAGTGAATATAAAACTCTAAAAGATAAAGCCCGTAAAAACAACATATCTCTTATCGGTGATATGCAGTTTTATCTACCTTTAAAAAGTCCACTTATCTGGAAGTATAAGCATTTGTTTTTGCTAGATGAAAATGCCTTACCTGATTTCGTGTCAGGAGTACCATATAAAAAAGGCGTTATGTATGGAAGACAAGTCTGGGGACATCCATTGTATGACTGGCAAGATGATTCCCAAAACTCAGAAATTATCTCTATTTTCATTAATAGACTTAAATATCTATCAAATCTTTATGATCTTATCAGATTGGATCACACAAGCGGGTTTTTCCGTTATGGAAAAATAAATATACATAATAAAAATAATGACGCGATGAGTACAGGTCCCGGCAACAAGGCATTAGAAGAAATAATAAACAGCATTGAGAATTCAGACATTCAAATTTTTGCTGAAGATGCTGGATACGATATAGGGACACTTCCTGATGCACTCAAGAAGTTAGAGATCCCGGGTGTGAGAGTAATACGATGTGCTTATGATGAAGTTAATAAAAAGTTTAATAATATACATGCAAATATAACTAACTTTCCTCAAAATTCAGTTACATACACAACGACTCATGATACAGAAACTTTGGTGGGATTTCTAGAGCAATGTAATTCGTCTGAAAGAAAAATACTTGCGGAAAAACTTGGGATAGAATATACAGAAGATTTAAAAAAATACACAACTGAAATGATAAAACTTGCAATAAATTGTCCATCACAATTTGTAATAATCCCATTTCAGGACTGGTTTTTCCTGAAAGATAGGATAAATATCCCGGGAACGGAAGAAATAAATAATAGAGTAAACTGGAAATACAGGATATCTAGCCCTATTGAGGATTTGATAAATCGTCCTGCCTTAGCTGAGTTTCAAACAATTCTGTCAAAACGGGCAAATACATCTGGGTAAAATACTCTTTCAGCATTCTCGTTGCGGTGAATTCATTTAAAATCAGCTCCCGTGCGTTTTTCATATTCTCAAGCCATGCCCCAGGAATACCTTCTCTATTCTTGAAATAATATTCAGGAATAATATTATGCTCAAGAATCTCCATCAGGCTATCGGTAATTCTATTACTATCAAGTATCCAGCCTATCTTATAAAGCTCTACTTCCGCTACCCATCCGTCTTTCGTGGTACAGGGCAATACTCCATTTAGACATGCTTTCATACCGCTTGTACCGCAAGCTTCAAAGCCGACAATAGGTGTATTGAGCCATACGTCTGCTCCACTTGTCATTATTTTCGCAAGATTGATATTGTAATCAGTAAGATAAGTAATATATTCTCCCAATTCAGACTCCAGAAGTAATCTTATATCATTAAGCATTCCGGCACCTTCACTATCACTTTCATGGGCTGAGCCAGCTAGTACTATACGCACAGGGCGTCTTGAATCCTGAACAAGTTTAAGTAGTTTTTCTTTATTCTGAAATAACGCCAAAGGTCTTTTATAGGGAACTATTCGTCTACCCCAACCCAACAATAAGTGATTCTCATCCCAAACTTTTCCTGTCTTCTCCTGAATAATATTCAAAAGAGTCCTTTTATTCTCCTGATGCCGCGTCCATAAATTAATTACATTTTGATTATCAAAATTATATTTATCTATTAAAGCCATTTCCGAATTCTTAACTCTTAATTCTGAATTATGAATTCCTACTCTATCCCATGTATCTAAATGTATTCCATTAGTTACTGAAATCATAGGATGGTCTGGCCAAATTTCTTCAGCTTTTTTGGCATGGAGCTTACTTACAGCATTTATTCTTGACGCCATGCGCATAGATAGTATAGTCATCGAAAAGATACTTGAATCCTTTACAAGTCCCAATGGAATTAATTCATTGACAGGTACTTGAAGTTGTGCTGAGTAATCTGAAAGTAGAGCTGAAACCATGTCATTATTGAAGGTATCATTTCCTGCTGCCAAAAGAGTATGGTTCGTAAAGACAATATGTCGTCTCGCACGGTCTAGCTCATCGTTATATTTTCCTTTGTACTCATTCATTTCATGATTTGCCACTTCAAATGCCAGAAGACCTGAATGGCCTTCATTCAGATGATATACACTTGGGTGAATCTTGAGAATTTCAAGCAATCTTAATCCGGCAATTCCCAATACAATTTGCTGCTTAAAGCGGGTCTCCTTATTTCCGACATATAGCCTGTCATTTATACCACGGTCAAGCGGATCGTTTTCATCAATATCCGTATCCAGTAAAAATACTCTTACTGTTTTAATTTGCTTTTCGAAGGCTCTTACTTTCAATTGTCTTCCCTGCATAGGAATAGATATAATTACGGGCTGTTTATTTAAATCGACTACCGGTTTAAATCCAAAATCGGGAGGTGCAGATTTAGGCGGATGTTTAAGAAGTGTAGCGTCATTTACCAACTCATGATGAAAATACCCTTCTTCATAAAACATACCTATAGCGACCAAAGGAATTCCCTGATCCGCTGCTTCAAGAATTGTATCTGCAGCTAAAACTCCTAGTCCGCCAGCATAGAGTGGGGAATTATTAATTAGTGCAAACTCTGCGCAGAAATATGCTATAGGGCGAATCTTCAGAAACTCATATTCTTTAGATTTTCTGAAGTCATCAAACCAATTCTCGTGCTGTTGCATTATTTTAGTATAACAGGTTTTTGCATCAGTCTAAATGCTATATTTCATTTATATCAGCAAACTAGAGTACGCTCGATGCGAAATCGGACGGGTGGCTCGTTTTCTTTCCTCAGAAATATGCTTATACCATTTTTCATATTCCTTTGCTGCTTTCTCCCAGCTGAAATCACAACGTAAGCAATTCAAAATTAATTTCTTCCAGAGAAATTTTTGCTTATATATCGTAAGTGCCTCAATTATACTTCCATAAAATGCCCACGAATCATTATTTGTAAAAGAAAAACCGTTTCCTGTACCTTTTACAGGATCGAAATCCTGGATACTGTCATTAAGGCCTCCAGTACGACGAACGACGGGCACTGCTCCGTATCGCATAGCTTCCAACGCAACCAATCCACCAGGTTCATATGAACTTGGTATTAAAAATATATCAGCACCTGAGAATATCTTCCGCGGTAAACGAAAATCAGCTCTTAAATGTAAACCTAACTGTCTGGGATATAGTTTTTGTAATTCAACTAATTTGGTTCTATATGTATCATCTCCACTGCCTAGAATTATCACTTGAAGATCAGGACGCTGCATTAATAAATTTGGTAAAACGTGAAGTAAAATATCAACTCCCTTTTGCCTCCATAGTCTACCTGCAAAAGCTAAAAGAGGAGCATCAATATTTACAGGAAGTAAAAATAATTTTTGCAATTCAATTTTATTTATTTTTCTTGCTTTTTCAAAAGTCTTTTCTGTAAATCTTGCTTTAATAATCGGATCTGTAGAAGGATTAAATTCATCAGTATCAAGTCCGTTCAATATTCCTATAAGCTTGCCTTTAACTTTTTCTAAAGCATCATCCAATCCTTCAGCATATTCTGAAGTCAATACTTCAATTGCATGGGATGGACTTACTGTATTTATAGCATCAGCATAAAGTAAACCACGTCGCAATGCATTATGTTTTTGAAAACTTCTCGAGAGAATTGGCGATAAATCTGTAGTGCCATCATCAAAATCTTCTTTCTTTGCAAAACGGTAATCATAATTTCCCTGAAATGCGAAATTGTGTACTGTTAAAACAATCGCAGTCTTTGCGAAAATATGTCTGTATCTTTTATCACGACGTGCCATACCGATAAGATATGCTGTATGCCAATCGTTACAATGAATCACATCAGGCCACCATTTATCTTTATCGCCTTTATTATCTAAATACAGTTGATATAACCACTCTAAGCATCCTTTAGATAACAATGCAAACCTAACATGATCATCCATATACCCGAATACGTTTGCACGCAACTCATAATATTCCCGATTTTCTAAAAAATATGCATGAATGCTGCGTTTTCTATTGATATACGTTTTGACATTGCAAATAAGATAATCCTTTCTATCTTGTTTCAATTGAATATCGGTTGCATTGTTTACTAAAGGTACCTTTAATCCCTTGATCGACAATTTCATTTTCCAGGATTTTCCATGTAAAGGATCAGAATCCATTTTCCCGTATTTTGGTGTAAAAATCCGTACATCATTTCCCATACGCGATAACATTCGAGGTAAAAAATACATGACTTGCGATAAACCACCAACGGAGACGAAAGGGGCTACTTCAGCGCATACAAACAAGATATTCACGCCTGTATTGTAACACAAAACTAGCTCCAGTTGAGCACCAAATTAATAATTTTTTTTTGTAATTTATTTTTTAAGTTTCTAACCGAGACTTTTTCGAAGAATTGCAGCATCTTGTATCAATTTCGCAAGAGACTCACCGGTATCAATTTTTTTCACTATTTCTGATGTGATTAATAAATGCTTTTTCTCTTCTTTCGTTAGGGGAGCTACCTCTTCGCCTAAATATATTTCAACTTCTTTAATATCCTCTTCTATATCAGACCATACTTTATTTTCTTTTGCCAATATAGAAAGGTTTTTCTTGTTTAAATATCTACCCGCTCTCATAAGATCGGCTTTTATATTTATATAAAACTTTTCAAGCGTCGGAAGTAGACCTAAAGTTTTTGCTTTCTTTATCCCTCTGCCAGTGCCTATAAACTCTGGAGGAATACCTAGAGAATACAAAGCAGCAGTAAATCCAATTGCGCGAGGTAATTTTACTTTTCCTACGCCTCTTGAATATCCGAAAAGACCAATATGCTGAACCCGCTCTCGCCTTCTTGGTAGCATCGATGCTATAGTATTTATAAGCTCTGCTATCTCCTCAATAACGGGCGTATATTGATTTTCAAATATTTCAACCATCAAGCGTATTTCTTTTTCTTCAGCTCCTGATACATCTAGTGCAGATTTCTGTGGTAACAGTTTCTCAAGATTCACTACAGCTTTTATTACATCTTTTTTTTCGTAGTCATAACGGAATCCGCTTTGAATAAGTGCAGTTCGAATACCTCTGTATTCATTTACAAATTCATTTATATTTAGAGGTGTGAGTCCGCCACGGAAAGGAAGTGAAGCAGAACCAATTACAGGATAAAGTTCTATATCTTCTCTTTCTGAATAATTCTTATATTTGGACAATGCTAGCTTGATGGCAAGTACTGTAGGTACGATTCCAGCATTTAATGCTGGATCTGAACGTGCTAAATAAGGCCTTATATAACTAGGTCTGAATTTAAATTTTTTCTTATGCATTTTTAAATATGTATCTAAAATCTTATCTGAATTCATTATCGTCTCGACATCTTCAAAAAGCGGTATCAACTCAATATGTCTTAAATTTCTATCTCCCATTCGATATAACTGATGTTTTAGAGAAGCAATTTCCCTAAAGGCTTCTTGAACGGCGATCATTTCCCCAGCACTTGTGGTCATCGGTAGGATTACTTCAAAAAGAGGTGGACTATAAAATCCATATTGACGGGCAATCATATCTGCACTAAGAATTCCCATAAAGGCACGTCCTATACGAAACTCTGTCTCAACCTTTGGATTTGGCAGACGGAAAGTTAGAAATTTATCGTATCCTAATTGATGAGTCTTAAAAAATTCATAGTGAGTGCTTAAAAGCCTCTCCATTACTGATTCATCAACCAGTTTTCCCTCCCAGTCCCATTTATATTCAGAAACTCCTAATTCAGAAAATGACAGAAAACACTCAAAAGTCTCGTGATTCGTACTTATAAATTCTTCAGTATGCCAATAAGGCTTGCCGGCGTGATCCGGATGCTGAGATATCATAGCTGCTGAAATTTTTCTAGTCATAAATAATTGTTTTTTTAACTTTCTATAAAATTTTTGATTCCTTTAATTCCTTTTTCTATATTCTCAAAAGACGCAGCATAGCTAAGTCTAAAATAACCAGGATAAAAAAAGGCTTCTCCCGGCACAACAGCTACTTTTTGTTTTTCAAGCAATGCTTCACACCACTCACTTGATGTTTTATATTTGTTATTTAATATTTTCTCTATAGATACGAAAACATAGAACGCCCCTTCAGGCTCGACTATTGAAATACCCGGAATAGATCCTAAATTCTTTAAGAGAAAATCTCTTCTCAATACAAACTCTTTGTACATTTTTTTCAAAGGCAACTGCGTACCCATAAGTGCTTTTGTACCAGCAACTTGAGAAAATGTTGCAGCACTTGATGCAATCTGCGTTTGCAAATTTATCATAGACGTAATAATTTCCCTAGGACCGCCTGCAAAACCCACCCTCCAACCAGTCATTGCATAGGCTTTTGATAAGCCGTTAATTGTTATAGTCCGCGTCTTTACTTCATTATTTATTGACGCTATGGATATATGCGAACCTCTGTACACTAACTTCTCATATATTTCATCTGAAATAATATAAAAATTGTGTTCTACTGATAAGTCTGCAATTTTTTTAAGTTCTGATCTATCAATCATCGCACCAGTTGGGTTTGATGGACTATTAAGCAAAAGTATTTTCGTCTTTTTTGTTATATGTTTTTTAACAAGTGCTGCAGTTAATTTAAAAGGGCTCTCTAATTTAATAAATGCCGGTTTTCCCCCGCAAATATTTACCTGTTCTGCAAATGTATTCCATGCTGGGATGGGAATGAGTACTTCATCACCATGATCTAAAAGTGTTCGATATGCAAGATACAATAAAATTTTACTACCTAAACCTACTATAATCTCAGACAAATCATATTCAATTTTGTTATCTTCATAGAACTTTTTTTGTATTGCAATTCTAAAATCCAACAATCCTGAAGCTTGCGAATAATGAGTGAATCCGTCACTCATTGCCTTAATGCAACTTTGCTGAATATGAGCTGGAGTATCAAAATCTGGTTCACCCACACCAAGGTTTATGACTTTTATGCCTTCTGACTGCATTGTTTTGACACGAGAATCAAGACTCACAGTAGGCGATGGTTTAAGATTTGAGGAAAGCTTTGAAAGCATACTATCTGGTGTGTAACTTTAGCATATCAGAAATATTCTAGCAATAGCTTATGTTTTCTCTGCCAAACGCTTATAATAGCTCTTATGGATAATCAAAATAACTTACCTTTTGAATTTATAAAAAGACTTGAACTTATAGTACCTTTAGAAAAACTGGAGGAAATAAAAAAATCTTTCAGTATAGAAAAGCTCTTAACTTTTAGAATAAATACACTAAAAACAGACAGAAAGACAATTTTGGATTTTCTAGATTCAAAAAACATAAAATTTGAACTTGTTTCTTGGTATGAGGATGCATTAATTATTGATAATAGCGCGAAAACACAAATCACTGAATCTGATATATATAAAAAAGGGTACATTTATTTTCAAAACCTATCCAGTATGCTACCTGTTGTAATTATGGATCCGAAGCCTTATGAAAAAATTCTGGATATCGCAGCAGCCCCCGGCAGTAAAACTTCACAAATAGCTCAATTTATGAAAAATACTGGAGAAATAGTTGCAAATGATATAAGCCGTCAGAGGTTGTTTAGACTTGTTTCAATTTTAAAAACACAAGGTATAACTAATGTAAAAATAATGCAAATACCTGGCGAGCATATCTGGAGAAAATACCCAAACTACTTCGATAAGGTACTAATTGACGCGCCATGCAGCATGGAAGGCCGTTTCAGATCATATGATCCAAAAACTTATGCTGACTGGTCACCTAAGAAAATTAAAGTCCTATCATATCTACAAAAACGTATATTGAGCTCTGCTTTTTATTCAGTCAAACCCGGCGGAATAATTGTATATTCCACGTGTACTTTAGAACCAGAAGAAAATGAAGCTGTGATCCAATATTTGCTGGATAAAGAAAAGAAACATGTGAAAGTTATGGATACAAAAATAAAATATGACTCACCGCTAAGTATCTGGAAAAACAAGACTTTTGATACAGCTATAAAAAAAACGATGCGAGTTTTTCCTACTCAAAAAATGGAAGGATTTTTCACCGCAAAATTAAAAAGACTCTCCTAGGTTTGGCTAGATGCATTTTATTTAATAATTTAAATTCGCATTAACGGATTACCTTATAATCCGAAAGAAGTAAACGAACATAAATGAAAAGGAGAGTATAAATAAATTTTTTATAAACATTATTTCCATATATTTATCGTATAGGAAATAATCTTCTGTGTCTAGTCGTACAGTATTTTCTAATTACCCTATAGAACTTACTAGATGGATAAGCATATATTCGATGCTGAGTGCTGATAGTATACCGACAACAATTAATACTAACTTAATCAATATATTCTCTGGAGCAGATGGAACTGAGTACACATTTCCTACATTTAACATTAACCCATAATATTACTCTTCGATTTATTCCATATGAAAATAATGTAAGAAGTTAGAAAGAACTTACTTAAAATGGTAAAGATCATCAAAAAGCTGACTCTTTTTTATATCCAGGCTTAGCAATTTGTAAAGAAAGATAAAAACAGAAAATACAAAATAATGCACTAGCTAAAAAAGGAAGAAATGTATTATAAGTCGCAAGTAATCCTGCAAGTAATGGGCCAAGTATACTACCAATACTCATGTATGATGAGTTCAATCCCTGTATAGTTCCCTGTGACTTATCATCTGATTCTTGCGACAAAATCGTCTGAGTCAGTGGATTTATTGTGGCATTTGAGAAACCAAGAATAATTGAGAACAAAACAAATACTAAAGCATTTCTAGTTATGAAATATCCAAAAAAGCTAAACGCTACTACTAAAAACATTATATTAAAGCTTCTCTTCAAGCCAAATATTTTCGTAATACGCTGTAATAAAAATAACTGAGTAATAAGCCCGATTAGACCAAAAATGGTAAAAATTATGGCTATACTCTGCTCTTGTAACATCAATATTTTTCGGGCGAAAGGCTGGAATCGAGAAATTAGAATACCAAACGCTAATGAGTAAAATAAAGTAATTAGAAAAGTTCTCCCAGTATTCTCATCATACAAAGCATGAAAAAGCTTTTTGAAATCAAATAGCTTTCCTTTTTTTACCATCCCCAAATTCTTATTTGTCTCAGGAAGAAATAAGAATGTCGCAACTACAGCGATTACGGAAATGACGCCAGCTATGATAAACGGAAGCGTCTGTGAAATACCTACGGTTAATGCAGAAATAGCTGGACCAAAGATAAACCCAAAACCAAATGAGGCACCAAATATAGCATAACCTTTTGCTCTATTTTTTAGATCTGTAGTATCGGCTATCACAGCAGATGCTACGGGCAAATTCCCTGCTGTGATTCCATCTAAAGCTCGGGCGAAAAATAACATCGGAACAGATCTAGCAAATGCCATCATAAAAAAAGACATAGCGGTACCGATTAGAGAAATTATAAGAAGCGGTCGTCGGCCATATTTATCTGATAAACGGCCAATTACAGGTGTCGCAAAAAACTGACAAAGTGAAAACAAAGCAAATAATAAACCGAACTGAAAATCGTTCATACCAAATCTACTCGTATATGATTCAAGAATAGGAATAATGATACCGTAACCTAAGGAATTAACTAAAGCGATTACGGCAATAATGAAAAAATTACGATTTTTAAACATGAAAAGGGAATTAAGAATATATAGTTATTGGAGATAAACTCCGAGCTTTTTAGCAACCTGGTACTCCCGAAGTTGAGGTGTGATTTGCTTTAAGTTTTTTACTGCCTCTTCAATTGTTACGGTTTTCATAATACCTGCCTTAAGACACACTATTGTATTAAATTCACCTCTGACATATGCATCCATAGCTTCTATCCCGTATGACTTGGCAAGAATTCTATCTGCTGCGTTTGGGGAACCTCCACGCTGTACATGCCCCAAAACTACATTTCTCATCTCGAATTCATTAGGCGCCAGTTTCTCAACAAGATTCATAAGCTGAAGCGAGACTCCACCTAATTTAACCTCCGAACTAACCATCCCTGAGTGTATCAATTCATTTTCAAGTAATAATCCTTCAGATACGACGACGACAGCGGAATAATTACGAGAGGAATGTCTTTCTCTTAAGAAAGTAATGAATTTTTCAGCAGAAAAAGTAAATTCAGGAAGCAAAATTCCATCAGCGCCACCTGCTAGACCTGCAAAAAGCGAAATCCATCCTGTATATCTACCCATACATTCGACAAATATCACTCTATCATGACTGAAAGCAGTAGTAGTCACCTTATCGATTGCATCTACAGCCACACCTACTGCAGTACTGAAGCCGAATGTTTGATCTGTCGATCCCAGGTCATTATCTATGGTTTTAGGTACTCCAACGATGTTCACACCATACTCAGCAAGCTGCAATCCTGCGGTCATAGTTCCATCCCCTCCTATCAAAATAAGTCCTTCAATTCCCAGTTCATCAAGATGACTCTTAGCCTCTTTAAGTATATGCTCAGGTATAACACCTTTCTCGCCTGTTCCTACTTTTCCACCGAATCTACCCCTATTTGTGGTTCGAAGGATTGTACCTCCAAGAAAGCTGATATTTTTGACAGCATTCAGATCAAGGCTACGATACATCAAAGGAGTTAAAAGACCTTCCCATCCCCGTTCAAATCCGATAAATTCATATCCCATGGCTATTCCACTTTTTACAACGGCTGAAATAACTGCATTTATACCCGCACAATCTCCTCCAGCATTGATAATACCGATTTTCTTTGTATTTAAAGACATAATTAATTAAATAACGATTCCAAATTTAGCCTTAATATATTAACATGAACTGGATATAAAATAAAGCGAGAGATTGCTTAAAGAAAAATCTAGATAGTCCAAAATAAAGATAGTTATTGCAAAAACCTGATACATTCAAATAACACTTCAATCTAACAAAAGTCAAAAGACTTTTTCATCCATTTTCTAAATAGCACCAAAAACTAGCAAATTTGAGGCTAATCGTATCATAGTATACTATACATCCTATAGTTGACTTTGTGAAACTTAAAGCCTATAATAAGCGCATGAAAGCAGTCATTTTGGCCGGTGGTTACGGCACAAGAATTAGCGAGGAAAGCGGTATACGACCTAAGCCTATGGTTGAGCTTGGTGGTAAACCTATATTATGGCATATAATGAAAATATACCATACTTACGGAATTAACGATTTTATAATTTGTGCAGGTTATAAATCACACGCGATCAAAGAATATTTCGCCAACTACGCACTCTACAACTCAGATGTTACCTTCGATCTCACTACCCATACTCAGATTACCCATAAAAATGGTGCAGAACCGTGGAAAATAACAGTAGTTGAAACAGGTGAAAGTACGATGACCGGAGGAAGACTTAAAAGAGTTAAAGACTACGTGGGAAATGAGACATTTTTATGCACATATGGAGATGGAGTAAGTGATGTAAATATAACAGATACAATTGCTTTCCATAAAAAGCACGGTGGAGTTGGAACTGTAATTGCAGTACAGCCTCCCGGGCGCTTCGGAATCTTCAGCCTTCATGATGGTAATACTACAATCACAAGTTTCCGAGAAAAACCAAATGGTGATGGTGCCTGGATAAATGGAGGATTCATGGTCTTAACACCTGAAGTTTTTGATTATATTAAAGGCGATGATACTGTTTTTGAGCAAGAACCAATGGAGAACATGGCAAAAGATGGAAAGTTAAATGCATTTAGACATAATGGCTACTGGCAGTGCATGGATACTCTTAGAGACAAAATGATGCTTGAATCAATCTGGCAAACAGGAAAAGCCCCTTGGAAAGTCTGGTAAATATATGAAAGTACTAATTACAGGAATTGATGGATATATTGGCGCGGTTTTATCACAAGTCTTAATCGAAAAAGGTCATAACGTCACAGGTATAGATACCGGTTTTTATCGTGAAGGCTGGCTATATAATGGAGCAAATATAATGCCCCTTGTAATAAATAAAGATATCAGAGACGTAACACAGGAGGAGCTTGAGGGATTTGATGCTGCAATTCACCTTGCCGATCTTTCAAACGATCCTCTTGGTCAACTGGATGAAAAATCTACTTATGCCATAAATCATATCGCAGCAGTAGAGTTCGCAAAGAAAGCTAAAAAAGCAGGTATAAAACGATACCTTTATAGTTCATCCTGCAGCGTCTATGGAATCGCCAAGGAAGATATTGTAAATGAGAAGTCAGCTACCAACCCCCAGACTACTTATGCTAAATGCAAATTACTAGTCGAAAATGAACTTAAAGCAATTGCTGATGATACGTTCTCACCTGTCATACTCAGAAATTCTACTGTATTTGGCATATCTCCAAGACTACGATTTGATCTAGTCGTAAATAATCTTTCCGGTCATGCATTTATAAATAAAGAAATACGTCTTGCCAGTGACGGTACGCCTTGGAGACCTTTGGTACATATAAACGATGTAAGCGAAGCATTTGCACAAGCTTTAATTGCACCAAAGGAAATAGTACACGCTGAAATATTCAATGTAGGCAAAATCGGAGGAAATTATCGAATAATTGATGTAGCTTCTATCGTGCAAAATGAATTCCCGGATTGCAAAATATCAATCGGAAATAGCAACGGGGACACAAGATCATATAGAGTGTCTTTTGAAAAAATAAATACCATACTTCCCGGATACAATGCAAAAAAAGATGTTGCGTTTGGTGTCAGGCAATTAAAAGAGTTATTTGAGAGAGTTAAGTTATCAAAAGAGCAATTCGATTCACGTGCTTTTACCAGACTCAAGATGATCGAATACTTACGCCAAAGCGGTCAGATAACCAATGAATATTATTGGAATAAAAAATAAATATGGTTACATTATTTAACTGCAGATTCTGTCAAACACCATTATCACATACCTTTGTAGATCTAGGTATGTCCCCTGTCGCAAATGATTATTTAAAAGAAGATCAATTCAAAGATGAAAAATTTTATCCTTTACATACTTATGTCTGCGAAAATTGTTTTCTGGTACAACTGCCAAATGTCGTCGCCCGAGAAAAAATATTTAACGATAAATACGCTTATTTCTCATCCTACTCTGACAGTTGGCTAAAACATGCCAAGGATTACGTAAGTATGATGATGAAAAATTTTAAATTTAATAATGATTCTTTAGTGGTAGAACTTGCCAGTAATGACGGTTATTTACTGCAATATTTCAAAGACGCGAAAATTCCTGTTTTGGGTATTGAGCCAAGTGCAAACGTGGCAGAAGAGGCAATGAAAAAAGGGATTCCATCAATTGTGAAGTTTTTCGGCGTACAAACAGCCAAAGAACTAGTGATGGAGAATAAATATGCAGATCTAATAATTGGAAACAATGTTTTCGCGCATGTCCCAGATGTAAACGATTTTGTAGGAGGTATGAAGATTCTTTTAAAACCGGATGGAATAATAACTATCGAATTTCCTCATCTTATGAATTTAATTAATCATAATGAGTTCGATACAATTTATCATGAACATTACTCATACTACTCATTCATTACTGCAGAGAAAATATTCGCCAAACATGGAATTACACTTTTTGATGTTCAGGAGGTGTCTACTCACGGAGGGTCGCTTAGAATTTACGGACGACATACAGAAAATTCAGCACTAAAAGTAAATGAAAGAGTGAATTTACTTCGCGAGAAAGAAATTAATGCAGGATATACTGATTTAAGTTTTTATTCACAATTTCAAAAAAAAGTACTTATCACAAAAGAAAATTTTATAAATTTTATAAAGAACGCCAAATCTGAAGGGAAAACTATCGTAGGTTATGGTGCTCCTGCAAAGGGTAATACTTTGCTTAATTATTGCAATTTGAGTATAGATTGTATCACTTATACAGTAGATAGAAGCATTCACAAGCAAAATCATTTCTTGCCGGGAACACATATACCGATTTACGCACCAGATAAAATAAAAGAAACTAAGCCTGATTATGTCCTTATTCTTCCTTGGAACTTAAAAAATGAAATAAGTGAACAAATGTCATATATAAGAGAATGGGGTGGTAAATTTATTGTCGGTATACCTGAAATTCAAATATTTTAAATTATGAATATCGACTCAAAACTTACTAAACTAATGAAAGAAAATAAGCCAATCCGCGTAGGACTTATCGGTGCTGGTTATGCTGCAGCTGGCTTCGCTTTACAAATTCTGGCAAATGAAAACGGTATAAAGCTCGTGGGAATTGCAAACAGAACAGTCTCAAAAGCAAAAAATATTTATAAAAAATCAGGTATTGATGCAAAAGAAATCGATAACAGAGATGGACTCGAAAAAGCAATGCAAGATTCAAATTATTTGGTAACCGATAATTATGAATTGTTATGCGAATCAACCATGATAGATGTCATAGTTGAGGCAACGGGGGACGTAGAATTCGGGGCACAAGTCGCAGTAAAAGCAATTGAGAACGGAAAGCATTTGGTGCTCATCAACGCAGAGCTCGATTCGACAATAGGACCTATCTTAAAACACTACGCTGATAAAAAAAATGTCATATATACCCAAACAGACGGAGACCAGCCAGGGGTAATAATGAATTTATTTAGATACGTAAAACTTTTAGGCCTTACTCCTATAGTTGCTGGAAATATAAAAACGGTTCTTGATAATTACCGAACTCCCGAAACCCAAAAAATGTGGGCAGATGAAAATAATCAAAGCCCGCATCTTGCCACAACTGCTGTAGATGGTACAAAAATCGCAATGGAAATGGCCACAGTCGCCAATGCTACAGGTATGAAGATAGGTACAAGGGGAATGCATGGCTTTTCTATGAAGCATGTTAATGATGCATTAAATAATTTCCCACTTGATAAGCTTCTAAAAGACGGTGGAATTGTCGATTATATTTTAGGTGCAGAACCCAGTTTCGGAGTTTTCATCATAGCTCACACCGATAATCCGGAAAGACAAAAGTATTTGAAAATGTACAAAATGGGCATAGGTCCTTTTTATGTATTCTATAGACCATATCATTTGTGTACACTGGAAACTCATTTGAGTGTAGCTGAGGCTGTGATAAATAAAAACGCAACTCTTGCTCCGTTAGGAAAACCTGTATGCGATGTCATAACTGTTGCCAAAAAAGATTTAAAGAAAGGTGAGAAACTCGATGGAATTGGAGGTTTTAGTTGCTTTGGAGTTATAGAAAACTATGATACTAGTAAAACACAAAATCTTCTGCCTATGGGACTTTCAAAAGACTGTATTTTAAATAAAGATATAAAGAAAAACAGCACAATCTCATATAGTGATGTAACCCTGCCAAAAAATAGATTATCAGATAATCTTCGCGATAAACAAAATAAATTGTTTTCATAACTTATGAAAAAACTAATAAATATAACAGTTGGTATTCCGACACGCTATGCAGGTAATTCCCTGCTTAAAACGGTGGAAACAATATTTGCATCAAATATAACGAATATTAGATGTATCATTGTAGCTGATAATATACCTGTTTCGTACTCATTAAGAAAGAAACTTGAGAAATTAGGAGCTGAGATTTACTGGAATCCAAAACCGGGAAGTCAATTTAAAAAACTGAAACAAATTATAAATAAAACTGATACTGATTTATTTATATTTACACAGGATGATATCACATTCAGACCGGATACTATCTCAGAAATTATAAAAACCTTCAGCAAAAACCCTTCAGTTACGATGGTAGGAAGTCGTATTTTACCATTGGCACCAGTAACGCTTTTTGAGAAAAGCATGACTTCTATGGTAAGAATTATTGATCGGGTTTCAGGTAAATGGAATAAAGGCAGAAACTATCTCACAGCAAGCGGACGATGTATCTCATTCAAGACTAAATTACTGAAAAAGTTTATAATCCGCGAACAAATTGTAAACGGTGATATGTATTTATACCTGGAAAATAAAAGACTTGGAGGCGAAATCATGCGCGCCGGAAAATCAAAAGTATATATACGCTGTCCGCAATCTATAAATGATCAGATTGGACCAAGCAGCAGATATCAGTTTTCAGAAACAGAATTAAAGAAATATTTCGATTTCGATATAAAACCTGAATATCATATTCCTTTTTTCGTACTTGTCAGAGCGACAATAACTGAGCTTATACTTCATCCGAGATCGGCATTATTATATTTTTTTATTTTTATATATACTCGTATAAAACGTCAACCATATCACACCATAAGTCCTATCTGGAAAATTGACGAATCTACGAAAAAGTAATCGCTTGTAAGTTGAGCTTAATAAGTATAGAATCAAACTCAACTTCAACAATCTGCCACAACATTAGTTATGCTCGCAACTAATATACTTATATTACCTACTATTAGAAGAAAAAATGGTGAAACTATATTTATTAAATCTGTTGAACGGATACTTAATAAATTTATATTTTTCTTATCTGCAAATGACAAAATACTTGATCTAGGCTCAGGCACTTGTATGTTTACACGTATTCTTAAAAATAAAGGATTTAACATTACACCTGTAGATATCAAAAACAGAAGTTATTACGAAGATATAACACCGATTATTTATGACGGTAAAAAATTACCATTCAAAAATGATTCCTTTGATATGTGCATGCTGATCGCAGTTTTGCACCATACCCAAAATCCAGAAATCGTGCTTAAAGAAGCAATGCGGGTTTCAAAAAAAATCATATTACTCGAAGATATATATACTAATACTCCGCAAAAACTATATACCTATTTTATAGATAGTTTACTAAACAAGGAATTTATCGGACATCCCCATACAAATAAAATGAATTCTGAATGGCTAGCGTTATTTAAAAAGCTAGGGTTAAAATTAGTGAAAAAAGAATACTCAAAAGCTTACGGTTTCCTCCAAAACGCTACCTATTATCTTGAGAAAATTTAATGATAAATCTTTAACTGCTATTTATTGACTGACAAGCATATTAAATTTATGCAATAGTTCCCGGTTCGATTTGTCAAGATCGGTCGGATCATAAAGAAATGTATTCCAGCCATGATCTTCTGCTTTATCAATATGTTCAGTTGTATTTTCTATATAGAATATTTGTTCTCCTTTAAAACCAGCTTTCCTCTCGGCAAGTTCGAACATCAAATTATCTGATTTTGATACTCCTTCAATGCTCGAATCAATCACTACATCCCATTTAATATCTGGCAAGATACCTTTTGCTTTAATTGCCTCAAGCATTCCCGTATATTGAATTGTAAATAATCCGATTCTACACTTCTTATGAATAACATCTATCACCGGCCAGATAGACATATTTACTTTAAAGCACTTTACAAAACCATCTAAAAGAAGCGAATAATTAGCTGAGATATTGGGATTAAATTTTTGTTTAATAATTGGGAGTAAACTATCTACATCCTTTCCTGTATAAATATCATATTTATGCTTGTCCCATAATTCATTAAATTCTTTTTTTTGATCAGGCTTTATCCCCAACTCATCTAAGAGTTCAGACCACTTGTCTGTTCCACTAAAATCCTGCATAACTACACCGCCAACGTCAAAGTATACAAAGTGAATCATTTTTAATTATATTTGATGAGTCTGACCTACCCTCATTATAGCAAACGTATTAAATACATTAAATACAATATTCTTATACGTTTATTTAAGTGGGGACGGGAATCTACATTCGTCCCCACTTTCAATATTTACCTTATATTGACTTTATTTTTGATTAGCCAATTTCATTTGTAAGGTATAAATTTCAGTAAAACCAGCACTAGCATTTACATTGAATGCATATCCCTCAGAGTTATTAAATGATGTCTGAGGTAATCCATATGGTGATTTCATCGCTAATATATCAACTTTCCCTTTAAATAACTTAACAATAACTTCACCAGTCACCTTTTCATTAACTTTCTCATTAAAAACATTTATTGCCTGCATAGCTGGATCGAGCCACATTGCTCCATAACAAAGATAACCCCATTTGATGTCCATAATCTCCTTAATCTCATTAAGTACCCTGGTATTTACATATTTTTCCAATGCTTTATGAGCTTCAATAATCACATGAGCAGCAGGTAATTCGTAGACTCCACCATTTTTTAGACCGACAAGTCTGTCTTCAAACATAGAGACAATACCTACACCATGATTACCGGCAATATGATTAAGTGCAATAATAAGTTGTGATAGGATCATCTCTTGACCATTTATTGCATGTGGTATACCTTTTTTAAATGATAAGTTTACTAACTCCGGTTTATCGGGTGCTTTCTCGGGTAATGTATAGGTTTTTAAGAACTTTTCAAACTGAGGAATTTGTTCAGGCTCCTCTATTTCTCCCCCTTCCCATGTCATACCCCACATGTTGTCGTCAACTGAATATGGAAAATCAATTGAAGCAGGTACGGGTATACCATGTTTTTGAGCATACATTATTTCCTCTTCTCTATCCATGTTCCACTCCCTCACTGGTGCAATAATTTTTATTTGTGGTTCATGAGTCAAAATGTATCCCTCTAACCTCACCTGGTCATTTCCTTTACCGGTACATCCATGCGCTATACAATCAGCTCCTGTCTTCTTCGCCATCTCTACTGCTTTTTTCGCAATAACTGCCCTGCCTATAGGTGTAGACAAATGGTAATCACCCTGATATCTGGCGTTTGCCAGTATACCCTTTGAGAGATATTCTTCAGCAAATTCATTTTTAACATCCAAGGTAATTGCTTTCGCAGCTCCGAAACTTAATGCTTTATTTTGAATTACTTTTAAATCGTCATGTTGTTGCCCCAAATCAAGTGTTAATGTTATAACTTCAGCTTTATAATGATCCAGTATCCATTTAAGCATTACTGATGTATCTAAACCTCCTGAATAAAGAAGTAACACTTTCTTAATATCACCCTTTTTTGCTTCATACGATGCTACCTTAATATATTTTGATTTATTCATTTTTATCACCCCCTTTCACTAATGTTTTTATAGTAAATTTATACTTTTTATGTTCATACTTATAATCATTCATTTCTTTCTTTATTAGATCAGAATATATTTCTAGCCCTAAACACCCAGTTCCGCCAATATGTTCAGATTGTTTAAGGACATTACTAATAGTTATTGAATTTACTTTAGGAGAATTTGAGCTTACTATTTGATACGCCTCCCTGAATGACATTCCATTTTTTACAAGATCTATAGCTTTATGTGTTGCAAATAACTCAGGCGTTAACGCATTTTTAAGTTTGACTTTATTTGGAGTTATATTTGAAATCAATATCTTCGCTACCTTTATGCTATCCTGACTAACTTCTAGACTAACCATAAACGGTTTTTTGCTGTCCTGTAAATCCCTGTTGTAACCAGATATTAAGTTGCTTGAGAGACTAAGAATTTGAATATAATTCCCTGCGGTTATATGAACTTTACTTCTTAATAACTCAGCAATATCAACATTATTTTTCTGAGGCATAATACTGCTTCCGGAACAAAGCTTTTTTGCTATTTTGAAATAATCAAATTCTGAAGTTGTAAAAAGTAACACATCAGTAGCGAATTTGTTTATATCCAGTAAAATATTGTTTAGCGCGGATAGAATAATAGCTTCTATCTTTCCTCTTGAGTTTTGACAATATAATGAATTTAGTTGTAATTTACTAAAGCCAAGTAGCTCGCTAACATATTCCCGATCAAGTGGCAAAGGTACTCCGTAGCCCGCAGCAGACCCGAGTGGTGATTTATCGTTTAATGAATATGATACTTTTAAAACATTAAGGTCATCAAAAAACGCTTCAATAAAAGCTCCAGCCCACATACCGACTGATGAAGGCATAGCTTTTTGAGTATGAGTATAACCAGGTATAACCTGAAATTCATATTTTTTTGCAAATACTAGAAAACTCTCGATAAGCAAAAGAAGGTTTTTCCAAATATATAGCAACTTTTCTTTAGAGAAAAGTCTCATTGCAGTAAGAACCTGATCATTCCGTGATCTGCCTGTATGTACTTTCTTGCCGACATCACCATATTTGACTATTAAAAAATTCTCAATTTTGGTGTGTATGTCTTCATCTCCCTGTTCTAATATAAAGTTATTTATTTTTATAAGATAAAGAATTTCAGCAAAGCCAGATAGAAGCTTACTTTGCTCTTGTTTCTGTAGGATTCCAATTTTTGTCAACATTCTCACATGAGCAATCGAACCATACACATCGTATATAGCGAGGTATTGATCCAGCAAAAGATCATCCTTCGTTTCAAAAGATTCAATAAATGAGTCAAGTTCCCAATTTTTTTGCCAAAGCTTTTTCATAGTTTTTCCACTAAAAAACCCGTCTCTGAAAATAACCAAAAACAGTTATTTCCAAGGACGGGATTGCACCGTGGTACCACCTTGCTTTCATAAGCCACAAAAAATCCACCTTACGGTGGAACAAACAGAAATTGTAGCTAATGCTTATTATCTGCGCTCCGTTTCCGACACGCATTGTCTTATTTTTACGGTTGACTTCCGTCGTAGTTATTCCTGAAATTTACTTCAGGATTTCTTCTACGCAGCTTGTCTACTGCGGTAGACTCAAACGCATTTATTAAATTGTTATAAATAATTATATCAAAAATGTAAAACTTGTCAATAACTACTATCGGCCGTGGCACTTCTTATATTTTTTTCCACTTCCGCACCAGCATGGATCGTTTCTACCTATTTTTTTATTTACAACTGGCTTGACTATATGTTTACTAGGAGCGCTACCTGCAGCTTGCTGTATACGGTCAGGGCCAGCTGCAAAACCTGCTCTCTGCCCTTTGCTCTCTGCCTTTTGCTCTTCGTTCTTAATTAAATGCGTATGCTGATGAGGTACTATTTGCGGTTGGATTTTAAAAATTCTATTCACTATCTCATCATCTATAGCGAAGACTAATTGCTCAAACATCTTGAATGCCTCATTTTTATATTCAACTAAAGGATCTTTCTGGGCATATCCTCGAAGTCCGATCCCTCCGCGTAAGTCATCTATAGCATCCAAATGATCCATCCACAATCTATCTATAGAACCTAAAATTACAAATTTTTCCATCTTACGAGTCAATGAGGATCCAAATTGCGTCTCTTTCTTTTTATAAATATCATGAGCTATATCTTTTAGAAACTCTATCTTCTCCGTAGCTTCATTGCGTTGCATGAGTTGTTTTTCTATCTGCTTTAAAGAAGAAGTATCAAAAGGAATTACAGTCTGAAATCTTTCTAGAATTCTTTCATTTACCGAATCTGAACTACTATTGTTTTCTGATTCAGCTAGGGATATTTTTACAAATGTTTCGACTGCTTTGTCTACTTTTTCAAGTGTCTCATCACGAAGCAAACTACCTTCGTCATCTTTGGATTTGGTTTTATTTTGCTCCATATCCTCTTTCGCTTCAAGTATTCTTCTTCGCATTCCATAAACAATTTCTCTTTGTTTATTTAGAACGTCATCATATTCCACCAAATGCTTACGGATATCGAAATTAAATCCTTCTACTTTGACTTGTGCATGCTCTATAGAACGGGTCACAAGAGCATGTTCAAGCGGAACATCCTCAGGCATATTAAACCGTGTCATAAGACCTGAAATCCGATCTCCGCCGAAAAGCCTCATGATATCGTCATCAAGAGAAACATAAAATCTGCTGGCACCTGGATCTCCTTGTCGACCTGACCGGCCTCTAAGCTGATTATCGATTCTTCGCGATTCATGACGCTCTGTCCCTATCACATATAAACCACCTAGAGTGAGCACTTCATCGTGCATCTTTTTCCACGCTTTCCACTCACTGGAATTTATATCCGGCGTACCATCTTTTCCTTTAGGACTTTCTCCACCAAGTACAATATCTACTCCTCGTCCTGCCATATTTGTAGCCACAGTTACTGCTCCTTTTTTACCTGCCTGCGCGATAATTTGAGCTTCTCTCGCATGGTTTTTCGCATTTAATACTTCATGTTTGATTCCGCGTCTCCTTAGAAGTTGTGAAAGAATTTCATTTTTATCTATTGAAGTGGTACCAACCAAAACCGGCTGTCCAATCTTATGGGCATTCTCAATATCATTTACAACAGCTGTCAACTTAGCTCTAGTTGTCTTATATACAGCATCGGCTGAATCAATACGAATCATTGGGTTGTTGGTAGGTATAACGACTACTTCTAATTTGTAAATTTTCTGAAACTCCTCAGCTTCAGTCACCGCTGTACCTGTCATACCAGCAAGGTGCGTATACATGCGGAAATAATTCTGAAGAGAAACAGTGGCCAATGTTTTCGATTCTCTTTGAATTGGGACACTTTCCTTTGCTTCAATTGCCTGATGTATTCCTTCAGATAGTCTTCTGCCTTCCATCAAGCGACCAGTAAATTCATCAACTAAAATTACCTGATTATCACGCACTATATAATCTTTTTCTTTATGAAAAAGAGTACGAGCTTTTAATGCTGCTTCCAAATGATAAACAGTATCAAAATCCTTCTCATAAATATCTGTTATACCGTATAGTTTCTCGATTTTTCCTATTCCATGATCCGTAAGATGTGCTGTTCGCAGCTTCTCATCAATTTTATAATCGATATCTGATGTTAACTTATCAACTACTTTTGAGTATTCGTAATATTTCTGAGAAGGCTCTTCATCAGGCTGTGAGATAATATGCGGAGTCCGGGCTTCATCAATAAGAACTGAATCTACCTCATCTACAACAGCAAAATAATAACCTCTCTGCGAAAGATCAGATTCTTCTTGAGCCATATTATCGCGTAAATAATCAAAACCAAACTCTGAATTAATACCGTATGTTACATCAGCCATATATGCATCCTTTCTCTCCACTGGCTTAAGATGCATTAGGCGATAATCAATGGCTTCTGAATCGGTAAAGGACGTATCATAGATATACGACTTATCATGAATTATGGAAGATACTTTTACACCTAAGAGATCAAAAACAGGTCCCATCCAACCGGCATCACGACGAGCGAGGTAATCATTTACTGTGACCAAATGAACATTTTTCCCTGTTAAACTATGCAAATATAAGGCTGGAATAGCAGATAAAGTCTTTCCTTCTCCAGTTTTCTGTTCTGCTATTTTTCCTCTAGCTAAAGCAATAGAGGCCATAAGCTGAACATCAAAATGCCTAAGACCTAGTGATCTTTTTGAAGCTTCACGTACCAGCGCAAATGCTTCAGGCAATAGCGAATCGAGAGATTCTCCATCTTTAAATCTTTGTTTAAACTCTTCTGTTTTTTTACTGAAATCTTTTACCTTTAATTTTTCAGCATCTTTTTCCAATTCATTAATTTGAACCACGATGGAGCTAAGTTTTTTGATTTCTTTATCGTTGGAGTTTATAAAACGGTTGAGGAATGAAAGCATAGCAACTTATTCTAACATAGAATAGCTTCAATTTAAAGCTATCAGAAACGATAATCCCCTCCGTAGGGCAGGGGATTATAAGTAATGCAAATGATAAATTAAAGAAATTTATCAACTATATCTGCAAGCTTTCCCAAACCGAAAGAAAACAGATACCGGTATGGTCTACTTTTTAAGAAATTTTGTCAAGATTTACAATAGCTTCGGATATTTACTTTTAGATTGGATTAACAATCAGTTTCAAACACAGAAACATTAAATACCTAATATTTCCTTACCCATGTATTTTTGAAGAACTTGAGGAATTTTGACAGTTCCATCTTTTGTTTGAAAATTTTCAAGTATTGCTATTATTGTCCTTCCGATAGCAAAAGCAGTCCCATTTAAAACACAAAGGTACTTAGTTTTTTCTCCATCTTTATATCGCATATTCAAACGGCGAGATTGAAAATCAGTACACGTAGATGTAGAAGTTACTTCCCGATACTTCTTTTGACTCGGCATCCATGCTTCAATATCATATTTTCGAGCTGCCGGAAAACCAAGATCCCCTGAGCACATTTTCACAACCTGGTAAGGGATATCCAACGACTGAAAAAGTTTTTCTTCAAGGCTTAGTAGATACTCATGTTCTTTATCATCTTCACCCTCAGGCACGAAAGATACCATTTCTACCTTATCAAATTGATGAACTCGTAAGATACCCCTTGTATCTTTTCCATATGACCCAGCTTCCCGTCTAAATGATGGTGAGAATCCAACATATCGCATTGGCAAATCTTTACTTTTTAGTGTCTCATCCATATGCATAGGCACCAATGACTGCTCGGCAGTTCCCACCAAAACTAAATTATCGGATGGAATCTGAAACATATCCTCATCCCCTCCATTTTCCATATACCCAAGTCCAGACATTGTCTCACGCTTTATAAGGACAGGTGGAGCTACCGGAATAAAACCTTCCGCAGTAAGTAAATCCAATGCAAAACGAACGAGGGCCCACTGAAGAAATACTCCGTCTCCCTTCAAATATGCAAATCTGGCACCTGATACTTTCGCAGCTCTTTCCATATCCAGAATTCCTAAGCTTTCTCCCAGCTCTAGATGATCTTTGGGAATAAATGCGAATTGGTTAGGCTCTTTATATTTTCTGATTACATCATTTTCGCTATCATCCTTACCTGTTTTTACATCTGTTTTTGGTGGATTCGGAATAGTAAGAAGTATAATATGAAGTGCATCTTGTAGTTTTTTCAATTCTAAATCCGCTTTATCAAGATCAGCTTTAAGTAATTTACCCTTCTCAATTAGAGATTTTCTTTCATCGTCTTTAGCAATTGAGACTTGTTTGGCGAATATATTTCTCTGTTCTCTAAACTTTTGAGTTTCAAGAATTAATGGCTTTATTTTAGATGCCAGCTCTACAATTTTTTCAACATCTATAGTTACGCCTTTACTCAAAGCAGAATCTTTTATCAATTCTGGATTTTCTAATATGTAATTTAAATCAAGCATACTATTTACTAAAGGGATTATATTCCATTTACTAAAACCGGTCAACTTGAACCTGCAGCTAGATTAAATCTATTATTAATTTCAAATACAGATTGTGGGTATTTAGATATAAATTATTTATATAGGAGAGCTACTTTTTCTTAGCTTTACGGGGTGTAGCTTTAGTTTTACTTGCGCTTGAAACTTTCGCTTTAGCAGCTTTTTTCGCAGTCTTTACCGCCTTGGCAGCTTTTGTAGCCTTTACAGATTTCTTTTTACTTACGACTCCTGATAACGCTCCGCTTGCCACTTTTGTAAGAGATGATTTAAGCCTTGCTGCCTTATTATCATGAAGTATATTTTTTTTTGCGGCTTTATCTATAGCTTGATAAGCAGCAGAAATAGCTTCAGTAGTTTTCTCAAGCTTGGCCACTTTTAGTAATTTCTTGTATGCTTTTTTGATCTTCAAGTTGTCAGCTGTACGCTTTTTATCCTGTCTAAGCTTTTTTTTGGCGTGTTTTAATACTGGCATTCACGTATTTTAGCATGCTATACTTGAAAAGACAATATCAACAAGATATTTGGAGGCTAAGATATTGAGATATTAAGCAATTTTCTCCCTAATTATCTTAATATCCTTATATCTTAATAACTTAATATCTTAGTCTATGCCTCAAAATATCATCCAAAGGGGAGCAAATTTAATTTTAAAAAGGCAAACAAATATTCTTTCAGCGGCCTATATCATAATGGCTACTGTAGTTTTTTCACAAATATTGGGAGTTGTGAGACAAAGATTGCTTGCTTCAATTTTCAGTGTTTCAAATACCCTGGGTATATATGACTACTCTACACTACTTCCTGAAACACTATTTCAGCTTACAATAACCGCAGCTTTGTCTAGCGCATTTATACCAGTTTTTTCTGAATATTTAGCAAAAGATAAAGAAAAGGAAGGACACATAATGGCATCAACGCTACTGTCTTTAGGTATGTTTATTTTCGCCATAATCTCAATAATACTTGGAGTTTTCGCACCTTTCTTTTTAAGTTTCTTTAATCAAGGCGGACAATTTACAGCTTCTCAAATGTCACTTATGGCCAATTTAATGCGCGTATTCACCATCGGACAACTCCTTTTTATAATAGGAACATTTATCTCGGCATTCTTACAATCATATAATCATTTTTTTATCTCTGGTATTGCTGCAGCTTTATATAACCTAGGTACCATAATAGGAGTTTTATCTCTTTCGTCTACAATTGGAATTTATTCAGCACCCGTAGGAAATATTATTGGTGCTGTGATTTATATACTTGTCCAAATACCCTTAGCCAGAAAAGTAGGGTTTTCTTTCATACCTTCAACGCGTTATATATTTTCGGAAGGTATAAAAAGAATCGGTATTCTTATGTGGCCTCGGACAATTTCTTTAATTATTTTTCAGGCTGGAACACTTATTCTCGCTTCTTTCATATCTTTTCTGGGAGATCCCGGGAGAATGTATGTTATTTATAATTTCGCTAAAACTCTTGCATTTGCACCTGTCGCACTTTTCGGAGCGAGTATCGCACAAGCTGCTTTTCCTGTGCTCTCAAGAGAAAAAAATAATCCTGAAGAGTTTAAGGCTACATTTATGACAAGCTTTAACCAGATCCTCTATATCATTCTTCCCATCGCAGTACTTATACTTATCCTTCGTGTACCATTAGTCAGATTCGCATATGGAGCTGACAAGGTAGACTGGGATGCTACAGTCGCAATCGGTAGAACAGTCGCATACTTCACTATAGCTATTGCAGCGCAAGCTTTGATCAACTTGGTGTCCCGAGCGTTTTATGCTTTGCATGACACTAAATCTCCGCTTATCATCGGCGCTTTAACTACTATCATCATGCTTGTAATTGCATATGTTTCTATTCTCATTTATCAAACAGGGTTACAAGAATTTGCACTACCTTATTCATTTTTCGAGGGCGTTACTTCAGGCAGTATAAATTTTAATTTCGGTACAGACGGAATTGCTTTTGCATATTCTATGGGTAGTTTACTGAATTTAGTTATACTGCTTGTAATCCTAGACAATAAGACTGGTGGATTTCATCGTAAAAAACAAATTAAAACATTTCTAAAAGTAGGCGTAGCTTCTCTTTTAATGGCTTTTGCATTATATATACCAATAAAACTACTAGATCAGTTAGTTTTTGATACAACTCGCACAATAAATCTTATTTTTCTAACAGGAATATCAAGCGCTATTGGCTTGTCTCTTTACCTTTTACTTACCTGGTTATTTGATGTTAAAGAAGCAAAAACATATCTGCTCATTTTCAAAAAACTCGGCAACTGGAAAGAGATACTTGGAATATCAGATGAAACCATCGATGGTACAAGGGTAAATCCATAATATGATTACACACGCTTTAATTTTATGCGGTTTTTCATATAGAAAAAATAATTACAACAGCTTAATTCAAACCGCACCACATAATTGGAAATTTCACGAATTTAATTACTTCGATGTATTAACCTCAAGCAGCAATAATCGCTTTTCAGAGGGAATAAAAAAATATCTTAATAACCTAAATATTAATAAGGTCACGATAATTGCGCATTCACTTGGCGGTGCATATGCAATCGATTTTGCATATCACCATCCTGAAATGGTGAAAAATATATATTTATTAAATACTGTCGGTATAAAACATAAATATTTATTATTCAAATTCATACAACTCTCAATAAAAAACAAAAGGAATAATTTCAGCAAGCATTTCATTGATGATATCAAGGGATTATCCAGTATTCTTAAAACGCCTGTTAGGCATCTAAGACTACTTAAATACGTAGAGGGAATGAATCTTGAAGTTAGAGCTGCGAAAATCAAAGCTAATACTACATTAATTTGGGGTGAAGATGATTATCTACTACCATTAAGTGATGCGAAAAAGTTAAACAATCTGATAAAAAACTCAAAGCTAATTACATTAAAAAATACTGGCCATGACTGGCCCCTTTACTCCCCAGAATTATTTTGGAAGAACACGGAGGATTAATCTATTCTTATCACGTTTTTCAGGAAAATAAGCACAAAAAAACCGCTACTCACGGTTTGTGTATTGAACCATTTACCTTTAACTATTTACCACTTTAATAGTCCATTCCTCCCATACCACCCATACCACCTGGCATTGCTGGTACAGCCGGTTTTTCTTCTGGTAAATCGGTAATCAATGCTTCAGTTGTAAGAATCATAGTCGCAACTGAGATAGCATTCTCTACAGCAGTACGTACTACCTTTAAGGGATCAATGATACCTTCTTTTATCATATCGACAGGTTTTGCATTTTCAACTGAATCAAGAGTAAGTACATTAAAACCTTGACCTGTAGCACTCATCTCTCTCGCTTTTGCTATCAATTGTCCAGCGTCAAGTCCTGCATTTGTAATTAGTTTAACAAATGGTGCTTCAAGTGCATTTTTTACAATCTCAAATCCAAATATTTCTTCTCTACTTGCTCCAGCTTTTTCTAATTCTTTCCGATCCATTCTACGTGCTACGTCTAAGAGTGCTACAGCGCCTCCGGGTACAATTCCTTCTTCTAACGCAGCTTTTGTAGCAGCTACAGCATCATTGACTCTTTCTTTTTTATCTTTCAACTCTACTTCAGTTGCTGCACCTACATTTATAACAGCCACACCTCCTGTAAGTTTTGCAAGTCTTTCTTGAAGTTTCTCACGATCAAACTCAGAAGTGTTTTCATCAATAGCTCTTCTGATTTGAGAAACTCTCGCTTTTATACCAGAAACTTCACCTTTACCACCTATTATTCTTGCATTTTCTTTATCCGCCCATACCTTATCTGCTGTTCCACAATCTTCAATCGTTACACTGTCAAGTTTACGACCTGTATCCTCAGAAATGACAGTAGCACCAGTCAAAATTGCGATGTCTTCAAGCATTTCTTTTCTCCTATCTCCAAAACCAGGAGCTTTAATAGCTAAAGTATTAAATGTGCCTCTAAGTTTATTTACAACAAGCGTTGCAAGCGCTTCACCGTCAATATCATCTGCGATAATTACCAAATTCTTAGATACCTTAACGAGATTTTCCAAAAAGGGAAGTAAATCTTGAAGTGATGAAATCTTTTTATCAGTTACAAGAATGTATGGATTTTCAATTTCCGCTTCCATTCGATCTGAATTAGTTACGAAATAAGCTGAAACATAACCTTTGTCAAATTCCATTCCCTCCTTATATTCAATTTCGGTAGAAAGACCACGACCCTCCTCAACTGTTACGACACCATCTTTTCCTACCTTATTCAAAGCATCAGCAATAAGTATACCAAGCTGTGCATCTCCTGCTGATATAGTTGCTACGTTTGCGATATCTGATGCTTTAATGGCTTTACCCATTTTCTTTAACTCTGCAACTACATACTGACTTGCCTTATCAAGTCCGCGTCTCATGATCATAGGGTTCGCGCCAGCTGTAATCATTTTTATACCTTCAGCAGCAATTGCTTGTGTCAAAACAGTGGATGTGGTAGTACCGTCTCCGGCAACATCTGCAGTTTTTGATGCAGCTTGCTTAACAAGCTGTGCTCCCATATTCTTAAATGGATCTTTAAGCTCAATTTCCTTTGCGACAGAAACTCCATCATGAACTACTGATGGTGCTCCCCATTTCTTATCAAGAGCTACATTTCGTCCTCTAGGTCCAAGAGTTGTCGCAACTGCATCAGCTAACTCGTCAACTCCTTCTTTTAATAATCTTCGTGCTTCTGCACCGTATTTAATTTGTTTTGCCATATGTTCCTTTCAGTCAAAATTAAAGATTAGAAATAAAAACTCAGATATATTTTTGATTTTTGATCTGTATTTTTGAGATCTGATCTTTGATTTATTATTTTACAAAACTATTGCTAGTAAATCTGATTGTTTTACTAATTTCCACTCTTCATTATTTACCTTAACTTCATTTCCGCCCCATTTGGTATACATAACTTTCATACCTACTTTTACTATCATTGCTGTTTTTTTGCCATCTTCATTTACAGCACCTTCACCTACTGCCATAACTTCGCCAACTTGTGGTTTTTCTTTTGCTGTTTCGGGTAGATAAATTCCGCTTTTTGTTTTTACTTCGGCATCTACTGGTCTTACTAAGATATTATCAAATAATGGTTTTATGTTAAATTTGCTTGCCATAATAAGCTTTTTTGATTATTTAATCACTTGCAAAGTATCACTGCTAATTTATACAATATGAGGGACGTTGCTGTCAATAACCTATAGTCAAATAGTTTAATTACTTCTGCTAGTTATCAGTTTTATTAAAAAATTACTTTTAAAATAATTTTATACATATATAATAGTAAGCTTTAATGTGTTAAATGTATTCTCAATTTTTAACTTAAAATATCAATAATAAACATTGTACTTCTCTATACTTGACATTCTCATCTGTTCTTCTATACGATTAAAATACAAATTAAATTTGTCTAATTCATAATATGAACGTCACACGAAAACGAATACTTCTTTTCGGTTTTATCGCAGCCATGCTCGTAGGTATACCTCTAACGCTGTATGGTTTAAGTACTCAACAAGAAACAAGACAACAGGCAGAAAAAGCGACAATATTGACATTTCTTCCTGAATCATCAGAGGATACACCAATAAGTAAAGCATTAAATGAAGAATTTCCACTTGAAGTAAGTGTCGACCCTGGAACAAACCTTGTTTCATTTCTTAAATTGGAAATTCAGTATGATGAAACGAAGCTGGCCACATCTGAAGCAGATGGAGGTTTTGTAGTTAATGAAGCTGCATTTCCAGTTACTCTGGAAGGTCCGGTATTTTCAACAGGTAAAATCCAGGTTACTTTGTCTGTCGGATCTGATCCTACCAATGCAATACAGCAAGTGACTAAAGCGCTTACTATAAAGTTTAAAGCATTAGCTGACACAGGAGAGACGCCTACAAATATAACCTTCGGCAATAGCACAGAAGTTCTATCAATCGGTAGCAATGATCAGGCCAGTGAAAATGTTTTATTGAACGTTAATCCAGCGCTGGTTTTGATTGGTCAATCAAGTACAACTATTACCCCAATCTCAGTCACACCTACACATACACCAGTACCTACAAATACTACCGCTCCAACACAAGCAACACAACCAACTTCTATACCACCAACTGCTGGTCCAACAGGAACGAATGAATCACCGGTTTGTACTGCACTAAATATTGATCGGGAAAATACTGGTTCTGCTCCTTATTCAGTAACGTTTACCGCTGTAGGAGATGATTCCGACGGAACAATCAGTAAAGTTACTTTTAATTATGGTGATGGTCCAGTAGAAAATGTAACTGAAACAGGCGGTATAGGAACCAATAGCGTGAGTGTCCAACGAGCGCATACATATACCAATCCCGGAACTTATTCAGCATCGGCGATAATAACAGATAATTCACAAGGAGTAAGTGATGCAAATGCATGTAAGGTGACTATCACTATCTTACCTGCTCCAACAACTGGAGGAAACGGTGGAGGATTAACTATAGCCCCATCAGCTACTATCTCTGATCCAGGTCCAGGTGATGTAATCCTGGGAATGGGCGGAGTAGCACTTCTATTTGTAGTCATAGGTGGTATCCTTTTCTTCGCCCTATAGAACCTAATTGACCCGAATGTAAATAGTCCGAATAGATTCTAATACTTCTTGCACTTTTATGAAGAACATTAAGTTTGATCTCTTTCTACTTTTGACAGCAAAAGTAGTCAAAACTGGTGATGCTTGTGAACGGTCGACTAGACACATTCGCTCACTTATCGGGTGATAACACCCCCTCCACCATAAAAGTGGGTTCCCCCTGATGCTTTCGCTCATGTGTCTTTTTCCTTTGGAAAACCGTCGCTGCGTTCAAAGCTCACGAAATGGGTGAACATTGAAACAAAGCGCGTATAGCAGTATCGAATTGAACCATTTACGTCACTACTTATGGTGAATTTATTTCTCCATCATGGAAAATAAGGCTTCTTGGGGTAAATGAATTTTTCCTGTAGCTATCATTTTCTTTTTGCCTTTCTTCTGTGCTTCAAGAAGTTTATCTTTCCTCGTCCTATCTCCTCCTGACATTTTTTGCAAAACATCTTTTCTAAAAGGGGAGATTTCTACTCTTGCTACAATATTATTATCTACACTTGCCTGTATTATTTGCCGAAATTGCTGACGAGGAAGGCTTTCTTTAAGTTTTTCTGTTTTTTGTCTTGCAAGATACATTGCTTCATCTCTATAGACCAGTTCTGATAGAACATCTATTGGATTGGTATTTATGAGAATTTGTAGCATAACTAGATTTGCAGACTTATAATCAGTAAGTTCATAATCAATACTTGCATAACCAGACGTCACTGATTTCAATTCAGCTGAAATTCCCCGAATAAACATACTATATGGCATTTCGTAAGTTAATACTGAATACGCTTGGTGATACTGCATATCGATTAAATCACCTTTGTGCTTTTGACAAACAGACATCACTCCTCCTACATATTCTTTCGGACTATAAATAGAAAGCATCATATATGGTTCAAGAAGAGAGCCATCCTCTTTTTTTTCATATAATACCTGAGGCATTGTTAAAAGAAGTTCAAGATTGAACTCCTGAAATAATCTCTCCTTCACAATATCTGCATGAAGTAAGCCCAAAAAACCCACTCGGAAACCACTACCTAAATATGCTGAATATTCTTCTGAATACGTAAGCGCGGTATCGTTTAAAACAAGCTTCCCTAAAGAATCACGTAATTTTGGAAAATCATCTTGATTTCTAGGATAAAGGCCAAAGAAAACCATGGGTTTTGGAATTTTATAACCGGGCAAAGGTTGGATATTTGATTTTTGATTTTTGATGTTTTGAATCGTTAAGGTGTCCCCGACTCTTGCATGTCTTATGTCTTTTATACCGGTTATGATATAACCAATTTCCCCAGCTCTAAGTACATCTGTTTTTATAAGGTAAGGTGAGAAAAAACCGACTTCGGTTACGACGGATTTTTTATCATTTTGGTAAAGCATCACTTCATCACCGGTTTTTACTTCTCCATCAAATATTCGAACATAAGTAACAACTCCCCTATACTCGTCGTAGACAGCATCAAAAATTAAAGCGCGTAGAGTATCATATTCCACTTTTTTTGGCGGAGGAAGTTTATTGACTATAAGCTCCAAAAGCTTATCTACGTTTTCACCTGTTTTTGCAGAAATTGAAAGTATTTCTTCATCCTTAAATCCAAATGACTCTACTAATTCTTTTTTTACAATATCAGTTTGTGCATTTGGCAAATCTATCTTATTTAAGACAGGAATCATCGTAAGACCTTCCTTTTTCGCAGCATAAAAATGGGCTACTGTCTGGGCTTGTATTCCTTGTGTAGCATCTACCAATATGACCGCACCTTCACATGCTGCAAGGGTACGCGACACTTCATAAGAGAAATCTACATGACCGGGAGTGTCTATCAAATTCAGAAGATAATGTTCATTGTCCAAAACATAATTCATACGTACTGGAGCAAGCTTTATAGTAATCCCACGCTCACGACTAATAGGATTCTGATCCAGAAATTGCTCCTGCATCTTATCCATACTTATAGTTTTTGTAATTTCTAAAAGCCTATCAGACAGAGTCGATTTACCATGATCTATATGAGCTATTATGGCAAAGTTCCTTATATTAGATATATTCATATTGCATAGTTACTTTTACAGACCACCAAGTAACACAATTGCAAGAATCAGTGTCGATAAATTTTCATTAAAAGCAAATTTGCGATTACTATGCTGATTCATGCTCACCATTGTACCCTAAATCCAATAAATCCGGCAATTATAATCTAACGATGAACTATTTCTTGCAGTTTTTTATGAAGAATAGGTGCACCAAAACACCAAGTGTAATTCTGACTCATCTTATTTAAAGGATCAGAATAATCCATAGGCTTACCGAAATAATCAGTATAGACTCCCCCTGCTTCTTCGATTATTATTTGCTGACCGACATTATCCCAAATTTTATTTGTTCTATTAAGGTAAGCACCATACTTACCTTTCGCAACCAAAACAGTATCATATACACTGCCTGCATCTCTTAAATTTCTAATTCCCAGAATAATGTCAGCCAACTTTTTACACTCATCTAACGTTAGACTAGGTTCTTCTTGATGACCATCAATACCGTAACCTATTAAAGCTGACATAAGATTAGTTTCTTTTGTAACAAATATTTTCTCGCTGTTGCAATATGCTCCATATCCTTTCTCTGCAATAATTGTTTCGCTAAATGAAGGCAAGGAAATCCCGCCAGCCATCGACTTTTCTCTATATAACAATCCTATAATAGTACCAAACAATGGAACTCCTGCGGCAAAGTTGCTCGTTCCGTCAATAGGATCTACTACCCATGTGTATTCAGAAGAGTTATCTACGACGCCTGCTTCCTCGTCGATAATATTAAAGGTAGGAAATTGCTGCTTAATACGCTCGACAATATATTTTCCAATCTCGATATCTGCATTTGTCAGAACTTGATTATTATCACCTGTTTTTACAGACCCCGATACTTTACCAAAATACGAAAGTGCAATTTCTGAAGTCTTTTCAAGTACCTCTTCCAAAAAAACTTTGTATTCCATTACTAAGTATTATAGCAAACATGAGGCTAATAATCTGCTATAATTAATATATGATCTCATCTTCAGAAATAGTCAAAAAATATATAAATTTTTTTAAAAAACAAGGACATACGCAAATTGCTAATTCTCCTCTCGTGCTTCAAAATGATCCAACAACACTCTTCACAAGCTCTGGCATGCAACCATTGGTACCCTATCTCTTAGGCGAAAAGCATCCTGAGGGTACAAGATTAGTAAATGTACAAAATGCAATCCGCACGCAGGACATTGAAGAAGTTGGAGACAATAGGCATACCACATTCTTTCGAATGCTTGGCAATTGGTCTTTGGGAGATTATTTCAAAAAAGAAGAAATTCCCTGGCTATGGACATTCCTAACAAAAGAGTTAAATTTGCCAAAGGAAAAACTATACATTACTGTCTTTGAAGGAATTGGTGATATTCCTAAAGATATTGAAGCCGTAGAAATTTGGACTGAAATTCTCAAAAGTGAAGGAATGAACCCTAAGGAAAGAATATATTACTACTCTGATAAAAGTAATTGGTGGTCCCGTTCTGGAATACCGTCTAAAATGCCTATAGGTGAACCAGGGGGTCCATCAACTGAAGTATTTTATGAATTCTCAAATGTAGCACATGATCTGCGTTTCGGAGCTAAATGCCATCCTAATTGTGATTGTGGTCGCTATATGGAAATCGCTAATTCAGTTTTTATGCAATACAAAAAAGTAGAAGATGGATCATTTAAGTCATTACCGAAAAATAATATTGATTTCGGAGGTGGACTAGAGCGTATGGCTGCAGCAGTTTATGATACACCAGATGTATTCAATACGGATTTATATCTCCCTATTATAAAATCTTTAGAAGAACTAACCGGCAAGTCATATAAAGATCCTAAAAACAAAAATCATATGAGGGTTATTGCAGACCACCTAAAAGCCTCAGTTTATCTTATAATTGACAACGTTACTCCATCGCATAAGGAGCATGGTTATATACTCCGCAGACTCATCCGCAGATGCGCAGTTAAAATTCATAGCTTAAATGAAGGCAGTCTTCAAACAAACCTAATTGATACCCTTATCAAAGAGATTTTGAATCTCGAAGAAGAGGTTGACGAAAAAATCGATAAAAATACCCATTTTACATTGGTAAAAGAAGTAATGATTGAGGAGATAAACAGATTCTCTAAAACACTTGTTCGAGGTCTGAAAGAAGTAGAAAAAAATCTAGATAACCTAGAAAACAGTGCATTTGAACTTTATCAGTCATATGGATTTCCTTTAGAAATATTAAAAGAAATTGCAATAGAAAAAGGCAAAACTTTAAATGATAAGCTTTTCTACGAACAGTTACAAAAACACAAAGATTCATCAAGAAGTGCATCTGCCGGAAAATTCCGTGGAGGACTAGCTGACCATCAGGAGAAAACTATCATGGGGCATACCGCTACACACCTTTTACATCAAGCGATCCGTGACGTATTAGGTGATCACGTTCATCAAACGGGATCCAATATTACGACCGATAGAATACGCTTTGATTTTAACTATGATGAAAAACTAACTGATGAGCAAATTAATAAAATTGAAAAATTAGTTAATGAAAAGATTACAAAGAATTTACCAGTACACTATGAAATAATTCCTACAGAAAAAGCGAAAAATCTTGGAGCAATAGGGCTTTTTATGGAAACTTATGGCGACATGTCCAAAATTTATTTCATTGGCGACACTTCAGTTTCTTACAAAAACGCATATTCAATCGAATTTTGCGGAGGACCGCATGTCCAAAATACTGATATTCTTAAAAGTTTCAAAATCATGAAACAAGAAAACCTTGGCAAAAACCAAAAGAGACTGTATGCTATAGTTGGGTCGTAAACAATGATACTAAGATATTAAGACATTAAGATATTACGTGATGCATACAAGTTTAACTTAATATCTTTATATCCTAATATCTTAATCTCTCTAAAATTAACTTATGGGCCTGCCTTTTAAACTGCATCTCTTTAGAAAAACTCCTGAGGAAGGTTATTACCTTGCTTTAGTACTCCGTGATGAAAAAGTAGCTGCCTTAATATTCAAAGAACTGGAAGGAAAAATTACGATAGTAGCTAAAAGAGAAGAAACGCTTAAAGATACCCTTGAGAAAACTCCCCTTGATGAACTTGTAACCATACTTGATAAAATAATCTCACATGTTGAGACTAGACTTCCGGCAGATATAGAGATAAAAGATACAGTCTTCGGTTTGAAAGATAGTTGGGTAAGTGAAAAAAAGATCAGTAAGGACTTCCTTACCAAGCTCAAACATATTTGTTCAGAATTAGATCTTAAGCCAATTGGTTTTATTGTGTTGCCTGAAGCTATAGCGCATCTTATAAAACAAGAAGAAGGCGCACCTGTGACCGCCCTAATTTCTGAAGTTGGTAAATTCGGAGTGACTGTAAGCTTATTTAAAGCAGGAAAACTAATCGAAACAAAGACAAAACCAATTGTCAGCACACCAATGCACGCTGTAGATGAAGTTTTAAAAGAATTTGAAAATGTGGAAATTCTCCCTTCCAGAATTATACTATTCCATGCAACTACTGAATTAGGCGATATTAATAAAGATGAATTAAGTCAGCAATTTATAGCACATAGCTGGAGTAAAAGTTTGCCTTTTTTACAAATTCCGCAAATATCGATACTGCCTCATGAGTTTGATGGTAAAGCAATTGTAGCGGGCGCAGCCACTCAGCTAGGCTTTGAATTCACCGGCTTACCTCAGGATTTAAACGAATCAGAAATAATTGATTTTGATCCAAAAAAAAGCAGAAGAATTAATAAACTTACAAATGCCGATCATGATCTAGAGATCGAAAAAAAATCTGATAAAACAACTTCTGAAAGTATAAACGCAAATGCTTTCGGATTTGTTCTAAATGAAGATATTACAACTATACCCAAACATGTAAAAGAGAATTCAATGCAAGCGATAAATAATTCAGAAACCGATTTTGAAGATAGAAACACACGAGTTGAGAAACGAAACGATTTCGCACTTAATGAGGTAATTGAGGAAAATAATGATGAAAATATATCTATAAAAAAATCAAAAGCAAATCCCCTTTTTCTTATAACTACTTTTTTTAGGAAACTTAAACCGCGGTCATCTACAATAGCTAAAAAAAATTGGTTGTTTCTTATTCCACCAATTCTTATCCTGTTACTTATAGCATCCCTGCTCTTATATTTCTTTTCTTTAAAAGCTACTGTAACACTTATTGTTTCTCCAAAAGATGTTGAAGAAACTCAACGGATAACCTTATCAACAAAATCACAAAATGATTTCACAAAAAATATAATTGCTGCAAAAGAGTTAACTGTAGCAATTGAAGGTAGCGCCGAAACAGAAACATCTGGCGAAAAAGAGGTAGGAGATAAAGCAAAAGGAACTATCACACTGTTTAACAGCGATGAATCTAAAAAAACATTCAAGGAAGGTACAGAGATAGCATCAGAAAAAGGTTTAATTTTTGTTCTTGATAAAGAAACCAGTGTAGCTTCTGCTTCAGGCGATATATTTACTGGTATAAAGTCTGGAACAGCACAAGCACCTGTGACAGCTTCAAAAATCGGTACAGAATATAACTTGCCGTCAAATTCAAAATTCAGTATTCAGGGAACAGACGTGGTAGCTGCAAAAAACGAATCAGCATTTTCAGGAGGAACTAAGAAAAAAGTTACAGTTGTCACCCAAAAAGATGTAGATAAACTAGAAGAAGAGCTACCAAAGAGCTTAGAGGAAAAAGCGCGTACTGAACTAAAAAAGAAATTGAATGGTAATGAAGAACTACTTACAGGTTTTACAGATATTACTCTATCTAAAACAACATTAGATAATGCAGTCGATAAAGAAGCAAAAACAGTAAAACTTACAGGTACTGTAAATTTTATATCTGTAGCCTATGATAAAGATGATTTACTTCAATTTGCTGAAGAAAGTATAAAAGAAAGGTACACCAAGGAGGAACTTAATCGTGACAATATTGATACAAAACTAAGCGGTATCAAAGATACAAGTGAGACAGAACTGACTGCAGTCGCTGCCATTAACGCAGGCCTACTTCCTAAAATCGATATAGAAGATATGAAAACAAAACTTACTGGAAAATCTTTTACAGAAGTAAAAGAATTAGCAAGAGGTACATCGAGTCAAATAAAAGATGCTCAAATAACTCTTTCACCAAATCTTCCCTTTTTACCAGAAGTGCTTCCTAGAATTACAAAAAATATAGACATTATTGTCAATACAAGCCTTTAGCCTTATTACTTAAAGCATCCCTCCTCTGGTGACATTTCATCTTATGTTTTATACAATAATTATATGAGATACATTTACAGGAAGAATAATAAATTTCAAATACGCACAGTTATTCGCTACGGAGGATTAATTATTTCAATTACGGGTTTCTTGTTTCTATTTTATATAATTTATCCTTTTTTGTCCTGGAAATTTTATTACGAGCCGGTCTTTGCAGCTGCTGATTTACAAACTCCCATACCAAAAACGACTGTACTTTCCAAGGGAAATTTACAGACACTACTTGCTTCAGCTGTGGATTCTATAAATCTAGATTATACTGATGCGAAAAATTGGTTCCCTGACTATAAACCAGCATTTAAAAAAGTTAATGATCCGGGTATTATAACTACATTTAATATTTCAATTCCCAAATTAAGAATTAACTATGCAAATGTTTCAACTATTGATACCGATTTGTCAAAACACTTAATACTTTATCCTGGTACAAGTATTCCTCCTGAAAAAGGTAATGCAGTAATCTTCGGACATTCTTCTATTCCCAGTTGGTTTAATCCTAATAATTACCAGACGATTTTCGCAACACTTCATACTTTAAAAGTTGGAGACGAAATTCATACTACAGTAAATACTAAAGAATATAGATATATCGTAGAGTCTATTAGGATCACAACTCCTAACGATATGACTATATTTACTCAGAATACTGATAACAGCTATCTCACACTGCTCACATGCACACCTCCCGGTACCACATGGAAAAGATTAATTATAAAAGCTAAAGCTAGTTAAATAAGAATTTATTGATGACATTACTTCATAAGTTATATACAATAAATTTATGTATCAAAAAGAACCAAATCGGGTTATAAAATTACTTAGCCAAGTGTGGCCGTATATTTATAGAGGAATAAATAGTACACTTTATTTCGTAATAAATCTAATTAAATCCATAATCAAAGATACTATGCGAATGTTAAAAACGGGAGGCATAGAATAATGGATGAAAAAACCTTCGCTCTTCAAGCGCTTCAAAAAAAACTTGAAGGTAAGAGCCTCAATTACAAAGAGATCTTCGCCATAATGGATGAGATTGCACATCGAAAACTAGGCGATATCCTTACCACATATTTTGCTGCTTCAGGCTATACGAGAGGATTTTCAGACGAAGAGATGTACTTCTTAACAAAAGCCATGGTAGAAACTGGTGATAAACTTACTTTTCCGGGAATTGTGGCCGATAAGCACTCAATAGGTGGTGTACCAGGTACACGAACCACCATGATAATCGTCCCTTTAATAGCTTCAGCTGGATTTACTATACCAAAAAATTCCTCACGTGCTATAACGACACCCGGCGGGACAGCTGATGATATGGAGGTTTTAGCACCGGTAACTTTTTCAAAAGAGAAAATTTATGAAATAGTAAAAAAAGCTAATGCGTGTATAGTCTGGGGCGGTGGTGTAGATATAGCTCCCGCAGATGATATTCTAATAAAAGTCGAGGAGCCTTTAATGTTTGAAAGTTTTGATAAAATATTGGTATCTATAATGGCGAAAAAGGTTGCTTTCGGATCAACCCATATTGTTATAGATCTTCCTTACGGAAAGCACGTAAAAGCACACTCTGAGAAAGACGCGAATATTCTAAAAGAAAAATTTGAAAAACTAGCAAAAAGATTCAATGTAAAAATCAGAATCAGAATTCATAAAACACTTGAACCAGCAGGGCGAGGTATTGGTCCATTGCTTGAAGCAAAAGAAGCACTTAAAGTTCTTGAGCAGACTATCGACAGACCTTTGGATTTGGAAGAGCGTTCTGTCAATCTTGCCTCTGAATTACTGGATCTTTGCTTGGAAGATGATTTAGAAAAACAAAAAATCATCAAAAATGAATTTGGTACAGCAGATAAATACGTCCGTCATCTTTTAACTACTAAAAAGGCGTTGAGCAAAATGAAAGATATTATTCAAGCACAAGGTGGAAATGCAAACGTAACTAGCCATAATCTTCATCCAGGAGAAAAAACTTATGATGTATTTTCCACTAGAAAAGTCACAGTAAGTAATTTAAATAGTAAGAATATTTCAATTATCGCAAAAATTCTTGGTTGTCCTAATGATAAAAAAGCCGGTCTATATTTAAATAAAAAAATAGATGAAACAGCAGAAAAGGGTGAGCTTTTATTTACACTTTATAGTACAAAATCCCATCATCTAAATGAGGCAAAAGAATCGCTTGCAAGCTTTCCGATTCTTGAGTATGATTAATTTTCATGCGGAAAAAACAAAAAAAAACATTTAAACTATTTTTTATTCTCAGTTTTATAATAATTGTTAGTTTAGGATACTTCTTGTGGACAATCAGCACTCAACCTGTATTTAAGAATAAATACTCACCTATATCTTTCAGTGTTGAAAAAGGTGCAAATCTTAGGGACATCGCAACAGATCTTAAAAATGCTGGCCTAATTCGCAGTTCTTATACTTTTGTCTTAGTAACCAAACTTCTTGGCGTTGATGGATCGATCCAAGCTGGATTATTTGAATTATCACCAAGCATGGATACCTTAACTATCGCAAGGAGACTCACCAATAGTACGACTGATATCAAAGTTACAATACCTGAAGGTAAAAGGGCAGAAGAAGTTGCAGAAATTTTAGGTACACATATTCAATCTTTATCAATTGATGCCATTACTCCATCGCTTATAGAATATAATGGCTATCTATTTCCAGATACTTATAATTTCGCTGAGGGCACAACAGTAGATAAAATTCTTGAAGTAATGCGTGCAAACTTCGAAAGCAAATATCAAACCATAATAAATAAAACCGATTTATCAAAACAAGAAATCGTAACTATAGCATCACTTATTGAACGCGAAGCACGACATGACGAAGACAGGGCTCTGGTATCCAGTGTAATTCATAACAGATACAGTATCGGAATGAAGCTTGATATAGATGCCACAATCCAATACGCACTTGGATATAACACCTCACAAAAAACCTGGTGGAAGAAAGGACTAACCATCCAAGATTTGGCCACTAATTCACCATATAATACATATACAAATGCGGGTCTACCCCCGACACCTATTTCAAATCCAGGCCTTGCTGCACTCAAAGCTTCGGCAAATCCAACTGTTTCTGATTATCTTTACTATATAACAGATAAAAATGGAATAAACCGTTATGCCAAGAATCTCGAAGAACACAATGCAAACATACGAAGATACGGCCTCTAAGCTCTAATGATTTAAATTCTTTTTTTTATTCCCTTAAAAAATCTGCGGGTGGCAGTTTTCACTATAGATGGCTGGGGTTCTGAAGCCGGAGCATTCTCTTTTATATCATTTTCATTTCTATCACTGATATTTTCTATAACTTTTTTGTCTTCATCTAATATAGTCGAAGGGACAAAATCGTCAGCCTTGAATAAATCTTCATCTTCTTCAATTATCTCCTTAATTGTATCTTCCCAATTGCTTATTCTATCTATTCCCTGATCAACAAGTGTTTTAAGGATTCTTCTACCCTTCTTTGTATTAAAAAGCAATGCAGCAGCTATACCGAGAATAAATCCAAATATAAATCCATTATTATTTTTATTATCATTATTAATGTGAGTCAACATATAATATGAAGAAACTTATTGTGGTACTGAGATAGCAAGCTCTCTACTTCTTCTCATCCTCATCTCTGTTTAAAAATGCACGAACCAACTTTGCAACCGTCAGTATTGATCCCGCTTTCAAGCTTGATGTTAATGAAGAAAATGTAGCAATAGGAGCAGAAATGTTTTCAGTTATACTACCTGCATTATCTAAAACTCGATTCGCCTTTGTTAAAGTATTTCTAACATCTTTCAGTATGTAAAACACCTGTACTCCTAAAATGACTAATAAAACAGTCAAAACCACAATTACAAGAAGAAGGACTAGTTGGACAGTATCAATCATATGAAATTTACAGAGAATCAAAAATGTAAAAATGCAAAGTTAAAATCAAATCTAGAAATTCATTTACATTAACTTTAAAATACTATTACATTTTACTCTACAGTATATAAACATACTACCTTAAAGAAAATATCAGTGTCAAGAATGAATTGAGTAAGATTATTGCTTAAGCTCAACAATTTTTTCTAAAGTTGTAGATTTTCCGAATCTATTCACAGCTGTTATTGTTATACTTGTTTTTCCTGGAAAAATTGACAACGACTTAACGAAAGTACCATCACTCTCAACATATACAGGTGCTTTATTGATACTTACCTGAGCATAAGGGTTTGATTTGCCTCTTATTGTCACTGTACCTGCCTTAGAAGATACATTGCTCGACACAAGACTAAGTGGCGGATTTATAACTGCATCTTTATAGGAATAGGCGATGTATCCGGTAAATGCAAAAAAAGCAAATAGAACAACCAAGGTAGTATATTGAATTTTCAACCGGGGAAGGACTAAATCTGTAGTTTCTGAAAACCTTTCAGGCAAAACTGCAAAAGCTTTCGCCTCATCTACTTCTCTCCTGTATAACGCTAACGCATCTCTTTTAGATACTCCTAAATACTCTGCGTAATTTGCTATAAAACCCCGAGCGTAAGCACTTGCCGGAAGCTTATGATACTCTCCACGCTCAATAGCGCTCAGAAAAAATGGTCGAATCTTTAATGCTTTCGTAACTTCATCAAGACTGATACCTTTCTGAACCCGTATTTCATGTAATTTATTCCCTAGTTTTATCATATCGTTAAAACGTTATCTATTATAATCAAGAATTTGAGCTTACTTTTTCACAATAATGCTAAGATGTATTCAAATTCGTCAAGAACTCATCAGCATTTCTCACCAATACTTCTCTGGGTTTTGATCCTTCCGCTTGGCCGACTATCCCTACTTCTTCAAGCTGATCCAGAATTCTGGCGGCGCGTGAGTAACCTATAGACATTTTTCTTTGTAAAAATGAGGCAGATGCAGTATCAAATTGACATACAAGCCTCACAACTTCCTCAAAAATAGGATCTCGTCCTGCTCCATCAGAAACTGAACCTATTGCACCGGATTTACCTTTTGCTCCAATAGGCTGATTTAAAATCTCTTCGGTATACTCAACTGCTACATCTTTTGATTTCAAAAAGTCAACCAAGCGCTTGACTTCTTTTTCTGAAATAAACGCACCTTGAATACGGGTTGGCTTAGCCTGATCTGGAGGTATATAAAGCATATCTCCACGTCCTAATAATTTTTCAGCTCCTGGGCTATCCAAAATAACTCTTGAGTCAATCATAGAGGAAACATTAAATGCAATTCGGGCTGGAATATTTGCCTTAATAAGGCCGGTAATTACATTTACTGACGGTCTTTGTGTCGCAATAACCAAATGAATTCCAGTCGCACGAGCCATCTGAGCTAGCCTTGCAACAGCATCTTCTACATCAACTGGAGCAAACATCATCAAATCTGCAAGTTCATCAATAACGATAACTATATAAGGAAGTGCCTGAAAACCCGATAATTCGTTATAGCCTTCAATATTACGAACAGCTCTTTCAGCAAACAATTTATATCTCCTATCCATCTCCTGCATAGACCATTTCAGAGCAGAAAGGATCTTATCAGGCTCAACAATTACAGGTGTCAAAAGATGGGGAATGCCGTTATATGAAGTAAACTCCACCCGCTTAGGATCAACTAAGATAAGCTTTACCTCTTGTGGTGATGCGCGGAAAAGTAGTGTCGAAATAAAAGCATTAATAAGTACTGATTTACCGGACCCCGTTGTTCCTGCTACAAGAATATGAGGCATTTTACTTATATCGGTAACAATCGGCGTTCCGGAAACATCAAGTCCCAATGAAACAGTAAGCTTTGATTTACTTTTTTGCATATTCTGTGAACTAAGCAAAGCTTTAAGCGGTACAACCTCAAGAGATCTATTTGGAATCTCTATTCCAACTAAATTTCGACCTGGAATAGGTGCTTCAATTCTGATCTGACCAGTAGGCGCTTCTGTAGCTAAAGCTAAGTCATTCGCTAGCGAAGTAATTTTTGATACTTTTGTACCTAGTGCTATCTCCAATGCGTATTGAGTAACTGCAGGGCCTAAATTAACTTCAGCAACCCGAGCCTCAACCCCAAAGCTTTGGAGTGTTTTTTCAATTACTGATGCTATCTTATTTATATCACCACGCTCAGCTTTTTTACCTGGCTCTTCAGATAGAAGCGATAAAGCCGGGTACTCCCAAATACCAGGAGTTGTATTATCAAGCATATTTGTAACTAATTTTTCTGATAGAATATCATTCTTTTTAGTTGAAGCAGAAGATGCGTGAGTATTCGAAGATGAATTCACTATTTGTTCTTTCTGCCCACCTTTTATTGTAATCGGCTTACTTCTATCCAAAACTGCAGGAAGTTTAGCTTTTCTCACAGCTGATAGAGTCTTCCATGGTAACAATTTTTTCGATGTAGTTAAAACTGTTTGTATAACTTGTACAATTTCATCAATTGAAGTATCGAAAAATACCACATTGCCTATTAATATTCCGCTAATAAAAATAAGATCTGCAAGTAATCTACCCAGACTACTCTCCAAAAATAAAAATAAACCTGCTCCCATTAAACCGCTTTTTGTAAGACCGGCAAGTGAGATAAATCCCAGCAAATACCCAATTGCCACATTTGGCCGGGATAAATAAAATTTTTTGATTCTAAGACAAAAAAATCCAAAAAAAAGTGGGACTAGTGATGCGAAAAAAGCAGTAGCGCCAAAATAGTCGTTTAGCAAATTTTGAATCCTTACAGGAGTTGGGCCATTACTTATAAATGATATTAATGATAAACCACTTATACAAAAACACAGTACTGCAAATATACTGTATACTGTTCCTTTTTTTAAGTTGAAGGAAAATCTTTTCCTTCTTGATCTTTTCTTCCAAAGCATAGGCAGAGAAATGCTATAAGAACAGTATCATAATAACACTTAGTGGACTATGATACAAGTTACCCCAGCCACAATTAATCATTTACAAAATGATAAACTAATACCTTAAAATAACTAATCGTCGTAAAAAAATAATGGTGTATTTAACGATTACAGATTGAGATACATTTACTGTTAATTAATTGAGAAGTAAATTAAATTAAAATTATATTGATTTCTTAAACTACTCTTCAATGAAGCTATTGAGTAATGAGCTTATAAGGGATAAAACCAAACCAAATAAAATAGCCCAAATTATTCCGTCGATTGAAAACCCAGTAATCAAAGAGTCGGTCAATAAGATCATTAAGACATTTAAAACCAATGCAAAGAGACCAAAAGTTACTATACTAATTGGTAAAGTTAGAATAAAAAGAATTGGTTTTATAAAAGCGTTAACAACTCCTAAAACCAACGCAACTATTAACGCTGTTTTGAAAGAATCTATATGAACTCCAGTCAGAAGATATGAAGTGATGAAAACCGCAAAAGCTGAGATCAACCAATTTACCAAAAATCGCATAAATGGTTATTTAGAACTCCTCACTTAAATTATCCAATCCGGAACCAGTCAACTGACTACCTTGAAGAACATTTTTATTTAAGATTTCATTTGCTGTCCCTTGTTGAAAATTGTTAGTGTTAACTATAGTATCTGCGTTGCTTCCTGTATAAGCTCCAGTACTCATTGGTGGAGCTTCAAATACTGGTGCTGCATCTTGATTTGCTGATGATGATACCGGTGTAACTTCTGGAGCTAATACGCTTAATGGGTCAAAGCTGGTTACCGGTGCGACAGGTGATTGAGCAGCGCTTTGTCCATCTTGAGGTATCTGCTGGCCATAGTACAATGGCTGTGCTGCGGTTACCTGTGGATTATTATCTAGAGGTGCAGCATTCTGATTTATAGGATTTTTTGATGGATCACTTGTTGTGGTATCTGTTGCAGTTGGAGTCACAGCACCTGTAGAAGCCGGATCAGAAGATACCACCTCGCTTTCACCTTTCGCAAACGCAAATGCATTTGTTTCTCCTTTATAATCAATTTTAATAGTGTCACCTGGCGTAAAATTTCTACCTATTATTTCAAGAGCAATCGGATTCTCTATGGAATTTTGAATTAAACGCCTGAGAGGCCTAGCTCCATACATTGGATCATATCCTTCTCGAGCAAGTTTTTCTAATGCTCTATCAGTAATAGACACAGTATATCCTTGCTCTTTTAACAACTTCGCTGTTTTTTCTATTCCCAGCTTTGCAATACCGACCATGTCTTCTCGTCTTAATGGTTTGAATATAACAATATCGTCATACCTATTTAATAATTCAGGACGGAAGAATTTTCTTAATTCATTATTTACAACACTTGATAATTCTGCAAACTCCTTGGCATACTCTGAAGCTGTCTTTTGAGTTTTAGTGTCAGTATCCTTTAACTTTTCAGTAATTAACGCACTGCCGATATTTGAGGTACATATTACAATCGTATTTTTAAAAGAAATAGTATTGCCTTTATTATCTGTTAGTCTCCCGTCTTCAAGAAGTTGTAAAAGGATATTAAAAACATCAGGGTGCGCTTTCTCAACCTCATCAAGTAAGACTATAGAATATGGTTTAGCTCGAACAGCCTCTGTCAATTGCCCACCTTCTTCATAACCTACATATCCGGGAGGAGCACCGATCAGCTTAGCAACTTCGTGCTTTTCCATATACTCGGACATATCAAGTCTGATCATCGCATCATCTCGACCAAATAATATCTCAGCCAGAGTTTTTGCAAGTTCGGTTTTTCCTGTACCTGATGGCCCAAGAAATATAAATGAGGCAATAGGGCGCTGACCGCTTGCAAGCCCTATCCTACCTCGTCTTACAGCTTCAGAAACTTTCAGCACTGCTTCCTCCTGGTCGATCAATCGCTTATGTATTCTTTTCTCAAGCACAAGCAATTTCGCGCTTTCGTCCTCTGTAAGTTTGGATATCGGAATACCTGTCCAGCTTGAAACTACATTTTCCACATCACGTTTCGTGACAGCATTTCCCTCCAACACTTCTTCTGCTTTATGCAAATCCTTGTCATCATTATTTAACTGTTGAGGATCAATATTAACAGCTTTATTTTGCTCATTTGGTCCAGTTTGCGCTGTAGGTGGAGTAGCATTTTGCCCACTTTGAGTTACATTATCCACCGGTGCCTGAATATTATCCGGTAAGGGAGAACCTTGAGCTACAGTATTATTATTTAATGGATTTGTATTGTTCATGGTGTTGCGACTGAACCTGCTAGATTTGAATTGCCTTCGGGTAATGCACCGTTTGCAATTGAATTCTGCGACATATCTTGCGTATTTGTTTCTATATTTCCAGTTGTTTCATCGATTTTATCATTTACCTTACTATCTTCGTTTGTTTTTATTACTTGTACCAATTCTTTCACATCTGATTTCCCTCCGTCAATTCTGGGAAGGAAAGTTTCAGATCGTCCTAACTTCACCCATGCTGAAGCTTCATCAAGCAAATCTACTGCTTTATCTGGCAAATAACGTTCGCCAATATATTTTTTCGATAATTTAACTGCTGCCTCAATTGTTTTATCACTAATCGTAACGTTATGAAACCTTTCATACTTTGGACGCAGTACCTTAAGCATCTCGATTGCTGCTTCTTCGCTCGGCTCTTCAGCTACTACAGGCTGAAAGCGTCTTTCAAGTGCTTTATCTTTTTCAAAATTCTTCCTATATTCACTTGTAGTAGTAGCTCCTATTATTTGCAGTTGGCCACGTGCCAAATGAGGTTTTATAATATTTGAAGCATTCATTGAATCTCCATCTCCGCCCGCGCCCATTAAGATATGTATCTCATCAATAAAAAGTATAATTTGGCCAGCTGACGCCATCGATTCCTGAATTACACTTCTAAGTCTTTCTTCAAATTCTCCCCTATGTGATGCGCCTGCAACGATAGAAGATAGATCTAGTTGAATAATTCGTTTATTCGCAAGCTCTTTCGGTGATTTACCAGTAACTATCTCTTCCGCCAACCCTTCAATAATAGCTGTTTTACCTACACCAGCCTCACCAATAATTATCGGATTATTTTTAGTTCTTCTTAATAAAATATGTACTAGTCTATCGATTTCTTTATCTCTACCTGCAATCGGATCGAGCTTCCCTTCACGCGCCTGTTCTGTCAAATCAATTCCGAATCTATCTAATACTGACTTTTTTCCGTATGAAAAACCATGAGCTTTAGATAACTTAGTTTCAACTTCTTCCTTGTTTATACCCTGTTGCTTTAATTGTCCAGCTGTAGTGAGAGTATCATTGAAAAGCGAAAGCAATATGTCTTCAGGGGTGACAAAAGAAGATTCGCGCGTCTTAGCATCTCTATAAGACTGTTCGAAAACCTGTTTTGATTTATCGCTTAATGTAGGTTGCCCTGTAAATGTACCCACCACTTCTTTTGTCTGTATTTCTTTAGTTAATTTTGCTGGATCTACTGAAAACTCTTCAAGTAATTTAAATAAGTCTGCATCATATAAAAGTCCAATTAGTAGCTGATCTGGCTCAATTAACTGTTGACGTATTCTTTTAGTTTCTTCCTGTGCATGCTGTAATACTTGAGTAGAACGCTGATCAAGATGTGATAATGCTGATAAGTTCTGTTTTAAATTTGGATTAATACGTGATACCGCTGGACTGGTAGTTTTTGCATCTCCCTGTGAGGCAACTCCCTGAGGAGTAACTGCAGCTTGTTGATTAACATTATTTATAGACTGACTACTTACTGGTACACTCATCTGTGAACTCGCTTCAGGTTGCAACGGTTGTTTTTTTTGATTGAAAAGATTACCAAACATATTCTAATAAATTATAAATAGAAATTAGTAACAGAATAGTAATTCTAATCTTGTTACTTTTTACTGTTACTATCTTATTTTGTCTATTTTTTAACCAATCGTCAATAGCTCAATTATTCGATTGTGTATTTTCATCATTTTCTATACTTTGTGCTAACTTGCTCTGATTCTCGGGAGCTTTCTCGACAGCTCGATCAACAAGAACTTTCTCACCTTCTTCTGATTGAGATTCTAGTAAAGAATTAGCTGCATGCAGTTTAGCATCTAGATATGACGTAATTTCATCTAAGCTAAATCCACCCAGCAAGACAAAAGGTAATAAGAGAGATACTTGACGCAGACCTTCTTGCACTTTCAAATTATCATGTGAAGACAAAAGCATAAGAGTGGAACGAATTGTATCACTCTCTTTATTCAGCCAAGATCTTTTGTCCATCGTTTCAACTGGAGAATTTGATTTTCTATAATAATCTTCCCACATACCTCTAACTGCCTCATAATCTTGGATATTTACTGTCTGTAAAGGATTTGACGCTGGCAATTCGATACTCTGCACCCCTACTGTATTTATATTCTCATCTTTAGGTGCTAACTCCCAAATTTTTACAGCCAGTATATTACCTGCTTCCGCTTCATTTTTTACTTCTTCCTTAAGATCTGCTATCTGTTCTAAAGGAGTATCAGCAGTAATCATAAGAATCCGGTCTGCTAAAATATTTTGTTTCTTTACTTCATTTGCTAACATCTCAGAAACCGCTTTAATGCTTTCAATATCTTTTACTGCATATAAATCTGGATGTGATAATTCCATAAGATATCTATGAAAAGCGTCCATTGCACTTTCATGATTATCATTTTTCTGATTAACTGCATTACTTGCAGAAAGAATTAATCCAGCATGGACATCACCCTTTCCGCTTAGTTCTGAAAGATTATCTTTTATCGAATTTATTCTCGTTTTTTCATTTACATCAGTTACGACTTCAGGATTTGCGATTCTTGCCAAAGTCTCCTTAACTTTTATAACTTCTTCTTGAGCTATTGGATCATTCGATAGGCTAGACATTTCAAATCTAACAACATCTTTGATTGTCGGAATTGGAAGGTTTGTGAGAGTAAGTAGTTCTGTGTTTACTTTCACTGAAGGCGATGAGCTAAGTGGACTTTCCGCACTGGTATTATCATCTGATTCATCATCAATTGTCGCAGATTGAGTCATGCTAGTTTTTGTAGTGGTATGTGTCTCAACTGTAACAAGAGTATCCTCCTCAGTCCCTATTTCATCAATCACTGATTTTCCAGCTTCTTGCTTGGCTTTCAAATAAGATACTATCTCATCCTGACTGAATCCCCCAAGAAGTAAGAAAGGTAACACATTACCTACTTCTTCCATTCCTTGCTGAATTTTTTCATTGTCCCCTGACGTCAGAAGAGAAAGTATATTATCAATATCTCTTACATCATCACTGATCCATTCTTTTCTACTACTTAAACCTTCCGGGACTTCCATATCTTTATAATTCTCTTGCCACATCTTTCGTACCGCTTCATAATCCTCAAGGCTTACTGTTTGGATCCTATTAGTTGAAGGCGTGACTATACCATCCGTAATGCCTCCTTCTTCTGAAGCAAAAAGTCCTAGCACATCATCTGCTAATGGCTCACCTTTAGTTTTTGCATCTAAGAGCTGAGTTTTTACTAACTCCATCTCTTTTGTATTTACTGGCGCTAAAGAGTTTGCATCTTCCTGAGAGGTGCCTTGCATTTTAGTTAACATAGAGGCAGCAAACTGGTTTCCCTGACTTTGCGCCAAAATAAGTTTGTCTTTTACTTTTTCATACTTTTCCTTTACTGCTGTACTTGTAATTGAGGTAGGATTGGCAAGCTGCTGCATTACTTTTTGAGTAGTTGATGCATCAATTCTTCCTATTGCAGTTGTAAGAATAGTTGATGCTTCGTGATTGCCTTGGAGAGTTGCTTCGATCAGCTTTTCTTTTAGATCATGTATTTCGTTTGAAGTTGAAGTTTCTTTCGTCGAGAGAATTGAAGTTGCCAATGTGTTTCCCTTCTCACTTTCTTTTACCAACGAATTATGAAGCTCAGAAATCCGTTCTCTATCGCTACCCATTGCTGATGCTGGATTTGCGATTTCTTTCAATACATTCTTTAACACCGACTCATGTTCTTTGGTAAATGAAGTAGCGACAAGAGAGGTAGATACATTATTTCCAGTGATACTTTCCCTGGTCAATTGATTCTTAATATTTTGAAGTTCACGTACTGTTGTATTTTCTTTTGCTGCAAGAATAGTTGTCGCTAAAGTATTGCCCTTCTCGCTCTCTTTTACTAAACTATCTCGGAGCATGGTCATTCTTTCACGATCAACACCTGCAGTAACTGATTGTGGATTTGAAATATTTGTTAATGTCTTTTTAAGATTTTTGATTTGATTTATATTTTGATTTGTTACATTAGAAATATTACTTGCAATATTAACCGCTGACAGTATAGAACTAGCTACAGTATTTCCAGAAGTACTTTCTTTAATTAGGCGATCTTTAAGTTGAATGAATTTTTCACGTTCAATTTCATTTTGGATCGTCGAAGGATTAGCTATTTGCGCTAAAGTCTGATAAGTTTTTGAAATATTGCTAGAATCGCGATTTGATATCAAATCTTTTTCGTAAGTTGCAATATCTCGTATCGTAGGAAGTGAGATATTGGTAGCTGTAAGTAATTGATTATGAACACTAGCAACTGTAGATGCTTGAGGTCTGGTAATTGGAATTTCTCTCGCAACGCCTATAGGCATTGCTTTAGGTAATTGCATTGCATCTCCTATAGGTCCTTCCTTAATAACTGGTATATTTTTTGCATCTGAATACTTGGCAAAAGGCAGCTGTTTAGCTAACCCTGTACCGGCAGACGGAGGAAGAGGCACGGGTGCAGGTGGAGCTTTGTTTAAAAGCAAATAGCTAGTGTTTATTAACTTCTGCATTGCAGGGCTTTCTTCAAATGAAAAGTTATTCAGATAATCAAGAAATATCTGAAGTAAGATAAATGGCAATAATATTACGACCCAAAGCATTATAAGAGCCACAACATAAAGCGCGAATGTATCTGGAGTATTAAGATTATTATCTGCAGTTACTATTTGCCCAGGACCTCCAAGTAAAACATTTGTCGCAGTAGGATAAACGAATGACGTACCGACATTTTTGAAATCAAATATCAAAGGCAGCCTGGGTGACTTCCAAATAGATACTAGGCCTGAAAGAAATATCGTAAAAAGAGGCGCATAGAGTAGCCAACGGAAAAATTCACCGATCCAAATCTTTGCCGTATTGCGTACGGGATAATAAAGTAAAAGTATCGGAAAAACTGGTGAGAGAACTATGAAAAACCAAAGTATAATTTTTCTTATAATCAAAACACCGGTCATTGCGTAATAAGTTACTGCGGTAAGCCGAGCAAGTAAAAGATTTACAAAAACGGATTCATCAAAAAATGGATGAACTTTTCTAAGACCTCTAAAATATTCATAATCCCAACCTACATATAATAAATCCTGGGCGCTAATAAGTCTTCTTGGTGTTCCAGGCTGAGTTAAAAAGAATCCCTGTATGACATCAACTGTAGTGTAGATGATCTGAATTAAAGAATAAGAAAGAGTCACTAAAAGAACTACAGCAATAAACCTAGGTAGAAATCGCTTCAAAGTAAGACTTTTTCCTCTGGTAGCCATGAGAACAAAAGCCGTTATAAGTACAATTAGCGCAAAGAAAGCATAAACGATATTGCGAATAGTGATCCAAAAACCTATTAGAGGATTCTCGTTATTGCTGCATATTCTGGTATTGGTTGAATTTGTCGTATCAGTACTCGGTGGACGAATGATATTTCCACTTGCATCATACTTAACATAACAAGACCATTCATAATTCTGGAGTGTCCAATTGAGAAATTGAACGGCTCTGGCTGCTGTTTTACCGACGAAATTAACTTCAGGATCCTCTGAATATGGTACTGACGGTGAAGGAAACGGTATATCATCTGCATATACAACATTTACACTATTTACGAAAAAGGCTAAACCTAATATTAAGTAAAAAATTAAGGGCAGAATTTTTTTCATGGTAATTATGTTTATCCGAAACCAGGTATATGCAATATATCAACAAGTATTACTTCGACGAATAAGTATCCGAATATGGCAAGAAGCAATCCTGCTAATGCATAGCCAATAATATTTTTCCCGTCATTAAGTATCTTCGGATTACCATGAGAGACCAATATCTGATAGCTTCCAAAAATAATCATTAATACTGCAAAGCCTCCTATTATGCCAAGACCATATTTATAGTACTGACTGACAAAGACATTTACATCGGTACGCACACACCCGACGTCAGTTTCTATACAGCCAGGATCCAGCGCAGGTGAAGGAGTAATCTGAGCATGGACAGGTGTTAAAAAAGGAAAAATTAATAAAAAGCAAATAAAAAAAACAACTCCAAAAAGTCTTACCATACATTCATAGTATCAGAGCATTTTTACAAATACAACAACTCGACAGATTAAATGAAAATTAAGTAATGTCTCAAATTTTATTTAGAATATTTTGGGATTCAAAAGATAAAATCTTCTTTTTAAAGTAATGTGTATTTTTATACTTTTGCTTTATATTACTATAAAGTGTGAGAGTAAATGACAAATGATGATCGATCAATATTGAATTATATTTTTTCAACACAAACTCGCGATAATCAAAAGGATGAAATGCTACAAATGAACTTGTTACGTATTCATTGGTTCGATTTTTATTTATTGACCATAATTGGATAGCTTCTGCTACTTTTTCAAAAATGATAATCGGTAAAAGAAAACTTCCTAAAATCCTAAATATCCAAACCAAAAATTGAGAACTTTTGTAAATTTCTTTATTTTTTAGTAATTTGGGCAAAACATTAGGCATAAATTTTTTTATCCATTCATTTGATAAGTAAAATTTGTATGCAGTATTATCCCTGGAATACAATGTTTTTAACTGCGCAATCTCCTGAGAAGTATAGATATCCCTTCTATTTTTTGCAAAAGTAAGCTGAGTTTCATCAATTAACATATTTACGCAAATTTTATTTCGCCTATTATTTGAATTTCTGGATCTACGCATACCTAATAGTTGTAAAATTAATAATATTAATAATCGAGTACTCCATAAACTATTTTTCTTGGTAATAATAAATAAATCAATATCGTCATTCTCTCCTGCATTTCTCATTGAGAGACTGCCACTTATACCTACATAAAGAATAGTCGGGATTATTGATAGTAATTTTGTTATATTTTTAGCAATGAAAACTTTTGTATTGCTAAAAGATTCCCTTTTTTTTCGATCTTTAATTCCATGCCTGTAACCCGTAAAAAAATAATATCCATCAACTGATTCTATATCCTCTGGTATAAAATTTAGCATTTGGTAAAAATCACTTTTTTTTATATTCACATGAGTCTTGAGGTAATACCATAATTCATTACGTTTTAGGGGATAATTGAAGATGTGAGCGTATAGAAGTGTTTGTCTTAAGGCATCAAGACAATGATCCTTAGAGTATTGCTGACTGTTATCTTTTTTCATCATCAAATCATTGAAGGCTTTGTGCTTGAACCTGACTTACTCCTTGTAAAAAAGTTTTGGTAGCAGTATCTACAGAGCCACCTGCATATATTTCCCTTACGGCATTGCCTAAATAATCATTTAGAAGACTATTGTAAAGTGTATCATTTGTATCGCTTGAAAAAATTGTCGATGTTGCATTATTGGCCTGTTCTACAAACGGATAAAGAATTGGGTCATCAGCAAGCATTGATGCCATATCACGTCTTGGATATGGCATTCCAAATAATCTACTCTTACTTGCTTCAGTAAAAATTTTCTGCATTGTTTCTTTTTCAGATAAAAATTTTATGAATAATAAAGCTTCTTTCTGATGCTTGGTTTGGGTAGATAAGCCATTTGCCCAATAACTTGCAATCGTAATTTTAGTTTGCGAACCACTCCCTGTAGGCAAATAAGGTACAGGGTGTACAGAAAAATTTAAATCTTTACTAATAGCTTGAATTGCAAAAATATCCCAGGAATAGCCAAAATACATAGCAGCTTTACCCTGCGCGAACATGTCCCGTGATGAACCTAAGGAGTTACTCCAAACACCTTCCTCCCCTTTTGCAAATGAAGTGTAGTGCAGTAATGATTCTTTCACAAATTCAGGTTGTTTCTCAAGTGAAGACAAATCAATACCATTAGTCGCCATTATTAGAGAGATAATATCAGGTGCATGAGTAACATTATCAAATGTGCCCAATGCGACTCCCGATGTTTGAATAATACCATTCTTTTCTTTTACGGTTAATTGTCTGACAATCGTATTAAACTCTTCCCAGGTTTTCGGAAACTTAACACCTGCTGCATCAAAAATATCTTTGTTTATAAATAAAGCTAAGACATCGACTCCTTGTGGCAAACCATAAATCGCGCCATTTTTAGTCATATCGCGCAAAATTACAGGATAATAGATTTTTTGAAATTCATCTGGCTTAATTACTTCTTGAGGTAATGGTAATAAAACATTATCGGATGAACTGGTAAGTGTAGGTACCCATGAATTATGAAAACTGAAAATATCAGGTGCTTCTGTATTGTTCTTAATTCTTGTAATTAATCTTTCCTTATACTTTTGTGGATCTTGTTTTATATAATTTATTTTTATTCCTGGATACTTCTTTTGAAATTCACCAACTGTCGACTGCATGGTTTTACTTTCTTCCCAAAGTCCCCAATATGTCAATGTCGCATTTGTAATACCCCTATTCCCCCCTCCACCGAACAAACGAGATAAAATACCAATAAATATGATAAGTAACAAAACAATAAATACTATTGCAGCTGCTAATATTTTTTTATTTTTAAGATAAGAGTTAATTCCAGAAGGAGGCATAGAACCTGTCAAAGGTTCTACTTCAGAGAAAGTATTCATGTTTTCTACCGGTGCGGATAGGGGCTGTACTGGAGGCGATAAAGGCTCCGGTTTATTTAGTGTTTCTGTGCTAACAGTGGAAGTTTGAGAAATCTGCTGATTCTGAACGTCTGTATTTACAACACCAGATGGACCATATAAATCCTGGGCTGTAATTCTAGATGAAGCGCCTTCTGAAGAAGGATTATTTTGCCCTTGATTCTTATTATTAAAAATTGTTTGATCATCCATAAATAATTTGAAGTATTTTTAACGGAATAATAATATGTTTGAATAGAACAGACATACTTGGTTTTATAGTATAATATTCATTGTATTTCAAGCAAATTTTATGAATTTTCGACTTTTATCTATAATACCTCAAGATAAAAAAATATTACTAACTCGACTAATCAAAGGTTACTTCTGGTTTATAAGTGGTGCAATCCTTGGTTTGTTCTTCTTTATAAGCTTTACATATATTATATATAAAAATACTTATAAAAATGTCGTTTTCCCAGGAGTTTATATAGATAATGTAGATTTCAGCGGTAAAACAAAAGAGGATGTACGGGATTATTTTGATAATAAAAATCAACAAATCCAAAAAACAACATTCTATTTGAAGCATGAAGAATTGATAGCTACAATATCTGCCAAGGATTTAGACTTTGGATATAACGAGGAACTCCTTGCACAGCAGGCATTCAGCATAGGACGTGCAGCAAACTCCATATCAAATTTCAGTATAATCATACAATCATACCTTTATGGTATTCATCTACCAGCTTCTTATCAATATGATGAGGAATATCTCGTTAAGCAAGTTTCTGAGATATCAGAAAATATTTATAAAGTTCCTATTGACGCGAGATTTACATTCCAAGATTCAAAAGTAGTTGAATTTCAAACATCATCAGATGGACAGGAATTAGACATTACAGAGTTAAAAAAACGCATTTCGGCAAAAACGCTAGCGGTTGTAAAATCCACCAAACCGCTGAAAATTCCCATCTTAATTCCCATTAAAGTTTTATATCCAGAAACAACAACAGATGAAGCAAATGATTTCGGCATTAGAGAACTTGTAGCCGTAGGATCATCTCAATTCGTGGGTTCAATCCCGAACAGAATGTATAATATCGCTCTGGCAGCGACACGACTAAACGGTATTCTTATAAAACCTGATGAAGTATTTTCGTTTAATAAAGCATTGGGAGATATATCAACTTTTACCGGATATAAACAGGCTTATGTTATTCAAAACGGTAGAACTGTACTAGGAGATGGCGGTGGAGTTTGTCAAGTATCAACGACATTTTTTCGGGCTGTCTTAAATGCAGGCTTACCAATTGTTGAAAGAAATCCTCACGCCTATAGAGTCAGCTATTACGAGCAAGATAGTGGACCTGGATTCGATGCTGCTATATATGTACCTTCAGTAGATTTTAAATTCAAAAATGATACAAACAACTATTTACTGATTAAAACAGACGTAAATCCTGATTCTGGTTATCTGACATTTGAGCTATACGGTACGAAAGACAGTCGACAAGTAACTATATCAAAGCCGGTTATTACTTCAATAACATCCTCCCCTGAACCTCTTTATATAGATGACCCTACACTGCCTAAAGGTGAAACAAAACAGGTGGATTTCGCTGTAGCAGGTGCCAACGTATACTTCACAAGAAGTGTAGAAAAAGATGGAAAGATCCTAATAAATGACACTTTTGCTTCAAAATATCGTCCATGGCAAGCAGTATATATGCGTGGTACTAAAGAATAACTAATGGAAAAAATCATAGATATCCAAAAAGCTATTGAAAAAGCACTAAGCTTGAAGACGGATGGAAAAACTATTGTTCTTGCAGGAGGTTGCTTCGATATCCTCCATATAGGTCATATTGAATTTATAAAAGAAGCAAAAAAAACAGCTAATTTTCTATTTCTGCTTCTGGAAAGTGATGAGAGAATTCGGGGACTTAAAGGTAAAAATCGCCCAATAAACTCCCAAATCGACCGAGCCCGTGTTCTGGAAAGTATCGTTTATACCGATTTTATTGTCCTTTTACCAAATTTCAAAAGCAATATAGAATATGATGAAATGATTTCCGGCTTGAAACCTGATATAATCGCCGCAACGAAGACTGATCCAGGACGAGTCCATAAAGAGCGCCAAGCGAATAAATTAGGAATACGGGTAGTCGACGTGATAGAAAAATTTGAAAACAGCTCAACATCACGAATCGCAAAGCTTTTGGAAAAAGAAATATAGACAAAATAAATATATATTAATAAATTATGAGTTATGATTATAGTATTTAGTATTTAGTATTTAGTATTTAGTTAAATATGTTAAAAAATATTCTAATATTTGCTGTAGTAATAATAATTTTAATAGCAATATCATATTTCAGTATTTCCACTCTTACATCCGCTAGAAATCAAAAAATAGCAGATATTAAAGGTCATAGAATATCACTTGAAATTGCAGATGATGAAACTGAGCAGAGAAAAGGACTATCTGCAAGAGATTCTCTACCTAAAGATAAAGGAATGCTATTTAAATTTAAAAAAGCAGATACGCATACATTTTGGATGAAAGACATGCGCTTTCCTATAGATATAATCTTTATAAATAACGATAAGATAGTGACAATTTATGAAAACGTTCAGCCTGAAAATGATAAAAATGCGAATCTTTCATTGTATACATCAACAAAACCTGCTGATAAAGTTATAGAAATAAATGCTGGCCTTGCAAAAGAATTCGGCCTCAAAACGGGAGAAACATTACGTTTGCCTAACTAGATTTTATGAGTAACCTTCGAAAATGGAAACTGTTAAGTAAGACTGATGTTTCTCAAAGTCCATACTTTCCTCTTGAAAAAAGAGTATATGAACTCCCTAATGGAAAAATAGTTGACGATTTTTACATAACCACACTTGCTGATTCTACATGCATTATTCCAATAACACCTAATAATAAAATAGTCATGATACGTATGTATAAACAGGGAGTTGATGATTTTGTTATACAGTTTCCTTTTGGTCGGTTTGAAGAAAAACATAAAAGTATAATACGTACTGCAGTTTTAGAACTTGAAGAAGAAACTGGTATTAAAGTAACCGATGAGCAATTAATAAAACTAGGCACCTTAGCCTTAGCGACTACAAAAGCAACTGAAAAAATGCATTATTACTTTGTGAAAAACGCTTTAGTTAACTCCGCGCAGCACCTAGATCCAAATGAAGAAATTGAGGTTTTAGTATTTACGAGTGATGAAATTGATCAAATGATTTCTTCAGGAAAATTTAGTTGTGCTCCAAGTATCGCTGGTTGGTATCTTTTGAAATCTAAATTTCCTGAGTTAATAAATTAGTGACTGTCAAAACCAGCTCTTTTTCCCGCCTTCTTTTTCATACTCTTCAAGCAACTCTTTTTGTCTTTTCGTGGCGCCTTTTGGAATTTTCACCTTAATTCTAACATAATGATCCCCTCTGCCGGATCTTCTTACAGAGGGCACTCCCTTTCCGCTTAAACGAATAAGCGTATCTGGCTGTGTACCTTCAGGTATTTTGATTTTCACTTTACCTTCTATAGTGTCAACTGATAAATCGGTACCCAGAATCGCTTTAGTGAAAGTCACATCTTCTTCTGTAACTATATCAGTTCCCTCACGATGGAATTTCTTATCCGCTTCTACATCTATAACAATATCATAAGACTCAAACCGAATTCTCGATCCGGTATCAACGCCTGCAGGTATTTTTATCTTTTGCTTTTTTCCATCAATTGTTACTTCTTTTTCAGATCCCTTCACTGCATCCATAAAACTGATATGCAATGAATATACAGGTCTTCTGGAGCGTGATCCAAATGGAGAACCACCACCGAAAAATTGCTCAAAAATATCGAAAGGGTCAGAAAATCCTGCAGTATCTGCACCTTGACCATCACTGGAATATGAATATGTAAAAGGCCCGTATCTGCCAGACTGCTGTCCGCCAAATCCTCCAAACGGACCCCCACCACCATAAGAACCCTGAGCGCCATTCTCAAATGCGGAAGCTCCAAACTGGTCATAAGTAGTGCGTTTTTGAGAATCTGATAAGACCTCATAGGCATGATTTATTTCTTTAAACTTTTTTTCGCCTTCTTTAGTTTTGTTCCGATCAGGATGATACTGCAATGCCAGTTTTCTATATGCCTGCTTTATTTCCTGAGCTGATGCAGATTTACTTACTCCTAATGCTTCGTAATAATCTTTAGCCATATACTCCTTTCAATAAATTTTCCACTTACAATTTGCCATTTTCCATTTTATTTTTTAATTTGTCAATTTAATAATTTATTCAATGGCAGATGAAAAATGGACAATGGAAAATAATTCCAAATTGTACAAAAAAAGCGCCCCACGCGCTGTTTACTGTTTACTGTTTACTGTTTACTGTTTACTGTTTACTGTTTACTGTTTACTGTTT
>CAZZCX010000004.1:66168-81416 GCA_964653195.1 uncultured Gammaproteobacteria bacterium
TGTTTACTGTTTACTGTTTACTGTTTACTGTTTACTGTTTACTGTTTACTGTTTATACAATTATTCCACCACTTCTCCTTCTTGTGCTTCTCCCTTTTCTTCTTTCTGATCATCAGTGTTTTCAGTAGATGCAGCTTCGTCGCTTTTACCATCTGTTTTCTCAGTATCTTGAACACCAGGCTGATCTTTATACATAGCTTGCCCTATTTTCTGTAATGTATCTCCAAGATCTTTAGTTTTATCTTCAATATCCTCTTTCGAGCCCGAATCTAAAATATCTTTAACTGCTTTTATTTTTTCTTCTACTTCCTTTTTTACATCTTCAGCTACCTTATCACCTGCATCCTTCAATGATTTCTCAGCAGTAAAAATCATCGCATCTGCATTATTTCTTGCTTCAACTTTCGCCTTCTTTTCTTCATCCTCTTTAGCATTCACTTCTGCTTCTTTTGTCATTTTCTCAACTTCATCTTTTGAAAGACCAGTCGATCCGGTTATTTTTATACTTTGCTCTTTACCTGACGCTTTATCTTTAGCGGTAACACTTAATATCCCATTTGCATCGATATCAAAAGTCACTTCAACTTGAGGCATTCCACGAGGCGCAGGTGGGATTCCATCTAAAATAAATCTTCCGAGTGATTTATTATCAGTAGCCATTGGTCGCTCTCCCTGTAAAACATTTATTTCTACTTGTGTCTGATTATCAGCAGCAGTTGAGAAAACCTGAGATTTACTTGTCGGAATAGTACTATTTCGATTTATTAGCGGAGTCGAAACACCACCAAGCGTCTCAAGTCCCAAAGTTAACGGAGTGACATCTAAGAGCAATACATCTTTTACTTCGCCACCAAGAACTCCGCCTTGAACAGCTGCACCTATCGCTACAACCTCATCAGGATTTACTGATTTGTTAGGCTCTTTTCCAAAAAATTTAGTTACTGCCTCAACCACTTTCGGCATTCTTGTCATACCACCCACTAGAACTACTTCATCTACTTTTGATTTTTCAATTCCAGAATCTTTAATAGCCATTTCTACAGGCTTTAAGGTATCTTGTATAAGATTTTCGACAATCGATTCAAGCTTCGATCTTGTAAGTGTAAGTGTTAAATGTAACGGTCCGTCTTTACCTTGAGTAATAAAGGGCTGGTTGATTTGTGCTTCTTGAGATGATGAAAGTTCGATCTTTGCTTTTTCTGCTGATTCTTTAAGTCTTTGGAGTGCTTGTGAATCCTTGCGAAGATCTATCTGATTTTCTTTCTGGAATTCATCTGCAATCCAATCGATTATTTTCTGATCAAAATTATCACCACCTAAATGTGTATCACCGTTAGTAGATTTTACTTCATATACTCCATCTCCAAGCTCTAATATTGATATATCAAAAGTTCCACCTCCGAGATCGTAAACTGCAATCGTATGAGCATTCTTTTTATCAAGTCCGTAAGCTAGAGCAGCAGCAGTAGGTTCATTTATAATTCGTTTTACCTCAAGTCCGGCTATTTCTCCTGCCTGTTTAGTTGCTTGGCGTTGACTATCGTCAAAGTATGCTGGAACTGTTATAACTGCTTCAGTTACCTTCGTACCTAAATATGCTTCAGCATCGGCTTTAATCTTTTGAAGAATTTGGGCTGAAATCTCTTGAGGTGTGAAGTTTTTTCCCTCCACTTCTACAACCGCCATATCATCTCTTCCAGTCTTAACAGTATAAGGAAGCCACTTAAGATCACCTTGTACGGTCTTGTCAGAAAACTTCTTACCCATCAGTCTTTTTATTGAATAAATCGTTCTCTTAGGCTTTAGCACCATTTGACGCTTAGCCACATCTCCAACTACGCGACTTATCGGGTCGACAACAGATGGTATAACGTTTCTTCCTTCTGCAGAATGGATAACTTTAGGCGTTCCGCCTTCCATTACCGCTACACATGAATTTGTAGTACCTAAATCGATTCCAATTATTTTACCCATAGTTTAAAAGTTATTAGTGATAAGTTATAAGTTATAAGTCTAGAAAATAAACTTAGGACTTATAATTTATAACTTAGGACTTAATTATTCTCCGTTACCTACGATAACCTGAGCTGGCCTCAATACACTTTCAAATAATTTGTACCCAGTTCTTAACTCTTTTACCACTACATTCTCTTTTCCGTTTTCAGTACTAATCGCTTCCATCAGGAAAGGATCAAACTCTTTACCTAACGCCTCAATCCTGGTCACACCTTCATCTTTTAATATTACTAAGAACTGATCGATACTAATTTGTATGTTTTTGTCTTCTGTATGTAAAGCTGCAAGATATAATGTATCTAAAACCGGCAAAATTCGCAAGAGTAAGTCCTTATTTGCTGATTTAATCCATTCTGACTTTTTTTCTCTTACCCATTTTTCCTGATTCTGATAATCAGCAAGAGCTCTTTTCCACTTATTCTCTAATTCTTTTATTTTTTCTTCAAGCTCTAAGATTTTAATTTGCTCTTCACCCTCGTTAGCTTCTCCAGCTTCACTGTAAACATGCTCCTTTTTCTTATCTTCTTCGTCTTTTAAATTTTTTACATTATCTTTTCCCATACTAAATAGTATTTAGTATAGAGTATTTGGTATATAGTATAAAAATTAAATGATTATACTTAATACTAAATACTTAATACTTTATACCCCTTTACCATCCTTTGGCGATTTCATGCACTAATCCTCGTAATTTACGAATTGTAGGAACCACATAAGTATAATTCAAACGTACAGGTCCAATTACACCTATTGCGCCTCGATGTTGCATGGGTGTTTCATAATTGGTATAAACCAAACTATACGGTCCCTCAATAATTGACGCTAAGTCATCGCCCAATAAAATCTGCACATCGTCATTCTGGGTCTTTGACTGTAAAATCAGTTGCTGAATATACTCCTGTCGGTCAATAACCTCAAGCAAATGCTTCGTAACGTCTATATCATAAAACTCAGGCATATCTAGAATATTTGCATAACCTGAACAGTATAGATCGCCTTCATCAGTAGTCGCAAGAGCAAGAGTCCCCGTTTTTTCAGCCAAAGATCTAGTAATTTCACGAAGAAAACGATTTGAATGCTCACGGTAATCCCACACTTTCTCTTTCATTGCAACCTCTTCGCCCACAGAAATATCTTTCTCCTTCATGAGCTCATTTACATAAAACTTCATACCGCGAGGGGTTGGCATACGGCCTGCTGATGAATGAGGCTTCTGAAGATATCCCATCTCAGTAAGCTTAACCATTTCATTTCTAATTGTGGCTGGACTTGCGCTAATACTATGGCGTTTTTCAAGAGTTTCTGATCCTACAGGTTCTGCGGTACTTATATACTCTTCTGCAAGTGCTTTTAGAATCTCAATTTGTCTTTGTGTTAGATTGTGAATTCCTTCCATAATATTTAAGTTAGCAAAATAATATCACGAGTGCCAATTCATGTCAAGCCCTATAGTTTTAGACACTTTATCTTTCACTTTTCTTACTCAACTGTGAGATGTTTATCATTATCGCAATATATAATATATTTAGCTTTATGTTTGCGCTACTCATTATAATTTTATTCGGTATATTTTTCTCAATTGTTGCAACCCAAAATACTGTAAATGTTCCAGTAAATTTACTCAACCAGCAGTTTAACGATGTTCCTTTATATTTAGTAATCCTGATTTCCCTCTTAATTGGGGTAGCTTTGTCATGGGGGCTAAATCTTGCAAATAGGGTATCCACTATCTTTATCCTTTCGAAAAAGGATATTGATCTTAAGCACTCGCGAAAAGAAATCACAAAACTACAAACCCAGCTTCATAAAGTAGAGACTGAAAATTTACTACAACGCAGAGATAAAACGAGTTTAGAAAAAGATTATCCAAATCCAAGCTTTCTTGATCGAATACGCAATAAGAAAATATAGAACTAATAATATAATTCTGGATCTGCTGTAACCTCAGCCCAGCTTTTAAAATTTCTATTATAAAACCCCGCTGAAGCAATCATTGCTCCGTTATCGGTACATAAATTTACAGAGGGGACGTATAAATTTACACCCTTTACAGAACTTCTATTTTGAAATTCTTCTCTTAATGCAGTATTTGCAGCCACTCCTCCACCTAAAATTAATGATTTAACCTCAAATTCCGTTACTGCTTTCATGGTTTTAAAAACTAACACATCAATAATTGCTTCTTGTACGGATGCGCAAAGATTCACAATCAACTGCGAATTTCTATACTCATTTGCCTTATCGACATTTAAATGATTATCAAATACCCAGTTGTTTTTTTTTATTAAATTTAAAACTGAAGTCTTTAGACCACTGAAGCTAAAATCATAATCCTTAGAATCCCACATAGGTCGCGGTAAATTATAGGTTTTGGGATCACCCTTGTCTGCCAATTTTGAAATCAAAGGACCTGCAGGGTAAGGTAGAGACAGAAGCCTGCCTATCTTATCAAATGCCTCTCCCGCTGCATCATCCCTTGTTCCACCTAAGACAATGAGTTCACCATGGTTTTTTATTAAAACAAGATCGGTATGTCCTCCTGATACCACCAATGCTAATGCAGGAAACTCTATCCAAGTATTAGGTTTTAAGCTTAGCGCTGATGGTTTTTTATCATTTTTACTGTTTACTTTATGCTCTATATTATCGGTAGTTATCCAATTCGCGTATATGTGTCCGTATAAATGATTTACGGGAATAATTGGAATATTCCATAACATACTTAAAGTTTTTGCAGTTTCTACACCAACCAAAAGTGAACCTATTAACCCGGGGCCATAAGTCACTGCTATAGCATCAATTTCCGGACGTTTAAAATTCAGCCCTGCCTTTTGTATTGATTCTTTTATAACAGGAATTATAAATTTTATCTGCTCCCTAGCAGCATTTTCAGGGATAATACCTCCTGTAATCGCATGACTAGCTAAAGATGTAGCAAGGCTATTTGAAAGCAATTTTACAGGTTGATTTATATCAGTTCCCTCTATCACTGCTGCGCCAGTTTCGTCACAACTTGTCTCAATTCCCAAAATTCTCATCCCTGAAATTGTACCACAAGAATTTAGACTGATGAAGAATTTGTGAGAAACAAATTTAATATACCGGAGTTGTAAACCAGTTCTTTAAAGTTCTTTAAACTTTTTAATTGAAATCAAACATTTGAAGATCCCTTATAAACTTTTGGAGCAAGCCAATCTGTCGGGGGATTTAGATCGTCTGGCTCATTTCTGTTTTGTGAGTTTTGCTGATTAATCTGCTGTTTTAGAGGCTGATTTATTATCTGCTGTGGCGCGCTTTGTCTTTGTATAGATTGATTTCCCCTACTATTTTGTACTTGACCTCTTGGATTAAAGTCTGTCCTTCTATCATCAGACTCACGAATAATTGGTTTCTGATTTGACTGCTGAATTTTTTCCTGATTTGTCGAGCGAAAAGTCAGATCATCAGAATGTAAGACACGTGATATATTACGTCTTATCGCACCCTGTCTCATAAGAATTCCTGCCATTTCAAAAGCAAGATAAGTTGTCTTACTACTTTTAAAACTATCTGTTGCATTAATGATGCCATCTAGCAGATTTTGAGCAATATCTGTATCCACAGGTGAACGAAGATCGCTTAGAAGTTGTGTCATATGCTCACTTAATGATGACATACCCGGAAATACTAGAACTATATCTCCAAATCCGTCGTTCTCCTGTTTATTATCGATATTTACTATAGTTACATTTTTTAGGATATCTGATGGGAAAATACCATGAATCTGAGAAAGTTTAGTAGTTCCAATAGTAAATAAAAGATCTATACTGCCTCCGTTACCTCCTCTTGTGTACTTCACATCTGTTTCTGTAAAGTTCAAGCCCTGCTCTCCTGCTTTCACCACTATATTCAAAAACTCGTTTTCAATTGTATATGATACTTTATCAATTTCGCCCTCCTTATAAGGGAAAGATACTATAAGATCAGCACCCTCACCCTGATAACTAGTTTTTACTTTATCAATTCCTACTAGGTTCGAAAGCTCAACAATTGGCTCTGTGGGACAAACGATGGATACATTTTTTCCCATCTGGAATAGGGCAAGGTAAAGACCAAGAGCAGCGCCCATATCATCAATCGATGGATTTGCCTTAACAGCCACAGCTATCGTTTTAGCGCGATTTAGTGCCTCTTGAATACGCTGAAGATTTGAAGTCGAGTTATCCATATGCGAATAACCTTTACACTATAGGTTATTTATGTGTATGATATTACCATATCACCTATAGTAATGTCAAGGCTATTGGTAAGAACTAGACCTGCTTCGCCTTTCATCACTTTAGGTACTGGATTCTTACCTAATCTTAGTGAGTTAATCGTTGTTTCTCCTATCTTTTGATCTTGCCTCATTATCCGTATCTTGTCATTCTTAGCCAGCCTTCCTTCAATAATTGCTACACCGTAAGCAGTAGTCTTATCAAATGGAAATTTTGCAAGTATTTTCGCTTTTCCTAAAACCGTTTCTAAATTCATTTGACGCTTCCCTTCAAGTACATCATTCAGCTCATCTAACATTTCATAAATTATCTTATAGTTTTTAACCAGAATCTTTTCTACACTCGCCAATCTTTCGACATCTGACCTAATTTTTGTATTAAATCCAAGCGCAATAGCTCCTGTAGCCTTGGCTTGTAATACATCTGCTTCTGTTATTTCGCCTACTTTCTTTGAAACCAAAGTTACACCTTTCGGTAATGCTTGCTCAATTGCATCTAACGATCCTTTCGTATCTGATATAAGGATTAAAGATAAACCTTCCTTATCTTTAGTTTTATGATATATAAAATTTTCGGAAGATATCCTTTCTTCAGTCTTTTGAGGCAATACTGAATCAGCTTTAGAATTGATAATTCCTCCTACCGGTAGTATGTCCGTACTTCCTAAAAGCTCTACTCCGTCACCTACAGATGCTTCATTTACAGGTTTTTTAAATTCATTAAACAATGTCCTGACTTTGAAAATTAAACCTTCACAGCCTACTTCATCTCTTGCTCTTATGGTACCGTTTTTTACGATAATTGTTGCCTTCGCACCTGCACCTTTATCAAGTCTAGATTCGATCACAACCGCTTTTAATGGAGCATTTCTATCAGTACCTTCATTTACGTTTTTTAAATCAGCAACAAGCAAAATAAGATCCAATAATTCCTTTATATTATGCTCGGTTTTGGCGGATACTTCGATACAAGGGACATCTCCACCATATCCTTCAAGTAAAATATTTTCGCGAATTAATTCCTGTTTTACTTTTTCAGGATTTTTGGTAGGTAAATCACTCATAGTTAAAACAACAATAAAAGGTATTCCTGAAGCAGTTAGTAGTTGAATACTTTCTTTTGTTTGAGGTTTTACACCGTCAACTGATGAGACAATTAAAAGACCTACGCTTGAGGCTACAGCACCTCTACTTCTCATATCTGAAAATGCTTCATGTCCAGGTGTATCTATAAAGGTTATACGACGCTTAGATCCTTCATATATTGTTTCAATTGAGGATGCACCTATACTTTGAGTTATACCTCCGTATTCGCGAGTAGCCATAGAGGTCTTGCGAATTGCATCAAGCAAGGAAGTCTTACCATGATCAACATGACCTAAGACTGCAACTACTGGAGGGAAGAAGTTTGAATTATTTTTTGTATTTTTTTCCATAATATGCTCCTATTATCTTGATTTCTAGATGAAATACCTTTTCTTTTGGCCAATTGTGAATTGTAAATTAATTGTTGAATTACTGAATTCATAAATCAACTTAAAACAGCTATTCCGTAGCTGGAATTATATAAATTTCGGCTTTTCTTAGTTATTTTTTTCAACTGGCGGAACGCTTATTTCCACTGGTGTAGTCGCTTGCTCATCGTTTGTACTCGCATCTTCAGATTTTTCAACTTCAACTGACTCAGTAATCTCACCTAGAATATCCGCAGTAGACTGCTCGATAGAAATTGATTCTTTAGCTTCTACTTCTAAATTTGGGTCAACTTCTAATGCTTCTTCTTTTCCTTCGATTTCTATTCTATATCCTGTAAGCTTTGACGCTATACGTACATTCTGACCCTCTTTTCCTATGGCCAACGATAACTCATCTTTAGGCACAATAACTGTAGCAATTTTCTCTTCCTCATTTATCTGTACTGTGATATTTTTTGCTGGCGATAGAGCTTGAGCTATGTATGTTTTCGGATCGTCTGACCACTGGATGATATCAATCTTCTCCATCCCGTTAAATTCCTGAATTATAGCTTGCACTCTTACTCCTTTTTGACCTACACAGCTTCCTACAGGATCAATACCCTGCTGATTTGAAAAAACTGCGATCTTCGTTCTATTGCCTGCTTCTCTAGCAATTGCTTTAACGATGACACTGCCCTGTGCTACCTCAGGCACCTCTCTTTTAAATAAACCTTCTATAAGCCCTGTATGAGATCTGGAAACAATTATCTCCTCTCCTTTTAGACCTTCTTTAATCTCCCGAAGATATACAGCCAAGCGTTGATTTAAATGATACTTTTCATTGCCAATTTGGTCCTGTTGAGGCATTAATGCCTCAGTTTTACCGATATCTACAATTATATTAGGTCCTGCAAAGCGAAGAATCATACCATTCACGACACTTCCAATTTTTACCCTATAATCGGAAAATATAGCTTCCTTTTCTTTCTCTCTTATTTTTTGAAGTATTACTTGCTTTGCAGTTTGAGCTGCGATTCTTCCAAATCCTGGAGGAGTGACATCTTCATCGTTATGAAAAATGTGAGCTTCTCCTGTACTTGGATTTAATTCAGCACGATACTCTTCAATTTCTACTCCTGGATGATCTTTCCTGTAGGCTGCCAGAATGGCATTCTTGACTGTTTCTAAAACCACGTTAGGATCGACACCTCGCTCGGATGCGACCTGATTTAAAGCTAATACGAATTCTGATCTTTGAACAACTGGCATATTAGTCTAAGTATACCAAATATACCAAACAGGTTCAATCACATAAAAACCTGAATATAAGATGAGTAATTAGTATTTAGTATTTAGTATTTAGTATTTAGTATTTAGTATTTAGTATTTAGTATTTAGCTATATTCTATTAAATTAAGTTATTTTCGTTACGATACTATCCATATCTATACTCATATATACTTTGCTTCCTCGCTTTATTTCTTCTTTCAGTTTTTTCTGCGCGATTATATCTTCAATATTTGATTGTATGAAACGTCTCAGAGGCCTAGCGCCAAATTGTACATCAAAGCCATCATGAATTATCTTCTGCAATAATTTGTCATCAAAGGTTAATTCGATATCCTGTTCCAAAAGCCTTCTTGTTAAATCGGTTAATAAAATCCTTGTGATTTGTTCCATTTCAGAAAGCCCCAAAGGCTTAAAGATAACCACATCATCAAATCTATTTAGAAGTTCAGGACGAAACAAATGCTGAGTCTGAAGTTCATCTAATAAACGTTTGGAAAAATTTTTGTCTATACTAGATCCCTTTTTAATTTCCTCTCTTACGAACTCGGCGCCTGCATTGGAGGTCGCGATAATAATACTGTTTACGAAATTTGCTGTCTTACCTTTATTATCGGTCAACCGTCCATCTTCTAGTACCTGTAAGAAAAGATCCAATATCTTAGGATGGGCTTTCTCAAATTCATCAAGTAATATAAGCGATGCGGGTCGATCCGTAATTTTATCAGTCAACTCCCCGCGTTCTTCTCCCTCACCAGGGGTGGCACCTAGTAGTCTTTTGACACCTTCCTCATCTGCGTACTCACTCATATCAAGCCTGATCATCGTTTCTTCCCCACCATAATAAAGTTCTGCTAAGGCCTTTGCAGTTTCAGTCTTTCCCACGCCAGTTGGTCCTAAAAAGAGAAAAGAAATTGGACGCTTAAGAGTAGTAAGGCCAGCTCGAAGTCGTCTCATTGCTTCAGCTATTGCTGTAATGGCCTGTTCCTGGTCAACAACCCTTTGATGCATTCTTTCTTCTAAATGCAATAGAAGATCTCTTTCTTGTGCCTTAGGTGCTGCAATAGATATGCGTGTTTTTTCTTCTATCGCTGAAATTATATCAGTATCAAATATAAAGGGTTTTTTGGATTTCGAGCGTATTCTATCTCCCCCTTTCTTAGCTGCAATACTATGAGATACATTTTCTAATAAATCGGCAGCACTTCCCGGCAATGAGGCATCCTGAAAATATCTATCTGCATACTCAACTGCTGCAGTTAATGCTTTATAGGTCAATATAACACTATTTTTATTCTCAATATCTTCTACTTTTTTTAAAATCATCTTGATAGCTGTTTCTTTGTCAGGTTCCAGAAGCTGAATAACAGCAAAAGCCTCTTTTGCAGGGCTTTTTTCAATATAGCTTTTGAAACTACCTGTAGTCACACTCGCTATAATAGGCAATTTTCCTGACTTCAGATATGGATATAAAGCACCAGTTAAATCAATGTCATAAGCGGAAGATCCCGCAATATTCTGAAATTCAGGAATATATAAAACAATATTTCCAGAATGTGATACCTCCTCAACGAGAGACTGAAGCCTACCTTCAAGCTCAGCTCTGTTTGCAGCACCTGCTATCAGAGGACCTATCATTAACTCTAAAATTTTTAGATGTGGAAAACTAGCAGAAGACGAATGCAGTATACTTTCCAATGCGAAAAGTGAAATTAAATTCTCCCGTCCTGAGCCCGGATTACCCACAAGTAAAACATTATTATTTTCATTTCTAGAGATTGTATCTAATAACAATGCGTATTCTTTTTCTCGTCCCAGAATTTGCGGTCTTTTCTGATATGCTATATAAGAATAATCCCGAGTATATTTTTTGGTTTCAGGTGTCCAACCGGTTACTAATGCCTCGCCTATTCCGCGCCCGAAGTACTCAACTCTTCTTTTTGAAGGTTTTTCTTCCTGAGAATATTTTTGGCGAGCCCAATGAACAATACCCATGAACTCTTCTAACTTCATTTGTTTATTAAATAATAATTTATTTCGAGGCTCGATTATCGATATATAGCTTGCCACTAAGTCAAGTGTCGTAATGTATGTGCCATTTGTAGCTTTAGAGATAGTTGCTGCACCGTTTAAAACTTCCTTAAAATCAATATCTTCAAAAGGTATTTCTGTTATTGACAAAGGGATTCTCTCAACTAAAAAACTGGCGCTTTGACTATTTAAATAAGCTTTAATAATTCTTCCTGTTTTTTGGTGTTTTATTATCTCTTCCATTACCGCAATTGTGCATGATGAATACCAGCTTTTTCCATCGTTATTCGTTACGTTTAAAATAGGAAGAGTTTTAAATATCTTAAAACGGAAAAATATTTCAATCTGGATTAAGGCTGAAAGGAAAAACAAAGGTAAGCTTATACTTACATTTTCGCTTATTGTCGAATACAACCAAAAAGAAAATATGCAGAAAAGTAAAAGTCTTGCCAATTTCACTGCTGGAGTTTGATAAAAAGTTGATATATATGCGTTATTGATCATAAATGTAAATCGAAAAACAACACACTAGTTGCTAAAATAGGCCAAGAGATAAAAGCCAAAATAATAGCAATTTCTACAATCATTAGAATAAAAAGCAAAAATAAATCAACAATAATAAGCCAAAACTTCACAAACATTCCCATACCTATTGAAAACCAGACCAATCCCTCTCTATATTCATTTTTAAGAGGTTTAAAAAATGTTGCGATCATAAGAGGCATTGAGAATTGATGTAAAAATGCAATATTTAACGAATGAAAATAAAGTATTAATTCACGTGGAGAGTCGATAAACCAAAAACGGAAAAATTCAAAAGGCAAGAATAAAAAGGCAGCCATATTCTTAGTATAAGTAGGAATAAAAAATAATACAATTACATGAAGCAGGAAAAAGGATGGTTTTTATCCTTCTTAAATATCCCTCCCCATTCAACGACTGTAAAACCTTTTCTAACAGGCGTAATTATTACTGGTTCACTTAAATCAATCCATTTATCTAGTGGAGTAAAGTGCAATGTCACACGAATAATACTGTCAGGCAATGGATTTATATACAAAGGTGAAATAATAGATAATAAATCAGGTTCAACAATTTTTATCTGATAATAATTAGATTTTGGTAGAACGTTTAGCCAGTATTCGATGAATTGATCTTTTTCTTTTTTATTCAAACCAAGTTTACTTACGATATCAGGTAAAAAAACACCAAGCGAATCGTAAGGTATTATATATCCTTCCATGGGAAGTTTTATTAATTTATCTGGTATATCAGCCTCGTAATAAAGATAATCGAAGCGCTTGAAGTTATCATAAATATCCCCTGTCGTTGTTGCTTTTATGCTCCATCCATTTGCGGAATATTCAGGAATAGTAACCAATAATTTACCCATGGGATTTAACTTCACATGTACCAATGAATCATATTTTGGGTATAAATATATTGCCGGCTTACAATAAGGTGATATCCAATCAGCAGTAGGCGGATCATTAACGACATAAAAAGTCTCAAGCTGCAAATTTGGCTTATCTGAAGGACTGGGTAAGCTCACAATTTCCTGACCGTCAATATCCCCGGGCGTTACAACAACAGGGGCTTTAATACAGTTTTTTATGACATTATGAATACCGTTATCTATAGGATTTTCAGGATGATAATCACTTAGTCGAAAATACACATCAAAGTTCGCTGTACCCTCCCTATTCTCACATTCCCCGGGTTCATTTTCAGGTCTGCATACGTAAATAAGCTGATCATCAGGTATCAAATAACACCCAAGCTGAGTTTGTCCTGGGGGAGGAGGGCCGTAGATAGGATCGACCGGTGGCTGAATTTGTCCTGTTCCTCCTGCCGGACACTCAGGCGGATGTTCATATGCCGTTCTTTGACCCATAGGGTTATAAAAAATTAAATTTCCATCGCTTGTTCTTTGACCTAATGGATCTGGATCAATATGATGTTCAGTGGAACGTAAATGTACATCGGATTTAAGAAGTCCATAATCGGCGGGGTACTGAGGATGGACTGGTGCTCGATAATCATCAATTATCTCTGTAGTACTCGGCTTACACGCATCACCATCACCAGAATCGCAACAAAGATAAGTTAATGTTCCGGTGGTTGAGTCATAAGGCGAGAGTTGCTGAAGACCAAATACTAAGGCGACACTTAAGCCCAATACAATTAAAAGTATAGCTATAACTCCAAATCCGACTTTTCCACGACGAAAAAAATTTTTATTTCTCTTAAATGTTAATTTCTTTTTTCGTACTTTTCCTTTCATTTATAAAATTTATGGATATTAAATAATTTTACAAAATAAACTACATAAAACACGAGAATGAATGCTTGTTATCTACCTTAAATATGCCTCCCCACTCAACGACTGTGAAACCTTTTCTAAAACGCTTATCAATAACCGGTTCTTTTATAGATATTCTATTTAATAGTGGAGTAAAGTGAAGCGTTACTCTTATATATGTTTCAGCCTTTGGGACGATAGTTAACGGCGAAATAACATCTATTACTGACTGATCAACTATTTTTATTTGATAAAAGGGAGACTCTGGTAATACACTTAGCCAGTATTCTGAGAATTGTCGTGTTTCTTTTTCATTTAAACCTAATTTCTTTACTAATTCAGGCAGAAAATTATTTAAATTTGAATACTCGACCACAAATCCTGTATCCGGTAACACAACTAATTCATCCGGAATTGATGCTTCATAGAAAAGATAGTCAAACTTTTGAGATTTATCATAAATATCTCCATTTGGAAATGCAGTTACATTCCAGCCATCATTCGGATAATTAGGAATAGTTAATAGTATTTTACCTAATGGATTTATCTTTACATTCACAAAAGACACAGTTTCAGGATATAGATAAATTGCAGGCTTGCAGTAAGGAGCTACCCAGTTGCCTACAACCGCATCCTGTTTTACATAAAAAGTTTCAAGCTGCATATTTGGATGATCAGAAGGACTGGGAAGATTTATCATTTCCTGTCCACTTCCTGCACTTTGTGCTTCAGGTGGCTTCACACAATTTTTGACGGTTATGGGGATACCAGGTGAAGGATAGTCATTATCGCGAAAATATACACTGAAAATTCCATTTTCTCCTACTTCCTGATTTTCTTCACAACCTCTGGTGCAGACATAAATCAATTCATCATCAGGAATTGCTTCACATTTTTCATTAGTCTCATCATCCAAATCATAAAGATTTGCATGAATAGTGTCCATAGGACTCGTTTTAGGAACATGAAAAATGTCACATGTTTTCTCAGGAACATCTCCGCTGATATATAGTCTTTGTGCGGTTTCGTTTTCACTTGCACCGTTCTGATAGACAAATTGATTTGCCTCAAGTCCAATAACATCTGAAGTTGGAAGAGGATCTACATGAAAGAAATCTTTTGAAAATTTGACATTACTTTTTAAAAGGGAATAATTTATAAATATATTTTGTTTATTTGCAAATTTTACCTGAATTGAAATATCTGATCTAGGCTTACATAAATCGCCGTCTCCTGTATCGCAGCATAAATAACTGGCTAATTCACTTGTGGTATAGGGAGAAAGCTGTCTGATACCAAAAACCAATCCAACACTGATAATTCCGACCAGAAATAAAACTGCTATAACGCCAAAACCCACCTTCCCTTTTATGAGATTAAGCCTGCGTTTTTTAAACAGTTTTCTTTTCACTCTGTTTTTTTGTGGCAACTTTGTCATAAAACGTATTCTCAAAAATTACATGAAGCAGGAGAAGGGATGATTTTTATCTCTCTTAAATAACCCTCCCCACTCAACGACAGTAAATCCAATTCTTTCAGGCGTAGAGATTATGGGCTCTTTAAGATCGATCCATTTTTCAAGGGGTGTGAAATGCAATGATATACGAATACTGGTTTGAGGATACGGTATAAGATATAGAGGTGAGATTATCCCTAATGTTTTCTGATCAACAATTTTTATTTGATAATATGATGATCGTGGGAGAACTTTAAGCCAGTAATCAGTAAACTGATCCTTTTCTTTTTTATTCAGCCCTAATTTCGAAACCAAATCCGGAATAAAACTTGATAGAGTATCAAAAGGCACAACAAATCCTTCATCCGGTAACACCACCACATTATCAGGAATTGACGCTTCATAAAAAAGATAATCGAATTTCTGCGATTTATAAAAAATATC
>CAZZCX010000005.1:0-10372 GCA_964653195.1 uncultured Gammaproteobacteria bacterium
TCAGAATATAAATTAATTAATGCTGGGATTTACGAAAAGGAAAATATATATTGCTTCAAGTCTTACTGTCTTTTTGTTTCTTGCGGGTTTTAGCATTTTTTTATCCAGCAGAAAGCCACCTAGTCAAGCGCCTATAAAAGCTGCAAGTAAGTCGATAGAGTATACAATTGCCAGTAAATCCGGGTTAGAATCATCAGCTGTTGAGGCTATTGTTCGAATGGAGAGCGATCCTGCTTCTAAAGAGGTTCAGGCTTTAATCACCAGCTCACAGGTTGATGATATTTCAAATGTTTCGTCTATTACACTTCCGTTATTTGAAAATGGGATCATAAATTTTGACAAGGAAAAAGTAATAACAAATGGAGAAGATTTCAGAACCTGGTCAGCAAAAAAAACGATCAATGGTATAACTTACAGATTGTATTTAACTTTTAATAAATCATCGAATCTATATTATGGAAATATAAAGTTTTTGGGTGAAACCTATATAATATCATCTTTAAATTCAAGTACTATTGCTATCCGCAAAAATGTTCTAACCATTACAACTCAAGACAGTCCGATGGAATCTGGTGAACGGATTGAATTTGAAAAAGTTAGTGATAATAAATCAGTACAAGGTTTATCATCAAGCGGAGATGAAATAGATGTTTTATTTGCCTATACACAAGGTGCGAGAAATTTTTACAGTTCATATGAGTTTATGATATACGATTACTTAAATCAGACAAATTATATTAATGATCTCTTTGAGGACAGTGGTATTATTCATCGCTTAAGATATGTAGGGGTTGCTCCTATGCCTTCACACGAAACGCAAAATTGCCAAGAAACACTTTATCGTTTATGGAATCAAAATGACCAATATTTTATGGGAATTGAGGAAATTCGTGAACAAAACGGGGCAGATATTGTTGTTTTAGTTGTTAGACCTCCCAATTCATTTAGTTGTTCTGGTACAGCTATGCAGTATGCGGTACCAGATGAGGCATATGCGGTTGTATTAGTTGATGCTATAGATGAAATTGTATTTCCACATGAATTAGGGCATATATTTGGCGCACATCATGAGAAAAACCTTGTTACAAATGCAAATTTTTCTTATGGGCATGCTTATAATATACCTGAACTTGAAGCGCATACCATTATGGGTTATGGTAATGATGCCTCATGTTCGGGTGGTATTTGTGAGAACTTAATTCCAATTTATTCGAATCCTGACAAATTTTATAATGGGAAAAAAATTGGTAACTCAGAAACGGCTAATAATGCAAGGGTTATAAATACTCGAGGCCCAGGAGTTGCTGGTTTTAGGGCATCAGCATATAGTAATGTACCTGGTAGTCCTCCTAACGGAACAGGTAGCGGTACATGTGGTAGTTATTGTCATACTGCCTTTGACTGTGATCCGAATGGCAACTACACATGTAAAGATGTGGGGAATGGTGCTAAGAACTGCTGGAATGAATCTGCTTGCGGAGGCCCTGCTTTGAAAGCAAGAATTGAAGGATATGTCCGCTCATGCAGTAACCAGCCATTAACAAATATAAAAGTTAAAGCTTGGGGGAACACAGCTTTAACTGATAGTAACGGGCGATTCAGATTAAATAAAGGGGTGGATCATACAAATATTCAAACTATGGAAACATCTATCATGGCAGGAAACGATGCGGCACGTGTAGTTGAAGGTCAGGATAAGTATTTCACCAGTAACTATGCCAATCTTAGCTTAAGGAGTGCCCCACAAGGTTGCTCCATAGTCAACTGTGCATTTACATCAGCTGATAGTTCAAATCCCAATAAACTATTAAACGGAGGCCCTGCCAGAAATGCCTATTACATTCCGAGCACTATGCCTGATGATACTTTTGAATATAACTTTGTCTTTACAGACCAGTATGCCAAGTCTTTTGATTTCAAACCTCCTAATTGTTTGTCTTGTGATCAAGCATGTACTTCAGATTCCCAGTGTTCAGCAACAAATAATAATTGGTATTGCGCAAGACAATATAATTATACCTATTGGACTAACGTAACGAGTTACTTTAACACTCCTGGTAGCGGGATAATCACTGATTTAAACCTTCATTTGAACTCTAATAACCAGATGGAAGAACATGTGGTAAGAAGCGGGCAGGTATATTACCGACTCAATACCGGAAGCGGTGGAAGTTTCAGCAATGTAACAACTAATCTTGACAATGAGGTTGGATGCACAGCCCCATATCCTGTACTTAATCCAACAGAATGTACTAACACTCAGGGAATCATAAAAACTTTTAACAGCTATACATATCCTGAATCCGGAAGTATCACAAATACTGAACAGCATGTGATAAGAGCTAATGGTTCAACTGTAAAATTATTCTCCAGAGATAGCATGGGGGGTTGGGGGTCCTGGCAGGATAATACGTCTGGAGTAAATAATATCGGAAATGTATCAGGGCAGAATAACACTTTAAATTCCTTCAGCTCATATTTCACAGAAGATGGTTATCGTATGCAGACACTCGTGAGAGGAGGAAGAGTTTATTTAAGAGCTATTTTTGGTTTTTATGGCTGGGGAAATAATACTTCTATTTTTGATAGCTGCAGCGCAAATGGTTCTTGTGGGTCTCCGGCGATAAATGGTGTACCTAATCCGATTATTTCTTTTGAGTTGGTAAAGAAAGCAAATAACCAGATAGACAGATATTTATTGCGTGCAAATGGACAGGTGTATAAAAGCACATCTCTGCCACTTGATGAAAAATGTAGATTGAAAAGTAAACCCTGGAGCCTCACTTGTCAGTAGAATAATATTTGAACTTAACAGTTATAATCGGAAGTAATACATCAATTTAAGCTTTTTTTCTTAGGTCAGTATCATTGACAAGGAAATCTATATAAAAGAGAATGATTTTATGGAGCAAAATTCTTTTTTGACTTTTCTTAAAAATCTATATATCAAGTTTCTTGATGCATCGCAATTTATTCTTTTTATTGTTGCAATATTACTTATCGGATATATGTTTGTGATCCAGCCTCATGAAGTAAGTGGTTCTTCTATGTATCCGACATTCAAAAATAAAGACTTTTTATTGAGCTACATATTTGATGTACAAGTAGGTGGTTTTACGAATAGTCGTACTTTAGGTATAAGGCATGGAGATGTGGTAGTTTTTCATTCACCCGTCGAGAAAGATAAGCTTTACATTAAAAGAGTGATTGGGTTACCAGGTGACAGAGTCAAACTTGAAAACGGAGTTGTTTATTTTAACGGAACAAAACTTGATGAAAGTGAATATTTAGATTCAAGTGTTGCAACTTATGGTGGGTCTTATTTACAAGATGGTTCTGAAGTCACGGTTGAGCCTGAAACATTTTTTGTAATGGGTGACAATAGGCCTTATAGTTCAGATTCACGTGCATGGGGAATGCTACCGTTTAAAGAGCTTATTGGACGGAGTATGCTTCGATTTTATCCTCCGCAAGCTCTAAAATTTGTGAGTAGAGATCCTTATAGATAAAAAATGAGCTTATACATTTCATTAAAAGAAGATATCAAAAAGGTATCAGATACCCAAAAAGCAAAATTTTTTCAAAGATTTTTCAAAACAAAAAAAGGAGAATATGGTTATGGTGATATATTTGCAGGGCTTACAGTACCTCAATCAAGAGTTATCGCAAAAAAGTATAAAGAACTTAGCTTAAGAGATATCGACCAATTACTTAATTCAAAAGTCCATGAAGAGCGTTTAATTGCTCTTTTTATTTTGATAGATCAATTTAAAAAAACCAACAATAAAAAGAGAAAGGAAATATTTGATTTTTATTTAACTCATACTAAGTATATAAATAACTGGGATTTGGTAGATTTATCGGCTGATAAGATAGTAGGTACGTACTTGTTTGCTGTTTATTCTCAAGGTATAGACGCGATAGTCACAGAATCGATAATTCTCCAAGAACACTTGCATGATAGAATATTGACTGAATTAGCTCAGTCATCAAATATTTGGGAACGCAGGATTTCGATTATCGCAACATTTACATTTATAAAATCCGGCTATTTCAAAGAAACTCTCAAGATAGCAGAAATTTTGCTGCATGATAAAGAAGATCTAATACATAAAGCAGTTGGTTGGATGCTTAGAGAAGTTGGAAAACGAGTTTCAATTGAAGAAGAAGAGATGTTTCTTGGAAAACATTACAAAAGTATGCCCCGAACTATGTTGAGATATGCAATTGAAAAGTTTCCTGAAGAGAAAAGAAAAGCATATCTTAAAGGAATGATATAATGCAGCCTATGCAAAGAAGTTCTTTTTTAGAATACCTGAAGAGAAATAAAAAAAAGCATGTTATTTTCGATTTGGACGAAACTCTAGTCACACTCAAGATTAATTGGAACTTTTGGATTGAGGACATGGTTAATTTATTTAAAAAATATGGAATAACACATAATAATTCCGATTTCGCGACTTTCGAAAATGAACTCATTAAAAAATATGGAAATGATATGCGAAAAAAAATTACCGAAATTAATTACAGGCATGAGAAGAAGTATTTTAGTGGCTACATAAAACATACAAATATTTTGGAAATTTTGAATTTTGTCTATGAGAAAGCTGATTTGCATTTATGGACATCAAATGACAAACGAACTATAATGCCAGTCTTACAAGAACTAAAAATTGATAATTATTTTAAGACCATTGTAACAAGAAATGACGTAGAATTTATAAAACCTGATCCTTCTGGGTTTAAGATTATCAATAAATCCAGCTCTTCACTTTATGAGTTTATATTTATTGGAGATAGTAGTGCAGACAAAGTTGCTGCGCTTGGTGCAGGAATAGAATTTATGCACGTAAGTGAATTTGCGGATTAATTATTTAATTTTTATTAATTCAATTTCAAATATTAAAGTCGCAAAACCAGGAATAATATCGCCCGTTCCGTATTTTCCATAACCTAATTGATAAGGGATTGTTAATTTTCTTTTTCCGCCTGCTTTCATCCCGAGTATTCCCATATCCCATCCTTTTATCACATAACCTACACCTATCTTAACTTCAAATGGCTGCTTTCTGTCATATGAAGAATCGAATTTCTCGCTGTTTGTAAGCATACCCGTATAGTGAACTATTATTGTGTCTCCTGACTTCACTTCTTTTCCTGTACCAGTTTTCAAATCTTCAATTATAAGTTTTTCATTTTTGTCCATCTGACTATGTTACCATATTGTAATCAGCAAAGTACAACTATAAAGTAATACTTATATGTTATACTTTATTTGTGATATGGATAAATATCTGATATTTGATAAACCACGTGATATTTTCTTAAATAAAAAAGATAGAAGAGCAAATATTTTTATCAACGGTATGCCTTCAGTTGGTGTAAGTACTTTTGTTTATGATTTAATTAAACAAGAAATAAACGTAAATAGTGCCCCTCTTATAATTTTTGATTCTTATGGATATTTATGTGATACGATTTTGGGCACCTTGTCAACTCAAGAGCTTGATAAAACTGCTTATATAGATCTGGGGGACGAAAGCAATTCTCCTGGATTGAATATTTTTAATGCTGAAATAAAAAAAAGCGAAGAAATAGCAAATATCTTAGTAAATTTGTTATTTGATTTATATGATCCTTTTAGAACAGGTGTGATCGGTCCTCGTTTCGAGCATTCTGTGCGAAATGCTGTGAGTAGTATCATGTATGACGATAACCCAGACTTTAATAAGCTTGTAAATGTTCTTACCGATTCTGAGTATTTAAATTCCTTAATTCCTAAAATCCAAAATCCTACAGTAAAAAATTATTGGCAAAAGCAAATTGCTCAAACGTCCGATTTTCATAAATCAGAAATTTTGGATTATATAGTATCTAAATTCAGCAAATTTATTGGAGATTCAAGATTAAGTAAAATATTAAATAAACCTGGTACGGATTTGAATTTAGGTTCCTTTTTGAAAAATAAAAAATTGATTATCATCGACTTTGCGAAATTACGAAATGACGCAATTTCCTTTAAAATAGTTTCTGAAGTATTCTTATATAAGCTGGTAAATGTTATTAAAAAAATTGACACTAGAGATGATTTTATCTCACTTTATATCGATGATTTATATGATTTTACAGCTAGCAGCATTACTCAGATATTAAAAGAAGGCAAATTGTTTAAACTTCAGACTACATTGATAAGTACTCGTTTTGCGGATTTAGACGAGCATTTAAGAAATGAATTACTCAGGTGTGGGAGCTTGGTCACATTTAGATTAAGTAGCATTGATGCGAGTCATCTTTCTAAGGAATTTCATAATAAAAATATCACAATAGAAAGATTGTCTTTACTTAAAAAGTATCATGTTTTCATAAAAACGTTAGTTGTCGGAAATCCGGCTGTTTATGAAGAAGTAAATATGGAAAAATCTGATTTATCAGTAAAACAATTAGAATCTAACGAATTAAATAATCTTAAGGTAAAAATGCATCTAGATAGTATTAATAACACATCTGGAAGTTCTAATTTACATCCGCAAGAGTAATTTTTTCCAATGAACCTGAAAAACGAAGAAGTGATAGTAGACGTAAATGATAATATAATTTCCTTAAAACCTAGAGGTGAAATCACGAAAACAGATATATATAGGGTATCTGTTTTATGGGTGACGAATAAAAATAACCAGATTTTACTTTCCAGAAGAGCATTGAACAAGAGTCATGATCCGGGCAGATGGGAGCCTGCAGTAGCTGGGACTATTGAAAACAATGAAACTTATTTGGAAAATATACTAAAAGAGGCAAAAGAAGAGATAAATCTTATACTGTCTGAGGATGAGGTAAAGATCGGTCCGAAACTGTTTCTGCATAATACTTCAGGTTGGCAGTTCTTTTGTCAGATATTTTTATATCAAACAGATAAAAATATAACTCATTTTAAGTTACAAAGTGAGGAGGTAATGGATATAAGGTGGTTTGATAAAGAGCAAATTATTAATATGATGATAACGGAAAAGAATTTAATCGTCTCGAATATGGGAACTATATTAAAGGCAATTGAAAACTTTAATTAAGTAAGTTAATATAGATAATATAGAAAATCGATAGTAAGATACATATGGCTAAATATTTATTGTTGTTTCGAGGAGTTGATTTATCTGAAAGTGAAGAAAAAATAAAGGAATGGGATGCCTATATTGGTAAGCTCGCAAGAGAAGGTAAGTTCATATCCGGCCTGCCATTCGGACCTGGTGCGAAATTAATTACCGGAACAGAGGGAGCTGTGATGGATTTGAACAAAAATGAAAGATCTATAGCTGCGTATATTATAATAAACGCTGATTCTTTAGAAAATGCAGTAGAACTTGCGAAGCTCGCGCCCAATTTAGGCGATGGCGGAACCGTAGAAGTTCGATCCACAATTCCTCCCGTACAATAGTAAATATATTTTATTTAGTATATAAATAAACACTACCGCTTTTTTTGGTATATTTCCAATTTGGGAAATGATAATGATTCATTGCGACTCTAGCACCTTTTTTCAATTCTTTTATAATTTTTTTCTCAAGTCTTCCCATAATATGAGGTGATAAATAGATGGTTATTATATCGAAGTCTTTATAATTAATTTGCCACATATCTGTCATATGTATGAAAGCTCTTTTTTCAAGTCCTTCTTTTTTTATTTTTCTGCGTGCTATCCATACCAGAAGGGGATTTAACTCATAACCATGTGCTATAGCACCTTTTTTCGCAAGTGCTATAACCAATCTACCGTCACCTGAACCTAAATCTGCAGCTAACTCATTCTTTTTTATATTTAAAACCGAAAGTAACTGTTCAGAGCGTTGTATACCGATTGGCGCATATGGACCGCCAGTAAGCATAGAATAGACAAGAAGTATGATTACCCCAATGAGTAATACAATTATTATTAATCCTAATAAGATATACATTTATATAGTATAAAGTATTAAGAAGTAAGTATAAAGTATGATTTTAATAACTCATAACTCATAACTCATAACTATTATTCTTATAAATATTATATTTAATATATTGACAATTATATTAAATTTATATTTAATTATATTAATATATTCATGAATAATAATTCTCCTCTCCGAAACTTTTTAGAAATCCCATATGAAATTCTTGAAGAAATGAATCTTAATAGTGCATTGAAAGCAGAAACTATGTCTACAGCGGAACTTGAAAAAGAATATCGCATTTATTTGAAGAAAGAAAAAAGAATTAAAGCGATAACGATTTGTTTTACTGATATTGAAGGCAGGTTTCATATGCTTGATTACGATAAAAAATTTCTTTTGGAAAGTTCTGATAATTTAACTTTCGATGGTTCGTCTATCAGGGGCTTTAGCCAGCTGCATGAATCTGATTTGCGATTAGATGTGGATTGGAGCAGTATTACGTGGCTTCCTTCAGATATATTTGGTCCTGGAAAAGTTGTTTTTTTTGCAAACGTATTGAATCGCGAAAAGAAACCTTATTTATCTGATTTTCGTGGTCAGTTAAGACATTTATCTAATGAACTCAAGATTAAAGGAATTACTGCATATGCTGCTCCTGAAATCGAAGGTTTTTTGATAGCTGGTACAAATGCCGAACAAAAGTATAACGAGATAGATAGATTCGATCTTATATCAACAGGTGGCTATTATCATTCATTACCTTTAGATAGCCTGAGGCTATTTATTGATAGGGCAGCAGAAGCTCAGCGTGCTATGGGATTTAGAAATGAGAAAGATCATCCGGAAGTGGCTCCATCACAATTTGAGATGAATTTTTCCTATTCTGATGTTGTGCGGGCTGCAGATAAAATTCAGTTATACAAGTTAATTTGCCGTCAGGTTGCAACAAGTATGGGGTTTACTGCGACTTTTCTACCTAAACCAGTTTCCGGCATAAATGGTTCGGGTATGCATACGAATTTTTCTCTAAGTAAAAATGGTAAAAATATTTTTTATGATCCTAATGGACGTGATGGATTATCGAAAATTGCTTGGGATTTTATTTTAAAACTTTTAAATCACGCGCCTGAAATTTGCTTGATATTAAATTCCAGCGTTAATGCATACAGAAGGCTGGATCCACACTTTGAAGCACCCAATCAAATAAAAGTATCACCTATAGATAGAGGATCGATGATAAGAATTCCAGCCGGAAACGAAAGCTCAGCTAGAATCGAGATTCGTTCTGTCGGCCCCGATGCGAATCCTTATCTTGTTTTATATACAATTCTAAAAACTGGTTATGAAGGCAAAAAGCTTGAGAAAATTGATGGAAGACGTGATAGATTACGGTTTTTACCAGATAATATAAATGATTCGATTAAGTTATTTAAATCTAGTGAGTTTATAACGAAAATTTTAGGATCTGAAAATAAAGATAAATACGTTGACTACAAACAACAAGCTGCAGATAGAAGCCCTAAAGCACTTGGTGGCTTAATTAAAGCGGGGGAGATTCTTTATCATCATGAGGTAACCAATCAAGTTCTCTGGAATAGATTCTAAATCCTTTCAATTGTTAAATAATTATATATTTGTTAAGATAATTGAACTGCTGTTTTACTAATAGCTATTTGCTATTAACTATTCAACTTTTGATTTTATGCATGATAATCCTTGGTTGCGCGCAAAATACCAATTAGAAAAAATCACAGAAATCATAAGTTTGGACCCGCTTCTTATTTCCAGATTATCTGCTCCAGATAGAATAGCTGAATTTTCCCTACCCGTAAAACTTAATTCAGGCGAGATAAAAAATTATAGTGGATATCGTGTTCAGCATAATAATATTTTAGGTCCATATAAAGGTGGTCTTAGATATCATCCGCAGGTTACGATGGATGAGGTTAAAGCTCTATCATTCTGGATGACTATAAAGAATGCAGTAGTTGATGTACCGTTTGGTGGAGGCAAGGGAGGAATTACAATAGATCCGAAAAAATTATCTGAGGAAGATTTACATACAGTCACGAATGAATTTACTAGAAAATTGTACCCCTTGATCGGACCTTATATTGATGTGCCTGCGCCAGATGTAAATACAAATCCGACAATTATGGGATGGATTGTTGAGGAATATGGAAAACTGGCAAAGGGCAAAGGGCAAAGGGCACATGGTTTAACAAGCTCGGAGCTACAGGCTGTTGTTACAGGGAAGCCTTTGCAATTAGGAGGTTCCGAAGGTAGAACTGAAGCGACGGGACTTGGAGGGGTGTACAGTTTGATTTCAATCTTAAAAAAAATGGGAAAAAATCCTAAAGGTATGACTGTTGCTATTCAGGGATTCGGGAATGTAGGAATGTATATAGCCAAGTTCATGCAAGAAAAAGGATTTATTATTGTCGCAGCTT
>CAZZCX010000005.1:10472-16533 GCA_964653195.1 uncultured Gammaproteobacteria bacterium
GGAATGTATATAGCCAAGTTCATGCAAGAAAAAGGATTTATTATTGTCGCAGCTTCAGATTCAAAAGGCGGAATTTTTATACCTACTGGTATACCCGATATAGCTACAATTCAATCCTGCAAAATAGAAAAAGGGATGTTGGCTGGGTGTTATTGTATAGGATCAGTTTGTGATGTTCGATATAAAGGAAAGGTAGAAGGTAAAGATTTAGATTCAAACGATATTTTGACATTACCTGTCGATATTATCATTCCGGCTGCACTTGAAAATGTGTTGACAGAGGAAAATGCGAAAAAAGTTAAAGCCCAATATGTCTTAGAGATGGCAAATGGTCCGACGACAGATAAAGCCGATGAGATACTACGGAAAAAGAATATTATTGTAATTCCAGATGTATTAGCAAATTCCGGGGGAGTAGCTACGAGTTATTTTGAATGGTATCAAAATATTCATAACGAGAGATGGACCAAGAAACAAGTTTTTGAAAAACTTAAAAATAAAATGGAAAAAGCATCTAGTGAAGTTTTAGATACCTCCTTAAAGTATGAAGTATCTTTGAGGGATGCTGCATATATCGTAGCTTTACACAGAATCGAAAAGTATTGGAAAAAAGCCTCAACTTTAATGTAGCTATAAACCTCTAAAAATTGATTTATTATTTGATGAGTTTGTAAGCAAAACGTAAAGATTTTAAATAATGGAATTTTTGTATTTACATTTATTTTTTAAGTTGGTAGGATAAACAGACATGAAATTTAAATTAACAATTTTAGGTAGTTTACTGCTTGTTTTTTTGTTTCTTGTATATAATCCAGTTATAAAGGATAGACTGATGGGGACTGTAAAAAATACAATTAGAAATGATAGAACATACGATAATTCATCTGATAATCAGGGGGGGTTGACTACTGATTTAAATCCTCTATCCATCTCATCATTGCGGGCTGGTGAATATCCGGGATCAGATATACTTATTGAAGAAACATTACCAAAAGGGTCAAATTATGATAGATATATTGCTTCATATAAATCCGAAGGACTTAAAATTTATGCACTTTTAACGATACCTGAAGGTATCCCGCCCAAGTCAGGATGGCCCGCGATAATTTTTAATCATGGTTATATTCCACCACTTGAATATAGAACTACTGAAAAATACATTGCTTACGTAGATGGTTTTGCAAGAAACGGTTATATTGTAATGCGACCAGATTATAGAGGTCATGGGTCCTCAGAAGGAGTTGCGCCCGGAGGGTATGGAACGAACGCATATACTATAGATGTCTTAAATGCCACATCTTCTCTGAAAAGGTATAATGATCAGATTTCCTCACTTACAAAAATAGTAGATATAGATCGAATTGGAATGTGGGGACATAGTATGGGAGGGTTTATTACACTTCGCAATATGGTAGTAACAAAAGATATAAAGGTAGGGGTAATTTGGGCTGGAGTTGTTGCATCTTATCCAGATCTTATCAATAATTGGCGAAGGCGTAATCCTGGTACTACAGTATCTCCTTTGCCTTCAAACGCTCGGCGCTGGAGAGATGCACTTACTAGTAAATACGGTGAACCAACAAATGAAAAGCCTTTCTGGCAGTCAATATCGGCAAATTTTTTCCTTAAAGATATATCAGGAACACTTCAGCTTCATCATGGTACCTTTGATGAATCAGTACCTTTAAAGTTTAGTGAAGATTTAGCGAAACAAATGAAAGAAGTTGATAAAAAGGTAGAATTATATATATATGAAGCTGATGATCATAATATTTCAGCTAATTTTAATGTTGCCATGCAAAGATCAATTGAGTTTTTTGATAAGTATCTAAAAAATTAAATTCTAAAACCTAAATCCTAAATACTAAACAAATATAAAATACAAAATTTTCAAAGTAAAATGTTTTAAGATTTGATACTTATTTTGATATTATTTAGAGTTTAGATATTAAAATTTAGAATTTTTTGATTGGGGGTGATATTGATGGAAGAGAATATAAATACTACACAAAGTGTAAATGGATCTAAAATGATGCCAATTATAGTAGGGCTTGGAGTATTGTTATTAATTGGTGGAGGTGCTTTCTATTTACTGTCTAATAAAGATAATACACAAATGAATACTACGGTCAATTCTACTGTAAATGAATCGATGAATACAACAAGTGAGTCGGGCAACACAACAGATGGAGGGGATTCTGCGACGGATGAAATGACGGCAAGTATAAATACTATTGAAGTAACAGGATCAAGTTTTAAATTTGACCCTACGGAAATTATGGTCAAAAAAGGTGATACAGTGAGAATTGTATTTACCAATAGTGACGGTATGCATGATTTTGTCATAGATGAGTTTGATGCCCGAACTAAAGTATTAAAAGACGGAGAAAGTGAGACGATTGAATTTGTTGCTGATCAAGCAGGAAAATTTGAATATTACTGTAGTGTCGGACAGCATAGGCAAATGGGAATGGTAGGAAATTTAATTGTTGCTGAGTGATGATTTGATTTATAAATATATAAAATCCCCTCAAAGTTAGAGGGGATTTTTGTAATTTTACGATGGTATTAACGAAGGAAGGATTATGGTCTCAGTCGGAGTCGGAATTTCCGATGGAGGGATAATCACTGGTGTAGGCGAAGGCGTATTTGTAGGTTCCGGAGTTGATGAAGGTTGCGGAGTAGGTGATTCGGAAGGAGAAGGCGATGGTGATATACCACAATCTCTTTTAGGTTCAGTACCTCTTATAAAATATTCAGAATATGCACTTGTCGTAGCTACTTCGGTTTTCAACCCGTTTTCTTTACAAATATTTAGCTTAATAAGACTGGCAGGAGCGATAAAAGACTCTTTGGGAGTGCCTTGAAGAATTTTTTCCATAATTAGTCTCCAAATAGGAGCAGCTCCTGAAGATCCGGCTACTCTGTTCATAGGGCTATTATCATTATTTCCTACCCATGCACCGACCACTATACTTGGTGTATAGCCGATTGTGAGCGAATCACGATAATCCTCTGTAGTTCCAGTCTTTACTGCAGCAAGTCGTGAGAGGGTAAGAGAAGATCCGAATACTTCTGACCGTGCAGTGTTATCAGAAAGAATAGATGAGATAAGAAACGCGGTTTCTCTACTCATCACAGATTGCTGTGTATTATTTTTTGTGAAGATTATATCGCCTTTTTTGTCTCGTATTTCGAGAATGGATACTGGTTCAAATCTTTGTCCATTATTGGCAAAAGTTGTGAAGGCGCTTACCATTTGTATAAGCGGTATCTCTCCAGAGCCTAGCGCCAGAGAGAGTCCGTAGTCGGTATCGTCAGACAAAGTTGTAATACCCAAATTTTTTGCCATATCAATACCATTTTTGACTCCAACTATTTCCATCGCCTTTACAGCAGGGATATTCAAAGAATTTGCTAGTGCATATCTTACTGTTATTTCTCCTCTAAATTTCCCGTCATAATTTTTTGGTTTATATCCATCATTAAACGTAGTTTCTTGATCAAGAATAATAGAACCTGGTGAGAGTAAACGGTCTTCAAATGCTTTTGCATAGACTATTGGTTTGAATGAGGAACCTGGTTGGCGTGGGCTAAGTGCCATATTTATTTTTCCGTTTGTTAAATCTGTCCAGTCCCAGCTTCCGACCAAAATCAGTATCTCACCTGTTTTTGGATCTATACCTACCGTAGCGCCGTTTGTAACTTGACTTGCAGCAAGTCTATTTACCTGGTTTTTGACAACTGTCTCTGCATATTCCTGAAAATTTAGATCAAGTGTGGTTTTTACTATATAACCGGAGCGTGCGACTGATTGTTCAGTGTATTTTTTTATTAGTTCGTCTTTTACCATAAGTGCAAAATGAGGCGCTGTCTGATTTAGCGCATCACTTGTAGGCTTAAAAGTTATATTTGTGTTTTTTGCATTATCAGCTTCTTTTTTTGTTATAAAACCTTCTCTGACCATTTCTGAAAGTACTATATCGCGTCTATTTAGAGCTTTTATCTTATCTCCTGATATTGGAGAAAAGCTTGATGGAGCAGGTAAAATTCCTATCAACAGCGCGCTTTCTGAAAGTGTTAGCTCGGATGCGTTTTTACTGAAATAGGCATCTGCTGCATTTTCAATACCGAAAGCTCCTTCTCCAAAGTAAACAGTATTCAGATACATCTCAAGAATTTCGTTTTTAGTGTATTTTCGTTCCAATTCTAAAGCTAAAATAAATTCTTGATATTTTCTAAGGAAATTTCTATTCGGTGAGAGTAAGGTATTTTTGATAAGTTGTTGGGAGATAGTCGAACCACCCTGACTTATCCCTTCTTGTCGGATATTTACGATAAAAGCGCGGGTTATACCTTTAATTGAGAAGCCGGGATGATTGTAAAAATCCTTATCCTCAGATGCTATAACTGCATTTTTTACATGGTTTGGAATGAGGTCAAATGATACGGTATCTTTTGTGCGGGCTTCATAAAAAGTAAAAAAAGGCGTACCAAATCTGTCGGTAAGTATTACTCCGGCGTTTTTTCTGGTCATGATTGCTTCTTTACTTGAAAGATCTCTTACAAACCATGCATAAGTAATAATAGGAGTAGAAATAAATATAAAAACCAACAGTCCCAATCCTAAAATAATAGGTTTCTTACTGTGTCTTAAGATTGATTTAATATTTTTGCGGTTTATTTTTTGCCGTAAGTTGTGTATTTTTGCGTGAAGAACATTTCCAATTCTCATAAAGTTTTCTTAAAAAGTAATTGCCTTACACATATATTTAACACATTCACATGGCTTTTGTGAATATAGCACATCTATATATAAAGACTTTAGAATTAATGTAATAATTTTGTAAGAAGTATTTATTGCCATTATAAACTTTCAAAATTTTATGTATTCCATATACAAGAGGGATAATTAAGGAATTAATTTTTACTGTGGCTTGGTTTTTAATAAAATTTTTCTTTAGAAGAGCAAATTAGCAAATTTACTATTATTTATTCCATCTCACATCCCAGCCGGGAAGTTGTGATTTCCAGATTTGAATTGTTTTATTTTTTTGTTCGTCCTTATATCCAGTCCGCAATCCTCTACTCATTCCGTGTATTTCTACGTAAGGTGGAACGGCTTCTGGATGGGCTTCATAATCGCCTGCATCACCATTTTTATCTATTTCATTTTCATAGTTACGGTTTGCTGACCATTGTCTATAAGCGATATCAGCATGTCCATCAGCTGGACCAGCTATTTGTGTAACTCCACTAATCCTCACGTATTTACCCTTTCGTATTTCTCTTAGTGATTCTACTGATAATGGTCGATTGCCCGTTTTTTCAATCATATATTTTTGTTATTTTATAGTGATTTGGTTAAGTAGTCAATTTCCGATTCATATAAAAATACATATGCATATGATTAATCACATCAGAATATTAAGTGTTTTAATGTGATCTTCTTTGTAGATATGGACAATTAAAGCAGCCTAAATTCAGCTTTTTTCCTGCATATTGGGGGAATATCAAGCCAGAGTTTTCTGTACCGAATCTGACATCTGCTACAAAATTAACTTTAACATCGACAATAGTACTTCTTGAATGAAGTAATCGATTAATTCCTGGTCTTTTACATACTATCTTAGGTATAATTCTCTCAACTCTAACATATTTTCCGAGAGGTGGGAAATTTCGGCCTTCCGCACGATTCGATATGGATACTCCTCTATGTTTAGCACTATTTAAAATAGTTTTTCGATTACCATTTACTACCGGGCATTCCTGACATTCGGGAAAGCCAGGAGACATGACTACTATAGGGATAGTTTTTGCTTCCGGACCTAAAGACATTAGACTATATATTATAGGTCTTAAAACATCATTTGTCAAAATGTGTATGGAGTTGCTTTTATGGTAAAGCTTGCGATAATATAACCAGATGTTCAAGATTAATCTTAGGATCCATTTACTACTTGGTTTTTTAAGTGCACTATTTATTACCCTTTTTATTACTCAAATTTCATTTATAGCCGGAAAGCCAGCTACTTATCTTATATTTATTCTTCTTATTACG
>CAZZCX010000005.1:16633-17728 GCA_964653195.1 uncultured Gammaproteobacteria bacterium
ATGAGAAAATTTACGATTTAGAAATCGATATAGAAAAAATGAAAAAAGAGGTAAAAATGCGGGATGAGTTTTTATCTATTGCGTCACATGAGCTCAAGACTCCCTTGACTTCCATGCTTCTTAAAATTCAATCAATATTACACAATATTCGAAATGTCTCATTAGCAAATTTTTCAGTTCAAAATCTAATGAATGCTTTAGAGACCGCGGAAGGACAGACGAAGAGGCTTTCACAAATGATAAACGATTTATTAAATGTATCACTTATAACGACAGGAAAGATGAAGCTTGAGAAGAAAGAAGAAGATTTAGCTGAAATCGTAAAAGAGGTACTTAATGAATTTAAAGAAAGATTTCAGGTAGAAAACATATTAGTTACATTAAATATTGAGAAGAATTCTATAAGCGCATCAGTTGATAAGATAAGAATTGAACAAGTATTGAGCAATCTTATAACAAACGCTATAAAATACGGCGATGATAAGCCAATTATTATAGAAGTTGATAAAAATAATTCTAAGGTATGGATAAAAGTTATTGATAAAGGTATAGGGATACCTAAAGAGAAAATAGATAAAATTTTCTCACTGTTTGAAAGGGGAGAACACGGAAAAGAGATGCAAGGATTAGGTGTGGGATTATATATAGCACATCAAATTGTGAAGGCACATAATGGTAAATTGAAAGTAAATAGTACTCCTACCAAAGGATCAGAGTTTATGGTAGAGTTGCCGGTTAGATAATTATATAATAAATAATTAGCCTTTAATCTTCGTCTTCAATTAGTATACCGTAAGTTCTCGTCCTTCTAAGTCTGTCAGGATATGTCTCTAGTCTTAAAATATCTGCAGTGATAGTAGTAACTATATTGTCTGGTTTGCTAGCAGTGCTATTTGGATTATGCTTCTCGACTCGTAGCTGAATACCGTTTTGGACCAGTGGTCTTGTTTCTAACTTAGTATATCTACCTAAAGTAGTTGGCTTTTTGTTAATTCTCCAATCGGGTAGTATTCCATTTACTCTATTAAAGCCGCGCCTTGGTGCAAGCCGATCAAGCAAATGCACTGCTTGTTTTTCCTTTACTCTAAATCCATT
>CAZZCX010000005.1:17828-70586 GCA_964653195.1 uncultured Gammaproteobacteria bacterium
ATAATGATAAATAACGATAAAACACTCATATAAAGAAAGTGAATTTTCTTTTTTTCGATAATAAGAGTATCAAGAAGTAGCGGTATTATGACGATTAAAGCTAAAACCACAGGGAAGAAATGTCTGTACCAGTTTGTAGCACCGAGGAAAATAAAGTATAGACTATAACAGATGCTAAAGAATGCAAGTGAAACAGCAGTGAAATTTGTGCGGAGTTTACGTAAAGTCACATGACTGATGATGAGTATTAGGACTACGAATCCTAAACCATGCATACCAAATACATAAGATAACATATCAATCCTCTTATCTATAAGAGAAAGATTGGGCTGTGAAAGAAGATTTGCAGCTTTCCAGCTTTCTTGAATAATATTTGAATATCCGTAGTAAGAAAATCCTACAGCTGTAAGTATATATAAATGCCAAGCAAGAACTATGATCAAACTTCCGCTTAATAGTAGCGCTGCATTTCTTGATATGACTATACGTTGACTTTTGAAGAATATATGAATGAGTAGAAACTCCAGTAAGATGACAGGTATAGAGAATAAATACACTGACTTAGTAAAAATACTAAGCATTATAAAAATACCTGAAAAAAAGTATTTTTTTCTTACTAGAACTAAAAGTGAAATTAGGAAAAAAACAAATCCTGGTAATTCGCCTAAGTTATGGGAGGAGAAAAAATAAAACAAAGGAGTTAACGTAATCAAAATAAGAAAAATAATCCGTTGTCTTTGATTGGTATACATGTATACCTGGCAAATATATATAAAGAGTATTGCAAATATAAGCATAACTACTCTAGGAAGAAGAGGATGAGATACATCAATAAATAAAGATGTAGGAATAAGGAGTGCGGGACCGGTCGTTATATTTGTATCAAACAATTTATCGAAAGTTGCGTAATTTAGAAAATCGCGAGAAAGGTTATAGCTTACTTGTAGATTATAACCCTCATCAAAATCGATAGGTGTGAAAAAAATACGAGATACGATTTGAGAATAAATAAAAATTGAAAGAAAAAGAATGATTAGGCTACCTACCGTTTTGGAAAATAATTTCTTGCTCTGCATAAATTATCGGGACATTATAACATTTTTGGAGTATTTAAATTTTTAATTATTGTATGTTTGTAAATTTAAATTTATACTAAGTAGACAATATAAACTAAGTATGAATAGATATTCTAAGCGTAGCTTTTTATTAATATTTTTTTTAATTCTATTTTTTTCATTAGTATTATATTTTTATTTACGAAATCTTACTCGTGATGTATATGCAGGTGACATAGGCGATATCGCGACAGCTGCTTATTTTTTCGGGGTAGCACATCCGCCTGGTTATCCGACGCTAACTTTTCTAGGCTTTATATTTTCCAGACTTCCGATTACTATACCTATCATTTCAAGAATCGCTTTGGTTTCTACTCTAGCTTCACTGAGCGGATTAATTATTTATTTTAAATTTGTATTGGAGGCAATTGGGGATTATTCGTCTAGTGAGCAAGTTAAACTCACGTATCGAGCAGCTGCTAAAAATTCTCGACGCACAACTTTCATTCAAACAATTAGTCTTCAAAATTTGGCGGTTGCCATTTTATCAACTGGCATTCTCGGGTTTTCATATTATTATTGGTTATATGCCGAAGTGCCTGAGGTATTTGCTCTGAATAACTTTTTTGTAATTGCTACTTTCTATGCTTCATGGAAGTTTTATCATACGATGCGTCAAGCGAAATTATTTTCTGCTTCGATCAAAACGGGAACATTAACTGCTGTCAAATTAAATAGATTCCAAAAACAAGCTTGGGAAGACAAAGGAATAAGATATCTGTATCTCACTTCTTTTATAGTTGGTTTATCCATGACCAATCAACAGGCGATTATGTTTGCCTTCCCAGGATTATTTGTAATGGTATTACCAGATGTTTGGAGAATTTTAGTAAGTAAAAAAAAGTTGTCAGATCAGTTAGAATTGCAGAGAAGAGCAACTGATAAGACTTATATTAGATCAAAGAGTTTATCAAATTCTAAAAATACTCTCAACACAAGCAAAGATAACCAATTTGATAATTTAATTGGTGTTACTTTGAGATTTATAAATTTATTAAAGAATGTAATCTTAAGTTTTTTACTGGGTCTTACCCCGTATCTATATGTATTTATCGCTGCATCTACAAATCCGCAAATAAATTGGATGAAGGAGCCTACTATTTATAACTTTATTCGTTTGCTTTTTCGAATGGATTACAAGTTTGCGGAAAATCTTGTAGGCTTTACGCAGCGATTTGTAATTCAAGGAATTTATTTATCTACACTTATTGACACTTACTCTCTAATACTTTTTTTGATTGGAATAATGGGGATTTTTTACCTTTTTATACGTGAGAAGAGGTTATTCGGAGCACTACTAACTGGTTTTTTATTCGCAGGACCAATATTTATTTTCATCATCACTCCTGAAATTATTGATTCCGATGAATTCGGTGTTATGGAGAGAATGTATATACAGTCGTTTGTGATTTTTTCGTTTTTTATACCTTTTGGATTTGTTCTTATTCAAGAATTATTTTACAAAGTTATTCCCAGGCGAATTTACGGAGTAATTTTCCTTCTACCATTTTTAATTGTTTTAATACAAATGATTTATTTCAATAATCCAAAAACAGATTTATCGAAAACTCAAATCGGTTCCAATTATGTTAAAGATGTATTAGGGCCTTTGTCAATAAATTCAATAGTATATCTTCTGGGTGATACAGGAACACTAAATACTTGGTATGTGCATTATGTAGAAGGATATAGGAAAGATTTAGTCTTTGCAGGTTCATATGGTGATAGAAACGATTTCGAGAAGAAGATTTACAGTGATTTTCTAAAAGAAAATAAAGATACTAAATTATCTATGGAAGAAGTTGTTATAAGTAAACTTCCAGAAATCATGAGAAAAAGAAAAATATATTCCATGTATCAGTTTCCAGTAGGTAAAAACTATATGTGGGTTCCAAAGGGACTGGTATTTGAGCTTATGAAAATTGAGGATATTCCTCAAAAAGATGAATATTTAAAAGATGTTAATACGCTAACCCAAAATTATAAGATAGCGTATAGGGAAAAACTTTTACCTTCAGAGCAGAATAATATTGCTCCGAGTATAAGCAGGCATTATTCAAATGCATTTAATCATATAGGCGATATATTATATATCCGCTACAACGACTTAAGTAGTGCATTTAGTTACTATTCACGTGCTCAGATAATAGATCCGCAAAATTCTTTAACTTATGCGAAATTGGGTATTATTCAGGCAGAATTTCCTGCTCAATGCAGCTTGGCTGTTGAGAATATCGATACTTCAATAAGTATGTATAAAATTTATAGGCCTTATTATACTTTTGCTTTGAAAATATATAACAAATGCAAGATAGGGGAGAATAAGATAAAAGATCTAAAGACTAGATACAAAAACCTTTTTCTTAAAGACCTCGATAAAGACCCACACTACTAAATAATTAAGTAAGGCAAATTGATTGTTGCAATAATCTAACTCTTCATTTAAAATATTAAAATTATGTCAGTACCATTTTTTGAAAGAGGTATAGTTCCGGGTGGAAATAGAGAGATAGAACGAGAAGCAGTTCCTTCCGATACGAATATTTCGGGAAGAGGAACTAGGCTCAAAAGAAGGCCTAGTTTTTCTCCGCCAGGAGAAGGATCGGGAGTGGCAAGTATGAAAAATAAAGGTAGAAGTAGACCACATGAAAAAGGAGATAAGAGGAGGCCAATAGAGAAACCAAAAACTAAAAGACAAAAGAAAATTGAAGGAAACGGTGGTGGAAGTAAAAAATAATTTATTTAAATTTAATACCTTTGTAAATACCCCAGTAATAATATAAGATCGCCTTATAATTACCACTTTTCAGTATATCTATAGAATAATATGGTAATCGTATCAAGAACTGTCCTAAATAATTAGTAACTTTTTTGAATCCTCTTACGTTTCTTTTTATATAAATAAATGGATTTCTAGCAAAGTAATAAGCCTTTGCAGGTGTTAAATCATTTGTCCCTGCGCTGTCAGATGAACCCGAAACATGATGTCTTACTAACGGCTTCATTAAGATATTACATTTAAAGCCTTTATTGATTGCCATTTGGCAAAAATCTACATCTTCGAAATACATAAAGTAATCTTCAGGTAGTAAACCGACTTTTTCAAATACTTCTATTTTTACCATCATACAAGCTCCTGTAATAAAATCTGTATTAATGATAGTACTTGCAACTACATTTGAGCTTTTTGTTCGAGCAAGCGAAGTGAATCGAGAACTTTGGTCACTATACTTCTCGCTTGAGCTCGAAGAATGTTGTTTTTTAATTGCGTTAGTTAATTTAATTATTTTATTCATATTTAAGTGTTTAGTGTATAGAAACAGTCTATTTATATATCCACCTGAATACCAAATTCTATCAGGATCTTGTGCATAAGTAATTACAGGTCCTATTATTCCTATTTCCTTATTTGCTTCCATTACGCTGACACATTCTTTTATAAGATTGGGGGATATGAGGGTATCCGGGTTCAGTATGAGTATATATGATACATTTTCATTTTTAAGTAAATGTCTTATACCGACATTATTACCAGCAGCATAGCCTAAATTAGATTTGTTTTTTATTAATTTTAGCTTTGGGTATTTATATTTAACGATACTTTGAGTTTTATCTGTAGAATCATTGTCTACAACTATACATTTACAGCTAGAATATTTCGATTTGAGGATACTATCAAGGCAACTTTGTATATATTTTTCAGAATTATATGTAAGTATTACAATACCGACATCTGGGGGTATTTTCATAAATAATATTTTAAATAAGTGTTATTTTACTTTTCACAAACCGCTATAAAATATATGCATTTAAAATACATTTTTTTGGATAGAGGATAAATTCTATAACCCTCCCAAGGACGTAAATAAAGAAGTCTTTTTAAAAAAGAATTTTTTATATGTTTTATCAATTTTTGATAAAGATGAATTAGGTACGTGAAAGCTATACCTTGTCCGTAATATCTTTTTACTTTAAAGTCATTTAAAAATGTATTTAATTCTGTAAATTTAAATTCTTTTATATGAAAAGGATTGTCTTTAAGAGAAGTACTACGGTTTGGAGTGGAAAGAATGAAAGTACCGCCCGGTTTCAGTATTCGCAAAACTTCATTTATTAACTCACGTGGATTTTGTAGATGTTCTATAACTTCAAATGCAATTACTACATCTGCATAGTTTGCAGTTATTGAAGATTTGGTTGCTGATTCATTTAGATAAGTAATTGAACTGTGATTATAATTTTTTATAGCAAATTCTATTGCAGATTTATCGATATCAATTCCGTATACTTTTTTTGCTCCGTTTTGTGACATTGCATATGTACCATATCCCATTCCACATCCCATTTCTACAACTATTTTTCCTTTTACATACTCGCTAGCTAGATTATATCGCATGAGATGTTCGTTGAGGAGTTTTCGGGAATACCAGGGAGTTTTATAAGGGTTGAAGCGCTCTATGTCCCAATTTGTGGGAGTGTTTTTGTGCTTTTTGTTATTTGCCATACAGTATGCTTTTTTTTCTTAAATTTATAATCAGTATATCCTAAGAAACGAGAATATATTTCCAGAATTATAACTAAAGGAGTCCATAAAATATACTGCCATGTAGGTCGAAAATTTCTAATTATTAAAAATAATATTTTTGTACCACTTATAGTTGATACAGAATAACTGTACTCATGTCTAGTTGCTAAATGACCAGCGAAAATATGTCTACGTCTTACGATATAATCTTTCAAATTTTGCGCACCCATATTATATATAACTGCTTTCGGTTGATATACAGTCTTAAATCCTTGTCCGCGAATTAATGGTTCGATATTTGCTTCATCTACAGATGAAAGAACAGGTATTTGTTTGAAAACTTTTCGAAATGCGATACATTCACCCATCTTGGGTGAACTTAATGATATTTTATGATGTAAATCCCAGAGCAAATGGGAAGTATAACCAAAAAATGTTGATTTATCATTTAACGGTATAGGCCTTGAACCCACTATTCCAATAATTGGTTTTGAAAGTGGTAAAACTAGTTTTTCTATAGAATCATTCTTGAGCAAAATATCAGCACTCATCAAAACAATTATATCCTCACGTGATTCATTTAAAATTAAATTTACAGCAGAAGCTTTGCCGAGGCGTCTTGATTGCGTAATGAGTCTGATTTTTTTCAAACGTTTTTGATAGGTGGAAATTATATTATTTGTCTTATCGGTAGAACCTGAAGAGATAATCAAAATTTCTCCTATTTTTACTTTTTTTAACTTTTGTGACCTTATTGAATCAAGCAATCTTTTGATATTTTTTTCTTCGTTAAATGCTGCAATACCAATTGAAACTACTAATTTGTTCATTATATTTTATGATATCACACATTAAGATTTTTAATATTTAATATTATTGAGAGTATTTCAATACTTGTGTATAATATGTCTTGTTAAGAATGAAAATTAATCAAAAAATGCTATTATATATATCCCTGATACTCTCACTGGTAGGTACCCTGATGAGTTTATACTTCAGTGAAATTTTGCATTTTCCACCTTGTATTCTTTGCTGGTATCAAAGAATCGCAATGTATCCTTTGATTCCTATTCTTGCAATAGGAATTTATCTTAAGGATAAAAAGTTACCCTTTTATGTTCTACCTTTGAGCGTATCTGGCTTATTTATCGCAATTTATCATAATTTACTTTATTACAAGATTCTTCCTGAAAGCGCAACACCTTGCCTGCTAGGAGTATCATGCACCACCAAATATATTGAATGGTTCGGGTTTATAACAATCCCATTATTGTCACTTATTGCCTTTTTGATTATTACTGTATGTATGATAGGATATGGTAGAAGTTTAAAAATCAAAGATAAAATCTCAAAAATAAAAGTTAAAAAATATAAGAAGAGATAATATTATTAACTTATAACTTATAACTTATAACTTATAACTTATAACTTATAACTTATCGTTATTTATATGACTACAGAAACAAAAATATTAGCAGCAATAGGATTGACGACCGTAATAATTATGGCTGCTGGTATATTTTTCCTTAGTAAGCCTGCATCTACTGATTTATCTACTGCCAGACAGGTAAATCAAAGTATTTTAGTTAAGCCAGATAGCTCACAGTCTGGACCGCTTGACGCCAAAGTAACTCTTGTAGAATTTGGTGATTTTCAGTGTCCAGCGTGTGCTCAAACAGCATCGACGATAAAAACTCTTAAAGAAGAATTTAAGGGAAAAGTTAATTTCGTATTCAGACACTATCCGCTTCCACAACATAAAAATGCCATATTAGCAGCTATGGCCTCTGAAGCAGCAGGTGAACAAAGTAAATTCTGGGAGATGCATGATGTGATTTATGCAAATCAGACAGAATGGTCAGAATCGGAAAAAGCAATAGATTTTTTCGTAAAGTATGCTAAAAATTTATCTTTAGATACTGAAAAGTTTAAAAAAGCATTGACAGATGAAAAGTTCAAACCAAAAATCTTAAGAGATGAAGCTGACGGTGGAGCAGCACAAATACGTTATACTCCTACATTGTTTATTAATGAAAAGATAATTGAAGGTTCTTCAAGCTATGATATCTTAAAAAGCGGAATTGAGACGGAATTGAATAAAAATTGAAACTAATATTGCCACAATTTTCGTAAATTAATTTTTAAATTCTTAAGATTAATAGTTCTTCTAATGTAGTTAAAATCTATGTATCATCCAGTAGTAGATAAAATTAAAAGTATACTTAATGCAAATAAACTCTGGTACGAGTCGTTTGAGCATGCACCTGTTAAAACCAGCATTGAGGCAGCACAGGTTAGAACTGGATATACTCTTGCCCAGGGAGCGAAGGCACTTATCGTAAGAGTGAAGAAAAATGGTGAAAAATACTTTGTAATGCTTGTTTTGCCGGGAGATAAAAGGTTTGATAAAGATAGAGCCAAGAAAGTTTTAGGATCAAATGATATTCGCTTTGCGACTGAGGGAGAAATAGGTACTATTACAGATGGTGTAAAGATAGGCGGTATTCCACCATTTGGCAACTTATTTAATTTAAAAGTATTCGCTGATCCATCGGTTCTCAGAAATGAAAAAATTATATTTAATGCAGGTGATAGGGGATTTTCAATCGCGATGAAAGCACATGATTATGAAAATCTAGTTGATCCGATTATAAGTGAACTTATTTAATAAACTAAAGAAAACTGCATTTGCTATATAAACATTTATTGAATATTATATATTTATGAATGAGCTTTTTAGAAAATTTGCACATAAAACTTCAGAATTGACCGGTACCTCATGGGCATTTACAGCAGCAGTAAGTATAATTCTTATTTGGGCAATTACAGGTCCGATATTCAACTTTTCTTCTTCCTGGCAGCTTGTTATAAATACTACAACTACAATAATAACTTTTCTTATGATTTTCTTGGTTCAAAATACACAAATTAGAGACACAAAAGCAATTCATCTTAAGCTGGATGAACTAATTAAAGCATTGGGGAAAGCCAGAAACGCGTTGATTGATGCTGAAGATTTACCGGATGACCAACTGGAGACATACAGAGAAGCGTTTATGAAAATCGCTGAAAAGACAAATCAGAAAGCACATGAAAAAAGTGACAAATCAAATCTTGCTTAAGTAGTCAATTATAAAGAATTAAGTTCTACTTTCGCATCTGACAAATTTTCGTTATAAAATACAGCTTTTTCAAATTCCGTTCTCGCTAAAGTTTTCCCCCCTTTTATTTTATATATTTTCCCTCTGATAATATAGACTTCAGAATAAGCGCGGTTATATCGATAAATGATATTATTTGTAATCGTAAATACCTTATCATAATTTCCTAACATGAAATAAGCTTCTACTGGCTCTAATTGATACCATAAAGTTCGAAATGGTATAAGATTTTCAACTTTCTCAAACTCATCTACTGATTTTTGGTATTCTTTAAGATAAAAGTATGCAACCGAGAGATTGAATCTGCTATATATATCATCTGGATTCGACTTCAGTTTTTCGATATTCCTAGATGCAGTTTTTTTCCATGCTACTTTTTCATTGATGTTTTCACCTATAATTTTTTCTGCAATTTCCTTTTTTTCTTTCGGAACTAGTACTAAGTATTCGTAGTCGAATTTCTCCCACATCGTATTGAAATCAGAATATGAAAAAGATAAATTAGCACCAGTATAAGAATCATCCTGAATTATGGTTTGTGTCGTATCGTTAAAACCTTTTATCACGCGGTAGTGACCTATATCTTCGTTTATCTGCAACCAAGTACGAGTAAGTATTGGGATATCATATGTTATAAACTTTTTCAAAAGTTCTATATCACCATTTGGTCTATGATATGTATGAAGTCCATATGTTTTTGCATGTTTTTCAATCTCCTCAATAGTAACTGATTTATCATCATTATCGCCAACAGGATTCTGGAAAGGTCTTAATATTTGCCCTAACTCTTGTTGGGATGCCGTGATTCGATAATACGAAAGTAGCATTGAGTAAGAAGCGGGACCACAGTTATTAAAAGTCTGTTTTACATAGTAGTTGTTATTTAATACTTTATTTTGAGGGATCTGTAATAAGGGAACAGTCATTGAGCTGGGAGTTTCATTCGTTTTGGTTGTAGCTGGATTTGTATGAGAACTATTCTGGTTTATGTCAGATTTTCTTTTCGAAAAAACAATAATAGAAATAGTAATTAAGTTTATGCAGATAATTACAAGTAATATGTAATTTATTTTTTTCATAATCGCTATTGTAGCAAAAATTTATTAGTTAGATATTTCTTTATATTAATACACGCTATTCAGCTTTATATTACAAATATCCTTCAATAAAAAGATTTGAAGAAAAAGTGATTGTATCTTTTCGATATATGTGATCGATCGTAAAGTACATGTTTGACTGGTATAATATATTTTGAAATTTTGCTATAGTTCTTTTTGTGAAGAAATTAATATTTTTGCTTATTTTCGTAATTGTTTTGGGAATTTTATCTTTATTTACTAAAACGAATGAAGAAAATGTAGCTAATAAGTTTGAAATAAAAAATGATTATTGGCTTGTGTTATATCGTAAGTCAAACAAAGAATTTTTATATTTAGGAATACCGGGAGATATGAAAAACAGTAAACTGATAAAAAGTTTTATTGTTAAGACGGGTATACCAGGTGAGCGTCCGACGCCATTGCCAAAATTAGTTGAATTAGATTACTGGATTATCACCAAAAAAGCAGAATCATTTGAAAATCCTGAGACAGCACCATATTTTTTGAGTCTGAATATTCCTGCTCCTACCGGTATTCCTTTCGGACCTGAGCCTTATTTGGAATGCGGAGGCATTCAGTGTCAATGGGAGCTGCCTGGTGAGTTTGGTTTACATGGTGTAAATGGAGATGAGTCGAAATTGGCAAGCGAAAATCCGGGGAGTTCAGGTTGTATCAGGCACAAAGATTCCGATATAACATATCTGTATAATCTTTTAAATCCAACAAAAGAAGAAATTAGGTATTACATAGAAGACATTTAGAGAGTATAAAAATCTTTATTTTTAGGTGTCAATTAATTCATTAATTTTTAATTTCGAAAATATATGGAGATTGGAAAATAGATACTGGATATTTTTCTTTCAGCTGCATTTCAGCCACGATGATATAATTTAAGCTAAAATACGCGCAATTCATAAATATGAAAGTATTAGTTATCGAGGATGAGCATAAAATAGCACAGTCTATAAAAAGGGGACTTGAGTCGGAAAATTTTATTGTTGATATCGCGTTTGACGGTACAACAGGACTTGACCTCGCATTAGCTGAAGAATACGATGCGATAATTCTTGATCGGCTTTTGCCAGGAGTAGATGGTATTACTATAGCCAAAAATTTAAGGAAAAACTTTAATCACACACCTATACTAATGCTTACAGCGAAAGAGCAGATTGAAGATAGGGTAGAAGGATTAGATTCGGGTGCAGATGATTATTTGTCAAAACCCTTTGCATTTTCAGAATTGGTTGCAAGAATTCGTGCTTTAATCAGAAGGCCAAAGGAATTTAAGAATCCTGTTTTGACAATCGGTGATTTATCTTTACATACTCAGACTTATGAAGTAAAAAGGTCAGGAAAAAGTATAAATCTAACATCTAAAGAATACTCACTTTTAGAATACCTCATGAGAAACAAAGAAAAAATAATTACCAAGGATCAAATTATAAATCACGTTTGGAGTTATGATGATGATGTATTGCCAAATACAGTAGAGGTGTGGATACTTCATCTGCGTAAAAAAATTGATAAAGCATTTCCGCACAATAAGCCATTGATTCACACTGTAAGAGGATTCGGATACAAGATCGTAAAATAAAAAATCAAAAATTAGAAATAAAAAATACAGACTAAATTTGAAAAATATTTTAATTATTATTTTTTGTTTTTGAGATTTTATTTTTAATATTTAATTTACTAACGTGTTTCATTCAGCAAAACTTAAATTAACCGCTTGGTATCTTCTCATCATCATGATTATAAGCGTGATGTTCAGTATCGGCATTTTCAGAATTTTGAGCATGGAGCTAGATCGCATCGCTTATCAGAGAAGAATTAGATTTGAGCAGGTTGAGTCAGATTGGAGACTACCTTATACGTTACGTAACTATCTGATGAACAGACTTGATCCTGAAGTGATAAGTGAAGCAAAAGGAAGGTTAGCGTCGCAACTTATTTTAATTAATGGTGGTATTTTGATAGCTGCAAGTCTTGCAGGATACTTTCTAGCCGGTAGAACATTAAAACCAATTCAGCAAATGGTAGATGATCAGAAACGGTTTATAGCTGATGCCTCACATGAGCTTAGAACCCCACTTACTTCGTTGCGATCTGAAATAGAAGTTGGCTTGATGGATGAAAAAATGAACTTAAATGACACAAAGGTTTTATTGAAAAGCAATCTTGAGGAAGTCATCAAATTACAGTCTCTAACTGACAAGCTTTTGACTTTGGCAAAAAAGAACGATGTTTCAATCCAGCAAGTATACAAACGAGTATCGCTAAAGTTATGTCTAGATAATGCGATAAAGAAATTGAATGGATCTTTTAAGAAAAAAAACATTGTGCTTAAAAAAGATATAAAAGAAATTTATATAAATGCGAAGGAAGATCGAATAACCGAATTGTTCGTCATACTTTTAGATAACGCTATGAAATATAGTTTGGTAAATAGTGAAATTAAAATTACTCTAAAAATATGGCGAGGCATGGCATACGCATCTATAAAAGATTATGGCATTGGTATATCAAAAAAAGAGTTACCTCATATTTTTGATAGATTTTATCGTGCTGATTTATCAAGAACTGCAACTGTCGCCTCAGGCTTCGGATTGGGTTTGTCGATTGCTAGAGATATAGTAAAGGATCATTCAGGAAGTATCTATGTAAAAAGTAAAGAAAAAAAAGGATCTGAATTTATAGTGAAATTTCCTCTTTAAGCATTTTTTCAGCTACAAATTATAATATAAAAAGTAATTATATATTTATTCTTGGAGCAAAGTGTGAAGTTATAGGGTGTATAGTTCTCATATAATTCGAACAATATATTTCGAAAGGTCGCCAAGTTAAAACTTCGGCGAGGTGACCCGCCTAAGCTAACTTTGGAACTTTTTAATACTATTCGTATACGTTCCAAAGAGCGCTTGAACGGCGGGCGAGGAGGGGGGTGATAAAGATGAATAAAAAATATATTTTACCGGCAATTACCATCTTAGCAGCAGGAGCGATGCTTTTTGGTGCTACAACTACTTATGCGAATACTTATGATGCGCAAACATTTGTTCAGAAACTTGCGGTCAAGCTTGGAGTGTCGGAAGATAAAGTCCAAAATGCTGTAAATGATTTGAGAACTGAAAGGCAATCGGAAATGCAGAAAAAGCTTGAAGAAAAATTGACACAAGCCGTGAAAGACGGGAAAATTACCGAATCCCAAAAATCGGCGATTTTGGCAAAACATAAAGAAATGCAAGCAAAGCACATATCGAATAGAGATGTATTTAAAGATATGACTGTCGAAGAGAGAAGAAGTGCGATGCAAAAAGAAAGAGATGAATTAAAGATTTGGGCTGATGAGCAAAATATAGATTTAAAAGAGTTATTAGGAATTAAGGGTAAATGGGGAATGGGGTGGAAGATGAAAATGATGCATTAAATCTGACACTTTTTTCAGCAAACACCGGCAGAAATGCTTGGTGTTCTGCTGTAATTATTAATTATCCATTTTATATGTCATCCTGAACTTGATTCAGGATCCTTATAGTTTTATATATACTTAAGAATTATATGAATTAATTAGTTTTATATTATAATTCGATTATGGAAAATAATTTAACAGATTTATCCACTGAAAATGTACAAGAAAAAGTAATTTCAATACAAACAAATAAATTACACAAAATTATATTTTATAGTTTGATTTCAGTTATTTTAGTAGTTGTTTTCGGTTATGTAGTTTTAACTTTAAAGTCGAAAACAAGCTCGTTCAATCCTCAAATAACTCAAACAAAAAAAATTACTAAAGATATTAAAGCATCAGTTACTCCCATACCTTTTGCAGAACTTACGATTCCTTATCTTCGCAATAAAAAATATATAAGTAAGTTAGGAGAACTGAATCAGGTATCCGTGGGATCTTATTATAAATCATTTATAACTTATTACACATCAGATGGGCTACGGGTAAACGGATTATTGACTGTACCAAATGAAGAAATGCCGCAGGAAGGTTTTCCGGCAATTGTTTTCGTACATGGTTATATACCGCCTGCAATATATTCAACAACGAGTGAAGCTTATTTTGCGTATGTCGATTATCTCGCAAGTTCTGGATTTGTGGTTTTCAAAATTGATCTGAGGGGACATGGCTCATCTGAGGGAGAGGCAGGAGGAGGTTATTATGGATCGGATTATGTGTCAGATATTCTTCATGCATATAATGCCCTAGAGAATCTCGAATATGTGAATCCAAAAAAGATCGGTTTATGGGGGCATAGTATGAGTGGAAATGCTGTTTTGAGAAGTATGGCTGCTCGACCTGAAATACCGGCAGGAGTGATATGGGCAGGTGCAGTATATACCTATGTAGATATGCAGAAGTATGGAATCAGTGATTCAAGTTATCAACCACCTGTCTCTAATATTCAACGTCAAAATAGACGTAGGGAATTATTTGAAAAGTATGGGAGCCCAAGTGCGACCAGTGCGTTTTGGAAGCAAGTGGCACCGACTAATTATTTATTTGATTTGAAAGGCGCAATAAGTCTTCATCATGCAGTGGATGACTCAGTCGTAAATATCGGCTACAGTCGTGATTTAAATGGTCTACTTGATGACACAAGTGTTGAGCATGAATTGTATGAATACGATTCTGGCGGACATAATATCTCAGGTAGTAGTTTCACTCTCGCAATGCAAAGAACTGTAGAATTCTTCAAAAAACATTTGTAATGGTAATATTCTTCGAGCGAAGCGAGAAGTAAACAGCAGTAGTTCTCATTTCATTCGAACAATAAATACTATTCTTCGAAGCGTGAAGCGCTGAGAAGTAAAGTGCAATAATATGCCCAAGAGATGGAAGTGGTACGTATATATTTTAGAGTGCTTAGATGGATTTTACTATACAGGTATTACTTGGAATTTAGATTTAAGAATGGAACAACATAAAAGCGGGATTGGTAGTAATTTTACTAAAAAACATGGATTTAAAAAGCTTCGTTATTTTGAGGAATTTTTTGATTTAATACAAGCAAGAGAAAGAGAAATTCAACTTAAGGACTATAGTAGAAAGAAAAAAGAAGCTTTATTTTTAAGGCAATAGGAATATATTCTTCGAGCGAAGCGAGAAGTAACCAGCAGTAGTTCTCATTTCATTCGCACAATAAATACCATTCTTCGAGCCAAGCGAGAAGTAGTGAGAAGTTAATAATTAGTTCTTGTTTTACTCGAACAATATATCATTCTTTCAAAAGTGTAGGTAATTTTTGATCCTTTGGTATAAACTTTATTGAAAGTGAATTCACACAATGCCTCGTATTTTTGTCTGTCATAAATTCACCGGTGAATACATGGCCTAAGTGGCCGTCACAATTAGCGCATACTATTTCAGTTCTGCTTCCGTCAGAATCCGGTATTCTTTTTACGGCATTTGGAAAATCTTCATCAAATGCGGGCCAGCCGCAGTGGGCGTCGAATTTGGATTTGGACGAGAAAAGGGGAGAGTTGCATCTTCTGCAGATGAAAGTTCCTTCTTCATAAAAATCATCGTATTCGCCTGAAAATGGTGCTTCGGTACCTTTATATACAATTATATTCTTTTCTTCGGGTGTGAGTTTATTCATTCTTCTACTGAACTGGTGGGAGGTTAAGGTGTTTCTCGATTCGTTTTATTCTTTCATTATGTAGTTCATATCCTCCCTCAATAAGCTCAGTAAGTGCTTCTATCGTTTCTTGTTGAGAAATTTCAATTCTTTGCTCAAGACTTCTATGTACTTTATCTACTTTACTATTTATCGTTTCAACTTTTAATTCTAGAGTTTTTTGTCTATCTTCTACATTACCAAGTCTATCTTCTACATTACCAAGTCTATCTTCTACATTACCAAGTCTATCTTCTACATTACCCAAGCGACTTTTTACCTCGCCCAAGTCTTGTTTGATTGGTTTAAGTTTTTGATCAAGTTTTTCATCAATCATTTCACCAATTTGTTGTAGTAGTTGTTTGTTATCCATGATCATATACTACACATCGTGAAGTGAGTTTTCAATATAACAAAACATATTAATTTGTGTAAGTGTAAATTTACCGAGGTGTCTTATCGGGGATACCTCTAAGATTTGCTACAAGTTAGTTGTTGTGAATTGATATATTATTTATAATATAGACTTAAGGTATGGGAAAAGAAAAAGAGAAATCAGGAGGAGAACAGGATAAATTTAATATTTTGGCAGCTGCGAGAGATTTTGTGAATTCACTTCCAGACTATGAAGGCGATATTATTGAGCAGGCTGAAGCTATAGCTGCGAGAGTAGAGTTAAGGGATTTAATGGATAGAATGGGAGATAAGTTTGCAGAATATCTGAAGCAATATCCCGATCTTATAAAGGGGACAGCTTCTGTTTTTGCATTGCCTTATTTAGATGCGCTTGATACCTTGGATGAAGAATTTGAGGTAAGAATGACAGAAGCAGAAGGTGAGGATCCGGATAGATTAAGGGATATTAAAAGAGAAAAGCAGTTAAGATACAATGACACAGCTTTAGAGGCATTAGGTACAGGTGTTGCATTGCTACGGGCAGGTAATCAATGGTCAAGGTTGCCTGGTGGTGAGCAGCTTACAAAACCGAGTCCTTTTGAAATAAGCACCGTTTTTATACATGTAGTTTCAGAGCGCTTAGGTGATCAGCAGATGGCAGCTCCTATCGGTTGGGATTTGTTGGTAAACGGTATGTTTGGGGTTACAGGGGTAAGCGTAGATCAAAGCATCAGAGATACCAGAGCTTATCTAAAAGGTTCTGATAAATAAATATCAATTCATAAGAGGATAGCCTTCAGATGTTTAAAAAAGCATGGGTAAGGTATGCTTTAGAGATTTGTCTCCCAAAGATTACTCTTTAGGAGACTCCTCACCCACACTTTCCTAAACATCTAATTTTAATAATTCCTATTTGTACTTTCTATCGAGAAAGTACCAAAGCTTGAGAGCTAGTGAGAGTCGACCGGTTTTGTTTCGTTCTCTCCTCGGGGAATTGTCCACCCCTTTCCTTCACTCTCCGCCTTGGGCGGATCGAAAGGGATTTCCCCTGAGTCGTTCACGTCACAAAACTATTTCGGTCTTTGTCTCAACGCTCGCATTTTAGCTTCGTTCAAAGCTCACAATAATTTAAATTGTTAATTACTTTTATTGTTCGAACAAAGCGAGAACTACTTCTTACTTCATTTGAAGAATAAATTTGTAAGGGTGCGGGCTGGTTTTTGACCAGCCCGCTATTTAATTGTAGGTAAGTTTTACCATTGTCGGGCGCATTTGCCCGACTTTGGCTTATTTACCTTTCGGCCTTCTGGAGTTCCAGAAGGCCAGAGCTGCTGCTGTAAAAAGCAGCCCGAATCCAAGCAAAGTCAACCCGTTGCACATAAAATATTCTGGTGCCGGCATCATTTCACTCCTGTCAAATATTCTCCAAAATTGGAGGGGAGGATAGAGACGAGTTTCGTCTGTATCTTCCTCCCAATTTGTGAGTTGACTGATTTATTAAATTGTTAAGTTGCTAATGTATTTGTTCTTTTGTGTGTACAAAAGAACCAAAAAACTTGCGCGCTTGAAGTCAGGCTATTTTACTCAGTTCGCTAGTCGGGGGATTGTCCGCCCCCTTCCTTCACTCACCACCCTGGGCGGTTCGAAAGGGATTCCCCCTGACAGCTCACTTCGTAAAATTTAACGCCTTTTATTCACAGCGCTAAATTGATTTAATAAAATGTTAATTTGCTAAGAAATTTGTAGTCACAATTCAGAAGTTAAAAAGAGCTTTAACTGCTCAATCGTAACTACGGGCGCTTATGTGGTAAGCGCCCGAGTGTTGAAAGCGCAATTGCTTTCAAACTTGGGACGCTTTAAGTATAAGCGCCCGTCATCCGAAATCAGCTGAGAATTCACCATTTCAGCGCAAAAGCTTTGTGGTAAAAACTCTACCTCTTCGGAAGCCTCTTCTTAAGGTGAGAGAATACCTTTTTTAGTCTGTTTTCTTTTTGTCACCCTGAATTTATTTCAGGGTCTCCTGAGATGCTGAAACAAGTTCAGCATGACAGGTTCGAAAACGAACCGTTTCCTGTGAGTCACCATTAGACTCCTTGGTATCCAGCTAAGCTGGACAGGAATTTCGTTCCGATTGCTCGGAACTCTATTCAGCCTTATTCAAGCTGAATAGGCGGGGGAGAGACCCGCCGGATCCGGACTAAGAACATCCAGGTATCCGACGGGCTCCCGCCCGGCTAACCTCCGGTCAAACCCTTATGGGCGGACCAGAGGCCAATAGTAGAAGGTTACTTCCAGTCGACCGGCCGCAGATCGGCCGGCTTGGCGGATTGTTCCACCATCCGAATTTCCTCGGCAGGGGGGTCCCACTGGACCCACCCGGACACCTCGCAGCGAACGCCGGAAGTGTCCTGGTACCACATTCTGATGTGGTAATCGGGTATCGCGAGCAGCTCGATAGGGTTGCTGTCCCAGATCTCGCTGCCGGTATCCGGCCAGGGGTAAACACCGGTCAGGCTGTATGTTTTGGCGACCGGCAAGTAGTGATACTGGTCAGCCGCACGGCTGACCGCCCAATCCACGTCGCGGCTGGCCGTTAGCGACAGAGGCACGCCGGGCCCCCAGATCCCGAAATCGTACTCCGCACCCGGCCAAGGCTGAAAGTCCAGCGTGGCGTTTTGCCCGGCCATGGAGGCGCTGAGGGTCTCGCGCTCGCACACCGCGGGGGGCGGGGGCGGCAGGGGCTGGCCGATCGCCAACGGAAGATAAGCTTTAAACTCGACGGGCTGGCCGGGGCACTCGTAATCAGCCCAGAGGCCGATGGAATCTTCCGTACGGAAGGTCAAGATACCCTCTTCGGGCACCTCGAGAACACCGTAGGAAACCATCCCTTGAGGCACGGCGTGGAGCAACTGCCCGTTTAAGTAGAAGCCGCTCATGCGTTCATCGACGTCGTCGTCGATGATAGTGTACCCCACTGTGCAGCCGGCTTTATCAAAGACGCTGATCGTCCACTCGTCGTCGTTTATGTGAACCGGGCGAGTGGTTCCTTCCTCCACCGCCCATACGCGCTCGTTCTTCTTCGCTTGGTACTCCGGGCCTTCCCGAAGCACCATATCGAGTGGCCTCGCCTTCACGACGAAGTCGCCGGACTCATTATTGAACGTCCCCGGGCCCTCGCCCAGAAACGTAACTTCGGGCATTTCCGGCACTGAGCTTGCGCCAGCGCCGAAGACGAAGTCGACACTCAGCCTGCATACGAGCAGACCGAGCAGGACGGCGATGGTGATCCATAACGCCTTCCGGTTAATCTCTGTGTTACTCACTTTCGTGTCTCCTTGTGCCCGGTTTTGCCGGGCGTAGTCGTGTTTGCCCGCCAAGTGCAGAAAGCGCGGCGGGCGCTCGTTAAGAAACCAATAAAGGTTTAGTGCCACTGTGAGGTGGCTCAGTACGACAATAAGCACGTATAAAACGCGCTCACCTTCCAATTTTGACGTAAACCCGTGTATTCAGGGGAGTACGTATTCACCGGAAGCCTTTCAAATACAAATTTTCTTTATTCTTGAATCTTACATCTTGAATCTTGATTCTTTTGTACTCATAAGGCTCCCGGCAAAGTACCGGAAGTTCGATTTAGGAGAATCAATGCTTGCCCCACTTCGTCCCGATCTAATCGGGACTGCGAGGGGTAAATAACCTTCTATTATTATTAAAGAGCAAATTTGCGTAGAGCTAAGAGCTTAGGGCATAGAGCACTAAGAATAAAACAATACGAATTCCTTCACCGATCAGTTCGCATTACTGCGGAACCTAGAACCAGTTTGAAGCTAAATAGCCTCAGACTGTCCCGCCTGCAACGCATGCTTGCATTGCGGGCAGGTGGCGTCAGGAAGAGAAGAGGAGAGTGCGATTCATCTTAATTCGTGAATCTTAAATCTTAAATCTATGTTAAGATCTCCTCTTTCTCTTCCGTACACCAAAATGCATCAATTTATTGTTCGATCCCGATCAGATCGGGTGAGAACTAATTAACTTCTCACCGCTTAAGGCGGTTCGAAGAATATTAACTTTAAAATGTGCTTCTTACCCGCCTAATCTTACTTTTCGCCTTACCTACTATTCGTAGCGTGGCTCAAAGAGCGATTGAGCGGCGGGTTATGCATTTCTAAGCCTCGCTTTTTGGCTCGGCAAGAATTGCATAAAAAAACCCGCACTTTAAAGGTGCGGGTTGAAAATTCAATCCGAATCCAGGATAGCCTGGTCTGCCTCTAAAGCTTGTGGAGTATACTATAAGTCTAGTAATTTGTCAAGTAGGGAAGGAGAGAATATGGATTTTAGTAAATGGCATATGGTAAATAGATAATAGACATATAGCTTAGGGCATAGGGCATAGGGCATAGGGCGTATGGTAGCAAGAAGCAGGTAGTATGTAGTAGGCAGTAGGTAGCAGTAATAAACAGTATGCAAAGAGGGATAATAAGTAGTTATTATAAATTCCTATAGGATAATTATAGTTGCAAGGTGCAATAGGTGGGAGTTATGCTTTACCATTGAAGCTTCGAAGCTGATTTACCCCGGGGGTAGGTTAGCTTCGAACACCGGTAATACTTAAATTCCAATTTAAATTTACTGACCCCTAATCTCTGTTTCCTCGCCGAAGCTTAAGCGAAGGTGGGTTCCCGGGTCACTGACCCCAGAACCTTGATTTTTCATCCGAAGGTGAAGGCGTAGACTTCCATATTGTCATCTAGAAACTCCAGTTTTAGTATGTGCTGGCCTGCGATAGGCAAATTAATTAGCTTATAAAGCGTATCTTTTGTGACTGTGACTGTACCGTTTTTATTATCCTCTCCGAAATATTGGAGCTTTTCGTCTATATACACTTTTACTTGGGATTCCGTTCCATCAGTTTTAGGTTTCATGACTAAGTAAACCTCTTTCGCTTTGAAATTAAGATACAGCTTAGATTCACTCATTGGTGCTGCATATTTTTCCGCAATTAGCCACTTTCCTTCATAAGCTAGTTCTGAAGAAGAAATAGTTCTGGGGCGTAAATATGATGTGAGCTGATCTTTTATTACTCCTTCAGGGGAAACGAATTTATCAATTCTCCAGTATCCGAGATATTTTTCAGGTGTACTGCCATAATTTTGGTATGTTGGATTATTGATGTCGACTGCTGTAATTTTTGAGCCTGCTTCAGTTAATAATTCCTGGATCATTTTTTCAGTCTCATCATACGCACCTTCACCGAAATGGACATATCGGATAAAGCCGTCTATATCTATGAGATATTTGGCCGGCCAGTAATGGTTGTCATAAGCAAGCCAGGTAGCGAAATCGTTGTCCTGCATGATTGGATATTTGAGGCCGAAATCACTAGCAGCCTCGCGGAGATTATCCAAATCCTTCTCAAATTCAAATTCAGGGGAATGGACTCCTATAATTGTAAGACCGTTATCTTTGTACTTTTCATGCCAAGTGCGTAAATAAGGAAATGTACGCTGGCAATTGATACAGGAATACGTCCAGAAATCGATGAGAACAACTTTCCCCAATAAAGATTGGAGGACTTGCCCTTCCGTAGCCTCTGGCGAAGGAGGGTTCAACCATGATCCACCCGGTATTAATTCAGGAGCTTTTTTACCTTTCGGCTGAAGTTCAAAAAGCGGTTTACCCATATCAGTAGTATCAGTTTTACGGCCATTTAACGTATTTAATGCGTCTTTTATCACGCCTATATCTTCAAAGTCAGTCAGATTGCTACCGTAATTGGGGAACGATGTCAGGATATACGTCTGGAATTTTCGATCAATATTGAAATATATCGCAGCTGCTGTGAGGATCATAATAAGCCCGAAGGCTTTTTGTATCAGTTGAGTGTTACTTAAAAGCCAGGGGATTTTTCTAAGCAGTTTCTGTCCGCCAAGCATGATCGCAAACATAGGTATCGCAGTACCCAGAGAATAGGAGAGTGTGATAATTAATGCGCTGAAATTTACCGTGCCTGTGATGGCCAAAGTTATAACTGATGCTAGAATTGGACCTACGCATGGAGTCCAAAGTAGACCAAGAGATAAGCCGACAAGAAGGCCTGAGATAAATTTACTGTGCATATTTGCTTGTCCGGATTTTGAAGTGTTTACGGGTACGAAGCGTGACAGTTTGGAAAATAACCTTTCAAGAAGAACTTGAAACTGTGGGATAAGAAGGGATATACCGAATGTGGCTATAACTAAAATTGAGAAAATTCTCAAAGAATCGGCAGGTATCCCGCTTATTTTGACTATGGTAGATAAAAAGAGTGTAAAGAAAGTGAAGCTTGTGATAAATCCGGTTATAACACCAAGTGGTCGAGATCTGCTTGCATCCTTACCGCCGATAGTAGAAGAGAGTATGATTGGAAGTACAGGGAGAATGCAGGGGGAGAGGATAGTGACTATTCCTGCGATGAATGAGAAAAGAATTAGTAATAACATTGCGATTTATGATATAAGATTCAAGATTTAAGAATTGTATGTCATCCTGAATTTATTTCAGGATCCATTTGAACATCGAATAAGATGCTGAATCGAGTTCAACAAGACAAATTCATTAATATTTCAGCTATTTTTGTCTACTTTATATTCTCCAATAATTCTGACATCGCACCGCCGTTCCATTTAGTGACTTCATTTCCGTCTGAATCGATTTGTACAAACGTATGCTGGTATGTAATTCCGTATTTTTTCGCCAAATCCTTTTCCTCTTTGTCAGTCTCCGTATCGTTGTAATTTATTCTTATTACAGTAACAGCTTCCGGTATCTGACTCTCCTGATTCATAAATACTTTATCGACAGGAATACAGGTCGGGCACCAATTGGCATAGAAAAAAAGAACTCTTTTGTTATCAGCGCGTTGTTCAAGTACACCGTCTTGATAAACAACATATCTGCCTGCACCGGCTTTTGGTGAGGAATTGTTATCTGATTGATTCTCATCCTGAGTTACCCTATCTGAGGTATCATTCATCTGTTTATTGCCCTGCATCGCAGTTCTTGGATATAAAATGAAGGCAGTTATTCCGAGAATTACTAAAACTCCGATAATTAAAATAAAATTTCTATTCGTCATATTTTATATATATTAACTTATTTTAATAAATTTGTCAGGGAAATCTAACCCCCGGGGTATATTGACTTCGTACATCGGAACATATAATCTGAGAGTAAAATATATAATGCCACGCAGGAAAACAATCTTAGCTAATGGAGAATATTACCATGTTTTTAATAGAGGTGTAGCTAGTATACCTATATTTAAAAACCAATCCTCTTATAAAAGATTTATAAACTTAATTGATTATCTACAGTATGGAAATACACCTACTAGTTTTTCGAATTTTTTAAAACATTCGATTGCTGATAGGCAGGAGATTGTGACCAAATTGCAAATAGAGAATAGACAGCTCATAGAGATTATATCTTTTTGCCTTATGCCTAATCATTATCATTTTGTTTTGTTGCAGAAAGTTGATAAGGGAATATCTAAATTTATTGCCAATCTTCAAAATAGTTATGGGAAATATTTTAACCTGAGATTCAAAAGAACTGGACCATTGGTCCAGCCATCATTTAAAGCTGTTAGGATTGAAACTAATGAACAATTATTGCATGTAACCAGATATATCCATCTAAATCCTATTACAAGTTTTTTGGTAAATGAAATTGAATTTTTAAGTTATGAATGGAGCTCATTGCCTGAATATATTACTAATATAAAGCGTTATTCTTTTATAAATACCGATATTGTATTAGATATCCTTGATAGTGAACAGTATAAGGAATTTGTCTTTGATCAAATTAATTATCAGCAGGAATTACATAAGATTAGGCATTTAATGCTTGAATAAAAGTTTGCGTACTGATGTTAGAAGCTATTTTACGCCGGGGGTTAGAGTTGATTTAATTCTACTTTTTATAATTAAGTTTAAATAGGCAAAATGAGATAAATAGAAAAGCTGTTAGGCAAAGTGTAGCTTGTGTGATGAAGCCAAAAATTTCAAAGAATTTCGTAGTGCATACGAATCCAGCTGAGCAGGGCACAAGCGGAAGATTAATTAGTTTCCAATGAACCAGTTGTTGATAGGCTGCAGATGGTATACCTAGAAGCAGAAAGGGGACTGAAAAATATTTCAAATTTATATCGCGTTTTAGAATACCTACAGTTAGAATTAATAGAAGTCCCAGCATGAGCATTCTCTCTATCCAGCAAAGCGGTGCTGCGGGATTGCCTTTGATTTCAATGAAAAATATACTTGCAGCTGTAGCAAGTAGAGCCATTGTCCAGGCAAGATATGCATAGATATTGAGCGATTTTGTATTTTTATCCATTTGATACTTTATATCATACCCCGAATTTTTTTACATGATATTTATCACATTTGTATCGTTGCAGATTTAGCGAAAACATTATATGCTCAATTTGATGAAGAAAAGTATCAAAATTCTGCTTGTTTTTATATTTTTGAACGTAATCGGCGCATTTGTACTCTTTCGCATTTGGAAGAATGTTGAAGTTAGCGGGATAAGTAATTTTGAGGAATGTACGGCATATAATTATCCCATCCAAGATTCCTATCCGCCAAGGTGCAGTACGCCAGATGGTAAGACATTTACACAGGATATCGGAAATGAACTTGAATATACGGATCTTATTCGCATTGATACACCTAGACCGAATAGCGACGTTGTAAGTCCTCTAAATATAAAAGGCGTTGCAAGAGGTAGTTGGTTTTGGGAAGCCAATTCAACTGCGGAAATTTATGATGGAAATGGACTATCAATAGGAAATGGATTTGTGATAGCTGTTGGTGAATCAATGACTGAGGATTTCGTAAAAATGGAAGGTGTTATAGAATTTGAAAAACCAGAAACTCCTACGGGTAAGCTTATACTAAGAAATGATAATCCTTCAGGTCTTGTGGAAAATCAGAAGGAATTAATTATACCAGTAAAATTTTAATAGATTCTAGATGTGTATTGATAACTTCTTATCTTCTTCTTACCTACTTTTAAAGTAACTTACATGTTGTAGTGCTAGATTTACCTTAAGTATGAAGGGAGGTGAGATTATAAATGAAAACAATTATAGGTGTTATTTCAGATAGAGAACATGCAGAGTTGGCGATTGAAGATTTAAAGACCAGAGGTTATAAACCTGATGAATTATCAATAATTATGCGCGATCAGAGCCAGGCTCAAGAGATGTCTGCTGATACTGGAGTAGATGTTGTAAGCGGTACAGCGACCGGTGCTACGACAGGAGCAGTGCTCGGTGGTTTGGCTGGACTTTTGGCAAGTTATATGATTCCTGGATTGGGAGCATTTTTTATCGGAGGACCTATTGCATCGGCTTTAGGACTTACTGGTGCAGCAGCTACAACGGCTTCAGGTGCAGCTACAGGTGCACTTGCGGGTGGATTTTTGGGAGCTTTAACAGGACTTGGATTATCTGAGGATGATGCCAGATTATATGAGGAGAGTGTTAATGCTGGAAAAATACTCATTGCCGTACCTGTTCTAAATGAATCTGAAAAAGAAGTGGAGGGGTTATTACGTGCTCATTATGCTGACCAGATAAAATCTATAAATGCATCAACAGGAACTGATAGATTCGAAGATAAAAAGACTTTGAATAAATCCGTTGATTCAGAAGATTTTAGGGAAGAAATTTCTGATTACTCTCCGAAGTATCATACGGTTAGTACTAAAGGTGGTAAGTCGAAAAGGACTTCTGAAAGTGGATGATAAAATGTACTAGTAAACGAGTACATAAATTGGTGAATCATAATTTGGACAAAACAGTTACCTTTGGTAGCTGTTTTGTTGCTTGATGCACGTATTCTTAGCAAAGAGTGAAAGTTATTATTTGCGGATACAAATTAATAGATATATAATGCATTTATTGTGAATAAAAATATAGTAATTATTGCAGTATTAATCGCTTTTGCCTTATTAGGTGGGGGAGCATACATGATGCTGAGTCGTTCATATGATAAACCTGCTGACACTAATGGTCAAAAATCTATAACTCCAGCTATTTCAAGCGAGAGGGGTATCAAATCACTTCGAGATTTTGCAAGTTTAGGTTCTAATAAAGAGTGTACGTTTAGTGACCTAGATTCAGACAATAAAGGTACAATGTATATAGGAAATGGTGAGGTTAGGGGAGATTTTGAATCGAATATAGATGGAAAAATAGTTATTTCTCATATGATTCAGGATGAGAATGGAATGTTTATATGGACAGATGGAGAGAAGCAGGGATTTAAAGTATCGCTTGAATCAATAAATGATGCTGTAGAAAAAGTAGATACAACAGGATTTGATTTAAATAAAGAGGTTGATTACAGTTGTAAGCCTTGGTCGGTTGTTCAGGGTGTTTTTGATGCACCAAGGGATGTCGAATTTCAGGATTTTAGTAAAATGATGAAAGGTATAGCAGAGAAGATGCAAGTTGAATCTACCCCAGGTGCTACAGGTTCATCGTCTTGCTCTATGTGTGATAATCTTCCAGCAGAATCACAAGCTTCATGCCGTACAGCCCTCAAATGCGACTAATTGATACTTCGTTTCTAGGTTTAGTTAACCTTCATTGCTAGTAATCATAATTGATTATTTTAACTCACCTACAATATTGATAGAATAATATGGTGAAGAGGTATTGGTTCAAAGCAAAAAAGTATGGATGGGGATGGTATCCTGCGAGTGTCGAAGGATGGCTTATTATATTGGCTTATGTCATATATATAATATTTCTAGCCAAAAAGCTGGAAACGATGCTTGATATAAGCTCATCTTCCGCGCTCCAATACGCTATAGCGTTTTTGTTTCCCACATTAATATTGCTGATGGTATGTTTTTGGAGAGGTGAGAAACCAGGGTGGCATTGGGGAGATAAGAAAAAGTAAGATCAAAATATTAAAGTTTATTGGATAACTATCCATTTGATATACTTAATTTGTACGATGTATTGTCTTACATAATTTTCTAATTAGACTCACTTTCCCTTTTTCTTTACTTCATTTAGGCCTACTTCGTCACTATTCTTAACTATTTATTTGGATGTTTAGTAATTGTTGCGTAAATTCATATTATCAAGAGAATTGATATTTTCTCACTATATATAAACTAAGGGGAAAAACAGTAAAAAGAGTAAGGATTCCTAATAAAGTATACATCCATCTTACTGAAAAAAGGCTGATTATGGGTCCAGAAGTAAGTGTAATAATGATATATAGAACTCCAATTAGCATACTTAATAGAGAAATTGCAGTCGCGCGGTACTTAGAATCAAAAGCTTCATTAGTATACTTAGTGAGTATCATCCATCTCGCGGTAGAGCTCATCATTCCACCTGCTACGAAAGGAACTCCGATCCAGCCCTGAAGGAGAAATCCAGGTGAAAGTGAAAGTATCATGATTGTCGGAAAAAACAGTATTGACAGCTTTTCCGTAAAGATATGTGAGTTTTTTATAAGATTAGTCAGTATAAGAATATTGCTTAAACGGAGAGCTGCGTCAATTATGCCTCGCTCCTGGTTGCTAAATCCTAGTTCGACAAGTACATATCCATTAAAGTATAAAGCGCATGTCCAAGTTATCGCTCCAACCAATATATAAAATAAAGAAATAGATGCTGTAGGCTTATTTTTAAAAGCTTCTTTAGAGCCAAATTTTATTTGTCGTAGATAGTTGCGTATCGTAAATTTTTCAGAATCGACTTTAGGTTCTATGAAAAAGAAGGATAAAGTAAATGCTGATAATAAACATAATCCATATAGAATATAGGGGAGGCCATAATAATAAGAATAAAGAAATCCACCTAGAAAAGTTGCCGTTAGTAATCCAATTTGATACCAAAATGCTTGTTTGCCAAGAATTTTTGAAAACATATTTTCCTGGCCATCTTGTTTAAGAGAATCATAAACAAGCGCTTCAACAGATCCGGAAAGTAGCGAGTCTGCTATTCCTACAAGCGCTGCTAATATCATGAAATGTGAAAAAGAGGTTGCTAGAGGGAAGAGTAGAAAGCTTATACTACCAAAGAAAAATCCTAAAATTGAAGTAAGTTTTTTGCCAAGTAAGTCAGCAAAAGCCCCAGTGGGCAGTTCTCCTATTACTTGAATGAAATATTGAAACGCAACAAGTAAAGATATTTCTAAAGCCGTAAGTCTACCCTGATAAAAAACAATCCAAATAGGGATAGTAAATATAAGTGAGTGCAGAAACTGAGTGATGGTATAGAGTCTGCTGTTTCTTTTTGAAATCATGGTGTTATTATAGAATGCTTTTGAATGCTCATCAATAGAACCTTGAAAGTCTGATATAATATAAGCATGGGGTATCTCGTTGAGTTGAATACTTTATTCCGTCCACCCAGTAGTTTTGATTTTTCTTCATTAGTAAGTGGTGAAAGATATACAGTGACTTTAGAAAAAGAGCGAGCATTTCCTCTACATTTGGCCATACTTCTAATTGATAAAGAATGGAATTTCTATGGGTATTGTGTTGCTCATTCTGCAGTAGTTAAAGAACAGAAAACTATAATTGAATTTGAAATGTTAACTAAATTTTCTCTCGATGAACAAAAGCTTTACCGAGAAAAATTTTTGGAAGCTGGAAAAATGACCGGAGAAGTGGTGTAGTTTCATTTTTTGTAAGTTGTTTGGGAGGGGATTGAAAGGAAGCGTTTTACTGACTATCTACTGTTTGCTCTACTTCTTCTTTTGAGACGGGTTTCACTAACTGCATAAGCTCTACTATGCCAAAGGCCACTAAGGCATAAACTATAGCTGCGACTATAGTTGACCATTCAAAGTAATTTCCTTGTGTGGTCGCAGTGATACCAAATATACTCCTGAAAGGAGTAGCTAGAGGGTTTGATAGTGAATAAATTAAGCTCGTGAAAGCATTTAGAGGGTTGGCGTTAAGGGCTTTTAGAGTCATACGAAATGCTAATAAAAATTCAATTACACCTAAAATGTACCAGATAATTTGGTTGGTTCGGAAAATTGCTTTCTTTTTTTGAAATACTCTTTGGGGATGTTCATTTACTACTTGTGGCGTGACTTGTTTCGTAGTTTTTACTACCTGAGTAGGGATGGATTTAGATACAGTCGTTACTTCTTGAGTTTCTACTACTTCAGGCATAGATTCCTTTCGGTACTATCTCATGGTATGTTAATGATGAAATATAGTCAAGCTCAACTTTAGATCGTTTTGACGACTCATTTTAACTATTGACATATACCCCCAGGGGGTATATCATTTATTAATGAAATCTAATTATAAAGATGTCAAAGTGAAAGCTCAAAAGAGAATAAATATTATCAAAGGACAGCTCGATGGACTAGCGAAAATGATCGACTCAGATGTATACTGCATGGATCTTCTTAATCAAAGCCTCGCTATTCAAAACTCCCTACGAAGTCTCGATTCAGTCCTATTTGAAAGACACGTAAAAACCCATGTAATACATCAGTTAAAACACGAAGAAGAGAAAGCAGTGACTGAATTAGTCACATTGTTTAAAAGGGTAAATAAATGAATTTATGCAGATAGATAAAGTACTAGTAGGGCTAATTAGTATAGTCGGAATAGTTTATACTTATTGGTTTTTTCTTATGAAGAAAGAACAAGTTGTAGAAATTACATCTGATTCCGTGGATATTACTGTTAGTGGAGGGTATCAACCAGAAGTAATATCAATTCCAAAAGGAAAAACCACGAAGATAAATTTTTTCAGAAAAGACCCTTCAAGTTGTTTAGAGGAAGTTGTTTTGAGTGATTTTAAAATTCGAAAATACTTACCACTAAATAAGAAAGTAACTGTTGAAATTACTCCGCATAAGTTAGGAGAATATCCTTTTTCTTGTGGTATGAACATGTTTCACGGAAAAATAAAAGTTATTTAATATGAAATATATTAAGAAAATATATCCAATAAAAGGCATGCATTGTGCATCTTGCGTCAGAGTTATTGAAAAGTCACTCATTAAAACATCTGGTGTAGAAAATGCGGTCGTAAATCTAGCCACTGAAAAAGCGACCGTTACTTATGATCAAAATGTTTGCAAAGAAGAAAATATTTCATCAGCAGTTGAAAAAGTTGGTTATAAATTAGTGACTGATGAAAATGCTATTTCAGAAGACCAACAAAATTTGGAAAAAGCAAAAGAGCTTAAAAAATTAAGAAATAAAGTTGCTGTAGGTCTTTTTCTCGGAGGATTGATTTTATGGGGTAGTTTTCCAGGACTCATGAACTTTGCACCTGAAATACTTAAGAACTTTTGGGTACAACTTTTACTTGCGACACCAGTACAGTTTTGGGCTGGATGGGATTTCTACAGAGCTACAATTCCTGCATTAAAACATAGAACTGCTAATATGGATACTTTAGTAGCATTAGGAACAACTGTTGCTTATTTTTATTCTGTATTTGTAACCTTTTCTCCTAGCATTATTATGGACTTAGGAATGGAAGCTATGCCTTACTTTGATGTCGCTACTATTGTCATCGGACTTATTTTATTAGGTCGTTATCTTGAAGCACGAGCTAAGGGGCAAACATCAGAAGCGATTAAAAAGTTAATAGGAATGCAAGCTAAAACTGCAAGAGTTGTGAGAGATGGAAAAGAAGTAGATCTTTCAATTGAACAGGTTGCAATAGGGGATGTAATAAGAGTAAGACCAGGTGAAAAGATTCCTGTAGATGGAATCTTATTAGAAGGTGAATCATCAGTTGATGAATCAATGATTACTGGTGAAAGTATTCCAGTTGAAAAACAAAAAGGAGATACAGTTGTGGGTGCAACAATTAATAAAACTGGAACATTTACTTATAAAGCTAGCAAGATAGGACAAGACACTATGCTTGCTCAGATTATTAAACTCGTCCAAGAAGCACAAGGCTCTAAAGCTCCTATACAAAGAATTGCAGATACAATTTCTTCTTATTTTGTGCCAGTTGTCATTATGTTAGCTATTGCCACATTCGGTATTTGGTATGTAGTTGGTCCAAATCCTGCATTACTTTTTGCATTACTTAATACTGTAGCGGTTCTTATTATCGCATGTCCCTGTGCTATGGGTTTGGCTACTCCTACTGCCATAATGGTCGGTACCGGACTCGGTGCAGAACGGGGGATACTTATTAAAGATGCTGAGAGTTTAGAGATTGCACATAAAGTAGATACTATTGTTTTCGATAAAACTGGAACTTTAACAAAAGGAAAGCCAGAGGTCACAGATATCATACCTATTAGCAAAATGGATAAAGAGGAATTGCTAGCATTAGCAGCATCTATTGAGAAGGGTTCTGAACACTCATTAGCAGAAGCGATTGTTAAAAAAGCAGAGGATGAGAAAATTAAAATTGATGTAGCGACTAAGTTTAAGGCAATCGCCGGTCATGGTGTTGAAGGAAAAGTATCCACAAAGAAAGTTTATTTTGGGAATAGAAGGTTAATGGAAAAAGAAAATATTTTTTTTGGTTCTCTATTGGAATCAATTGAAAAATTAGAGGGAGATGGTAAAACTGTTATGATGCTTGGAGTAAATGGAAAACTAGAAGGTCTTATTGCTGTTGCAGATACTATTAAAGAATCCGCTAAAGATGGCGTAGGCGCATTAACAAGAAAAGGCATAGAAGTTGTGATGATAACAGGTGATAACCAAAGGACAGCACAAGCAATAGCCTCAAAGTTAGGAATAAAAAGAGTTTTGGCGGAAGTTTTGCCAGGTCAAAAGGAAGCAGAGGTTAGAAAGTTGCAAGCTGAAGGAAAAGTTGTTGCTATGGTAGGAGATGGTATAAATGATGCTCCAGCTCTAGCTGCTGCTGATGTAGGCATTGCAATGGGAACAGGAACAGACGTTGCAATAGAGGCTGCAGATATAACGCTTATTAATAAGGATTTAAAATCAGTAGCTTCAGCAATTGAACTATCACGAAAAACTATAAGAACGATTAAAATTAATCTTTTCTGGGCTTTTGGATATAATATACTATTAATTCCTGTTGCTATGGGTATCTTATATCCGATTTTCGGAATATTACTAAGTCCTATATTGGCATCCATTGCGATGGCTACCAGTTCTGTATCTGTTGTAACTAACTCTCTTTTATTAAAAAGGAGTAGAATCTAATTATGAATCCTTTTGTAATTTTATTAACAGGACTTACTGTAGGCGGACTTACTTGTCTTGCGGTACAAGGCGGACTTCTTGCATCAGTTATAGCAGCAAGGGGAAACAACGAGAAATCGGATAAATCACATCACGTTTTGGTCATAACTTCAGTTTTTCTTTTTAGTAAATTTATTTCTTATACCTTACTTGGCTTTTTACTGGGATTATTTGGCGGAGCTATAAATATCGGAAGCAATATTCAATCTTTTATGCAGTTATTAGCAGGTATCTATATGATTGCTGTAGCATTGAATTTATTGGATATTCATCCTATATTTCGCTATGTTGTAATTCAACCGCCACGGTTTTTGACTAGAGTAGTGCGTAACAAATCAAAATCGAAAGATATATTTGCGCCTTTCATACTCGGTTTTATGACTATATTTATTCCTTGTGGAACAACTCTAGCTATGGAGGCACTTGCTATAAGCAGTGCAGACCCTATTCTAGGAGCATCTATTTTGGCCCTTTTTACTGCGGGCACCATACCCCTTTTTCTAAGCATTGGATTTATCAGCTCTATTTTAGGTGATGCATATAAAACGAAGTTTTTGAAAATTGCAGCATTTGCTGTTTTATATTTGGGGATAACTGCTGTGAATGGATCATTTATTGCATTAAATATCCCATTCAATTCACGGGTTTTTGCTGATATATTTAATTTTTCAACGAATACACCTTCAAAAAATATTCAAATTAGTCAGGAAAATGAAATTCTTATAACATCAGGAGGATACACTCCAAATTATATAATTGTGAAAAAAAATCAGCTGGTGACTCTTAAGCTGGTCAGCCAGGGTGCTTACAGTTGCGCTTCTGCTTTTCGTATACCTTCTTTAGGTATAAGTCGGGATTTGCAGCCTAACGAGACACAAACTGTTTCATTTACACCAGATAAAGTCGGGAAAATACTTTTTACCTGTTCAATGGGTATGTATACTGGAGTAATTGAGGTAATTTAATTCATCCCATGAAATCAGGGTGATAAAAGTAAAAAAGAATTTATGAGCAGAATAATCAAAAAAACATTCCAGATAAAAGGCATGCATTGTGTCTCCTGCGCGATGAACATAGATTTTGATTTAGAGGATATAAATGGTGTAAAAAAGGCGCATACTAATTATGCGAAACAAATTTGTGAGGTAGAATATGATTCTGGCATTGTAACAGAAAAAGATATCATCGCATCAATTGAGAAAACAGGTTACAGTGTTGAAATCTGATACGCATATTCACTCACTCTTTCCTCAAAATATGAACTCATTTAAATATACTTCTTTCAGATTGGCTTTGAATGTAGATGATGTTTTTGCCAATATGCATGCAATAGATGAGGAATTAAGAGGAACGAATCTAAATAATCTAAGGGCATTTAATTATACTTATTTTATAATTACCAAAAACGTACTCAATCGTTTAGGTACCGGATATTTCACAGATGATAATTTAATGCGTTCAGTTGATACTGTGTTTGGGAATTTTTATTTCGAAGCATTACACGGGTATATAAATAACGATAAATGTCCATTGTCTTGGAAATTGCTTTTCGATACCTGCAAAGAAAACTCCTTTCATCAGTTTGTATATATGGCCTTAGGTGTAAATGCACATGTAAATAATGATTTGCCTCAAACATTACAACTCGTACATAGAGGGGATATGAATAAAGACGATTTTGACAAGATAAATGAAATAATAGGGTTCAGTATGAAAGAAGTGATTTCAAGTCTTCATGAGAAGTCAATTTTATTAAGTAAAATCCAAAATATTTCATTATTTTTTTATAAACCAATCCTCACTCAGCTTATCAGGAATTGGCGGGATGTTGCATGGGAAAATTACTGTTTATTAAATGAAAAAAGGAGAAAGGTAAATGATATTGAGCTTGAGGCATCTATCATTGCAAAAAAATTGTTGAGTATAAAGCATGTTTATGACTTACCGAAAGTTATTCCTACACTTTATATACGTTAATTCTCAAGTATTTAAAATGAGTTGACTAGGTTTTTAGATTTCAATAACTTCGCCTCCCATTTGTTTTATGAAATATGTATCATGCGAGATATAAAGGATACCGCCTTGATAGTCGCTTAGTGCATTTTCTAATTCCTCAATAGATGGTAGATCCAGATGATTGGTTGGTTCATCAAGAATAAGAAGATTTGGTTTATTCGCTAGCATTTTTATTATCTGGAAGCGTGCCTTTTGGCCTCCGGATAAGTCTTCAATTTTTTGCTTGCCGTCTATAATTGGATCGAAAAGATATTGAGCCAAAATACCTTTAAGCTTCATGTCCGGAATTGGATTTCCGCATTCTTCATAGATTATTTTTAATGCCTCATTAAGAGTAAGCTTTAAATATTCTAAACTTATTTCTTGTTCATATGTACCTATTCTCAGACTTACACCAAGTCGAATTTCCCCTGTAAAAATTTTAGCTACTGGTAATTCTTTTCTATATAAAGAAAGTATAGTTCGTACTATTGTACTTTTACCTGCTCCATTTCGTCCTTTGATAAATACTCTGTCTTCATTTTTTAATGAGAATGAAATATTTGAGAAAAGGGGAGTGTCGTATCCCAAAGATAGATTTTTAATAGAAATAAGTTCACTTGCGCGTTGTTTATCCTGATTGAGTGAAATTTTTATATTTTTTTCTTTAAATTTGTGATATGAATCTGCAACTTTTTTATCCAGATCCATTGAAGAGTCTTGGTCAATCCAAAAAGATGGTTTTACTGTCTCAGATTTAATTCTTTCATAGTCTTTCAACCAATGATCATAGCGGATTTTCCAGGCTTTACTTTTCGCCCTCATGCGAAGTCCCCAGTCTACGCGTTTTTTAGCATCTGCTAATTTGTTTAATTGATTCTGGTACTGTTTTACGGAATTAGTCGTTTGAGTCGTGTTTTGTTGGATATAGTGGTCATAATTACCATTAAAAACAAATATTTTTTTATCTTTTAATTCAATTATCTTATTAACATGTCTTAATACGTCTCTGTCATGGGTTACGACGACTATACTTTCAGTCACTGTCTGCATCCAGGAAATAAATTGTTCTTTTCCGATATAATCCATATGATTTGTGGGTTCATCTATAAGTAGAAGATCTGCTTTCGAATACATCATTCTCACAAGTTCTACATATCTTTTTTCTCCGCCTGAGAGTGAAAGCAATCGAGTATTTGCTAATTTTTCTGAAATTTGGAAATCTGAGAGTGATGCCAGAATTAGGTCTTTTATATAGTAATACCCATTATGTGTGAAATATTCAACTGCGTGGTTATATAAATTCATGTCACGATGTATTTCTTTTTCAAAATCAACCAGTATCTTTTCAAATTCATAATAATGTAAAACGCTTTCCAATATGTATTCCAGAGCAGTTTTTTCGTAATCAGTCAGATGTTCCTGACGAGTGAGTACAGTACGAAGATTTTTTCGGGTTTCTATCTTACCCCCAAAATCTTTATCAATTCCAGCAAGAATTTTAAGTAATGTTGTCTTTCCCTGGCCATTTCTACCTATGAGCGCTATTTTTTCACCTTTTGAAATTGAAAAATTGAGATCTACCAAAAGTGTCTTTGGGCCAATAGATTTAGATATATTCGATGCATTTATTACCATACAGCCTCAAGTATATCATTTTAGCTCTCGAATAAGTATTTTATAATACCAATTTTTAGTTATTCGTCATATAATATTTCTGAGTGAAATCACAGATTTTATATATGAGAGAAGGTGATTTAGATGAAATGTAACGCAGGGTCAGGAGCTATATACGGATTTGGTACACTGGGAGCATTAGTGTATTTTTTACAGCATGCCACATCATTTGTTGAAGTAATAATGGGGTTTTTTAAAGCTGTTTTTTGGCCGGGAGTAGTACTTTATAGAGTATTAGAGCTCTTACAGTTATAAGACATTTATTGACCAACTGTAACTTGTAAAAAAAGCTTATTGAAAAGATACTTGCTGATGTAAAGTTATTATTGTACCGATACAATAATTTGAGGCTGTTCTTGTATATCTTATTTTGAGAAATAACATTTCTACATAAAGTATATAATTTAGTGATAATACACTCCAGCGACGTAACTTGTTCCGCGTGTTCGGGGATCGCTGAGGAAATAACCACTATGCGTAGAGTCCCATAACTCCCATCGGGCGATATTTTTACTTTGCATTACATGAAGCCAAAGTGAAATACCGTTTGGTGAATCTAGGTGTTTATCGGTAAATGAAAGCAATGTTTTCAAGTCAAATTTTTGGATCGCGGAAATTGTTTCTGTATTGTTTCTGATACCTTCTTCGATTGTAGAATCATGAGAAAAATCTACACTGGCTATATATAATGTATCTTTAGGAAATAGTGAAGAAAGTGAGTCAGAAAATTTTCTTGTTTCACTAAGGGTAGTTAACGGTGAAACTAGAATTGGTACGATAGAAGCATCGGGGAAATTTTCCTTAATATATGGTAAGTGAATCATGATTGCATGATCTTTTTGTATTATATCTTTGCTGACATGTAAATCAGGAACTATTTGTATTAATTTATTCATACTTTCAGATATTTTTACATCTGTAAAAAGTGTTGTAGTTGTTGTAAAAAATCCGCTATTTGGTGAGAAATGGTTAGGACCGATAATAACGATTGTAGAATATTTTGCCTGAGCAGCCAATTTTTTATAAGACGTATCTAAAAGTGATGCAGCAACGTCATGATGGGGGAGTATAATTCCTGCTACTTGTTTCTCAATTTTTGTGGAAGCACCTTTAATATCAGTATAACGACGTTTGTATATTGACACTGTACCAAAAAGAAAAAGTAGCGCGAATAAGAATATAAGTAGTTTTCGATTTCTCATTTTGTTTACTTACTTGTGAATGATAACAAATCTGTATAAGTTAAAACAGATAGATCAAGATTAGATTGCATTAGCGCAGGTTCCTCTTTAAATGTTCCTGAACCAGCTACTCTAGCATAGTAAACCAGATTTTTGTCATTATATTTAAGCCACCCGGGATCGTTGAATATTGAAAATACTATTTTATTATTTTGTGCACTTTGAACCCAGTCATCGGTTTGATATGCATAATATGCAGGATTCTCGACATATACCAATCCCGATGGTAGGATATCAGTGATTGTGTATTGTCCACGAGGGCTATCATTACTCGCGAAGTTGAAAGATAATTTCACCCGTACGATATCGCCAGGTTTAAAAGATGTACTTTTATCAGTCAAATTGGTATATGTTTTATCGAGCGTAAGTCTTTTGTCTTTAGAAAAGGATTTGAATGCATTTACACCTAGTGAATAAGTCAACATGACATCTGCTTTTCCTTTTTGAACAGAAAGCCTGAAATTATTAAGTTCTTCATTTGATAGTCTTAAATTCCATGCAGTCTGATTTTCAAATTTTTTCTGAATGGTACGAACGTTTGAAGTATACGTCATTTCAGTAAATTCTTTTGGTAGTTTGGCCAATTGATTTTCTATATACTTAATTTCTGCCAAATCTAGTACGATATCCTGTGTATCATATTTAAAATCGCGAACATAAAGATATAAGCCTTCGTTATATTCCGGCTCAACAAGTGCCCCTAGTAAGAGTACTAGACTGGAATTTTTGATTAATTCATCTACTGTCGCTTTTTCAAATTGAATTCTTATATAGGGCTTACTAATATAAGCGTATTCCGCCAAAATATCATAATAAAGATTTCTAGCAGTTTCTGTATCTCCATTTTGTGCAAGTGCAATTCCCGAGATAGTTTTTTCCATAATTGTGACTGATTCATTTGCATACTGACGTAATACATTAAGCATCGGTTTACCGATGCTTTGCAAGCCCCATGCTGCGTATATTTTTCTAAGCCTATCGTTAGGTGTATTTTGTAGTTCTCTTTCAAAGTAACTAAGCATTCTTTCACGATTAAAAATCTCTGGATTTACAGATGCCGCCCATGCAGATACAGGAAGATCATCTCCGCCCCATTGCACAAGGCTTATCCCACCGTTTTCAGTTTGAAATTTCTGAAGTGATTCTGTTGCATCGGCACAATCTGTTTCTTTATACAAATCTACAAGAATTTGTTTTGCTTTTAATTGACTAAGCTTTTTCTCAATTCTATTACTGCTTCCGTAACAGCGATATACTAAGTCGTAGTAATAAATACCTTTTCCTGAGTCAGTGATATAAAGGTTTACGGGTTTATCTTTTAGGATATTACTAAGATCGGGAGCTTTAAGTGTCGATCCATTTTGCATAGAAGTCTTATTTTGTTTTTCAAATGAAAATCTGCTTGAAATTACAGAGTAGGGAAGTGAGACAGCATCTTTTTTGTTACCTGTCGATCCATGTAATGCAAGCGAATATACACCTGTAGACAATTTAGGAAATTCAAATAAAACTGGCTCATATGCTTTTGCCTTTTTTTCCGACTTATAAAGAACTGTTTTATCCTTTCTAAATTCTGCTGAATATGTGATATTTGATGAGTTATTTAATGCAGTTCCATATGACCGACTGGTTAATTTGGGCTTATCAGCTGTGAGCACTTCAGACATAAATGCAGGGAATACAAAAAAATCTTTCGTTGTAATCATACTCGTCCGTGTATGTCCCGCTTCAAATTTATCGTTATATGCTTGGGCAAAGACAATCCAGGAGGTTATATTATCGGGTAGCTTAACTCGAAATACTGTCTTGCCTTCAGCATTTGTTCTAGCTTGGCTGAAGTACGCTGTGTCTTTAAAGATATTGCGTTCTTCTCCTCCTCCGCCACCGCCTTTTTCTGCACCACTTTCATCCGGGAATAGGGATTGATGGGAATAATAACTAAAATAGATTCCTGAATCTATATATTTATAAAGTGACGATAGAGGTGATGGTAAATTTACTCCACCAATTGCTTCCATTGCTTCATCTACAAGTACCAGTTGTACTTGTGTGTCACTGGCCAATTGCCCATCTTTATTTTTTACAGTTACAGTTATTTCAGCATCATCTCCGGGCAGGTAATTTGTTTTGTCAAAGCTTAAATCAAATTGGAGATTTTTATCCTCTTGTTTATATGCAAAGTTTATTGAAGGAAGCGAATAATCATTGTAATAAGAACCATATACACAACGCCATTCCCACAAACACGATGATCGGGCAAGGGTGTAACCTTTGCCTGTAAATATAACAGCGCTAGCAAAACTATTCGGGAGATGATTTGTCGAAAAAGCAAAAGTTAACTGAGGTGATTCGCTTACAATTGCTTCCTGCATTCCACGAGCGGAAATAAGGAAAAGAAAATTATTTTCTTTCGTATCGGTGTAGAGTTTATCTCCTAATTGTATTTTTAGCTGAACGTCTTCATTTAGTCCATACAAATTATCTTTTTTATTCAGCAGTAATTCTGGGAATTCTCTATCCGTTATATTATCTTCATGTCGGTTATAAGCATAAAAATATTCTGTTATTTCTTGTTTGTGACCATCAGAGTCTGTGACAGTTAATGTTGCGCGGTATGATTTGTCCGGTTCAAGTGCGAACTTATGATGAAATTTCCCTGTATCATCTGCTGTAAGGGTAGTTTTTAGAATCTGTTCCTCATTACGTTTATAATCATATTTAGGCTTTGTAATCTTTTCGATAAAATCATAAAAGGTACCGGAAGGAGTTTTTGTATACCAGTATTTATATATGTTTAATTCGCCTTTTTGTCCTGCAGCTGGTTTTCCGGTATATCCCTGGTCAGGATTTTTATTATATTTATCCAAATCTATATTATTTGCCTGAACCTGAAAATTCGCCTGTGTACTTTCCTGGTTGGAGTTAGAGTCTAGGATGACGCGATTGTTGAATGAAAGGACGCAGCCATTGCCTTCTATAGTTTTTTCAACCGCTGCAGCAGGCGTAAAAGTAGCACAAGCATAATAATATAATGAGTAAGGATCATACGCTGGTTTTAGCGTATAATCTAGCTCTCCTTGATTATTGGTTTTTAGCTCGCCAGGATTTGCTCCATATCTCTCAAAAGTTTTTAAGGAAATATTTGAAACCGGGGTGTTATCATAGAAGGCAACCTGAGCTTTAAAATTTATAGATTCTCCAGAAAATACTGCTTTTTTCGCACTGGTGACATTTATTTTTATGTCGGGTTTGGTGTAATTCTCTATCGAGAAACCTGAAGAGATCACGTTTATTCCGTCAGCTTGGACGCGTAAGTTGTACCAGCTAGGTGGAAGATTTGTATATGAAATAGAACCGATGAATGTCCCGTCTGCTTCTGGATTAATATCTATACTTTTTAGATCGTTTTCATAAGATTCGCCGGTCTCATAATAATATCTGGAATTACTTATTGATACTTTTATCCTTGAGGGTGAACTATTCGTATCTCGCTCTTTCACAATACCCCAAAAATAAATTGTATCATCAGGTTTATAAAGTGTGCGTTCGTGATAGAGGTAAGTCCAGTAATCTTCCTTGGTTTTTTTTGCTTGCTGACCACTTGTATAAAAAGGAATATACAATTCTTTTTCATCTTTTATCAATTTGATATATGTTCCAGGTTGGTTTAGTGCAGTCTGCGGAGTGTCAAATATATTTATTCCTTGGTCATTAGTTACGCCAAGATTTCCCACTCCTTCAGCTTGTACAGTGACATTTGCTTGAGGTTTACCGTCATCAAGAGAATTGGTCCACACTGTAGATTTTTTCGTTCCCCCGGCTAGAAATCCTGATAAATTTGTTGACTGCAGCCATACATATTCTTTATGTTTTTTTTCACCATATTCGATCTGTACGAGATAGAACCCCGCTGGTAACGTAGTAGGTAAACGAATAAATTTGACATCATTTTGTGATTCAATAGCTAAATCAGCCTTAGATAATAATGAAAGTTTTGTGAGGTCTATTGATACGTTCTCAGGATAATAAGAATACCAGCTTCGATAGCTTTCGTCTGGTACTTTTCTTGAATTTATGAAACTTCCGCTGTCAGGAAACTGATAGATATTGGCTTTTACTTTACTACCGTCCCAGTCGTATGTATAGACTTTAAATTCCGCTTTTTCGTTTGTAGCTATTTGTTGCAGATTTTTCGTTATAGTAAGGTAAGGTTTATTAGTTTGTTTTTTCTCAACTTCAGTTTGAAAGGAGAATTTAAAATCTTCAGCTAGTGGATCATTTCGTGATTTTAGATTCAAGCCTTTTTTCAATGTGACTGTATACAGTGTTGCCTCGGTAAGTTTATTATTTGGTACTATTGCAAGTGTCTCTGCGTGGTATTCAAGTCTATAATCTAATTTTGGGGATATTGAAATAAAATTATTTGCGTTCTGAAAACCATCTTGGCTGAATGTAATTTCAATTCCGGTATTGGTTGGTACATTGGTTTTTTTATTTCCCGGTATGCTACTCACGACACGAAATTTCCCTTGAGTCTGAAAAGCCCAACCATAATCACGATCGAAGCTCTCTTTACTGATTTTATCGTTCTTAGTCAAAAGTTTAATTTCATAAAGTGAATCAGTAGCTATTGGACTATCTGGAGTAAGTGTATAAGTAGTGTTATCTACTTTTTTTATCGTTACAGGTGAAGTGGTTTTTAAATTTTTTCTGAGAAAATCTTCAGGGATGGCATTCTGCGTTTTCAGAATAAATTCTTCACTTGGCAGTATGCCGTATTTATTTGTCGTTTTTGCTTTAAGTGTAAAAAAAGTTGGTTTTCTTTGACTAATAACTAATTTCTCATAATTACCCTGATCTAGAGGAAGTTGATTATTGGATTGTGGCTGATTTGGATTCTGTATCTGTAGAAGAATTCTAATCAAAAGGAGAAAAAGTAAAATAATTATAAAGACTAAAGAAGAAATAAAAATAAACTTTTGTTTTTTAGTGATTGAATTCCATTTCGAAATTAATCTATCTTTCAATGATAGTGGCTGATGAGGAGATTGAACGGTTGAAGGAGACTCATCCATAGCGAATAATATATTCAGTATGGCAATGCTTAAAGCTGTAGTCAATAGCAAAAAGCTTGGCAAAAAAATTTGTTACTTGTTTAATTATTTATTCAAGATTATAGGGAAGTGGTATAATCATTTCATGAATATTTCTTGCGGGATAGTTGGATTACCAAATGTAGGTAAATCGACATTATTTAATGCTCTTCTGAAAAAACAGCAGGCACTTGCTGCGAATTATCCTTTTGCGACAATTGAGCCAAACATTGGGGTAGTTCCGGTTCCGGATTATCGCTTAAACCAAATAGCTGAAATTACAAAACAGGAAGAAAAGATGACGAATCTTCCACCACTAAAACCAGCCACGGTCGAATTCGTAGATATAGCAGGGCTCGTGAAAGGTGCAAGTGAGGGGGCAGGCCTCGGGAACAAATTTCTTTCGCATATACGTGAGGTATCAGTAATAACACACGTCATACGAAGTTTTACTGACGATAATATTATAAGAGAAGGAAGTAGTGATCCTGAGTCAGATTATGCGGTTATACAAATGGAGTTACTTCTGGCGGATTTACAGACTGCGACTTCTCATGAACAAAAAACAAAAAATAAAGCAGAAAAAGAACTTTTTCAAAGAATTCAAAGCGATTTAAATGCGGGAATTCCTGTACGTGACATGCGTTTTCGTGATGATGAGGAAGAAAGAGTCCGGCAGGTATTCTTTTTGACTTACAAACCTGAAATGCTTGTTCTTAACGTTTCAGAAGATGATTATACAGAGAAAAAAAGTGCCATATTAATTCAAAGATATGCGAATTTACTTCAACTTGCGCCAGATAAGATAGTTGTCATTTGTGCGAAAATTGAAGAAGAATTAGCTGTACTTACAGATGAGGAACAGGCTATTTTCCTCAAAGAACTGGGTATTGAAGCTTCTGGTCTTTCGCAATTGATCCGCAAAGCTTATCTGAAATTGGGCTTAATTTCATTTCTGACTGCGGGGGAGAAAGAGGTGAGGGCATGGACTATAAAAAAGGGAACCAGTGCACAGTTTGCAGCAGGAGAAATTCATACAGATTTTATAAAAAAATTCATAAAAGCCGAAGTCGTATCCTTTTCAGATTTTGTGGCACATAAAGGATGGAAGGGTAGTCGGGATTTAGGAAAAGCGCGATTAGAAGGAAGAGATTATGTGATACAAGATGGAGATGTCGTGGATTTTAAGATCGGTGCTTGATGGAGACCTGCCTGCCGGCAGGCAGGTGTCGTGGATTTTAAGATCGGTGCTTGATCTTCAGGTGTCTACTTAGTGCGCCCCCGGTGTGTGTAATTCGCAATATCTCTCAATTTCTTCGTAAATGTTATTAACTATATCTTATAGTAGTCAAAAGTGATATAATGCTTACTTACTCGTATTAATTAGTTTTAAGCAGATATACGAGTATAGATCACAATATTTATAATATGGTATCAGGTAGAGAATCAGAACAAGGAATATTCGGTGGGTATACGCAAGCTGCTCTTCAACAGCAAGGAATAGCAAGGGATCTTCCCGGAGCTAGGTTTCATCGTAAGTATATAAAACCAGGAGGAGGGCGTAGATACACTCAAGATGTTTTGTCAGCAGACGTAATTAAAAAGGAGCATTTAAAAGACGATGGTTTTATTGAAGATGGTACGGTAGTCGGTGTTACTGCGAATAGGACTGAACTTACCCATTATGATGTACAACCAGAAGGCGATAGTTGGATATATGTCAGAGATATGGATGGTTTACCTGTATTTAGAAAGAAAGCGTTACAAAAACGTGACTGGCGATAAGAAAATTATACTAAAATTTTAGTTTCAGATATTCTGGCAAAAATGTCATGTCTAGAAAATTATAATTAAAAACTCCATTTTCTATGTGGCCACTTGTTTGGATCTTGGCTAGCCTGATCACCTACAATTCTAACATTTGGTTTACGCCAAGTATTATAAAAATTATCCAGTGGTTCTCTTGCGTAAGTGTCCATAAACCAAGGGGAAACCAAATCTATAGAGTCAGCCCAGTCTAGCTGATATTCATCAAGCGGATCAGAATATTTACTAGTAAACCAGGAATATTCTTCAGGCTTCATTTCTTCCCTTTCTCTTCTGTATTTTGCACTTAATTCTGATAAAATTTCACTAGTTTTTGTATCTTCAGTTATTTCAATACCTTGTATTTTTGCTATTTTTCGTGCCCATGTGTCTATTCCGCCGTGTTGACTTATATAGCCATGTAATTTTAAATGAGGTAGAAGACCTGTTGCATGTGTTGCTGCAACAAATCGGAACGGATCTAGCCCATATGCAATCATAAGGCGTGATACATATTCATCGCCTCGAAAAGTATCAAATCTAAATTCATCCCATATAGACGGAATTTGATTATAAAATTCCTTAAATTCATCTGGCATTCCAGGTACCTCTTCATCCCACATCTCAACTCCCTTTAATAATTTATCCATTGTGATAGGTTTGGTTTGGTCAGTAAAAAAATTTCTCAACAGAATTTGATCACCAAAAGCACATTGATCTAGTATAAATCTTGTGATATGTGAGAATGACTGGCTTGCAAGGGTATCACCAAAAAAATAAATTGTACCTTCAGGACAATCCTCAGGTAAATCTAAAGGATGTAAATTTAGTTTACCCATTGAGTCTGGTCTAATTTCTGATCTATATTGCTCCAGATAATAATATCCAGGGTTTCTTCCATCGTAAGCGTGATTATCTCCACCATCCTCTCGGTCGGTCCAGTTAAAAGACATAGTCAACCGTTTTTGATCAAGAACATTGTCATCTGTTGGATTTACCCTTAGTCTAACCAGGAATGAGGATCTAGGATCTGAAGGATGAGTAACACCTTTTAAAGGGAACCTTATAAGATCTGCTTTTACTAAGTCATTCGGCTCAGAATCTAATATTAAAGCTTTTTCTAATGTTTCTTCTGTATGTTTTAATAATTTTCCAGGTAAAATTCCGGATTCAATATCAACATTGGGTCCTTCCTTTACCATATCAAAAATTCTTTTCGCTCTAGTGTCGGGTTCATCTTCTATTTGAACATGTTTTACATCGATTTCCCTGGCTATCCTTTGAGGAGAGAAATAGCCAGGTGGTACACCTAATCTTCTTAGCTTTTCTGTACTACCTCTAATCTCAAATTTTCTACTTTTTCTAGCTAAATGTTCAGCAGAGTGCTGTGCTATAGCCGCTGAAGTCAAGTCCTCTATACCTGGATCAGCTAAGCGATGTATAAAATCTGGTGACTCTTCTTGTGTGATCATAACTAGTAACAGTCTATTCATAGCTTCAATATATGGTACATTTCCTGTATCTGAAATTTCAGGAAGATTAAATGCACCTGACATTCCAGCTGCTTGCATAATAGCTTCATCGTCCAATCTTCGAGTCAATGATCTAACTATTAGCTCCATATAAGGAATTGCTGGATTATTGTCAAAAATAATTTTCAGCCCTTCTGTGAAGGGAGTAGGGGATAAGTTTTTTTCTTTTTCTACCATATTCTATTCCTCCCAGCGGTAACCTTTACTTTTTATTGTTTTTAGTGATTTAGGATTTAAGCCGGATTTTTTTAGCTTATCCCGAAGCCTTTTAATTGTCTGATCCAGCGTCCAGTCATTATAATCCGTATAATTCATCCAAATCCGCTGTGCTATTTGCTCACGAGTTACCGTATTTTTGCTGTTAATAAGAGTCTTGAGAAGCTGTATATCTCGATTAGTAAATTTATCTAAAATTACTCCATTAATTTCCATTTGATTGTTCGAAGTAAAATTAATGGTTTTCTTTGTTATCTTGAGAATGTAATGTTCTAACAACGGCACGCTAATTTTTAATTTTCCTTGGTTGATTACAATCAGCTTATGCGATATCAAAGTCTCAGCTATAGAATTTAAATCCGGAGAATAAGTATTATTATTTGCCAGAGCCGATAGTACTCTTTGGTAAAAATTTGGTAAAGAATTCCAGATTGAACGAAGTTTTAATTGCATTGTCGTATGCCTATAAGAAAATTCACCACTCAGTTTATAATTTCTTATTATTTCTGATGTAAGTCCTACATAACCGCCGCAGAGATCCTGTATAAGCTCTGTTTGTGATTCTGAAAGTGTAACATTAAGAAGATTACTAAAGTAGCGGATAAAGTGAGATATGTCTTCTTGACTGTAAAGTGGGACGCGTAGGATGTTCTTGCACAAAATTTGATTCGACAGTGTGATTTTTTCAAAATCTATGATAAAAGGGTCAGTTTCGTAAGTAATGATGAATGTATCTTTTGGCTCAGGTTGGTATGAGAGTTGACGCATCTGTTCAAAAAACTGGGGATTATTTTCTATCACCCATTCGCCATCCATGACAAAAAAGACCTGGTTTACTCCCGAACCAGGTCTCAGGCTCTCAATTTTATCTTTAAAAAAAGCAGGTTCGCAATTTAATGACTGAATATTCAATTGTCTTATTATTTTTTTACTTCTATATTGTGGCGGGTATTCCTGGATAAATTGGGCGACTCTGTAATATCTGTCAGATTTAGGTAGAAAAATAGTGTTAGCGGATTCGAAACCATCAATGCATCCTTTCCAAAAGGTAAACAGACTTTTAGTTGCGCTATCAGGTATAGCTGTCAGGGGTTTTTTCATATGATTGGGAATTATAGCGGAGTTCAGTCATTCTGACAACTTTATGTCAGGAATTGGCGTCAAGTATATCTATTGACCAGGCTTTATAATTTCGCCAATATGTTTAAAGAAAGAGCAAGTAAGGGTATAGATCGAGTTTGTATTAAGCCAATCTCCGAAAAACTTAATACCCATTTCAAATCCGGTGGTTCAATCCGTGAGGCATGGGGAAATAGAGCAGAATTTCGTCAAGTATTAGATGCCCAGGCAATTGACCCTCGAAACAAATCACTTCATGCTTTAGCAGGAACAGGATTAGCTTTAGGTGCAATTACAGTTTATGAAGCATATAGGGCAAATCACAGCGGTTTACCATCTTCGGCAGAAGTTGTTGCGGCAGCTGTGCCAGGTTTATCATTAACTCAAATTAATATTTACGATAGTGCAAAATTACAAGCGCAACAAGGCCAAAGTGACGTTAGTGGTGCTGACAAGCGGAGATATATCAGCGATACACCGGCTACTAAGTTTCTTTATGTTTACACAGGTGAAGTTTCAAAAGATGGAAGGCCATTTATAGTAGCAAGAGGAAGTTCCGGTATCCCGCAAGATGTCAGTCCTGATAAAGCCGCACAGCTTACAGGTCAGGTATTTCATAGAGGAAATAGCAGAATAAATAAATAACTGAAAATTTCTATAATGTCATTATTAAACTAAATTATCATAAATATGAGCGCAGAATATGACAGATCGGAATCAGGTGATATAGACCCATTAAATCCAGCAATTAAGTTTGAAGATGATATAACGGAAACATTACCTCAGGCTCGATTCCATCATAAATACTCATTTGGCGGACCCGGGGGAATTGTACGTAATTGGAAGCGTGTAGAATATTTGCCAGATGAAGTGAGACCAGAAAATGCTCGAATTGAACTTGTAAGTAGAAGTTATGGGCGAGAGGTTACATGGCATAAGCACGAAAAATTTATTGCTGAAGGAACTGTTGTATATGAGGGATCTCAAATAGATGAACGAGGTAAAGAAATAGGTAGAATACGAAAAATACATGATCATAACGGTAATTCAACATTTGGTGGTCTACCGGTAAGAGCTGTAATTACACCTCATAAGTAAATATTTTAATTTAAATTCCAACTGGGGGTGGATTAAGTAAACGCCTACAGAATTTAAATATTCCTTAAAATAAATAATAAAGATATTGCCGGGTTTGCCTCTTGTATTACGTTCGTTTAAGGTATACAGTCGAGATAGAAGCTAAATATGGCTCACCCATTTGAAAGTGAGAACCATCTAGGCAGGGGATTAGACGGTCCTATTTCTCCAGAAGGACCGATAGCTTCAAGTGGTGAAAAATTAGATTTTGACTCTCCAGATAGTCCTCACGTATTAGAAAGACTAAGATATTTCGGTAAAGGTGGCGCAAGGCAGCCTATTACTCCAGAACAACTCGCTATAGAAATAGGTGAGCTTCCGTCTAGAGTAAAACGGTTTAGGCGACGTGTTGAAGAAGATTTGAGAACTTTTAACGGTATGATGCGGAATTTAGAAGAAAAAGAAAGAAATAAAAGAGAGGGAGATGAAGCAAGGGCTCTAGCAGAGAGGAGATTTTGGACAAGGCATTAAGTCATCTAAGCTTGTAATTTCTGAATAATATGTTAAGATTCATAAGTCATTTTATTAATACATATGGAACGAAGAGAAACTCCAAAATTAAAACAGGATGGTCCAGGGCTACTTAGGCTACAGGCAGCTCAAGAGAGATTAAAAGAGATAAAGAAAAAGTTGCCCCTTGTTGGTTATCTGGAAGGAGCAGAAGGTCCAGAAGGTCCAGAAAGTCCAGAAAGTCCAGAAAATAAAACATAATTTAGTCTTTAAGCTCTCTGTTTTTAAATAGAATTATCAGAGATATTTATACGTTATTTACCCCTTGCGGAAATGAGCTTGAATTTGTTATTATTACGGCATGAGATTATATGATTTGATCGTAGTTATGCGATCTTCATTATCAGAAAAAGAACGTGAAAAACTTCTTGATAGTATCAAAAGTTGGCTAAAGGATGTAAAAATCGTCAATAGTTCGTCATGGGGCCAGAAGCCACTTTCTTATAAAATCAAAAAGGAAATTTCGGGAATATATCAGAAAATGGAGCTAGAAGCTGAAAACATCCCAGCAGATTTCGAAAAAAGGCTAAATACGAACGAGAATGTTCTGAGACACCTGCTTTTAAGGAAGAAATAAAAAATTAGAAATTAAATCTCAAAAATACAAAGCAAAAATTTGTAAATTTATATTTATTATCTATTCTTTGTATATTTGATTTCTTATTTTTAATATTTAATTTATACATATGGCACGAAGTTTAAACAAAGCTCAATTAATAGGAAATTTGACAAGGGATCCAGAATTACGATATACACCATCAGGTGCAGCAGTATGTACTTTCGGTCTAGCGACAAATAGGTCTTGGACTACGGATACAGGTGAGAAGCATGAGGAATCAGAGTTTCACAATATAGTTTCGTGGAACAAGCTTGCCGAGCTTTGCAGTCAATTTCTTGTAAAAGGCAGAAAAGTATATGTAGAGGGACGCCTGGCAACGAGGTCTTGGCAAGGACAAGATGGACAGTCGCGGACAAGAACAGAAATAGTTATTGATGATATGATACTTCTTGACAGTAAAGGAGCAGGATCATCAACTGCAGTTCGCAGTGAGGGAGGTAACCAGCCGACAGTAGTTAAACAAAATGTTGCAAAAAAACCAAAAGAAGAAAAGACTGAGGAAGTGACTCAAGAAGTAGTAGAACATTCAGGAGGTATTGATGTACCACCGGATGATATACCTTTTTAACTTATTAATTAATTATTAACGGGTTAATGAGTTTTTTAAACTCGTTAATAAACAACTTGCTAAATATAAAATAAAAATAACATGGCCAAGAAAAGAATTACCAGAAGACCGAAAAAAACAGCTCAAGTCCCACTTGAATGTTATTTCTGTAAAGAGAAAAAGGAACCAGTATATGAGGACATCAGTGTTCTTACTCGTTATATAACCGATCGCGGGAAGATAACACCACGATCCCGTAATGGTTTGTGCTCCAAGCATCAAAGTGCTTTGGGTGATAATATTAAGTATGCTAGACATCTAGCTCTTCTTCCATTCGTAATTCGCGAATAGTTTTATTAATTTCCTCTTGAACGTCTAATTAGCATATGCCATAATGTTTAAATTCGCATGAATCATTCTTATATGAATTCCAGACTAATTCGATTTTTATTAATAGTCATTTTCTCAGGCTTAACCGGTTACGTAATAGGTGTAAGTAAAATCAAGATTGAATGGGCCAATTACCAGCCTCATATAGAAATAAGCAGTAAAGAACCACCATCATCAATTTCTCATGTAGATTTTACACCTTTATGGACAGTCATGCAGAAGCTTGAAGCCAGCTATTATCAAAAAACCGCGATTGACTCTCAAAAAATGCTAAACGGAGCCATAACGGGCTTGGTCGCAAGTTTAGATGATCCTTATACAGTGTATCTTCCACCACAGCAAAACGATGATTTCAAAGAAGTCATGGCGGGAAAATTTGAAGGAATAGGTGCAGAACTTGGGATCAAAGACAAACAAATTATAGTACAGGCGCCATTGGACAATAGTCCTGCGGTGAAAGCTGGTTTAAAACCATTGGATATGATTCTTGAAGTGAATGGAAAGAGTACTGCAGGTTGGACGCTGGCTCAAACAGTTGACCAAATCAGAGGGCCGAAAGGAACGACAGTTTCATTACTAATTTTTCAGGAAAAAGCCAAAGAACCAAAAACGGTTTCAATAATACGTGACACAATTGTAATTAAGAGTGTTGCATATTGGGTAAAACCAGTAAAAGATATAAAAAAGATTACTTTAAATGCGAAATTAAAGACATATTCTGATGAAAAAGTAGCTTTTATAAGATTATCTCAATTTGGAGATTCCGCCAATCAGGAGTGGGTGAATGCGATAAATGATATAAGCATTGAAGTACAAAGAGACAAATCCGTAAAAGGTATAATTGTCGATCTTCGAAATAATCCAGGTGGATACCTGACGCAAGCTGTTTTTATAGCATCAGAATTTGTAAAAAATGGGACTATAGTCATGGAGGAGAATAGAGAAAATGTACAGAGAAAACTTCCAGTATCAAGACAGGGATTGCTTACAGAATTGCCAGTCGTCGTACTTCTAAATAAAGGATCAGCATCAGCTTCAGAAATTGTAGCAGGTGCTTTGAGTGATCATAATAGAGCGAAAATAGTAGGTGAAACTTCATTCGGAAAAGGTACTATACAGCAGGCAGAGGATTTGGGAGGTGGATCAGGTATTCACGTAACTATAGCAAAATGGCTGACACCAAAAGGGAACTGGATACACGGAAAAGGTTTGGTGCCAGATATTGAGGTAGCACTTAAAGAAACTGATGATATAAATCCATCATCTGATACTCATGATAGTCAACTGGAAGCAGCAATCATCGAACTGATGAAATAAATATGCTGTTACTAGTAAGCAGCGTGCTGAATTAGATTAAGAATTCCTGAGATTCTTAAAATCTTGCTTCCAATAATCAATTAAGAATTTAGAATGATAAATTTTCAGCTGGTTTTAAGTTAATTGTTTATATTATAAAGTTGTAAATATGAGAAATCTAATTAAGTTGGTAATAGTACTTGTAGCTTTGTTATTTGGGTTAAGTTTACTAAGGCAGAATATGCCAATTCTAGAAAATCTAAATGTCTCGACACCAGCAAAAGAAACAACGGGTAACGTGAGGATAATTACTGAGGAATCTGTAGTAATTGATGTAGTTAAGAAAGCTGGACCATCCGTTGTGACAATTTCTGCAGAATCTGCACAAAGATCATTAATTGATGAAGATTCATTTTTCTTTTTCGATACACCTAAGAGAAATATAGAACCTCAGAATATAGGATCAGGATTTGTTGTATCTAACGATGGGTTTATCGTCACGAACAAACATGTGGTTTCACAGCAAGGTGCGACTTATACTGTAGTCACGCAGGATGATAAGCGGTTCAAAGTCGAAAGGATTTATAGAGATCCCCAGAATGATATTGCAATTATAAAAGTGAACCCTACGCAAAATGGTGCAAGCCTTAAGCCGCTCCCACTTGGTGATTCTTCCAAACTGCAGGTAGGACAGCTCGTCATAGCAATCGGAACACCGCTAGGTGAATTCAATAACAGCGTAACTACCGGTGTTGTTTCCGGTCTTGGGCGTGGTATTGTCGCTGGTTCATTTTTTGAAGGATATGCAGAAGCGCTTGATGATGTGATTCAGACTGATGCTGCTATAAATCCCGGGAATAGTGGCGGACCATTGCTGAACTCAGGCGGACAGGTTATAGGAGTGAATACTGCAGTTTCACAAAGTGGCCAGAATATAGGTTTTGCGCTTCCTATAAATGCGGTAAAAGACTCTCTTAAAAATTTTAATGAAACAGGTCAATTTAATAGACCATATCTAGGCGTGTCATATCAAATGATCACACGTGAAATTGCATTAAGAAATGAAATAGCAGAGGGAGCATATATCAGGAATGTGATCGCAGGTTCTGCAGCTGATAAAGCTGGAGTACTTGCAGGAGATGTAATTACGAAAATTGATGGGACAGACTTGCGATCGGGAAGAAATGAACTTTCCGGTGTGATAAGTAAAAAGAAAGTAGGGGATTCATTGAATCTTACTATTTGGCGAGAGGAAGAGTCAGGGGATGATAGGACTTTTGATGTCAAAGCGACGTTGGAAGCTGCACCCGATGAGTAAAGTATATAGCATTTAGTTTCAAATTGAAGACAAGCTTATATAGTTTTAAAATCACTTACTAAATACTAAATACTAAATACTAAATACTAAATACTAAATACTAAATACTAA
>CAZZCX010000006.1:0-9760 GCA_964653195.1 uncultured Gammaproteobacteria bacterium
TATTTAAATCAATCATAGAACTTATTTCATTGTTATTTTACTAAATACTCCTTACATTCTTCAAGTACATTTTTCAGTAATGGAAAAATATTTTTATTTGAAGCAATAAAAAATTTAAGCTCACCAATTTCAAAAATTTCTGTATTGAATCCGGATTCTTTTATAATTATTATTCTTGGAGCAAGGTCTACATACTTGTCACCTTTATATATTCCTATAAATCCGTCAATGGCACCTGTCGTTAAATAAATTGCAAATGCAGGTGTGTTTCTTAATCTATATACGCGTGGAAGTAATTCTGATATTAATTTAATTCTGAAACTTATACTGGTATTACTTGCAATATCAAGATCTACTATAGAATTTTGCATATTACGTTTTTCGTCACAAAACAATTTAAGTGCATTTAAAGTAGCTCCATTATCTTTACATGCTGAAAAAAGTTGGTTTGATAGAGGTTGATAAATATGACCCAACACTGGTTCCATATTTTCTAAAAGTGAAATCTGTGTATAAAATATTGGTAGTTTTGTCGCGTAGTTTTTAGTTTGATCAATTGGGTCAATTGTCCAATTATAGGTAGATCTTATTGTATTTTTACCTTCTTCTAAAATGAAGCCAGCTTGAGGAAACAATTTATGTAACTGATTTTTAAGTCTATTTTCTGCTTCTAAATCTATGTCTGTAAAAAAGTCTCTAGAGTCTTTATACGAGATATTATTTACTAAATCAAAGTTTTCAGCTATATATTTTCCAACATTTTTTACTATATCAGCTGATTTTAATTGTAGGTCTTTTAACTCATTGGCATGGAGCATGATTAATTTTCTTTATTCAAAGTTATCTTGGCAATACTATTTATTTCTGTTAACAGCTCCTGAAGTTTACTTTCCATTACATTTTTAGCATAAGCTTCTATATTCAAGCGGAGCAGAGGTTCTGTGTTGGATGTACGAATAGAAAATCGCCAATCAGGGTAAGCAATTTCGGTGCAATCAATTGAAGTTAGTATTCCATCTTTATATTTTTCTTTAACGGAATCCATGATTTCCTGAGCGTTTGTAACTCGGAAGTTATACTCACCTGACTCATAAGAACGGCGTAATTCTTCAGTCAGCTCAGATAATTTTTTATTTTCTTCTGTCATCACTTTTAAAACTATCATTATTACCGGCATTTGAGCTTCGCCTCCGCCTGTTTGTTTGAAATAGTAATGCGCAGATGATTCCCCTGCAAATATTCCCCTAGTTTCCTGTAATTTTTTAGTGATAAATGCATGACCTACTCGTACATCTGCGAATTTGCCTCCGCATTCTTCTACAATTTTTTTAGGTGTTAAGAGGTAACGAATGTCAATAACTATTGTATCTCCTGGATATTTTTTTAATAACTCTCTAGCTACAATAGCTGAAACAATTGATGCAGGTACTACTTCCCCCTTTTCGTCTATTAGAAACAATCGGTCGCCATCACCGTCAGGTGCAAGTCCTAAATCTGCTTTCTCTTCTAAAACTCGTTTCTGCAAATCGATTAAGTTTTCTGCTTGTAATGGATCAGGCTGATGTATCGGGAAAGTTCCATCTAACTCAAAGTTCATTTTAGTTAGGTTAAGATTAAGTGCGTTTGCTACTTTTTCGATATAAAGACCACCCATGGCATTGGCAGGATCGGCGACTATTTTAAAGTTTTTGATTTGAGGATTATCTAGTTCTTTTATCCAGAAATTGTATTCATCATCCAAGACATTTGTTTTAAAGGTAATTGTTCCTGGTGTATTGCTTTTTTCAAAAACCATATCGCTAGTTGCCATATCTTTAATTTCATCCATACCTGTTGATTTACCTATTTTTCTGATACCATCAGGATCTCTGATTAAAAATTTGGTTCCAGCGTATTCTTTGGGATTATGAGATGCGGTGATTTGAATACCGGCATCATAACCATAGTGAAATACAGCAAAGTAAAAAGAAGGTGTACTTAGTAGTCCGGCATCGATAATTTCAGCACCCATTTCTAATAATGCAGTCTTGGCGACTTCAGTTAGGGATGGAGAAGATATGCGCATGTCACGACTTAAAAGTATTGTTATTCTTTCTTTTTGAAGATTTTTTTTGAAAAATGTATAAATTGACCTGATTACTCTATCCATTCCTTCTTCATTCAAATCAGTTGGATAAATACCCCTTATATCATAGGCTTTAAAAATTGAAGGATTTAAGTTCATAGTAGTTTTGATTTTATAACCCTGTTAAAAAAATGTCAATTGAGGTGCGAAGCGAATGAGGTAAGTTACCAGTTTTTGAAGCGGATTCAATTTCAAAAAGTCTATTATAATGTTTTAATAACGCTGTTATTGAGAAAAGGGTGGCTTGTTTTTTAAGCTTTGCATTCTGCCAAGGAGCTAATCGTTTAAGCTCTGAGATTTCGGATTTTGTGTCACTTATTTTCATATGTTTATCATCAGTATTATTCGATTCTACTGTTATGGCGATCATTAGTCTGAAGTGCCTTACTAACATATAAAACACTACCTCTTCATCCATTGTTTTTAATGTTTCATAGAAAAATTGTAAAAGTATTTTACTATTATCTGGCTTTATTGAATCGAGAAATGAAAATAAAACGGATGGATGTTTGAAAATTTTGATATTTGCTTTTTTAAAGGTTGTCAGTAGACCTTTATCTATTTCCTTTCCTTCCCACAAAACTAAATTCAAAGATTCATATGTAGAAGTTAGAATTTCGTAGATTAATTTATACTCAGCAGAGTTTTTTTTCTTAACAAGAAGATTTTCTATAAATATATTTTTTTCATCACTAAAAAGACTTCCCCCTTCTACTATCTGGGTGAGTGATGTCGGATCTATCTCATTTCCGTCAAAAGTTTGAGGATTTGGAATTTTAGTTTTTAAATCAATAAAATAATTCCGGGATTTGGTGGTATCATCACCATGGATTATTGTTAGAGAATTTGCCATTTGCCATTTGCCATTTGCCATCGATTTAAAATCTTCAATTTATCTATTACAATTGAAAATTAAATGGTAAATAGAACTTGGAAATTGGAAAATTACAATCTCATCACCCATTTGAATGTATCCTGCGCGAGAATAGAGATTGAAAGCGACGAATCTGATTTCAAAGAATCTCTGAAATCTTTTTGAGGATAATCAGAAGTCAATAGTTTTTCTAATCCTAGAATATATGGTGATAAGCTGGGTTTACCTTCTATTTTAGGAATTTTCATTAAAGCTTGCATTTGTAAAGTGGGAGTACCTTTTGTATTTATAAACGAGAATCCAGTAAAAGGACCTTCACCTGCGTGGAGTAAAAAAGGTGTTACTGCTACAATTGCCGGATCAGACCAGACTGATGCGAAAGCTACTTTATAGTAGTTAGCCTTCATTTGATCTGTTATATGGGGAGCATTCCATCCTGTTTCTGTGATAAATATTGGAATATCTTTATCGTTCACGAACTCCCTAATTAAGTTACGTTCGAAAATGAAACTTGAAATACTTTTTCTTGTTATTACATCTGGTGGCTGCATAAATCCAGGGTTCGGATATGAATGACTAGCATAACCATCAATTTGATTAAATATACCGGGTACCGCTTCCTGCATTCTTTTAAGATATGTATACTGATCCATATATTGCGGAAGGCTATCAGGAGCTGCATTATCTAGACCGCCTCCGATTAAGAAGAAGTCGTCGGATTTAGATTTGAAGACATTTACAGCGAAAGATAAAATGCTTGCATATTCACCAGGATTTACTTGTCCGCCCCATTCATCTGCCCGGTTTGTTTCATTATAAATTATGACATAACGATTTTTTGTAGGCCAGTTCAACGAATCAAGGAAGTTTGCATAATCAACGACATCTTCGGGGGTTGGTTTTTTCCAAACATGTGTATTAAAATAATCACCTTCCGTTGCAAGTCTAATTATTGGAATAACTTCATGCTTTTTAGCTCGGTCCATAAATAGTTGCCATTTAATAAGATCTCTATCATTATTTTGAATAGGAATTGTTATATACCCCCATCTTCCGCCATTAGAATTTACAAGTTCAGAAGCTTTTTCCAGTTCATGATCAAAGAGTATATGTATACCTATTTTGTTATTTGGATTTTTGTGCGGGTTCTCTATTGCAAACGTTTTTGATGCGGACACAAAAAATATAATAAAAAGTAAAAATAATATTTTTTTCATAGTAGATTCATTATAACATCTTTAAAGCTAATGTATCTTTAGGTTGGGAAATTGTTGAGTTATTTTGAAGCTAAATTCCAGACAAAATTCTTTTTACTGTTGTTGTGTTTGACAAGTTTATAAAAAGCCGTTAAGCTGAAATTAAACTAAATGTAAGAAAGACGTAAGAACTCATCTTTATGCCAATTAAGCCTATTTCTGTATATACGCAGTTTTATAATTCTCCTTTATTTACTCTTTTAATGAGGAAGTGTGAGGTTGACACAAAGCTTATCATGAAGATTCATGTAGATATTATAAATACCAGGGAGTTGCCAAAAGCTTATCTGATTATCAAGGATTATTTGCCTTCGGTTCTTAGATCTACTTGTTATAACGAATACAAATTTCCTTTTTTTAAGGAGGTATTAGAGACTGAGATTGGTCATTTATTTGAGCATATATTAATTGAATACTTATGTTTGTTGAAGATAAATGAAGGATTTGATGAGGCGGAATATACGGGTCTAACAAAATGGAATTGGAAAATTTATTCGAAAGGTACATTTCATATTACAGTCAGTGCAGGGTCGAATGATAATTTGCGTTTATCAAATGCTTTACAATATTCTATCAATTTGATAAATACTATTATGGAATCATCAAATAAGTATTCACTACACCTCCAGGCTGATTCTGATAAATTGATGCCTGCTAAGTTACTGCAAGCGATTTAATTATTTAATATATTTATATACCAGTTTTTATTCCTGAAATTTCAAACTATTGAGAAAACTAGTTTACTTGTCATAAGGTAAGAGTATTTATAATAACAGCTTTTTTCAGATTTCTTAATATATACAAAATTATATATAATAGCTGTATGAATAATGGATCAGTATATCTAACTAAAGAGGGTTTTGAGGAACTTGTAAAGGAACGTGAAAACTTAATAGGGGAGCGACCTATTGCCGTAGGGCACTTGAAAGCAGCTAGAGAGCTTGGAGATCTTTCTGAGAATGGTTATTATAAAGCTTCACGCGCAAAGTTATCATTTATCGATAGTAGATTAACGCATCTTAAGTCAATAATTAAAAACAGTAAAATAATTACAATCTCTTCTACGAATACTGTACAGATAGGTAATACAGTTGAAATAAAAAATGGAAATATAAATCACATTTACAAGTTAGTAAGTAAATTTGAGGCTGATCCTATGAATAAAAAAATATCTGATATGTCACCATTAGGAAAGGCACTATTAGGTAGAAAAATTGGAGAGAAAGTAAATGTAATTACACCATCGGGTGCGAAAGAATATACTATTGTACAAATTACAATTTAATAGTAAGCTTCATAATATGACTCCTTTTCCAAATATTGATCCTAGAAAGTTGGTATTAGCAGCAGTGATTGTTGCTTTTTTTGGAATATTCATTCTTTCACTACAATACATTATTCCATTGCTTGGAGTATTAATTGCGTTTGGGGTTATAGTCGCAGCAGTTTATGGTATTTGGAGGTTTCTAACTGGAAAGTAGACTATCTGTTTTAATAGAGACGCATTTTGATAAGAAGTTATATATAAAAAACAATTTTGCTTTAGTTATAATTATATCTTTAGTATTAGATTAATTAATTTATGGATTTAGTTAAAGAATTTGAAAAAATCTGGAATAATCTTAATTCTAAAACTATAAAAGTAATAATTTTCGCTTTAATAGTAATTGTATTCGGGTTGGTGTTGTTGTCATTTACATTTTTACTACCGGTTTTAGCAATAATTTTCGCGTTTTTAATTATAGTATTTATCGTTTATTCGATATATAAGTTCCTCTAAGCATAAACGCTCCTTGTGTAGATTTCATATCAACTGATAAAATCTGCTGATATGAAAAGTTTTTGGCAAGATTTAGCCATAGCGAAAAAACCATTTTTTGCTCTAGCGCCCATGGAAGGAGCTACAGACTCACTTTTTCGGCAAATTATATCTATAACCGGAAAACCTGATGTTTTTTTTACGGAATTTACTAACGTAGAGGGTTTATTCTCAAAAGGTGAAGGCATGGTTGAGAGACGGTTGCGTCATACCAAATCGGAATTTCCTTTGATTGCTCAGATTTGGGGATTAGAACCTAATTTATTTTATAAAGCTGCGAAATTATTAAGAGTTATGAATTTTACCGGAATAGATATTAATATGGGTTGTCCAGATGTATCGGTTACGAAAAAAGGCGCATGTTCAGCTTTGATAAAAAATAAATCATTAGCTAAAGAAATAATAACCGCAGTGAAGGAAGGCGCTTCAGATTTGCCTGTTAGCGTTAAAACAAGATTGGGTTTTTCGGAAATATCAATAAATGATTGGATAGAGTTTTTATTGGATCAACAACTTGATGCTCTAATCGTCCATGGTAGGACTAGAAAAGAGATGTCCAAGGTTCCAGCACATTGGGATGAAATAGGAAAAGTAGTCAAACTACGAAACTTGAAAAAGCTACAAACGGTAATAGTCGGTAACGGAGATATAAAAAGTAGGGCGGAAGGCGTAAATATTGCTGAAAAACATAATGTGGATGGGATTATGATAGGTAGAGGTGTTTTTGAAAACGCATGGATATTCAAGCAATCAGCAGATGATATACATATTTCTTATAATGATAGAATTGACTTACTTAACAAACATCTAACACTTTATGAAAATGAACCAATTCATAGACTGCCTTATCATACTTTGAAAAAATATTTTAAAATTTATATTCGAGATTTTGATCGTGCAAATGTACTGAGGCAAGCATTGATGGAAACCGATGATATTTCTTCAGCTAGAGAAGTATTAAAAAATTCAAAACAACATCTTGATTGAAATTTAACTTAGTTACTTAAATCATCGAAATATGTTTGGAGTTACTTTATTTTAGGTTTAAATATTGATTTGGAATATTTCTAAAATTTATTTAATTTAATATCTACTTTCTTTTGGATTTAGAAAAGCTTAGATTAGATTATCTATGTTCACCTTTGCATACAAACTCAATTTCATCAAGTACTTTTTCCTTTTCCTCAACTGACATACCTAATGGTTCCAATATGCTTGGATTTTCGTGTATACTTTTACATCTAATTATATGACGTTTCAGTAAGTTTAGTTTGTGTTGTGGTAATAGAGTAGAAAGAATGGTGATAGGATGCAGTCCTGCAGATTCTATAAGTTCTCGAAGACTTCCTTTCTCAGGATAGCTCCAGCTTATTATAGTCATACCGACACATTCTGCGAAAGCTATAGCGTCAGTCGTGGCTTTTGTATTTGTTATAATCCATGATTCATTTAAATTATATTTATCTTTTATATCTTCGTAACGAGATTTTGTATACATAGGCACATGAACATCTGTACGAGTACCGACAGAATTATGAAATTTAGCTTCGATTAGTATAGATCTTTCATTTTTTTTTGCTACAATATCTACTTCATGAGATACACATTTGCCCATTAAATTCACTCTTACCTCTGTGTTATAGCCATGTGAATTTAATATCTCTGATATAAAATCCTCAAAAGGATAACCAGTAGGTCCTAAGTCCATAATAGCTTGCTTAAGGCTATAACGGGATCGAGAATAGGGGTAATCGGATGCACCCAAAAACTCTGTCACATGTCCATAAATTTCGCTACTAGGTATATTATCGTAAACTTTACTATTTACGTGTTTTAATACGTCATTGTGAATTTTCTCTGGAATTCCTGCACGTTTTATAGAGTGAAGAATTTTTTCTTCACTATAAGGCTCAATTTGTTTTCCTACTTTTATGACGTTTAACATACAATTTAATTATACTTCATTTTTGGTCGTTAGTTTGAATTTTTTTGAATAAGTAGAAACCTTCTTTTTCTTCTTTTTTAATAAAATTTTTATCTTGTGCCACTAATTTAAGCGAATCTAGTTCATACTTGGGCGAATTGGGACGGATTAAGAATACGACATAATCTGCATCAATTATACCTTGGGGTATATTGTATATATTTATTCTGTGAGTTAAATGAGCGCCTAAATTATTTGTGGCGGAAACCGCATATTCTGGTGGAATATTTTGTAGTATGTTACTAATATATGATTTATTGCTTTGAACTGATTCAAACATTGCTATGTTGGCTTTTTTCGTCCATGGTAATGGTCCGAATTTATAACCGCTGATAATTACTGCGAGTAAAATATATGATGAGACAATGCCTATTGTTAAAAATTTAAGTTTCTTGAGTAAAAAAATCGAAGAAAATATCATACCTATGTACATAAATGGAGTGATAACAGCTGAATATTGGTAGTAAATTTGATAGAGTTCTGGTTTATCACTAAATATATTTAAAAATAGATCTGCTGAAGGGAAGATAAAAATCCAAGGAGTGAATATTGGTATATATCCAGTCGGTTCTAAAATTCCTCTTATGTAATTCAGACGGTTATTATCAGTTAATTTGCTAATTGTCTCTGAAGGGTCAGTTAAAATATTTTTTATAAGTGATGACGGCGATTGAGCATTTGTTTCAAAGTAAGAAAGTGCGAAATGCTCATTATTATCTGACGAATTCGGAATTGCATGCCAGACGAGGTAGTAAAAAGTAGAAATTGAAAAAATAAAAAGTAAAATACCTATAATAGTTTCTTTTTTGTGTTTTTTGATACTTAATACCTGATACTTAATACCTGATACTGCTAAATATAATCCCATCAGCCCTACGGGTATCCATACCTGTTCTTTTGTTAGGCCAGACAGTATACAAAAAATTATAAATACAAAATATTTTCTTCTATACATAAAGTAAAATGCTGCAATAAGAAAAGTTGTAGCAAAAGTCACAGCATGAAAATCATAAAGTATACTCCACTGGAGTGAAGGATTCATGAGATAAGAGAAGGCAAGGGAAACTCCAAGAATTCTGAACTCTGAATTCTGAACTCTGAATTTAGACTCTAGTACAAATACAGTCAATAAATATACAAATATTGCCCCTAGACTAACTATAACGCTCTGTATCAGTAGTAACATCTTAGGGTTTTCCCATAAAAAGTAAAAAGGAGATATTAATATGAGTATAAAGTCTGCATGGAATGCTAAACGTGAGACTGTTTCTGTGTTGTCAGGGTTTGTGAATTCGAAAATTCTACCGTTTTTTGTATTCCATACAGTTTGGTCCATATTGCCTAAATCATATCTTCCTGTATAAAAATTATCGTGTCTAAGAAAACTTACAGGAATAAAATAAAGATTGAAAATAATGATTACAAATGTTAAAACGATAGCGAAACGATAATTAAATATATTTAATTCAAGTTTTTTACCAAAATTTCGTGAGGTTTTAGAATAAAGACACGTAAAAATAAGAAAAATTGCTTCACTAAGTACAAGGCTGAGTCTTGCGAAAAGTGAGCTGAAACCAGCCAGTTTGTCCGGTAGTATTTTTAAAAGGCCGAATGTGATAACGCCTTCACGTACTCCCAAACCGGTTGGTGTGATGAATGAGAATAATCCTACAAGTAAAGAAAATACGAAAAATCCGATAAG
>CAZZCX010000006.1:9860-11439 GCA_964653195.1 uncultured Gammaproteobacteria bacterium
TTTCCTGATTTATCAAATTCTATATCTACAGGTCGGCCAAATGCTCCATTTTCTGAAAGAAAACCAGTCAGAAAATCATTTTCTTCAAAAACATTTTTCTCACTATGGAGTCGAACTACTTTATAGCCAACAGGTGATGATCTATTCCATGACCCATGATAAGCAACCAATAAATCATTTTGCCAGTCAGCAGGAAACTGATCAGACTTTATGAAATTTAAACCTAAAGGTGCGGAGTGGGCGGGAATTTCATATGCCGGTGAGATAGAATTTAAACATGGATCATCTGCATATATATTTTTGTCAAATTTACTATCATGAATTTTATTTCCATAGCAAATTGGCCAACCATAATTACTGCCACTTTTAATAATATTAATTTCATCGGGTGGGAGATTATCACCCAAAAAATCTCTTCCCATTTCTGTTCCCCATAATTCTTGAGTTAAGGAATTTATGGTTATAAAAGGTGAGTTACGAAGACCTTTAGCAAAAATCTTTGGTTCTATGCCTTCAGAATTTGAAATTATTACAGAACCTAGAAACTGATGTTTTTCGTAACAAACATCACAAGAAGATCCGATCGATACATACATTTTACCTGCAGAATCAAATACAATGCTTCTCGTAAAATGCCTCCCGCCTTTAGGAAGGTCAAATAGTTTTTTTTCAACTCTAGCAATTCCTCCAATTAAAGCTTGATCTGTCCATAGATATCGTGATACATTTTGTTCCTCAGCTATATATAAAAAGTTTCCGTAGAAAGCAATTCCATGTGGCTTTTGTAAACCAGAAACAATTGTATCAGTTTCATCGGCAATGCCGTCTTTGTTTCTATCAGGCAGCATTATAACTTTTCCGCTATCAGGAACTGAAGCGATTAGTACGCCACCTGGAGAAAAAGCCAGATCTCTAACTTGTCCAAGATTTGTTGCAAATAAACCTATTTGAAAATCAGAAGGTACAATAAGCGGAAAATCAAGTGATTCTCCTAATTTTGGCTTAGGTGCTTTTAATGAATTTTTTTTGGCTGGTGTGAAAAAAACTGGCCGAATATCTCCTATATATTTTTTAATAATCCATGACCCTAAAATTAAAAGAGAAATTATTACTACGATTATAACTATTTTCTTCATTATGATTATTTTACTTACTCATATCTCAAGGCTTCAATAGGTGATAAACGTGATGCGCGAATAGCAGGTGCTATACCAAACACTATACCTACAATACATGAAAACCCAAAAGCAAGTAATACAGACCAGGGTGTTACTTCTGCGACGAAAAATTGCGAAATTAGATATGATGCCCCTAGTCCTAGTAAAATTCCTGCCAACCCGCCTGATATAGAAAGCATTACCGCTTCCAACAGAAACTGAAGTAATATATCTTGTCTTTTGGCGCCTAGTGCTTTTCTTAGACCTATTTCTTTTGTTCTTTCTGTAACTGAAACAAGCATAATGTTCATAACACCTATACCCCCAACCAGTAATGAAATCGCAGCTATTCCTCCCAGTGCAGTTGTCAAGGTACTTGTAATCGTTGTGACTGTCTGTAATGTTTGTTCTTGAGTCATGAT
>CAZZCX010000006.1:11539-59909 GCA_964653195.1 uncultured Gammaproteobacteria bacterium
GCACTTCTTAATTTATTTGCTCTAAGCGAACCTACTGCAAGTTTTAGTAATTCTATATATTCCATATTATTAAAGTTATGAGTTATGAGTGCTGAGTTATGAATTGTAATTCAACTTATAATTTATAATTTATAACTATCGCTATACAACCTTTCCATCTCTTATCTGTATAATTCTTTTTGCTTGAATAGCTATATCATATTCATGAGTGATGATAATTATCGTATTGCCTTGATTATTTAGGTCTTTAAGTATTTTCATAATTTCTTCTCCTGATTTGGTATCCAAATTTCCAGTAGGTTCATCTGCGAGAATAATTGAAGGTTTATTTATCAGTGCCCTTGCTATTGCGACACGTTGCTGTTGGCCTCCTGAAAGTTGATTCGGTCTTTTATGTATTTGCGCTTCTAACCCTACTTGCTTCAATAAATCTTTAGCTTTTTTATCTCTTTCTGATTTCTTATCACCTCTGTAAATAGATGGAAGTATAACGTTTTCTAAGACAGTTATTCTTTTAAGTAAGTTAAACGCTTGAAACACAAATCCAATCTCTCTATTTCTTACATATGCTTGTTCGTCTTCTGTAAGAGACGTGACGTCTTTGCCATTTAGAAGAAATGTTCCGCTTGTTGCGTTGTCTAAAAGACCTAATAAATTTAGAAGTGTAGACTTACCTGATCCGGAAGGTCCGGTTATTGCAATAAAATCTTTTTTCTTTATCTCTAAAGAAATTCCGTGAAGTACATTCGTGACAACCTCGTCAGTTATATAATCTTTTGTGATGTTAGAGAGTTTAATTACTGGACTCATAAGGAAAGTAGAAATGTATATTTAACGACAACACTTTTCAATTAATACTTGAATTTTCTACATTTCTTTATTATTTAATTTTTTATCAACATCCTCTGAAATGAGAGCAATTATATCGCCTTCATTTAAACCTTTTATTACTTCTATTTCAGTATCACTTTGAAGTCCTGTCATAATTTTTGTTTTTTCAAATATTTTATCTCTTTTAACATATACATGAGAGTCGTCAATTAAAGACGAAAGGGGGATTGTAAGTGTATTTACTTTTTCTGAAAGTATTATTTCGGCGTCACCACTCATTCCTATTCGATAATTGCTATCTGTCGGCAGAGTTGCTTTTACTGAATATACATTTGCGCCCGATTCAGAAACATGGCTGGCAAAATCTATCATTGAGACGGTTAAAGGTATTACACGGTCGGGAAATGATTCAAGCGTCACATTAAGAGATTGATCCAAAACTATTTTTGCTATATCTGCTTCGTCTATTTCAGTATTAAATACTAAGCTGTTTGGATCTGCGATTGTAAATATAGTAGTAGGAGTAATGTTTAGACCAGCGACTGATGCATCAGATCTAATTACAACCCCATTTATTGGAGATGAAAGTACAGACTGTTCGATAATCAAATTTTGAAGTTCTACAGAATTTATAGCTTTATCTAGATTATTTTGGTTGTTTTCGAGTATCCTTTTCATTTCCGAGTCGAGTGCATCTGTCGGTTTCCGGTTTTGGTTATCTTCGAGAGTTTCATCAAATTGATTCCTTTGTATTGAATAATCTTCTAGTGTTTGTCTTAAGCTGGTTCTTAATGATCGTTGATCCAGCGTGGCTATAGTTTGTCCAGCAACGACTTCATCCCCTTTTTTCGCTCCTAGATATGCTAATTTACCACTACTTAAAAAAGATAGATTTACCAAATATTCTGACGTAACTGTCCCAGACGCTGTAATTGATTGAATTATTTTACTGCGTTTTACCTTCACAGTTTCAATTTCAGCGGGTGGTTTTGGCCACAAAAAATATATAATTACCGCGCTTATAGCAAATAAGATAAGTGAAAACTTTTTATGGCTCCAAAGATAAAATAGACCTTTTTTTAATTTTTTCATTTTGTTAATTATATAACTTCTGAGTTTATTTTAATACCAATACTCAACTATATCAATTTTCATAATTAAGTCCAGGAGCACAATCACATAAGGTAAATTATAGTAGTGAATATTTGGAAAAGACATTATTTAAGTGGGTGTGTGAGCCTGAGAGGACTCGAACCTCTAACCAATACCTTAAGAGGGTACTGCTCTACCATTGAGCTACAGGCCCATCATTAGAAAATATTTCAAAAATAATATTTAAAATGTTTGAGATAATATTTTTAATCTTTTATTTAACTAAAGTACGCCCGGAGGGAGTTGAACCCCCAACCCTCACGTCCGAAGCGTGATGCTCTATCCATTAAGCTACGGGCGCTTACATCTAGATTGTAACAAAGTCATGGCTTCGAATTCAAATTTAACTTTAAATTAAGAAAAGTGTAAATTTTTAAAATATGTATATTTTTGTTAGGAAGCTAAAGATGTATTAGAGGGATTAGGCGAGGGACATTTTTTCTATAATTCTCATAATTTTTACCGAAATGCCTGGCTAGGTAAACCTCCTCTTTATTAATCTGTGTCATAAAATAAATCAAGTGAAAAATAGGGAGTAAAAAGAAGACGCTACGAAGAGTTAGTGAAAAACCGAATAAGAGTAAAAAAGCTCCTAAATAAATTGGGTTTCGTATATATCTGAATGGCCCTTCGGTAATTAGCTTTTTTTGATATGTCGTATCATGTTGGCCTGGCGGTCCCCATAGTTTTCCCATTGTCGTTCTCGCCCAAATTAATAATATAAAGCCTAACACAAAACTTATGATACCTGCTATTACGAGTAATGGGTCCAAAATACTCAAAGGCAGAGGGAAGTAAATAAAACTAATAATTTGGGGGATAATAACAAATAGAATAATTGTATATGCTTTGAGGATTCCGCCCGTGAACCTTTTTTTTACTGATCTGGGATCTTTAGCAACCCAAATGCTTCCAATAATAATTGAAAAAATAAGTAATATGGCTAGCTTCATTATTATTATTATTATTATTATTATTATTATTTTACCTTCAAGTTAAGAAAATCGCAATTATTTAATTTAATTGTCTACTGGACAGGAGAAGTCTATTTTTAGTAGTCTAAATACATGGGTTTAATTAAAAATTTCGACTCTTTGAATACATCCTCTTCTCGGAAAATAATTCTTGAACTTATGGAGGCGGGATTAGAGTCTATACAGCCTGAGAACATTTTTAATAACAATATTTTTTTAGAAAACAATATTTTGAAGATTCAGGATAAGGAATATGACCTTGCAGCATATAACCGTATTTTCTTAATTGGTTTTGGGAAAGGCTCAGCAGGAAATTCTGCATTGATTGAAAAGGTTTTGGGAGACAAACTAAGCGCTGGATTTGTTATAGATGTTGTAGAGCACAATTTTAATAAAATTCACTTCACACTTGGTACGCATCCTCTTATATCAAAAACTAATGTGGAATTCACTAGAAAAGTCGTTGAGACTTTTAATAACTATAGTTTAACTGATAAAGATTTGGTGATAGTAGTAATATGCGGTGGCGGATCGGCAATGTTTGAAATCCCCTTAATTGCCTTTGAGCAAAAAATAGAAGTAGATAAAATTCTGCTTTCATGCGGAGCTTCTATTCAAGAGATGAATATCATCCGCAAGCATTTATCAGCTGTAAAAGGAGGAGGGTTAGCTAAAATACTTTATCCATCTACAGTTGCTACATTAGTTTATTCCGATGTGCCGGGGAATGATTTATCTACTATAGCATCAGGTCCTGTAGTTAAAGACACTACTACACTAGATGACGTGGGTTATGTTAGAAATAAATATCCTCAGCTTGCGACTTTATCAATACCCGAAAATATTTTTACTGAAACTCCAAAAGATGACTATTATTTTAAAAATGTCACATCATTTATTGTACTTAGTAATTTAACTGCTCTTAATGCTATCAAAAAGAAAGCAATTGAATTAGGATTTAACAGTGAGATTTTATCTGATCTTTATCAGAATGATGCAAATGCGGCTGCAAAAGAAGTAATTGAAAAGACAAAAGATGGACAAATTTTATTGATAGGCGGAGAAACTACAGTAAAAGCAGCGGAAGGTGGTCAGGGTGGACGCAACCAGCATTTAGTCTTAGCAGCGCTTGAATATGTAGGGAATGATATAACAATCGCTTCGGTAGGTACTGATGGCTGGGATAATTCCCATAACGCAGGAGCGATAGGCGATAAGCAAGTCTTAGAAAAAGCTGAAAAATTAAATTTAAATATCAAAGAGTATTTAACCAGAACAAATTCGCTTGCATTTTTTGAAAAAACAGGCGATGCTATAGTTACCGGTAAGTTACCTAGTAATGTAGCGGATTTGGTAATTGTCTACAAACATTCTTATCCTTCGAGTGATCAAGCAAGGCTTGAGAGTCGAGAAGTTTCAGAGGATAGTAGTTCTCGACTACACTCGAACAATAACTTTATGATTCCTGAATTATATGATGAAAAAGTAAAATTTCTTGAAGAAAAAGCAAATGAAATTCGTCAACTTATAATCTCCACGCTTCTAGAGGCAGGATCAGGACATTCAGCCGGGCCTTTAGGAATGGCAGACATATTTACTTGTATGTATTTTCATATTTTAAATATCGATCCGCATAATCCGACAGAAGCTGATAGAGATCGATTAGTGCTATCCAATGGTCATATTTGCCCGGTTCATTATGTCACGCTTGCCGCGGCAGGATTTTTTCCAATTGAAGAACTTAAGACTCTTCGTAAATTAAATTCACGTTTACAAGGTCATCCGCATCGTGGAGCATTACCGGGTATTGAAAATACCTCTGGACCTCTTGGAGAAGGGATTTCACAAGCAATTGGAATAGCATTAGCCGGTAAGCTTGATAATAAAAAATATCAAGTTTATTGTTTAACATCGGATGGAGAGCATCAAGAAGGAAATGTATGGGAAGCTATAATGTTTGCCGGTAAAAACAAAATAAATAATCTCACAGTTATAATTGATAGAAATAACATTCAGATAGATGGGTTTACTGAAAATGTAATGCCTCTCGAGCCACTACGAGAAAAATACGAAGCTTTTAATTGGCATGTTATGGAAATAGACGGTCATAATTATCGTGCAATTGTAGATGCTGTTAGGGAAGCAAATTCGGTTTATGAAAAACCTTCAGTTATCATCGCTCATACCATTCCAGGTCGCGGAGTGGATTTCATGGAAGAAGATTTTACATGGCATGGAAAACCCCCAAATAAAGAAGAGGCAGAGAAATCTCTCGCAGAACTAAGAACATTACAGGGTAAGATAAAAAGTGAACATCAGTAAAACGCAAGTTATGAATTATAAATTATGAATTATGAGTTAAAAGTAAAAAACTCATAACTCAGGACTTATAACTTATAATTTTATCGTATTATGTTAAACCCTGATTTAAAACTAAATCCAAAAATTTTTGATAAGGATGTTGAGATGAAAGCGACGAGAGAAGGTTATGGCGAGGGATTACTATACTTAGGAGATCAGAATCCAAATGTAGTCGTATTGAGTGCTGATTTATCAGAATCTACTCAATGTCACCTTTTTGAAAAAAAATATCCTGAAAGATTTTTTGAAGTGGGTGTTGCTGAGCAAAATATGGCAGCTATAGCAGCAGGACTAGCAGTGTCAGGAAAAATTGCATTTATTTCTTCATACGCTACATTTTCTCCAGGTAAAAATTGGGAGACAATCAGAACAACCGCTGTTTATAATTGGGCGAACGTTAAGGTGGCAGGTCATCATGCCGGTATCATGACAGGTCCTGACGGAGCTACACATCAGGCTACAGAGGATATTGCTATAACACGCGTCTGGCCTAAAATGACGGTTTTAGTTCCTTGTGATTCTATACAAGCTAAAAAGACTACTATAAGAGCCGGTGAAATTGATGGACCTGTGTACTTGAGATTTACCCGTGATAAGACTCCGATTATGACTACACTAGATACACCATTTGAAATGAATAAAATTCAAACCTTTTGGATTAGTGATGCACCGGTCGCTACAATTTTCTCAACGGGGTATATGACATATTATGCGCTACAAGCTGCTAAAGAGCTTGAAGAAGAGCAGATTCATGTAGAAGTTGTGAATGTTCCAGTGATCAAGCCATTGGATGCTGATGGAATAATTAACGCAGTGAATAGATCTGGCGCAGCCGTTACTGTAGAAGATCATCAAATTGAAGGAGGTTTGGGGGGCGCGATAGCAGAATTACTATCTGAAAAACGACCGACAAAGATGAAATTTATAGGTTTAAGAAATACATTTGCTGAATCAGGCAAAACGCAAGAATTACTAGCGAAATATAAGATGGACACACAAGCGATAAAAGAAGCTGTGAGAAATATAATTAAAAAGTAAAAAGTTAAAATGCAAAATCACAATGAAAAATTCAAAAGTGATCTAAAAGACAGATGTTATAAATTTAGCTTAACAATAATTGTATTTGTAGAATCTTTACCGAATAAGAGAGCATGTTGGATAATAGCTAGTCAATTGCTTAGAAGTGCAATGACCGTTGGGGCTAACTTAGTAGAAGCTACCTCAGCTAGTTCAAAGTTGGAGTTTAAAAAGTTCCATGAAATTGCTTTGAAGAGTGCTAATGAAACAAAATATTGGTTGGGATTACTAAAAGACTCCGGCTTAGGAGATAAAAATAGAATAGATATGTTATTAAAAGAAATCACAGAAATTGCAAATATGTTAGCAGCGGGTATTATGAGAATGAAAGGAAAAACTAGCTTTTGACTTTTTACTTGTGCTTTTAGCTTTTAAATTTTGAGTTTTGAATTATGAATCATATTATCGAACAATTGCATTTACTACTTCCCGGCAAAGTTTTTACAGATGATACTACTTTAGATAAATATAAACGTGATGCAAGTGTCTTTGAGATGAAGCCACAAGCGGTAGTAATTCCAGAAACAACAGAAGAACTTCAAAAATTAGTAATATTCGTAAAAGAGCATAAAAGACACAATCCGGAACTTTCTCTTTCTGTAAGAGCAGCAGGTACATGCATGAGCGGTGGTTCGTTGACTGAATCAATTCTTATCGTTATTGAAAAGTTCAATAAGATACTTAAAATAACAGCTGAAGAAGCGTTTGTTCAACCAGGAGTATACTATCGAGATTTTGAAAAAGAAATAGCAAAGTATGGTCTTATATATCCGCCTTACCCTTCTTCAAAAAGACTTTGTGCAATGGGTGGAATTGCAGCAAATAATGCTGGAGGTGAAAAGTCACTACAGAATGGAAAAGCAGAAGATTTTGTAAATGAACTTAAGGTAATTTTAAATGATGGCAAGGAGTATTCATTTAGAAAGTTAACTCTTCCTGAGCTTGAAATAAAATTAGATCTCCATACTTTTGAAGGAGAAATCTATAGAGAGTCATTCAGATTATTTAATAAGCATTACGATATAATTCATAAAAGCAAACCTCAAGTGTCGAAAAATTCAGCTGGGTATAACATATGGAATGTATGGGATAAAAGGCACTTTGATCTAAGTAAAGTTTTTGTGGGTTCACAGGGAACACTCGGAATAATTACTGAAATAAACTTCAAGATAGTACCTAAGAAGAAACATCGGGGTATGTTAATTTGTTATCTGGATAATTTAAATAACCTACCCGAGATAGTAAAGACTGTTTTAAAATATCAACCTGAAAGTTTTGAAACTTTTGATAACTACACTTTCAAGTTAGCCCTGAAGTATGTAACTGGTTTTTCAAATGTTCTAAAAATTAGCTCAATGGAAACAATAAAAAGATTTATGCATGAATATATGTATGTCTTGGTTAAGGGAATACCTAAGCTTGTATTACTGATAGAGTTTGAAGAAGTTAGTCTGCATGATATTAATGGTAAAATACATACCTTAGCTGATGAATTAGTTAATTATGAAAATCTGGTTTTAAGAATAACTAAAACAGCGGAAGAAAGAGAAAAATACTGGGTAATAAGACGAGAAAGTTTTAATCTTTTGAGAAAAAAAATAAATGATAAATATGCAGCACCATTTATAGATGATACATGTGTAAGGCCTGAAGTTTTCCCTCAATTTCTACCAGAATTATATAGAATATTTGAAAAATATCAGCTGCAAGCGACTATTGCAGGGCATATAGGTAATGGTAATTTTCATATAATCCCACTTATGGATTTTTCTGATCCTAAAGAAAAAGAAAAATTATACAGAGTTGCTAAGGAAGTATTTGATTTAACATCAAAACTTGGTGGATCTCTTACTGGAGAACACAATGATGGACTAATTCGTACGCCATTTTTAAAATATATGTTTAGACCAGAAATTATGCGTCTCTTTAAAGATTTAAAGCATATCTTTGATCCGTTAAATATATTTAATCCTCATAAAAAAATTGATCTAACTGAGGAGTTTGCATTTAGACGTGTTATCAAGCAAAATCATCTTCAAGAACAAGCAGCTTAAGAAAGATATTTTGAGAGTTTGAAAGAGGTTCTATGTATATCGGATAATCCGTATTCTTGAATCGCCATCCTGTGTAGTTTTGTCCCGTAACCTTTGTGAAGATTAAATGAATAATTTTGATATTCTTGTGATATTTTTTCCATATATGTATCCCTATAAACTTTTGCGATAATTGATGCAGCAGCAATGGAAGCTGATAATTTATCTCCATGAATTATCGCTTTCTGTCGGAATTTACTTATTTTTTTAATGATAAATCCGTCGATAAGATAATATGTTTTCTTTTCTTGATTCATATTTTTTGATAATTGCTGTGTCGCTTTAAATAGCGCTAATTGATTTGCTTTACCTATACCGTACTTATTTATATAAGAAACAGGAACTTCTACGATGGAAAAATGCACAGCTTTTTCTTTGATTAGCTCTGATAGATATTGTCTTTTCTTTTTTGATAGCAGCTTTGAATCGTTTAATTCATTTAGTGCAGAAAAATTAAATGGAAGAATAACAGATGCAGCAACAATTGGACCTGCAAATGCACCTCTTCCAACTTCATCTAATCCTGCAACGAAATCGTAGCCAAGTTGTAAGTAGCGTAACTCTTCATCAAGCGTTGGACGGGGGATTTTCATCTTTTTCATCTGATACTTGAAGCTGTACATTTTTTGTATCATATTCAATTTCATCTAAACCTTTAATTTGAGGTAAGGTTCGACCGATTATCGCTTTAAGATCTCCATGCATTCCATATGTATTATCAATTACCATTCGTATGTTCTTTTCATCTCTTGACCACTTATTCATAAAGTATCGTCTCTCTTTTTCTATTTCGTTTTGCATGTTTGTAAACGCTTCAACAATCGCTTCTATTCTATGCTTGAATTCTGTACCTGAAAGATACGTATACATCAACTCCATTTTCCCATCCTTTGCCTGAACTGATTGTTTAGCGTAATATACCTCAATTAATTTTGCCCTCAATGTACTAGCAAGTGTAATAACAAAATTGCGATTCGTCACCCAAATACCATTATGGTATCCAGCAACAGTCATAGCTAATGGTAATACCTCAGTTATAATAACGGCTTCCTGCGCATTCATATTTCTCTTATCGGCTTTTAATTTTTCGATCCAACCTTCCTGCCACGTTTTTGTATTTTTAAGCTCCCAAAGGATTTTACCGTTATAGTTACCTTTACTATCCCATACCTCTTGAACGATATCAGCACCTCGCACACCTTTTCCTACAGGTGAAATCTTATCATTCGGATAAGTAATATGAAGTAAGTTTTCAAATTCCAATTCAAAAGCTTCTCCCTGAGTTTGTTGGGAGCCTTGTTGTAGCTTTCTTCGCATATCCTCAAGCTCTTTAAGTGCATCTGTAAGCTGTTTATCTTTCTCAGCGATTTTTCCATGCTGTTCTTCTTCTGCTTTTTTCTGAGCTTCAATTCTAATTTTTTCTTCTTCAGAGGCAAGTTGCTTTAACATTTCCACCTTCAAATCTTCTTTTTCTCTTTTTAAATCGTGCATCTTTTGAGAAAGTTCCTCCCTTTTTTCAAGAAGTTCCTTAATTCGTTCTTCTTTGAAGTTAGCTGATTCATTCAAGTCTTTTAACTTTGCAGCAAACTCTTCCTGAAGTCTTTTTGTAGATTCATTAACAGCTCTTATTTTTACTTCCGCTAGTTCTTTTTCATGCTTTAATCGTTCATTCGCGATGATTTCTTCTTGCACTTGCTTTGAAAGAGCGCTAGATATTTTGATCTCTTTCCCACATGATGGGCAAATAATTTTATCCATAAATCAGGTTCTACTATATATTCAAAGTGAGTAATTAGCAAGTATAAAACATTCTAGATTTGTTATGATATTTTATATGTTAGATTATATTCTTAAAGCTACCCTAGTTAGTTTCTTTCCTAAAGTTTTAATTATTGCCATAGTTTTTATTTTTTTAACAGGATATATCTATGGATACTCAATCAGCTTTCTATTTGGTATAAAAAGAACTTTTACTATTGGTTTTTTTGTGATCATGCTTACCTCAATACTTATTCTTATATCGTCAACAGGATTTCTATTTACTGCACCTTGTAGTTTTTTAATGAATTCAAATGTATGTCCTGAAGATCTTCCTATAATAACACGTCTTGCTTTCAGTTTATTTTTGCTTTTGTCACATTTTTTCATAAATTTTTCTCTAGGACATCTAGGTGTGCTACTGGGAGTAATTTCATATTTTCCAAGTGAATTGTTTTTAAATAGATATATTAAGATTAAAACCATGAAAAAATCTGTATCAGAAATAGAAAACTTGGAAGTATTAAGTACACAGATTACAATGGGGACCAGAAAGCTGGAATGAATTAGGTGCTGTTATAATAGTAATAATAAATTATGCTTAAAGTCTTATTTCGAAATATCGCGATTTATGCAGCTTCTCTATTTCTAGTTCCATATTTCGTATCAGGTGTGAAGATATATGGAGGTATTCAGACACTTATTATCGGAGCGATAGTATTAACTGGAATGTTTTTACTATTAAGACCCATACTTCAAATTTTGACTTTTCCATTTAATGTCATAACTATGGGTGTGTTTTCTATAATAACAAACGCAGTGATATTATATTTATTAACAGTATTTGTTCCGAATATAAGGATTCAAGCATTTCGATTCCAAGGTGCCTCAATAGGAGGTTTCAGCATAAGCCCAATTGAAATAAATACAATCTTTGCTTTTTTGGCAGCTTCTGTTGTAATATCTATGATCTCAGGAATAATAAAATGGTTAATTAAGTAAATATTACAATAATAATTGAGTGAATGAACAAAGTAATATTTTCTGAAAATTCAAGTATAAGAAAGTGAAAGAAATATGAATGAAGCATTGTTAAATACAAAGATTGTGTGTCTAGGTGGAGGAATCGGAACAAGCAATCTGTTAAAAGGCTTAAAGAGTCTCAATCCTGATATAAGTGTGATAACATCAATGGCAGATGACGGAGGATCATCAGGAAGACTCAGAAAAGCATATAATATTATGCCTCCCGGAGATATTATATCGTGTATTGCTGCTATGATTCCTGATACGCAAAATGAGCTTTCTGAACTTTTGACATATAGATTTCCAGGGAATAATAGTAAAGTGAATAAATCAATAGAAGGACATAAATTAGGAAACTTAATTATGTTGGCAGAGATTCAGAGAACCGGTGATTTTCATAAAGCTGTTGAAATTATTAAGAAATTGTTTGGTGTAAAAGGTAATTTTTTGCCAGCTACTGAAGAAAGAACTCACTTAACAGGAATCACAAATGATGGAAGAAGGATTCATAGCGAAACAACTTTAGATCTTGCTAAATACAGTCAGCCGTATGGACTTAAAAAGATTTACTTAACTCCTAAAAAGCCGAAAGTAAATGAAAGTGTAATAAAGTCAATTTTAGATGCTGAAATTATTTTAAGCGGTCCAGGTGATCTCTATACCAATCAGCTGCCTGTACTTATAATTCCTCAAATAAGAGAAGCAATAATAAATAGCAAAGCTCGGAAAAAAGTATTTATTGTGAATATTACGAATAAACCATTTGAAACAAGAAAATATACGGTGAAAGATTTTGTAAATGCAGTGTCTGTTCACATGGAGGCATTTCCCTTTGATACTGTACTTGTAAATAATAATATTAGTAACCAAATACCTAAAAAATTCAGATACGAATATGTTCCTTTGGTTGACTTCAAAACGAATATGTACACACTAATAAAAGCAGATGTAGTATTTGATACCTTCCCCCTTTATCACGATCCACATAAGCTTGCAAGAGCTATAAATAGATTATATAATAGTGAGGCCTAAAAAATACTTATGTTAATGAATATAATTCAAATCGTGGTCGCACTTCTTTTAATTGTCGCGGTATTATTACAGTCATCTGAAGGAGGTCTTTCGCCAGTATTTGGAGGCGGAGGTGAAATGTATCGAAGCAAGCAGACTGTCGAGAAATTCCTTCAATACTCTACTGTTTTGCTAGCTTTAATTTTGGCAGGTACATCTATAGCACTTCTTTTATAGCCTCATAACTCATAACTCATAACTTATAACTTTTTAAAAATGGTTGAAGTTAATAGTTTTAAGTTATAAGCTGGATTTATAAAAACATGGCTGTATTACGTTCTCGTTTCCTTTTCTGGCTGCTTAAAGCTTATGTGAAGAAATGGGGTAAGCAATTTATATTGTTTTTTATCACAGGATTTATCATTTTTTTGCTATTGATAAGATTTTCTCCATTCATAATTTCACGAATCCCTACCCAGAATAGAAGAATAGTAGGTGTAAGCGGTGTATATTCTACATCAGAAATACCAAGTTTTATAGTTTCAAAAGTCTCAGACGGTCTTACAAAACTTACTCCAGATGGTAAAGTTTTACCAAATCTTGCTACTTCTTGGAAAATTGAAAATAACGGCAAGAAATACACTTTTTTTCTTTCAAAAAATATTAACTATACTGATGGAACAAAATTTACTTCAAAAACAATACCTTATACCTTTAAAGATGTTTCTATTGAAAGACCTGATGATTACACTATAACCTTCAGCCTTAAAGACGCTTATGCCCCATTTCTCGTAACTGTTTCTAAGCCAATATTTTATAAAGGTTATATCGGAACAGGAAAGTTTATTTTAAATAACATTGAGTTAAATGGTAATTTCATAAAATCTATTCAACTTGTCTCCTCAAATAATAAATTCCAGTCTGAAGAATATATTTTTTATCCAACAGAAGAGTCATTAAAGATAGCTTTTGCTTTGGGTGAAGTGACAGATGCTGTTGGTATAAATGACCCCAAATTACTTAAATCAAATATAGAGTTATATTCAGGTATAATTACTGAAAAAAAGCCTGACTTTACAACATTAATTACATTGTTTTTTAATACTGAAGATCCAGTTTTATCTGATAAAAAGTGGAGAAGCGGATTGACTTATGCATTGCCCAGCGAGTTTAAAAACGGAGTTCGTGTATATACCCCATATCCTCCTAATTCATTTTATTTTAATGATACGTTTATGGATAAATCTCAGGATATTACTCACGCAAAAGTTTTAATCGAATCAGCCATGGAAACTGCAAGTAGCGAGGCTCCGTTATTAAAGATGAAAGTATTAAAAAAATACACAACAACTGCAAAAGAAATTGTAGAGCAATGGCGAAAAGTAGGTATAAAAGCAGATATTGAAGAAGTGAGTACTATTCCAGATTCATTTCAGATTTATCTTGGAGACTTTAACGTACCAAGAGACCCTGATCAATATTCTTTATGGCACTCTAATCAAGTAAACAATATTACTCGCTTTAAAAACTTACGAATAGATAAATTACTTGAGGACGGAAGACGGAATGTCGATTTAACAGATCGTTTACAAATTTATACAGATTTTCAAAAATACCTTATCGATGAATCACCTGCAGCCTTTCTTTATTTTCCTATAACGTATACTTTTAAGAGAAATTAGAGTCTTAATTTCGAAAAATATTATTTTATTGTCGTACTAAATAAATTTTCATAAAACTAATTATTTTGGACTAATGATTTACTTCTAAGTTTTCTGTGGTATGTAATCGCAAACCTATGAGCTTCATCGCGAATTCGTTGGAGTAGATGAAGCGCACCGGTATTTTTGGTAAGTATGACTTCAGTAAAATTCAATATATTATTTTTATAATAGGGGATGACTATAGTTTCTTCTCGCTTAGCAAGTCCTACAAGGGGAATTTGTATATTTAATTCCATAAGTATTTCTAAAGCAGCCGAAACCTGTCCTTTGCCACCGTCTACAACAATTAGCTCAGGATATATCCAGTCTAAATGTTTTAAGCGCCTTCTTAATACCTCTTTCATACTCGCAAAGTCATCTGGTGTAGAATTTCTTCTAATTTTAAACTTTCTGTAAAGTGAAGTTTCTCTTTCACCATTTACGAAAACTACCATAGAACCTGTTGCATTAGTTCCTTGAGTATTGGATATATCGTAACACTCTATTTTTTTAATAGAATTTATTTTTAACCCATTTTCACTTAGTACTGTTTGAAGATTATTTAATTCACCTATTCTGATGTCCAGGCGTAAATTGGGGTTAATATCATATTCAAATGGGGCATGGTGTGGTTGTGTAATATATTGCAGGGCACTTATTTTTTTTTGAATTACTAAAGCTTGTTCATACTTTTCCTCTTTACTGAAAATATCACGTTTTTTTTCTAGTTCTTTTATAATATTTTTGGTTTTGCCCTCAAAAATACGTACTATTGAACGAATGTTTTTCATATAATCCCGTTTTTGCATAATTGAATCATTTATACTTGGACATGGACAAAGTCCAAGATGATTATATAGACAAATTCTTTTCGAATGATTCAGAACAGATTGGAATGGAAAAGCTTTTCTAATAGTTTTTAAAACTAGTTTTACAAATGAAGAATTTGGAAATGGTCCAAAGTAGATATCGTCATTATTCTCAACTCTTCGCGCAATAAGTATCTTTGGGTATTTGTCCTTTATCGTAATTCGTACAAGAATATAAGCCTTTCCGTCCGTAAGCCGGATATTATAATAAGGCTTATATTTTTTTATCAAGTGGGCTTCAAGTAGTAGGGCATCCAGTTCTGATTCAGCTATAGTTATTTGAATTTTGTGTATATTTGAGACAAGCAGTTTTGTCTTCTCACCTAATGAACCAGTAGTAAAATATGAAGAAACCCGCGATTTTAAATTTATAGCTTTACCGACATAAAGTATATTATTTTTTGCGTCTAAGAAAACGTAAACGCCAGGTTTTGAGGGTAATGATAAATATGATGACCGTAAATATAACAAATCCTATACCTCCTATTATTTTCCAATATTTTAAATAAATTGGTTCTATCTTTATTTTTTTAATGTAATTTTTTTCGCCAATTTGCATTGTAATGTCATATTTTTGGTTTGTCAAAAAATGCGTGTTTTTAAAATTGAAAATTATTTCTTTATTTTGGTAGGGTACCAATTCACCTGTCTCTGCAGATTGAATATTTGGTAATAAAGTACCAGATTTAATTACAATTTTTTCATTATTTATCGTGAAGGGACCTTTGTTGACAATTTTCATACTTGTCGTTATGGGTAAACCAGCTATAAATGATTCTTCTTTCAGATAATCAATATCAATTCTGGTACCATTCTCAATCTGCATTTCTGATGCTGCAATTATGATATCTTTTCTGTCTTCCTCATTTGGCAGCTTATATCCTCCTGCAGGAATAGGATAAGTACTGCTCTCACCCTTCTTTACAAAAGCTAAGTGATCGAAATCAAGAATATGAAAGTAATCTACGCCACCAGTTGTATCTGCCCAAGTTGGATCGATCATTATCCAAGTTTGTTTCTCCCGATCGTAATACTCTGGCCAAGCATGTAGAATATCTCCTATTAGAGAAGTTGGACGTTCTTTTGAGTTGTCTGTATATGCGAAACCATCTATTTCACGTGATGGAATACCTGCAGCGCGGGCAAGTGTTATAAATAAATCAGTATACTCCAAACAAACTGCAGAATTCGGGTTATCTAATACACCAAGCGCACCTAAGCGATTAGTGCTATTTGTAACTCTTGAATAATCATACTCCAAAGTATCTATCACATATTTATAAATAGACTCAGGAGTATTATAAACTTTTGCAAGTTCCTGAATTCTTTTATCAGATACTTGCCAATGCGGTTTTTCTTTCAGATAGGGTGCAAGTTCTTTTTCAGATAAAGCTTGCGGTCGTGGAGTTAAGTAAATGTATGAGTTACCTGCTACGGTGACGTCTAATTTTTGTGCAGGTTTCAATTCATATTCAGCCAGCCAATTTCCATCAATGTCTTTTTTTACTTGTTTTGGCTCTGGATTTATGCTTGAAATATAAATATCCTGATAATTTGTATTGGAAGGTAAAGCGATTTCAGTACGCACAGGAAACAGATTGCGGTTTAGCAGATGATACTTTAAATTAAAAGAGTATTGCTGCTTATCTCCATATGCTAAAGATATTCCGGATTTTGAAAGAAGTTCTTTATCAAATTTTAAATGTGATTCCGTTTGGTTTGGTTTGACATAAACTGGCTTTCCGAAGCTCGTTGGTACAATTAATTCAACATCAAAACTCTCAAATGCGTTTACATCTTCAATGCCTGGAATATTTATCTCCCAAATTTTTCCAATTTTTTTTGCCACGTCTAATGTATCAAAAGATATAGAAAATTCTTGTTTATTTCCTACACCTACTACTTTATTATTAAACGTAAGCTCTATAGCATACCCTTTTGTAGTTTTTTTATATACTGGATTTAAAGATCCACCGGAATCTTTTGCTTTGATGTTACTAAGATCATTGAAACCGAGCTCTATTTTATAAGAAGATGCGTAGTAATATTCATCGCTTGAGTTCGTTAGCGTAACTTTCATATCTGCTGAAGTTATACCATTTGGTTTGACATTATATTTCACTTCATAATCAGTTTTAAAATTTTCAGAAGAAAATACTGGTGAATTAAAAATTAAAGATAAAAAATAGAAATTAAAGATAAAAAATATTAAAAATTTGATTTTTGAAATTTGAATGAAATGGGGAAGTTTAAAATAAGTCAGAAACTCTACTGAAAAGTTCTTCATATAACTATTTTAGTACTTTCTTTAGAAATTGTCCCGTGTAGGATGTTTTGTGATTGGAAATTTCCTCAGGTGTACCTGTCGCGACAATCTCACCACCTTTATCTCCTCCTTCGGGTCCTAAATCTATAATGTAGTCTGCGTTTTTGATGACATCTAAATTATGCTCAATTATAATGATAGTGTTGCCTAAATCAGCTAATTTGCGAAGAACCAGTAATAGTTTTTCAAGATCAGCAAAATGAAGACCTGTGGTTGGCTCATCTAATATATATATTGCATCTTTCCCTTTTTTTGAAAGTTCTGACGCAAGCTTCACTCTTTGAGCCTCTCCTCCTGATAGCGTTGGGGCTGGTTGTCCCAATTTTATATATGACAATCCTACGTCGTTAAGAGTCTGAAGACGATGAGATAGTGCAGGAACAAATGAAAAAAATTGTAAAGCTTCAGAGACACTCATCTGTAAAACATCAGCAATATTTTTTCCGTTAAATAAAACTTCTAATGCTTCATTGTTGTATTGTTTCCCTAGACATACCTCACAAGTTACATATACATCAGGTAGAAATTGCATTTCGATTTTAATTTGACCTTCACCTTCACAAGCTTCGCATCTACCTCCTTTTACGTTAAACGAGAATCTACCCGGTGCGTAACCTCTAAGTTTTGCTTCTTTAGTGCTGGCGAAAAGATCTCTTATATGAGTAAATGCTCCAGTATAAGTTATGGGATTACTTCGCGGAGATCTACCTATTGGAGACTGGTCTATCAAAAAGACATTTTTTATATCTTCATGACCTTTAATAGTTTTAAAACTGCCAGGCTTTTGTCTATGGTAAGGATTTTTATATTGCATTAGGGCATGAAAAAGAATGTCATTTACCAAAGTCGATTTGCCGGAACCTGAAACACCGGTAATAACAACAAGTTTTCTTAAAGGAAAAGTAACATCAATATTTTTGAGGTTATGTTCTGATGCCCCCATTATAGTAATTGAAGATGTATTACCTTCAAAATCGATAATCACATCTTTTTCTGATTTTCTAATTGTAATTTTCTTTTTCTTTGAAAGATATTGGCCTGTAACTGAATTGGGTTGTTTTGAAATTGATTCATAATTACCTTCAGCTACTATCTTCCCGCCTTCTATTCCTGCCCCGGGTCCGAAATCATAAATATAATCAGCTGCCTTCATAGTGTCTTCGTCGTGTTCCACTACAAGAACTGTATTTCCTAGATCTCGTAGCTTTTTTAGAGTTTCTATAAGTTTTGAATTGTCTCTTTGATGAAGTCCAATTGAAGGTTCATCTAAAACATAAAGTACTCCAGTTAGTCCACTTCCTATTTGAGAGGCTAATCGGATTCTTTGAGCTTCTCCTCCAGCAAGTGTTGCTGCTGAGCGTGCTAGTGTTAGATAGTCTAGTCCCACATCTACAAGAAAAGTGATGCGTGATCGGATTTCACGAAGTATTAGCTTTCCGATTTCGGTTTCGCGTTCTGATATGGTTTTTTCAAGTTCAATAAAATATTCCAGCGCTTTTTCAATCGATAAATTTGAAACTTCCACTATTGATTTACCATTTATGATTACTGATAACGCTTCAGGTTTTAGTCTACCCCCTTTACATTGAAAACATATCTCATATCGCATGAATTTCTCAATTTGGGCTCTTACGAAATCGGACTCTGATTCCGAATAACGACGTTTAAGCTCATAGGATATACCGCGGAATGCTTCTTTGATAGCGGTATTCATACCCCATCTATTTTCCCCTCTGACGAAGTATTGCCTGTCACCTGTGCCATATAAAAGTAGTTTTTTCTTGTCTTGTGATAATTCTCTTATTTTCTTATCTGTTTGGATATTATTTATTTTGCAAAATTCTTTAAAAGTTCGTGACATCCAGGTATCAGATGTAGAAAGGTTGAAAAACGGTAAAATACCTCCTTCGTTTATAGACAGATCTAAATTGAAAACTAGCGTGCTGTCGACTTCAAGTACCCTACCCAAACCTGAACATTCGGGACAAGCGCCATGTGGTGTGTTGAACGAAAAAATCCTAGGTTCAACTTCGGGAAATGAAATATTATCAATAGGGCATGCTAGTTTTTCAGAGAATAGATGATCTTCTAGGTCTTGCGGTTTCTCTGGTATATCGAAAGTCTTATCATGAATGATGGATACTATCATTTCACCATTGCCGTATTGAAGTGCCTGTTCTACGTCTGTTGCAAGACGGTTCCTGTCTGTATCTTTTGATATAGTAAGTGAGTCAATTATTAGATCAATAGAATGTTTATTTGTTTTTATAAGCACTAAATCTCCATCAAGATCGAACACTTTTCCATCAATTCTTGCTTTCGTATATCCTCTTTTTCGTAGACTTACAAAAAGCTCCGTATATTCTCCCTTCCGATCTTTAATTAATGGCGCCATAATTAAGACACGCAGCGGACTATTTTTGGTTGTATAATTCCAAAGCTGTCCAGTTTCAGGTTTATCTTTTACATCTTTTAAGTCATTTTGAATCTTTTCGTCTCTTGTACTTTGTGTTTGTGTCATTTGCAGAATCGCATTTGTGATTTGTTCTTTTGATTGTCTCGCGATTTCGCGTCCACACTTAGGGCAATGAGGGTGCCCGATTCTCGCAAACAGTAAACGCAAGTAATCATAAATTTCAGTTACTGTACCTACTGTAGATCTTGGATTGTGACTTGTTGACTTTTGATCTATTGAAATAGCAGGAGATAAGCCTTCGATGAGATCTACATCTGGTTTTTTCATAGTCCCCAAGAATTGACGTGCATATGATGATAAACTTTCTACATATCTTCTTTGTCCTTCAGCGTAGATCGTATCAAAAGCTAGTGACGATTTACCGCTGCCAGAGAGTCCCGTGAAAACAACGAGTTTGTTTTTTGGTATTTCAAGATCAATATTTTTGAGGTTATGCTCTCTAGCACCTTTTACTATTATTTTTTCCATATATATTTTTTTATATCTGAACGATCATAGTCAGAATAATTCTCTATGCGCTCTTTTTTAGATAAATTAAGATTAACTGTAATTCAGAATAATTTATATTAAGGGATGAATCATTATAGAGCAATTCAAAAGATAGCACAATCTGAGTTAGATAGTTATATGATAGTTTTGACTCCACAACCTATAGTCTTGACAAAAAGTAATTTATCTGATATATTACTCAAGTTCTTACAAAGTGAGGCTAAATTCTTCATTTTGAGCGAGTTACGGGCGGGAAGACTTTTGAGTTTTCCCCCTATAATTCGCTAAGGGGGCGATCTGCGAGGATTTCATCCTCAAAAGATCGCTAACATGCGAACAGCTTCCCTCAATTTTGGGGGAAACGGCTCGATTTTCGAGCCACGCGGTGTAGTAGAAATTTTTATTTTAAAAAGATAAAAATTCCTGGTCTTGCTTTTGGCCAGTTTGTGTTACTTTTAACACAATATACTACCCGTTTTTTCGTATTTACCTCAACTACTAAAATATAAAACATTACTCTTAATAAAATCTATAATAGATTTAGACATTATCCTAAGTGTATACAAATTTATTAATTAACTTTACAAGAAGCTTCCTGGGTAAATGGATTTAAACATGTGTATAATTATAAAGAAAGGAGGTGAATTATATGACAAAATTAAATCCATATATGCATTTTAAAGACAAAACCAGAGAAGCCATGGAGTTTTATAAATCCGTATTTGGGGGAGAACTTACTATAAGTACTTTTAAAGAGGGAATGGGTCGAAATGGGCCGGATGCTGACAAGGTAATGCATGCTATGCTTTTAATAGGTCCAGAAATGACACTTATGGCATCTGATACTCCTTCAAACATGGAATATAATCCGGGAGCTAGTATAGAAATGTCACTTAGTGGGGATGATTCTGATAGAGAGGAACTTACTGGATACTGGGGTAAACTATCGAAAGGTGCATCTATTTCAATGCCTTTAGATAAATCTCCCTGGGGTGATACATTTGGCATGCTTACAGATAAATTCGGTATTCAGTGGATGATAAACATCGCCAGTAAAAAGGAGTAATTTTTTTATAAGAGTATATCTTAAAAGCTCATGAAAATGAGCATTTTTAATGAAAATAATGTGAGCCGGACAGGATTTGAACCTGTGACCAAGAGCTTAAAAGGCTCCTGCTCTACCGCTGAGCTACCGGCCCTATCTTACACTTTCTAATAGCTGATGATTAATAGTTACGTATGATTTGTACTCGAAGTATTATAACAAGCACACCTTACTCTTGACAACTGTACCCTTGCTTCTTTATATTGAACAAAGCTTCGTTTATTTAATTCTGCCTCATAAACTTAATTGAGAAAATAAATTAAATTTTAATATATACATGAAAGGGGGTGATATGTATAAACGGAAATATAGGTAATTCACTCATTACATTTATAAATGGTACTCTTTTAAGTGTAGCTGCTTTTATCCCGAACCTCTTAGCAGGTATCGTAATTCTTCTAATAGGAATTATTCTCGGTTCAATCGTCAAAAGTATTGTCATGGGTGTTTTTAAAGCATTAAACGTCGAATCTTACCTTCGAAAGTATGGTATTCCTGAAGCAAGGAAAGATTATTCATGGATGAACATACTTTCAGAAATTGTGAGATGGTTTGTAATCATATTGTTTCTGGTTCCCGCAGCAGATATCTGGGGATTGCGTCAAGTCACAGTATTATTGAATCAATTTCTATTATATTTACCAAATGTTTTTGTCTCAGCTATCGTCGGATTGGTGGGCCTTGGTGTTTCGCGCTTAGCATATGATGTCATTTTGGCATCTACTCGTGAAATCGTTCCTGAGGGTTCTCAAACAATAGCATCTGTCGCAAGATGGGCCATCATAGTGTTTGTAACACTCGCAGTTCTAAATCAATTAGGAGTTGCACAAGATCTGATAAGAATTTTATTTACAGGTTTTGTGGCTATGATTGCTATCGCAGGAGGCATCGCTTTCGGATTGGGAGGACAGGAGACCGCAAGATTGATACTTGAATCAATCTATAATGGGTTACAGAGTACGCAGATTAAGAAGAGTGTTCTAAAAAAAGATAAGGATCAAAGTTAGATTAATCCGTAAGTATTTGCTAAACTAGATTTAGTATTATAATCAGTCCCGAAAATCGGGACTGATTTTTGTTGATATGAGAATTTTTAGCTGATGGGATATACAGAAAAAAGTATTTTACTGGTTTATAATAACACCTCAGGGTCAGGAGAATCAGTAGATAGTGCTGCCGAAGCTGCGAATATATTATTTAAAAAGCGTCATCCATTTGATCTAAGACAATTTACAGATATAACAAATGACCCTCAATATGTAAATCAGTTCGGAGCTATTTGTGTTTATGGCGGAGACGGTACTTTTTATACCATGGCAGATATTGTAGGAAAAAGTGAAATGAAACCTCCCTTAGTGCCTATTCCTACAGGTACAGAAAATGTACTCTCCGGAACAATTCACGGCCCTAAAGTAAATCCACCACATTTACTTAAAAAAACAATAGCAACGTTAAATGGTGAAACTAAAGCGCTGAATAGACTACAGTTACAATCAGGCGAATATAGATTAGACGAATCTAGGCCTTACAATTTTTATTGGCTTCTTACAGCAGGTGATTCAGGCTTGACCCATAGAACTTTAGGGGCGTTAGACAAACGTGGGCCAAGACGAAAGCTATTTAAAAGTACAACTGTAATACGTGAAGCGTTGAGACATGTCGATATAGAAAGTACAGTAAAGGTGACAGTATTTGATGAGCAAGGTGAGATATTTGATGAATTTGATGCACTTGAGGGTTCGATTGTGAAAAGAATACCTGGGAAGTGGTCACGGGTTCAAGTCGCGCCACCTGGAGATAGGGAAGATCAAATACTTACTATTGGTCGGGGGAAAACAGATTATGGATCTAGAAGATTTATATATAGTACATTTATTGATACTTTAGCTGCTGCTACTAGTGCAAATGTGCCTATCTATGATCCTAGAAAAGACAGAAATAGAATATTGACAAGATTACCTATAAATCCAGGTCATACTGTTGTATTTAGTGCAGTAGGAGAAAAACCATTTCAGGGAACTGTCACAGATAGTGAAGTGTTAAAAAGAGGTGGAAGAAGAATAGTAATTGAACCTAACGCTAAGGGACCAGTTATTGAAGTCTTTTCGGTACGAAATTTTAATAGAGCCTAAATATGCAAATGTTGTCATCTGATATCAAGTCTTATATAATTAGATTCGTAAATTACTTGGCGCCATCGTCTAGTGGTTAGGACACAGGGCTTTCATCCCTGTAATCGCGGGTTCGAATCCCGCTGGCGTCACCAAGCTCAGCTTGGTGAATATCGAGCTCAGCTCGATCACCGTAACAGCTAGCTGAAAACCTTACTGAATCTGATCATTTCTATTATTCTCTAAATCAGCAATTGATAAACTAGTTTAAAATGTTCTACGTTTATATATTGTTTTCAGAAAAAGATAGACAGCTCTATACTGGATTTTCCGATAATTTACAATCCCGATTTAAAGCTCATACTGAAGGGTACGTTAAAGCTACTAAACACAGAAGACCATTGAAATTAATTTACTACGAATCTTACTTTCTAGAATCCGATGCAAGAAAACGTGAAAAATTCTTAAAGGGTGGTAACGGTAGAAGAGAATTAAAAATACAATTAAATGATACCTTCATTAAAATTGGCTATAAGAATTTATAATCTTCATTCATACCTACCTGCCATATAAGTCTTCTAGGTCCTTTGTCGACCCAAAAGGTACACGGTCAAGTATAGTGTCTTTCATTCCCATCATCAATGCAGGGGTAATTACAAATTCACCATACCTATGGTTAATGTCGTCCATCGCATTTGCTGTTTTTCTCTGTTTACTGACATCAATATCGAAAAGAGTCATCTGCGCTTTCGTATTTGACGAAAGATCATAGCAGGAAACCGAAATTTTCGTAATTGCCTTAATTTCCGGTTGTTGGTTATAGATAAGAAGGGCGTTACGATATAATTCCATCGTCGTATACATCTGCTCTCCTGTAAGTCTGGCTCTGTGCCAATAAGTGCCATCCCTATAGATCATCCCGACATGAATACCGCGTGCGATAAAACTTTTTCGTCTAAGTCTTCTTCCCATTTTCTCGCACAGCTTCATAAGCATAGGACAAATTTTTCTAGGATCTGAGGTCCATTCTTTAAGAGCATATTCCTGTCCGATACTTTTTGTCTTAAACTCTACATCATCTACTTCATACCCTCGTATTCTTTCATACCACTGTCTACCAAGGACAGATTTAAATACGTTTTTTTCAAGGGTTTCGCATTCGGCATTCAGAAAATCTAAAGGAGTGAATATTCCATACGCGTTAAGTCTTGCCTGAAACCTTAGGTTGATACCGTTTAGATCTAATAAAGTTATTGCGCCATATATCTTTTCAATGTTTTTGTGATTAATTAAATCTAAACCATCCGGTTTATGCAGAGATGCTGCCAGTTTCGCCAGAAATCTATTGACGGATATGCCGACACTGCAAATTATCCATTCACCTATTTCTTTTTTCATACGCTGCTTTATTTCTTTGGCAATTTCTACGAGATCGAGCTTCAATCTTTCCATGCTGCGGAAATCAATAACTGCTTCATCTATACTTTTAGGAACTACTATGTCGGAATAGTCAGTAAATATTTTTTTAAATTTCTGATGCACATCTCGGTACTTTTCAGGATCTGATGAACGTACTATAACGTTAGGACATAGGAGCCTCGCCTCCTTGACCCTCATACCTGTCTTTATACCTAAACGCTTTGCTTCTATAGATGGAGCGAGCACGCAGCCATTTGGTGTCTCGTATGCAGCGACTACAATCGGCTTTCCTCGAAGAAGGGGATTGGCTTGTTGTTCAATAGTCGCAAAGCAACTATTTAAATCAATATGCATAATAAGCGGTATGTTTTTATTTATCCTCAATTCCATCTGATACCTCCTTGAGCCACCAAAAAAGAGTTTCAGTATCTAGCAAAAGCTTGAAGGCTATTGAAGAATTACTGACAGTAAAAATGTGATGGGTGAAGCGCCCTCTTTTCACTCTGTAGTGATAGCCTAGTTTGGTGATTAGATAATCCCGGCCGTTCCATCGCACTTTGTAAGGCATCACAGAGCCTTTATTGCGATCATAAATAGTTATTACTGAGACTTGTTCGTTTATTGACTCAAGCATATCCGTTTGCGGTATATCCTAATATAGGAAACGATCGTTTCCTTGTCAATAACCATTTTCGCATTTTATTCCTTAAAGTTTTAGTAAAGCAGTAGTATAATTGAATATATGTGTGGACGTTATGGATTCAGCATAAAAGATGCGAGGGAAGTTATAGAAAGATTTGAACTTATCAATACCCTTGACGAAGTAGAGAAATTAAAAAGCCGATACAATATAGCTCCGGGACAATTGAATCCTGTTATAGTAAATACGTCTGAAGGATATAAGATGGGGCGATTCATGTGGGGACTTATTCCATTCTGGTCAAAAGACGATTCTTTTAAGTTTAAAACTATAAACGCACGAGTTGAGGGAGTTGAGGATAAGCCTGTCTTTAGAAAAGCTTTTAAATCACAGCACTGTCTTATTCCCGCAAGTTTTTTCTATGAATGGGATAAATCAGTTAAGCCAAGTAATCCTTATCTTTTTAAGATGAAAGATGATTCAATTTTCTCATTTGCAGGGTTATTTGATAAATGGCACGATAAGAATACAGGCAAAGACATTTATAGCTACACTATACTCACTTGTCCTCCAAATAAAATTCTTTCAAAAATACATAATAGAATGCCTGTAATTCTAAAAAGAGAGGATGAAAAAGAATGGTTAAATCCAAATATTACTGAAAATAAGCAGATGTTTGAAATGCTTTACCCATACGATGATAAAAATATGACAAGTTTTGTAGTGAGTAGAAATATCAATAGTCCTTTGAATGATTCAGAAGAACTGATAAAAAAGAATTAGCTTACCCAATATACTCAAAGAAGTATCCAATAAATATACATTTTTATAATCTTTTTAATTGAAGATAGGATCATAAAATAAATTATAGATCAAAAAATAGATCTCAAAGATAAAAGTATAAAATGAAAAATCTTTTATTTATTATCTAAATCTTCTAATGAGATGTATGACTACTCCTTGAATAATTAACTCAGTTTCCGGATAAATTATTGGATATTCAGGATTGGCAGGGACCAGTCGAACGCCTTTATGATCTTTATAAAAATATTTGAGCGTACATTCTCCATCTACCAAAGCTGCGACTATGTCTCCGTCCATAGCAGCTTTATTGGGATTGATAATAGCGATATCTCCTTCCCTAATGGATGCATCGATCATGGAATCACCATGTACTGTAAGTGAAAAAACATCTCCCGGAAGATCCAAGATAAAATTATATAAATCTAAACTATCGGATGCGGAGTGTATAGGTGCTGGATAACCTGCTTTAATGATACCGAAGTCAGGAATTGTGAAAAGAGCCAGAGGATAAAGCTTACCCTTCTCGTCCTTCCCAAGTAACCCTGCTTGAATTAATTTTTTCGCCCAATTAAAGCTATTTTTTTTAGAAGCCAATCCTAAGATTTCACCTAATTCTTGAATTGAAGGCATTCTTCGATTCTGAATATAGAAAATTTTTACTCGTTTCGCAGCTTCCGTAATAGACATAGTTATAATATAAGGAAACGATCGTTTCCTGTCAAGAGGTAATTAAAAATGATATACTAGGAAAATTGATTTTTATGTATTACTCTTCAGCTTGTTCTTATTGTGGTAGAGTGTTTTACATCTACGAAAATGATAAGTATATAGCGTCTGAAAAGTTATATGACATCATCAAAGCTCATCTAGAGCATTATGATGAAGATGATAGAGAATATAAATTTGATGATGGAAAAGTAAAAGATTCTCAGGAAATCTTGCAGGAAATGAATTCATCAAGTGAGAGACCAAAAGGAGGTTACGAAAAGTAATTATGAAAATTTCTGTTTATGGTTTAGGTCAATTCGGTTACGCACTTTTAAGACATTTAGAAAAAAATCTTACAGATGGCAACGTGCTTTATGGTTATGATTATAGACCATCAGTTGTCCAGCATTTTAAAAAAACAGGTGAGCATCCATTTCTCTACCCAGGATATAAAATAAAAAGCACCACCAATATTTCAAGTTTCCCCAGAAGAATACTAGAACAAGCAGATATAGTTATACTTTCAGTGCCTTCTTCAAGTACCTTAGATATAATCCCTGAACTTCAAGACTATGCTAAAGATAACGTAATATTGGTAAATACTGCTAAAGCTTTGGATTATGAAACTGGAAAAAGATTATCGCTTTTATATGAAGATAATTTGCATAAAATTATATATAAATATTGCTTATTTGCAGGTGGCACAATAGCTAGTGATTTATTCAATACCCAGATACTGGGTGCTGTAATAGCATCGGAAGATTTAGAAACAGCCAATCACGCCAGATTTATCCTAGAATCAGATCACTTACGTTTACATACCACGACAGATTTGAAAGGTACAGAATATGCATCAGCATTTAAAAACGTCATATCCATTATGACAGGAATTATACATGGAAAGGGTTATAGTTACGGATCTGAAACCTATATTCTATCCAAAATTGCCGGGGAAGTAGAAAATCTTATTATCCGCGAATTGGGAGGAGAAAGAGAGACATTTAGTATTTCTTCTCAAAGCTGGGGAAATGATATGTTTATGAGTGCGACAGGTAATACAAGAAATAGACAATTCGGAATACTACTTGGAAAAGGTATGTCAACAGAAGAAGCGCTGCTTGAGATGGAAAAGGAGAAAAAGACCGTAGAAGGAATAAAGACTCTGGAGGCTATTGGCAAAATTACAGAGCTTTCTAAGCACCCACTTTTGGAGTATCTACATGGAACAATTATAAAAAAAGAATCGCGAAATCTACTTTCAACTATTTCAAAAATTTAATTGTCAGAGCTTTCAATAAAATAGTCGTATACACTTTTGGATATATTTGCGATTCTATCTTCGGCTCCTTTTGGGTTTGTACTATCAGACATAACTACAATTATATAGTTTCCATTTGGAGTATATACAATTCCACTATCGTGACTGAATGAGTCTAATTCGCCAGTTTTATGAGCAATTAAAGTATCGCTTGGTAGGTATTTGGGCAATTTTCTTTTTATCTTTTGATTTTTAAGAAGCTCTAACATTTCAGTTGTCGAACTCATGCTAGCTAATTCATTTTTATAAAGTTTTTCATAAAATAAAGCGATATCATAAGCAGTTGTTGTAGGAAGGTCCTTACCAACTTCTGAATCATAAAATCCTGCATTTTCTATATATTCACTTACGTATTTCAAGCGTACTTTTGTACTTAAAAGTAAAGCAGAGTAATTATCAGAATATGTAATCATACGCTCCATTGCTTCTTCAATTGAAAGACTTACTGAACCTTCTTTTTTTTCTGCTGCCTCTGTGGCAATATTGAATCGATTATTTAAATTTTCAATACTATCTCCTATTTGCATCTTTTTGCTTAGTGTTCCTTCTTCAATCTGTTTATATGCTGCTGCCATCACCCAAAGCTTATATAAGCTTGCTGTTTTATATACATGATATTCATTTAGAAAAAAAGTATCGTTTGTAGATAAATTTTTTATCACCACACTATATGTTCCAGTTGTATCAGATAATTCTTTATGGACTTTGTCTTTTATTAAATGCCAATTTGTTATAATTGGAGTTGGTGTAAGTATAGCTATATCAACTTCCTGAGCATTGACAACTATTTTCGATGAAGTAGGAGAATAGAGAGTGAAAATATATAGAAAAAGGCAGCTAACCGTTAGTGTAAAAACCGATATAAAAAGAAAGATAGTACGTAGAGCAGAACCGAACATATTTATTAGTATACTACATGAGTATCGTTAACAAAATGTAAGAAATACAACAATATCAATGCCTATTTCATGACTGGAAAAATTTGTTAAAAAGTTGTATACTGATGCATAGATTGAATAGACCTACTTCTACTTCATGCGCGGAATGCGGTTCAGAGTTAATTCTTATAAATACCGTTACTGAAAAGCTAACGGGAACTCTTTTTCCGCAAACTACATCAACTTATCGTTGTTCGAATGCAGAGTGTCAGGAAAGAAGAGATAAAGAGCTTGAAAAAAGACTTAAAGTAAGGCAAGAAAGAGTTGATGCAGAACAAAAAAGACTTGAAGAACGTAAACTCAAAAAACGAGCGAAGAAAGTTTAATCCAAATAACTTCTTGCTGGATTTTTAAATTCTCCTTATACTAAATTGTATGTATTATAGTGTCTTTGCACATCTTCTGATTTATAGCGTCTCTTTTTTACTTATCTGGCAAGGTTCAGGCATGATCATTCAATCCGTCCACGCATTTTCCAGAAAGTTGAAATTCTCACCTTTTGCAGTTTCATTTATACTCTTAGGCCTTCTTACTTCAGTTCCTGAATTTTCTGTAGGACTTCAATCAGTATCTGAAAGAAATCCTGAGATATTTATTGGGAATTTGATTGGTGGTATAACCGTTCTTTTTCTTTTTATAATTCCATTACTTGCTATATTTGGAAAAGGAATTAGTTTGAAACATGAACTTGATATTAAAACACTTGCTGCAACTTTAGGCGTAATTCTCGCACCTTCTGCTTTAATACTTGATGGATATGTATCAAATATCGAAGGATTTGTCATGATCTGTCTATATATAACCCTCCTTTTAATAATTGAGAGAAAACATGGAATTTTTGATAAAGAAAATGCGAAGCTATTAAGCACGAAAGTTTATTCACCCAAAGATTTTCTAAAATTAATTTTCGGTATAGGGCTTGTTTTTGTATCAAGTACGTTAATAGTTGAAAAAACACTTTTCTTTGCTGAGTTAATAAATATACCAGCCTTCTATATCAGCCTTATCGTTATTTCACTTGGTACAAATCTACCTGAAATATCGATAGCGATTAGGGCAGTAATTTCAGGCAAAAGAGATATTGCTATGGGGGACTATATGGGTTCAGCAGCTGCGAATACTTTATTTTTTGGTGTATTTACAATTCTGAGCCATGGGGAAGTACTCACTGTAGGAAATTACCTGACTACTTTTATGTTTATCTCAACAGCGCTTTTCCTTTTCTTCGTTTTTTCAGCTACGAAAAAATATATATCTCAATTAGATGGGTTAATGCTATTAATTGTTTATTTTATATTTCTGGTTCTGGAATTTTTAAGATGAATTTTTCAATCTTTTGAAGTATAATACTCTTGATGCGGTAGCCGAGTGTTCAGGCGTCCACCCGCAAGGTGGAAGACGCAGGTTCAATCCCTGCCCGCATCTCATATGAATCTTACTTTAACTTCTTATCTTAAATCACTTCTCGAAAAAAGTAGTCAATATTCATTAAATACTATAGATCAAGATACGCTTAATAAAGTAGGAACAGAGTCTTTTATATTTAATAAGCTTGCCAGTAAAAAATTCAGGAAATTCAAAATGCAGGAATCTTGTATAGAAAGAACTAGACAGGCTATCTCTATGCGCGTTTCGAAAAGTGAACCGATCCATATCGTCTACCCTCAAGGCGGATATAAGCTTTGGCGTCTACCCTCAAGTCCTATAGTAGACTGGGCAGAATTTTTCAATATTTCTTATATCCTAGAATATATCGCACCAATAGCGGCAAGCTATAAACCGGGAGTCCAAATTACGTACTATATGCATACTTTACTTATGGAAATTCACGATAATTTAACAACTGAAGAAATTCAGTTGTATGTTGACTCATTTGAAAAATTACTCGAAGAATTTCGTAAATATCTGCCAAATAATATAACCATATCTATACTCAGAGATGCTGATATTTATAGCAGGGAAGAATATTTTAAAGCTCTTTCAGGTGGAAAGCTTAAAGCAGAAGAAGAATATAAAACATGGGATGATGTCAAAAGAAATAAATTTGCTAAAATGGCTAATTTAAACATCAAATGGAAAGGCAGAGAAGATTGGACTAAGTTAAATGAGAAAGAAAAAGAAGAAAAAATATATCAAGCTGCACTTTATGAATCTGCAGCGACAAGTCAGTTGACTCGTGTTGCAGAAAAAGTTAAATCTTCGAAAAATATACTGATCTTCACATCAGCATCCCCTGCATTTATAGGTATAGGCTCTACAAAAGCATCTATGGCTAAATATTGGGTAGGATTCGGAGTTCTGGAAAAGAAGGGAGAGTCATTTCTACCAATAGTTCTTACACCTAAGCAGTATGAAGATAGTAAAGTTATGAGTTTCGAGAAAATTCCTGTCGACCTTTTTTCAAACCATAATTTACGAGAAGTTTTAGTATTTTATAAACCATTTTCATTTTCACATAATTAATCACTACAGCGATATTGCTATAATTCCGACTCCTATCATAAATAAACCAATGTATTTCCATAAACTAAATACCTCATTAAATATTAACTTACCTGTAAAAGCACTGAATAATATACTGCCTCTCTTAATTGAAAATACATAAGCCGCAGAACCTGTTGAAAGTGCAATGCTAGATGAAATTGTTGCTATATAGTAAAAAACGCTCATGGGTAGTAAATGTTTATAAGAACCTTTAGTATTACTTAAAGATATCTTTTGTTTTCGAAATATAGCGATTATGAATGTTGTTAAGACTCCAATAAGACCACCTGTGAATGTAGAAAATAGAGCCGAAGATCCATCTACGCGCATTTTTGAAAAATGAGCTCCAAGACTCCACAAGAAAGCAACACCTAGCATAGCCATAGCACCTTTATCTTGAAAAATATTTTTGATATTTGTTGAGAAATCCAAAATTTTTGTATTATTCGCATTCACAAAGTATATTCCTATACTTATTGAAAGTATTCCGATCCATCCCGATAAGTCCGGTATCTCTCCTTTAAATACAAATGCTAACAGTGCAGTAAAAATAGGATTAAAAGCCATCATCGGCAATGTAATAGAAAGAGGAGAAATTTTCAAAGCTCTCATATATAACAAAGTCCACAATGGTGTAATAAACAAGAAGGCTAAAGATCCTACCCAAAAAATAGAAATAATTTTTGGGATTCCAGTAAAAATAACCAATATAGTTGATATGAATAACGTAGTGATATGAAGACACATGGCAGATGTATATTCGTCAGTCTTAATAACACTTGTTTTACCGAAAGTATCTTTTGCTGTTTCAGAAAGTGCTGCAACTAATGAAAATATAATCCACATATATATTTATCGAAGGTTTAGAAAAGATTCTCGGCTTTCGGTATTCCGTCAAAGGGATTATTTTCAAAAGTAATATAGCAAATCTTTTCAGTTACATCCTCTATCTTCATACCGTACACAGCCATATATACTTCTTTTATACCTGTAATAATACGTTTTTCCCAATCCAGATCCAGAATAAGCGCGATTTTTTTTACTTCGGCTTCAGAGTTTGCTTCAATTTCAGAATAAGTATCTAAGCCTGGCCAGGTATCTATAGTAATTTCTGCTTTTTTATAGCTCCAGGTTTCTCTCTTGGTTTCCTGATATATAGAAAATCTAAATCCCATAGATTCTATTATTTTTATTGTTTTATCGTAATCACTTACTTTTACATCTATTTCCTTCTGATCATCTATATTTCCACCTATTCTGGCATGTGTTTTTGCACTTAGACGCACTGAATCGCCTTCATCTCGTACTCTTATATAATGACAATTTAATTGAGGATAGGCATCGCTGTCGACGATTGCTCTTCGCATTTTGCGCTCGGGTGTCACAAGTACCGCTCCGATTTTTCTAAGCCTTTCACGATACTCGTCTTTATTTACAGGATAAAATTTTGCTTCAAATTCTGTAAATAAATTATTATTGTTTTTCATAATTTACTCTTTACTTATTAATTCAACCGGAAGATGAGATGTATTATTTATATCTATCAAATTAAATTCACCATTTTTTGCCTGTATTTTAGTTATTGAACATTCAGATATATGGATATGAGGAGCTTTTGTTAGGGGATCAATATCATGTGCTATATTTAACTCTCCGAAAATATTCCGAAGTAAATCTCCAATTGCTCCGCCATGAGTTACAATTACTAAATTTCCATCTGAGTATTTCAAAGTATATTCATCAAAAACACTCTTCATAATTTTACCTTTATTTACAGATGAATTTCCTTTTATGGGTATATGATTTCTATCTAAATCCGTTTTGCTCCATTCATTTACAAATTCTTCAAATGTTTCTTTATTTTCCCATTCAAGCCGTTCTATTATCCTTACATCAAATTTAACAGGCATAGTATGAATTTTAGCTATCGTTTCTGCTGTTTGTCTGGTACGCGTTTTCGGGCTGCTGATAATTTCTTTAAGCTGTAAATTTTTTAAGAATTCTGCTGTAATTTTTGCCTGCTGAATACCGATACCACTTAACGGGGGGTCAAATGGTACATATTCTTTATGTCCGTGTCTTATTAAATAGAAATTCAACATTAATGGATTATATCAAATATACATCAGTTTAATTTTGAAGTTTGTATTTGACCGTGATATACTTCAATTAACACGGTGTTATGCACCTGCCAGGTAAATCATGGTGGTTGGAGCCAAAAAGCGAGGCGTCAGGTTGTGGACCTGAAGATAGCGGGAGCATTACCCGTCAGCCACCCCAAAATTAAATTTTGTCTGATACTTGAATTAGATAAATTTTAATGCTAGTGGAATTTTTGCATCCCTTGAAAGTATATAATTTAAAAACTTGATGTTATACTGAACAAATGGAAACAGCTGATGAGTTGGTCTGGATCATTGATTTCACAAAATTTTTTACTCCCAAATATTTTATCGGTAAATACAGAAATAATTTCCGTCATAGAAAAGTATTATTGGTCAATTTACTAATAATGTTATTATATCTGATTTATATACTGTCAAAAAAAACGGATCTTAGCATATTCTCATCGATTTTTATAACTGTACTTCTAGTTACTGCTACTATCTTAGTATTGTTATGGTTGACACTTAGAATCTACATTCCGTTATGGAAATTAAAGATAGTCACTTATAAATTGGGAAATTACGGATTATCTATTAATAACATATTATACCCCTGGAATAATTTTAAATTTTACATCACAAGTCATGATTTGCATAAATCAATTGTTGAAGCAACAGCTAGTCTAAATATTATCCCTCCAAGCACATATAGCATAACTGAACCAATTTCAATGTATATACATTTAACAGAGGACCAGTATGGTCTAAATGAAAAATTGCTTTGTTTTACGGATGAGTTAACTTACCAAAAAGCTATTAAAATAATATCAAAATACCTACCATCGAAAACCTAGTAAATAATTAATTTACAATATGTCATCAATCAGTTTTGAGACTAAACTATATAAAATCAAATCATGGACAATACTTCGGCTACCTGAAGAGGTTTCAGCAAAACTTCCATCCAGAGGTATGATCATGGTAACTGGCTCCATAAATGGTTTACCTTTTAAAACACTTCTTGAGCCTGATGGAAGATATGGACCGGGTTTAAAACCGAGTCACTGGTTTGCTCCTTCTGAAAAGCTTCTTAAGGACACTCAAGCAAAAACAGGGGATAGTGTAAAGATCAGCATTGAACCAACCAATGAATGGATCGAACCAGTAATACCAGAAGATTTTGATGTAGCTCTCAGAAAATCCCCCAAAGCTATGACAATATGGAAAGATATTACGCCACTTGCACGCTGGGATTGGATCAGATGGATACGCGCTGTAAAGACCCCCGAAACACGCCAAAAGCATATTGAAGTGGCTCTTGATAAACTAAATAAAGGCTTGAGAAGACCATGCTGTTTCAACCGTAATTTATGCTCTGAACCTTATGTATCGAAAAACTGGTCATTGTTAGATCCTGATTAAATTATCTATTTTTTCTTGCAGCTAAATTAAAAAAAAGGAAATATTTATCCCAAATAATATTTGAAGAATTATAAATGTTTTCTCCTATTAAGAAATCTACTATTGCTTCTCTTACTCTAAGCAATTCTTTAAGAGAACTAATATTTTTTTTGTCTTTGACGGTAAGATCTATCAATTCAAGACATCTATAAAAAGCATTCATACTCATCTCTAAGTTTCGTTTTTCTCTCCACTTTATTGCCCGACCGACTTCAGCACCTATGTTTGCCATTTGTTCAACTAGAGTGAAATGAACCCATCTTTCTTCTAAGCCTGTATGAAACACATTATTCATTTTACTAATTTTGATGTTATTACGATTATTTTTTCGCGTAGTTTTTTATCCTCGATTCCACGAGTAAAATTATTCATACGAGGTCGTACATTTATCATAGAATCAAACTCAATAAAATCTTCACCACTTAGTTCAGGATAGAAATTTATACCCCATAAATCATCCTGGTTTGAACCTAAATCCAGAAGTTCTTTTTCACAATCTGCATGCATTGGAGCATCAACTACCATGATTTCTTTTCTGATATCGACAACAGCTTTGACCAGTCCTCCAGCGAAACTTTGAGCCATCTTCTGAAGATCTTTTTTGGATATATTTTTATCAATTAATTTCATTGTTTCAAGTATTATAACAAATTATTTTAAGATAAAGTTTCTTGTATAATAGAAGTATGAAATACCAATACTTTATAGCATCTAGATGGAGGAACAAAGATTTAGTCTTGGATTTAACGCAAAAAATCCGAAACAAAGGCAAAATTGTTTACTGCTTTATAGAAGGGGATGGAAATAATTATGATTTAAAGGATTTAAAAGGTGAAAAAACTCCGGATGAATTCATGAAACAATTTGAAAGCATTCCAGATTGGGTAAATAATCCAAAAGTAAAAGATGTTTTCGAAGTAGATATGAATGCATTAAAAGATTCAGAAACATTAATACTCCTTCTACCTAGCGGTAAATCCGCACATATGGAAGCAGGTGTTGCATATGGCTTGGGCAAGAAATGTATTGTAGTAGGGGAGTTAAAAGAAACAGAAAGTTTATATTTTATCTTCAGCGAATTCTATAATTCAATTGATGATTTTATTTCTAGTATATAAATAAACTGAATGAATTTATAACATATTTGTTTGCGCTAATTTATTTACTTTTTAACCTATCACTTCACCTTCAATAACTTCATTTTTAGTGTTGACAAATAATTTTCCTAATACTAAACCGGTCACAAATCCTCCGACATGTGCCCAAAAAGCTACGCCACCTGAATCTGTCTCTACACCTGGTATAGACACAGCACCTGAAAATATCTGCAACACGAACCAATAACCAAGCATTATAAATGCGGATATATTTGTAAATGTGAGGAATCCGAAAATAGGAACTAAGGTTTTGATCTTATGATGTGGGAAAAGCAAGAAATATGCTCCCAGTGCCCCAGCGACTGCGCCTGATGCGCCCAGCATTGGAATATTTGAACCAGGCATAAAGAAATACTGTGCCAATCCACCAGATATTCCAGATAAAAGATAAAGTACGAGGTATTTGAAATGTCCTATAGCTCCCTCTACATTATCTCCAAAAATCCATAGAAACCACATATTGGAAATTATATGCAACCAACCACCATGAAGAAATATTGATGTAATAAAGTTCATAAGAGTTATATACTCGCCGAAATTAACATTTTTTGGAACTAAAGAATAAGCAATTGTAAAAGAATCAGGATTTGTCATTTGGAGATAAAACACATAGCAGGTAATGAGTATAAGACCTAAATTGATAAAAGGAAATTTTGTTGATCGTACTGAATCGCTAATCGGAAACATATTTTAAAATGTTATGAATTATAAATTAAGTTCTAAAAGTAAAAATTATATAGTTATAATCGTAAGAATATTGTAGCAGATGAGTTAAATAAGACCTTGCGAGCGCATGCGACGAGCTTCAACCTCATCGAGTATCTTTTTTCTTATTCGTATATTTAAAGGTGTTACTTCAACCAATTCATCATCAGCTATAAATTCAAGTGCATCTTCGAGTCCCATTATATGTGGTGTATTGAAATGCTCCATTACACCTTCACCTTTCGAACGCATATTTGATAATTGTTTCGCTTTACAAACATTTACTCTCATATCCTCAATGCGGGAATTCACACCAATTACTTGTCCCTTATATACATTTACACCTGGCCCAATAAATAATTGTCCTCTATCTTGTATATTTGTCAGGCCGTATAAATTGGTAAATCCGCTTTCATGTACGATGAGTGAACCTTGTTCTCGTGAATGATTATATCCATTATCTTTAGCATATTCATGAAACATGGCATTGAGTATTCCTAAACCTTTCGTATCAGTCATAAATTCACTTCGGTATCCAAATAATCCGCGTGTAGATATAATAAATTCCATAAACACAATTCCGTTATCTGTTTTCATATCCTGTAGCTCACCACGTCTAGATCCTAATTTTTGCATAACAGTTCCAGAAAATATTTCAGGTACCTCAATATAAACGCGCTCAAATGGCGTAAGCAATTGACCATTTATACTTTTATCAATAACTTGAGGGCGACCGACCTGAAGCTCAAAACCTTCACGTCTCATTCGTTCGATAAAAATGGCTAAATGCAACTCGCCTCGACCACTCACTACCCATGATCCATCTGTTGCATCTTCCACTCTCATTGCGACGTCTGTCTCAAGTTCTTTATATAATCTTTCCCTTATTTCTCTGGATGTTTTAAATTTTCCTTCAAGACCTGCAAAAGGAGAACTGTTTACCATAAAAGTCATCTTAATTGTAGGCTCTTCTATGGATAACAGAGGTAAGGCACGAGGATTTAAAACATCAGCAATTGTCTCACCTATTGTGACATCTGGGATTCCAGAAATAGCGACAATGTCACCTGCATTTACTTCCATCGTATCTACTCTATCAAGTCCTACAAAAGTCATAAGGGACGTTAATTTGAACTTTCGCATTTCACCCTCACGATTAACATGGATAACTTCTTGATTTGCTTTTATGCTTCCATTATTGACTCTTCCGATACCAATTCTTCCTTTGTGTGTATCTGAAGCAAGTGTTGTAATAAGTATCTGCAAAGGACTAAGTTGGTCCCCCGTAGGTTGAGGAATCTGTGTCAAAATCGTCTCAAAAAGTGGTGTAATATCAGACATGCTAGATAAATTAGGTTCAAGTCCCGCAACTCCGTTTTTCGCTGATGAATAGATTATTGGGAAATCAGCTGTATCTTCGTCTGCACCAAGTTCTATAAATAAATCTAAAGTTTTATCTAAAACATATTCTGTACGCGCATCCGGTTTGTCAATTTTATTAATTACTACTATAATTTTTAGCTTCATTTCTAAAGCTTTTCTAAGGACAAACCTTGTTTGAGGCATAGGCCCTTCTTTTGCGTCTACTAGAAGAAGACACCCATCAGCCATTTTTAATACCCTTTCTACCTCGCCACCGAAATCAGCATGTCCAGGTGTATCGATGAGGTTTATCTTTGTTTCTTGACCAGGTATCTTAGAGGGATTCCAGACTACAGACGCGTTTTTCGAAAAAATTGTGATACCACGTTCTTTTTCAAGCTCATTACTGTCCATAATAAGAGAATCTGCTGAATCTTTATGCAATTTTGTATTAGATTGCTTAAGAAGAGCATCTACCAATGTAGTTTTTCCGTGGTCCACATGGGCGATAATAGCGATATTTCTAATGTTTTTCATATAAAAACCCGCTTTCCGCGGGATTACATTATAGCAAATTCGGCTATAAATAGGTAAAAATTATTCTAAACCTAAAAACATACCGATTACACCTGTAAGAGAAGCAATTGTCACAACTATACTTGCACCAACTAAAAAGATGTTTTGTATCCTGGTATTCTTAAAATCTCCCATTAAATCAGCATTATTTGCAAATCTATAAAGGAAAAAGAAAATTACAGGCAGGAATAATCCGTTTAGGAAACTAGCATATAGAGCAAACTGGAAAAGTGAAACACCGGGTATAAGCACTACAAACATAGCCATTAATATTTGGACTATGAAAAATATATAAAATAATTTGCTTTCTGAAAAACTTACATCAAGACTTCCTTCATAACCGAAAAATTCAGAAAACGCGTATGCAGTAGTAAGAGGTACAATAGCAGATCCTATGAAGCCTGCCACAAATAATCCTACTCCAAATAATAATCTTGCGAGATGTCCTGCAAAAGGCTCTATAGCGATAGCAGCATCTGCTGCCCCATGAATTTCTATTCCATTTACAAATAATGTTGCGATAACAGCCACCATCATAAATAGCGAAAACACATTCGTTAAGATAGCGCCAGCATATACTTCGATTTGATTATATTTTAATTTATCAGGAGTGAGTTTTTTATCTTTTACATAGCTATTTATAAAAAACTGACCCCATGCCGTAATTGTTGTACCTAAAACTGCAACAGCAGTAAAAATATAGTTGAAGCTTACTTTGCCGACTGGTACAAATAATGATTTTCCTACCAATCCCCAATCAGGTTTTGCAATAATTGCAGATACAAAATATGCGATATAAAAAACTATAAGTAATAGGAAAAAGTATTCTATTTTTTTATATGAAGCCTTAGTTATAAATACAAACAGAAAAAAAAGAACTAATGGGAGAAAGAATAAGGGATTTAAGTTAAAAAGAGTTAGAGCATCTTTTATACCTCCTACATTTTGCAAAATAACTGTAAAATTTATAAAAAACAGAGTGACGAACATCAGAATCGATATTTTTATGCTATATTTCTCACGAATTAAGTCACCAAGTCCTTTTCCGGTTACTACTGCCAATCGTGATCCGATCTCCTGAGTAATAGCTAATACCATAGTCATAGGAATAGTAATAGTAAGCATGCTATAGCCAAATTTTGAAGAAGACACAAAATATGTAGCGACACCACCTGCATCATTATCAGCAAATGCTGTAATTATACCGGGACCTATTATGGCAAATAAAAATAAGATTCGTTTTCGGAATTTCTTGATTTGTTTTCTCATAAATGAAAATAATTTCAACGCAATATCATAATTCCTTTAGCACGCTTTCAGCAACGTCATTAAATCTTAAAATTCCAATAAGCTGTTTATTTTGATCCAATACAGGAAGAGCATAAATTTTATATTTAAGCATACGCTTTATAGCTATATTTAAGGGGGTTGTGACATGAACTATTACCATATCCTGCTGCATAAACTGTGAGATATTCATAGTTAAATTCTTACGGAAGAGCTCAGCTATGTTGATTACTCCAACAAGCTGATCGATATCATTTAAAACATAAATGTAATAAGTAAATTCAATATCTCTTGCTTTCTCTTTCATAACTGAAAACGCATCCTGTACGGATGCGTTGGATTTTATATGTATAAAATCTGTAGTAATCAAATGTCCAATTTGCGTTCCGGATACCTTTAAAAGTGAAGTTAATTTTTTCTGCTTTTTCTCTGTTAGTGTATTTAAGATATCTTTACGTTTTTGCTTCGGCAGGGTAAGAAGTATATCAACTGCGTCTTCCGGATCGATAAGTTCTATAAGCTTACCTGCACGTTCAGATGTAAATCTTCTAAAAAGAGCGCTCTGAAAATTCGCATTAAGATCTTCAATTACCTCCGCTGCATAATGCTCATCGAGACTTGCGACAACTTTATTGACATTTCTTATATTAGTTTGCTCAAGATAGTCTGCAAGATCTTCAGGTTTTAATCTTTCAAGTGAATCGACATCCTTTCTAAGCTGTACTTTTCCTTTCTCCAGTTCCAAAGGTTCGAATTCTGCCCATGACAAAAAATGCGGACGTGATTCAAGTCCTGTGAATCTGTATAAAGGCCTTGTGGGTTTTTCTAAATTAAACCAACGTAAAATACCCCGAAAACCAATATCAACTCCTGTTAAATACCATGATTTACCCAGCTTGTCCTGAATTGCGACATCATTTACTCTTACAACCTTACTTCCTTTTATATCAATTATTTGCCTATCCATAACTGATCTCATGATTGAAAGTTCATTTTCATGAGGTAGTCGAGTTGCATACTCTTTATCTATATCTATAATTGAATCAACGCCTTTTACAGCATCTACAGAAATCAGCATATTTTCATCATTTGATTTTCTGATTACCAGGGACGTTACAAGAGGAGTCTCAGCACCCAAAAAAAGTACGTCAATTAATTTGCCTAAATAAATATGCTCTGTGGTGAAAACTTTCTTTCCTTTTAGACCAGAAAAATACAACATACTATATACAACCCACTATAATTATATTGGAAAATACAATTAAATAATATAATTTTAAAAGTAAATACCCGTAGACTATTAGTCTGAATATTTATAATAAGAAATTTATCCCAAACAATGAGCTTCTAAAAGCAGTTTACTCACTGTTTTTATAGATTGTCAATACTACAAAATCTATTTAATTTTGATAATTTATTATATAATCATGCTTATCGCACGAAAATAGCTTATGGATGGATTTGTAGAAAAAAAACTAGATGAATTTTTCTTTAAATATAAAAAGATTAATTATAAAAAAGGAGAAATAATTATACAAGCAAATGAAACTCCACAACACATCTATTACCTGAAAAGCGGTATCGTCAGACAATATATGGTCTCTGAGAAAGGTAGCGAATTGGTGCTGAATATTTATAAATCTTTAGCATTCTTTCCAATGTCAAACGCCTTTAATAATAAAAGTAGTAATTATTATTTCGAATCATTAAATGACATAGTTGTTTACCGCGCCCCCAAAGAAGCAGTGATAAGTTTTATCAGAGTTAATCCTGACATTCAATATGATTTATTAGTTAGATTATTTAAAGGTATTGATGGATTACTTTCACGCATGGCTTATTTGATGTCTGCAAATGCACACAAAAGACTGATTGCTGAAATTTTATTATATAATAAACGTTTTTCTCAAAACGAATCTCGAATTAAATCTGTTGTGATTGAAATTAGCGAGCATGAGCTTGCTGCACTCACCGGACTTACTCGGGAGACAGTCAGCAGGGAACTTAAATCATTGAAAAATAAAGAGCTGATAAGCTTTGCAAAGAGAAAGTTGATGATTCACGATATTACTTTGTTAGAATCTGAACTTTCAGCTTCTGAATAACTAATGATATATACTCGCATATGATTCTTATCACATAAAAATCATTTACAGATATATATAAAACATATTACTATTATTAAATTGATCGTAACTACTTTTTACATATGAAGCAATTACTTTATAAAATTTCAGGCTTGAATTATCAGTATTTGCTAAAACCACTACTATTTCAACTTAATCCGAAAATTGCACATGAACAAATAGTAAATTATGGTGAAATTATGGGTAAATATAAAGTAATGGATAAAATAATAAGTCCTTTTACCTCATCAAATAGAAAAGTAATTCAACAAACTTATTATGATATTGTTTTTAAGTCACCGATAGGACTAGCTGCAGGTTATGATTACGAAGGTAAACTGACACAAACTTTAAGCATGTTGGGCTTTGGTTTTCAAACAATAGGGACAATAACAAATAAGCCTTACCAAGGTAACCCCGGCCAAATGCTAGGTCGCCTTACGAAATCAGAATCTCTTATGGTAAATAAGGGCTTTAAAAATCCAGGCGCATCTGCAATAATAAAAAAACTAGCTCCGCTTAAATTTCCTATTCCTGTCGGGATCAGTATAGGACGAACAAATTCTCGTGAACAAAGTGTTATTACAGAATGTGTAGATGATATTATTTCTAGTTTTCAAAAATTTGAGAATTCTAATATTCTACATTCATATTATGAATTAAATATTAGCTGTCCCAATTTATACGGCGATGTTTCTTTTTATCCACTTAAAAATCTTAAAGAATTATTAACTCAAGTAGATAAGCTAAATATTAAACGACCTCTATTTATGAAAATGCCTATCGAGAAATCAGACAAGGAAATACTTAAAATGCTTGAATTAATTAGCAAATTTAAAATAAAGGGAGTAATTTTTGGGAATCTACAGAAAAATCGACAAGATAAATCATTAAATAAAGAAGAACTCAAAATGTTTCCTATAGGAAGCTTTAGTGGCAAGCCTACATTTAATAGATCGAATGAATTGATTTCCCTCACTTATAAATATTTTTCTGAAAGGTTTCTAATAATCGGCTGCGGAGGCGTATTTAACGCTGCTGATGCCTATGAAAAAATATTGCGTGGGTCTTCTCTAATTCAACTCATCACAGGACTTATATTCAAAGGTCCACAACTTGTTGCACAAATCAACAGCGAACTTGAATCTCTCTTGAAAAAAGATGGCTTTACTCATATCTCACAGGCTATTGGTAAGAAAATGTGATATTTATCACTTGTTTTATCTAATTTAATTACATAATATTTAATTGTGGCAGATAAAATACAACAGTTTATACTCTGGTTTGAAGAAATAAGTAAAGATGACATACCCCTGGTAGGAGGTAAAAATGCTAACCTCGGGGAGATGTACAGCAATCTAACTCAAAGCACTAGCGAATTATTCCCCGGCGAAAAAATACAGGTTCCATATGGTTTCGCTGTAACAGCTTATTCTTACAATTATTTTATAGAAAAAAACGGGCTTGATAAGAAAATAAGTGATTTGTTAAATAATCTTAATACCGGGGATCTTAAAATGCTTGAAGTGGTCGGAGGAAAAATTAGGGATTTAATTATCTCCTCTTCATTCCCGAGTGACTTAGATACAGCGATTAGAAGTGCTTATAAAGAACTGGCTGAAAAATTAAAATTGGAAAATACAGAAGTAGATGTGGCAGTACGATCTTCAGCTACTGCTGAAGATTTACCGGATGCTTCCTTTGCCGGACAGCAGGAATCTTACTTAAATATCCGTGGAGAATATGCATTACTGGATGCTATAAAAAAAGCATTTGCCTCATTATTCACTAACCGCGCTATTTCATATAGAGTCGATCAAAAGTTTGATCACTTTAAAATCGCATTATCTGTATCAGTACAAAAAATGGCACGTTCTGACAGAGGCGCTTCGGGTGTAATGTTCACGCTAGACACGGAGAGCGGTTTTCGTGAATTAGTATTAATTAACGGTTCATGGGGTCTGGGAGAATATATAGTAAAAGGGATAGTTACACCTGATGAATTCATGGTATTTAAGCCTACACTTAAAAAAGGTTTTAAATCTATCATAAATAAAAAATTAGGCAGTAAAGAAAAAAAACTTATCTATGCACTGGAAGGAACTAATCCTACTAAAGAAGTGCAGGTAACACCAAATGAAAGACAAACATATGTACTCCATGATGATCAGATATTAAGACTAGCCCGCTGGGGAGTGATGATCGAGGAGCATTATAAAAAACCGATGGATATAGAGTGGGCATATGATTCCGAACTTCACGAACTTTATATAGTCCAGGCACGTCCTGAAACAGTACAAGCCAGGAAAAGCACTACACAACTTGAAGATTTCATCCTAGAAGAAAAAGGGGAAGTTTTGGCTCAAGGCGCATCAGTAGGTCGAAAAATAGGGCAGGGGAAAGCCAGATTTATTAAAGATCCGTCACAGTTAAGTGACTTTCAGAAAGGTGAAGTATTACTAGCAGAAATTACTGACCCAGACTGGGAACCGATAATGAAGATCGCATCAGGTATAGTTACTAACTCCGGTGGACGAACAAGTCACGCTGCTATTGTATCAAGAGAATTGGGTATTCCCGCCATAGTCGGGTGTGGGGATGTAACAAGTAAGGTGCAGACAGGTCAGGATATTACTGTAAGCTGTTCAGAAGGAGAGTTAGGGAAAGTATATGAAGGTCTTTTAAAATTTAAAATTAACAAAACTGATCTGACAGGTTTTACTCTACCGAAAACTGATGTAAAAATGATAGTGGCTGATCCTGAATTAGTGTTTAATTATTCATTTATCCCGAATAAGGGAGTAGGACTGGCAAGGGAAGAATTTATTATCTCTAATTTTATAAAAATACATCCGAATGCATTACTTGATTATGACAAGTTGGAGGATGCAGAATTGAAAAAACAAATCGACGTGATTACGGCCGGTTATCAAAACAAAGCTTCATTTTATATAGATAAATTGGCATATGGCATAGCTATTATCGCATCCGCTTTTTATCCGAATGAAGTATTATTAAGATTCAGTGATTTTAAATCTAACGAATATGCAGGTTTAATCGGAGGAAAGCTTTATGAGCCACATGAGGAAAATCCGATGATTGGCTGGCGTGGTGCCTCAAGATACACTGATCCCAAATTCCAAGCTGCATTTGCCTTAGAATGTCAGGCAGTACGAAAGGTGCGATATGAAATGGGTATGCATAATCTTCAGGTAATGATCCCATTCTGCAGAACTCCTGAAGAAGGCCAGAAGGTTATTGAAGAAATGGCGAAAAACGGTCTGGTGCATAATAAAGCAAAAAATTTACAAAACAAGGAACAGCTAGATGAAAATTTACATGTCTGGGTAATGGCAGAAATTCCATCCAATATACTTCAGGTTGAAGATTTCGCTGCCATTTTTGACGGTTTTTCAATAGGCTCCAATGACTTAACGCAATTAACTTTAGGACTTGATAGGGATTCAAAACTTGTCGCGCATATAGGTAATGAGAAAAATAAATCCGTACAAAAATTAATCAAAAATCTTATAAATGTAGCGCATGCATCAGGTCTTAAGGTAGGTATATGCGGCCAAGGCCCTTCAGACTTTCCAGAGTTGGCAGAATTTCTGGTTCGTGAAGGTATAGATTCTATATCTTTGAATCCAGATACTGTTTTAAAAACAGCATTACTGATTAAATCAGTGGAGGATGGGATGAATAAATAAAAATGATATTCAAACCTTTTGAGAAAAAACTATTTCCAAGTCCACCCACACTTAAAGCCTTAATCGGACCAAGTTTTATAATCCTAGGCTTAGGATTAGGTAGTGGTGAATTTATACTCTGGCCTTATTTAACATCCAACTTCGGCATGGGAATTATTTGGGGAGCTTTACTGGGCTTAACTTTACAATTTTTTATGAATATGGAGATAGAAAGGTATGCGCTAGCACGCGGTGAAAGTGTATTTGTAGGGCTAACCAGAAAATTCCGTTATATATCTTTTTGGTTTTTACTCTCTACTTTTATACCCTGGATTTGGCCGGGTATAGTGGCATCTTCAGGTACTTTGATAAGCAGCGTACTGGGTTTAAATAATCCGACTTTAGTTTCCATAGTCTTATTAATTTTAATTGGGCTTATACTGTCATTGGGTCCTGTTCTGTATAAAACAGTCGAGACTTTTGAAAAAGGTTTAATTTTATTAGGAGTACCTTCGATTTTTATTCTCAGTATTATTCTTTCCAAGCCAAATCATTGGGTAGATGCTTCTAAAGGATTAATAGGAATAGGGGAAGGGTATATGATTCTACCTGAAGGAATTATGATAGCCACATTCCTGGCTGCACTTGCATATGCCGGTGCAGGAGGAAACTTAAATCTGGCTCAATCGTTTTATGTACGGGAGAAAGGATACGGAATGGGTAAATACGCAGGTAAAATTACATCACTACTTACAGGTAAGAAAGAAGATGTCAAATTAACCGGAAATTCTTTTGAAATAAATGCTGAAAGTTTAAGTTTTTTTAATAAATGGTGGAAAAATATTAATATCGAACATTTTTTCATATTTTGGCTGACAGGTTCGATCACCATAGTATTACTTGGATTATTATCTTACGCTACGGTATTCGGGATCGAAGGAAATAGTCAGGGTATAACTTTCCTGATTAATGAAGCAGCAGCTATAAGCGGATTACTTTTTCCAGCAGCAGGAACTTTTTTTCTGATTGTCGGAAGTCTGACTTTATTCGGCACACAGCTGACAGTATTTGACGCTACAAGTAGAATTCTAGCGGAAAATACAGTTATTACAGCATATCCAAGGCTGAATGAAAAACACATCCGTAAATCTTATTATGTGGTACTATGGTTACAAATTATTGCTGGAATAATTATTTTTAAAAACGGATTTACCCAGCCGCTGCAATTACTGACCTTAGCTGCGGTTATGAATGCCTTTGCGATGTTCGTACACGTAGGACTTACATTATGGCTCAATATGACGAGCCTCGAGAAAGAATTACGACCGAGTTTGATCAGAATAACTATGATGGTATTCGGCTTTATTTTCTACGGGAGCTTCTCAATTTACACAATATTTACTGAAGTTTCTAAATTTATCCAAAAATAATCCTTCTGATTAATAATTACCAGCAAAGTAGTAAATAAGCCATAAAAAAAGGGCCAGTTAATGTCCCTTTTTTTACAAATCACTTTTTAAACCCCTTCTATGAAATGACTTTTGAGCCTGACAGGTAGTTATACCGCTGTTGCGGTGCTACTTTATGTTCCTGACTAACGCGGTAGCCGCGAGAGGGATTCAGGCTCAACTTTATATATTATAGGATATATTTACTCTAATGTCAAGTGGCAGATAACGACCTAATGTATGGACTATATTATATTAGATTGCAGTAAAGTATAGATTATTGGTAAAATACCTATAACGCGCCCGTAGCTCAACGGATAGAGCAAATGAATTCTAATCATTTGGTTGGGGGTTCGATTCCCTCCGGGCGTACTATCTTTCGCAAAGCTTCAGATAGCAATCTAAATGTGTATTTCGTATATATTTTATTCAACCTTAATACAAGCAGGTATTAGATAGAATTTACCCCAGATTTAAAAAAACGTATGCAGATGCATAAAAGAAATAATAATATTTAGTTTTCTAATACAAAAGAGCTTAATTTGTTTCCTTTCTCATACACTGCTTTATAAGAGATTACGTTATTTGTATCATCGAATATATAGGAAGCTACTTGATGAATTTCGGCCAATAGATTATCCAGTTTCAGAATTTCTTCAACCGTCAACCACCTTAGCTCTCCATCGGGTGGATTATCCTTAAGAATACCTCCAGCATAATCGGCAAAAACAAAATGAAAAAATACTTCCTCATTTAAGTCCTTCATATAACCATTTCCTGT
>CAZZCX010000007.1:0-43072 GCA_964653195.1 uncultured Gammaproteobacteria bacterium
GTTATGAGTTATGAGTTATGAGTTATGAGTTATGAGTTATGAGTTATGAGTTATGGGTCTTTTCGTAACCTCGTAAATAGCAACTAGCAGTATTAATACTCCAAGAATCTGCGTTGCGCTTAGCGATTTTTTAAAGAAAAAATAGTCAATAAATATAGCAGAGGCCGGCCAGACAAGCTCAAGCAAGGTAGTAATTCTAGCAGATGTTTTTTTAAGGCCGTAATAATAAAAGCCTAGTGCTACAAGCCCTGTCGATAGGGTTATGATAAAAAGGGTTTTCCATTGATCTATATTTATGCTAAAAAGCAATGCAGTTTTATCTGTAATGAGGATAATAAGTACTGCAAAAAGTGGAGCAAGGTAAAATCTTAAAGCAGTACCTGTGAGAAATGAAACCTTTTTAAGAACTAATTTACTAATAGCAGTAGATGATCCCCACATAATTCCTGCACTAATTGCAAGAAGTGCTGCAGTTGCCGTTTCTGGACCGGTTGCAAAATTTACTTTTAAATCTTTAAAGCTAATAAAGTATGCACCAATTAAAGCAATTACGGCCCAAAGTAAAAAGCGCTTTGTGATTTTTTCTTTTAGGATCAATGACGCAGCAGTTATTGCCCAGATTGGCTGAAGCTGTTGTTGAAGAAGAACAACAACGGAATATTGGGTGAATTGAACTTTTCCTAAGGCTGCAGTGTAAAATATTGTGCCTAGAGCACCTGAGAAAAGAGAAACAATTCCTATAGCAAGCCATTCTTTTCTAGTCATTTTCCTAAGATCCGAGAGCCAAATTGGCAAAAGAGGAAGAAGGAGAGTCGCACCCAATAGATGTTCGTAAAATACAATTACCGCCGGAGGCAGACTATATAGATTAATCCTAAGCAGCCCGTCAAAACTCCACAGCAATGCTGCGATAACTACAAAAAACGGTCCAAACCGTAATAATTTCTGCATAAAACCCTTTCTTTCATCCCCCCACCAAGTAAGGGAACAGTCAGCTTAGCTGACTCCCGACTAAACGGTCGCTGTCTTGGTTTCAAAGACTCATGTCCCGATCAAATCGGGACTCGCAGAGTATAACTGCCGATTTTGAATTCCTTGACCTTCGAATTCCCGATTTTACCGGATCGAAGGAGGTACACAAATACCCCGAAAGAGTACGATTTGATTGTAGATTAAGATATCTTTTCTTGTCAACGATAATAAGAGCTAGGATTTTGTCATGTGCTTAAAAGGTATTTATCAAGGTAATACGCAGATGGTGAGTTAAACTGCGCTCAATATGAATGAAAAATATTTATTTACAGAACAGATAGACAGACTTTCAAAATCTGCGCCGGGTTTGACATCATTAAGTCAGGGAGGCTATGCTGTATATGGAGAAATATTTATGTCGGATGTAAGTACTGCAGAAAAAAGAGAGCCCACGACTGAGGTAAACGTTGTAAACCAGGATGAGATTAGGACTGCAAATGAACATACGCCTGAGCAAATTAACGAAGCATTGGCTGCAAATAAGGTAAAGTTAGATAGCGATGAACAAGTTAAACTGGAAGCTGAGAAAGATGCTGAGCTTGTGGGTTTCTTGCAAAGCTACGGGATATCACCTGAACAGTTTAATGAGAATCCAGAGTTTTTTAGACAAAATAAATGGCTTTTTAAAGATAAGCTAAAACCTGAGCAAGTCTCAAAATTAATTCGTATTTGGAAAAAACATTTTGAAAGTCACGAAAACGGTGAGGTAGAGTTTAATGTTAAGTTTCATGTAATTTTCACATTGGCAGTTGCTGCTGGCTTGACGCCAAAAGCATTTGCAAGGCAATTCAAGTGGGATTCATTTTTTGATATTCCTCAACCAGCCACCCCTGTTGGGATAATAAAGCAAATATTCAAAGATGTTATCTTGGAAATTGTCGCAGGCGTTGCGGTGCCTGCGGATGATCCAAATAAAACTCCTGAAGAAAACCGGGTTATAAAACAGCAAAAAAAAGAAGCATTTGCAAAAGTCTTATGGGGAGCTAAAAATAGAAAGAAAGAAGAGAAGAAGGAGCCGATATCGCATGACGAAAAAACTGCGCAAAAACATGCGATTGAAATAGGAGCTTTACCTGATCTCGTAGCGAATATAAATTCAAACCTGGAAACAGATGATGAAAGGATTAGCGAGGCAGAAAAACTTTTGGGTATGAGGTTAACAGATGGGCAAAAAGCTGCTTTAATAAGCGCGCATAAAATAGGTAAAGGGCAGAAGGGAAAAGATGGAACACCTGCAAAAGTTTTTAATTTTACTGACAGTCAGATTGCTGAGAAAGCCTGGGTATTGAAATTTGGCGCTGAAGATGAAAAAAGTAAGAGTCCAATATTTACCAGAGAGCAGCGGAGGATGCTGATGGAAGCAGGGTTAGCGGGAGAGGCTGAAGGAGATAGTCAAGAGTCAGAGATAGATAGAAACGAGCAGGATAACAGGAGAATAGCAAAAGCTATTTTGGATGGTCTTACACCATTTCAGAGACAAACCATTGATGATATAAGAGTCGTTATTGAGAATCGTAATATACAGCTTGATTTAACCGATCCATCTATCACTGCATCAGCAGCTGAGCTTGCCAGAAAGCTTCCAGAAGGAACACGAATTACTGCAGAGCAAATAGATGAGTTTATAAACAGAAAGCTTGCGGAGATGAATCAGGTAATTAATGAAGTACGACGCGAAGGCTTGGTGACCAATGAGCGACAACAGGCTGCAAAGAATGCTTGGGATGAAATGAAGAGAGAAAGAATTAACGCAGGCGAGCCACTTACTGAGGATGAGATACGAAAAATAGAAAGTTGGATAAGGCTTGGAAAATTCCCGAATGAAGTATCGTGGCAGACTGTATCTGCGGAAAGCCAGAGGGAAGAAGGTGAGCTTGTAGCTCGAGCGTGGGCGGAGTATGAGGATTTAAGAAATTCACAGAATCAACCCTTTACTGATGCTGAGAGGCTAAGGGTTGCGCAAGCTATTAGACGCGGAGAGATGCCGCCAATGGACTTCATCCACTCAGAAGAGCCGATAATAAATGAAAATATTAGTGAGGATATTGGAGCAATGGGTCATAGGACATTTTGGGAAGAGCTTCAAGATCTACATATGCAAAGAAAAAGACAACTAGCTCAAGGTATGAGCCCTACAGACAGGAACTTTATAAGCATGTCAGTGATTGAGGCGCAAGAACAAAACAAGTTTGAACATCCAACCCCAAATAGCGTTGAAGATCTTGCTTGGTTAATTGGTAAATCCGCACCGGACTATTTTGGCGTTTTATCGAATAAGCCTGTCTGGGAGGTGGTATACACCAGAAATGGCACCAGGGCAGATGGTACAAGTTATAAAGCGGGCGAAAGGGTAATGAGAGAGGATGAATTATATGATGATGAAATAACTGAGGGTAGGGTGAATAAGGGCAATTTCATTAGTTGGCTTCGAGACAGAATGATGTATATGCATGGTGATGAGCCGGATGATGGAATTGATTTTGAAAAAGAGATAACGGTTGAGCGAGGAGGTTGGGGAACCATTAATATGGGTGCTATTCGTAAAAACCCAGGCAGGTATTTAAGGCGTGAGTCTGTTTCTCGTAAGAAGACTGAGTTAGAACAAAGATTGAGAAATTCTACGGGAGGCGAGAAGGATGAGATCAGGAAGCAGATAAGCGAGTTGCCGGATGTAGTAATGACTGATTTATTAGATGAAATAAAGCGGGAGACCTGGGCTTTTACGATGACGCGTAATTATGATCTTAATTATAGGGCTAGATCGGGTAACAAAGATGATTTCACGAAAATGATGATTGAGATTTTTGCACGAAGTCCTTTTACAAAGACAGTTTGGGATGGACGAAGTCTTTTCGATTGGGTTTTTACGATGGATCAGGAATATGGGAAAGATGACCATAAAGTAGGAGCAGCATTAGTGGGCGCTTATCAGATTTACTATAACCTTACTGATACAGAAAAATTAAGAGAAATTATGGGTGATGGCGCTAAGCTTCTTTTGACTCGAGCCGGATTAAAGGATGCACGAGATACAGCAGCAGGTATCAATTTGGATAAAGATGGAAAAGCAAGTATCACAGAGAAATTTAACGTAAACGGGGAATATGTCCGTAGAGTGGTTGAGAAAACTCCAGAGGAGGTTGAGGTGATAAGAAAGAATATGCTAAGCGATAGTAAGATAGATGACCTTTTTTACTATACCGGAGAACAGGCAAAGAAAATGCAGGAAATTTATCGAGAGATTGCCAGGCGTGGTTTTGATATACCTCACCGGCGGTTTGTGCGAGCTGGAGTAGATAGCAAGGGTGAGGAGAGATGGCAGGAGTTAGATGAAAAAGGACAGGAGAGAATAAATGAATGGCGATATATTAAGGCTTTTAATTTCAATTCAAGTCCCCAGATTTCTTCTGAGCCATCATTGATAATTCGTACTGCAATCCAAAAGTATATAACGGATAAGTATGATCTTAAGGTGCGTGATGCAGAAACTGGAGATATGATTGTCGATACTAAAAACGTTGAATTTGCTGAATTGTTTGCCAATACTATGAATAGGTGGACTGGAGCGCAGGCTAGAAATAATCACACAGCAGCCGGATACGATGCATGGGTGGCGCTTATGAAAACCCGTGCATACAGAAGAAAATATTCAGAATCGAATCGTAGTGAGGCCTTTGGTAATCCATATACCGTCGATATGCTGCGATCATTGATATCAGACTTGATGACAGGGATCAGAACCGAGACACCTATAACTGAGGAAGAAAGGAAATCAAATAGCAGATACGCAGATCGAAGTGAAAAAGCCTTTAAAGCCCCTATTGAGATAATGGAGGAAATGCTTAAAGCATGGGATAGTGGTGGTACGTCTGATGAGCGATCAAGAAAGTATGCTGCTGCGTCAAGGCAGCATAAGTATCTCTCAAATACTCTTAAATATTTTGGTTTGGATCAAATAAAACGCGGTATGGATATATATAACCAGATAATTGATGCACAAGAGATTAAGCTAGAGAAGTTTACCAGGATTGATCCCCTAAAAGGAATTACATTTGAAAGAGATCAATTTCAGGCAGCAGTTCAAGATAAATTTTTAAAACCCATGCGTTATATGTTAAGCACATGGAGCCAGGTGGATATGGGTATGACTGTACGAGAGAACAGGGGAGATGAAGCAGAAACTGCATGGGTGGAGATTACGATGGCTGAAAAGATGTTTGGAAAGGAAGTTATTGATATACCAGAGTTTTGGGAGAAAGTTAAGGAGGGTACTCCTGGGGCGCAAAAGTTTAGTACGAGGGATAAGGAGGGTATATTTAGGGATACTTGGCGAATCCCTCATAAAATATCAGGTAAGGAAGTAAATGACAACAGAGTTCAGCTCATAAAACAAGTCGCTAAAACTCGAATTGCAGCAGAGCTTTATTCACATGTGGATCTTCACAGCTCAGATCCCCGATATGATTTCCGTTTCTATGAAACTATAATTTCAGCACTCGAGAAACTTCCAGGAGGTATTGAAGGCGATGAATTTGATATGAAATCAGCAAAAACAGTACTTGATCCAGATAAGAGGTATTTCTCAAAAGAAGATATTGACTGGATCAGGAAGAAGTCCAAGACTACAAGAGGCAGACTTTTTGGCTTTGAACTATTAAGAGTTCTTATTTCGGAAGTGCTGATTAAAGGAAGTGCTGATGCATTCAAGACATCTTCAAAATTTATCACTAAAGGCTTGATGTAGGTTATTTAATCTCCGATTTGTTAGGCTTAAAGCCTATCTATCTATACAGGAGGTGCTCCATTGTTAGATTCATCTGATGTATCAGCTGGGGCACTAGGAGGAGCTGTTGGGTCAGCAGCACCTGCAGATGCTGGAGGCACTACGGTTACAGGTTCAGGAGGTAATGCAGTTATGCCGGGGGTACCCGAAGGTGACTCATCTTCACTTTGTGCAGCTGGTGTTATTCGTTCCCTGTTATGTTTATTTACAACTACATCACGTCCATCCTTATCCTTTTTTATGGTACCTGTAACTTCATAGCCTGAGCTTGTTTGTGTTATTGGATCTGCAACAGCATTACCGTATCTTTTGTTCCAGGCTTGAGCAGTAAAGTCCCATTTTCTTGCAGCGCCTCTTGTCACGTTGCCTGTAAATCTATCTTGAACATGAGCAAGTAGTCCCTTTGCGCCTCCAGTTTGATCACGAGCGTTAAGTGCCCCCCAGCCTTTTTTCATCGGACTCATGGCTGATCCCATACCAGCTCCAAGTGCAGCCATGGCTGCCGGTGCATACTTAGAGGGAGAGGTCTTAAACATTTCTCGTGTCATATTCACGACTTCTGGTGTTATAAGAATTATTCCAAGTGCAAGCAGAAAGCCCATATTGTCAGCAATATTCGGGTTGCCGACCATAGGGGGGAGAAAGACTTGACCTGCGCCTATGTCTGGACTTTGAATGCTTTGATCTGATGCCAGAACTACTGCTACCAGAAAAAGATAAATCGTAATTGGAAAAATCGCGAGGGAAGCTAGCATTTTTCGAACCCACACCATGAAGCCGAAATTTTGGTTGTTTGGTATTATACCGGCTAAAATCCAAATAGGTCCCAGTATTGTATATAAAATAATTTGAAGATATGCTTTAAGTAAGTTTATCCAGACTCTAATAAGCTGTACGAAAACGGCGACTATAATTGCCAACATCATGATAAATCCTATGATCCATGATACGACTTCCTGAAAACCAAGCTTGATACAGTTTCCATAAGTAGAGGAGTCAGTCCAGGCACATCTCATATTATTAAAATCACCAAAAACTGACAAAATTGTAGTTGAAACTATCTCACCCAAAGTATTTCCTACTACCTGTCCTAACCTAAAAACAGTTGATCTATTTACCTCTGCCTCCCCTGCATCAAATGGACAACCAAGTGTTCGATTTACATAATGAATGGGATTGTCTAGTAAATTCACGGTTCCTTTTTGAGTTAGCGTGACCCCATCGGTGCAGGTTATTCCGTCTGTGATTATGTTTACGCCTGTAAAAGTTGCTACCCACATGCCATCAACTAAGAGTCCAGCTATGGCATATGAAAAAGTAATAAGTAGTAAGTAAACTACCGCTTTTGGGATTTGGTTTTGGATGGTCATGACCGTGCGGGGATCAAGTTTGACTCTCAACATAACACCTAGTCCAATAAGAACAAACATCAACACAAACCCGAGATAAGTTAAGTCTCTTACCTTCTTCCACAGGCTAATTAAAGCGCTTAAGTTATCAAAACCTGTAGTTTGAGCATAAGCGGGTTTTATAATGCTGAAACCTGATGCCACATATTTAACATAGTCATTTGTGTTCACAGGTATGTTATATGTTTTGGCAATAAGATTTGTCATCCCCATGACAGCGCCTTTTAACGGAGCTCCATATTCAGATTTCACAAAACCTATTTTATTTGTCGTTCTATCAATTCCCAGGCAGTTTTGAGTTGGGTTTATGACATCGACACCTATCAATTGACACATTAGAGCTGATGAGAGCTCAATTAGTACTACTTGAGTTCTATTGTGTAGAGTATTTGGAACGTCGGGATTGGTATTTAAGGATGTAGATGCAAAAGAAGTAGATGGTATTATTCCTAGAACCAATACAACACCTATGAAAACCAATAGTATTTTTTTAATATAGGCAGGAAACATATGTTATAAAACTTAAAATCTAAACCCACAGTGTAGGTTTCTAGAATTGACTTTACGTCTATTCTAAGTGTGATTTATTTTTTAAAACAAGTCAAGTTTAATAGTTACTCCAGCCAGAAAAAGTTCGTCCTGAAGGAACCATAATAACCGTCAATTTAAAGCGGAGATCTTTTAGTTTGTCCCAGAGTTCAGGACATTTATTGCTAACCTGACCTTTTGTAGTTACTACGCAATTACCAGGTCCACGAAGTATAATTGATGCCCTATATTCTCGAGGATTAAGAAAGTCTAATGCGCCTCCGTTAATTCTTGCCCATCCATTATTGCTTGCGCCATTTATAGCTGGACTTGATGCATATGTATATGTACCGATGCCATTTTGATCTATATTAAATGCACAATTCTCAGGACTAAAACCTGGGATTTTCCAGAAACACAATTGAAGCTTGCTTGCCTGATTGGTAGGGTTTGCAGTTACTTGAATTCTATATTGCCAGGTGCTATTGAAATAATCAGTAGGTTGTTTCCAGTTTGAAGGGACATGCGTTGGCCAATCAGTATTCCCTTCATGAAGTCTATGAAAACCATTATCTGATGATGAGAATTGAATTATTTCGTCAAATAGCTTAATTTCACCCTGGCTTCCACCTGGGGGATTTGGTGTATTGGTTGCTCCAGTTGGTGGGGTATTTGTGGGATTTGGGTTTGTGGGTTGAGGGGTTGTGCCACCACCACCTTGAGTAGATAGTTCTCTCAGGAATAGATTGTAATCAAATTGATTAACTTTCCCATCATCAGTAAGATCAGCTGAAAGTTTTTTGTCTCCATTGCTACAATTTTGAGCAGGTGTAAGTTCGGAATAGCAATCAAGAATAATATTGTAATCTAAGATAGATAGACTATTATCATTATTACTGTCTCCAGCAGTAAGCGCGAGTGGAGGAAGTTGAGTGGTCTGGTTTGCTGTGATTGAAATAATTCCCGTATACGATTTTCTAAGATACCCCGGGACTGATAATCTGGCAGTATAATTACCGGTTGGGGTTGTGCCTAGACTTATCACTCCTTGAAATGAACCGTTATTAGAGTCAAAGTTTACATTTCCCTGTTTTATGCCTATTGATTGGTTATTGGTGTTAAAAAGCTCCAACCCGACGGAACGCTGTATACGTATTGGATCCATATTGCCAACTGAAATTGGGTTTGCATTGTCTCCTCCTTTGCCTAACCCATGAAGGAGGACTTTTAATGAAGCATTTGTGCCAGCGGGATCTGTGGGGGGGGTTGTACTAGGCGGAGGTTCAGTCGGAATGTTTCCGCCGCCTAAGTTTTCATAGAGTATAACTTTGCCATGTGTCCAGCCAATGGAGAGAATGTCCAGGTCACCGTCTGAGTCAATATCAGAAAGCTGTGCTCCCATATGATGTTCATCGCCTGTATAGACAAGATGCTTCTCCCATGAGTTTGCATTTCCTGTATTTTCATAAATAAAAAGCTTTGCTGTTGCGGGTTGCTGAGTATTGTGCTCACCAACTACTACATCTATGTCACCATCTCCATCCATGTCGGCAGCGTCTACACTCATGGGTCCTATTATGTCATTGGCAATAACTTTCTCACTCCAAAGTGCATCAGCTGATACACCTTGTTTGTACCACGCCAAGACACCGGGCTTACTTATTGCCTCATAGCCAATCAGCGCATCTAATTTTCCGTCTTTATCCATATCGATTAATTCATTTCTATCAGGAAGACTTGAGGTCACATGTACTGTGTGTGTGCTCCAGCTTCCGGAATTATTCCTCAACCACTTGGTACCTAAGAGCAGATCCGAATCACCGTCTCTATCGATATCTTCTGCAGATAAATCTTCCTGCAAATTTGTTGTAGAGATATTTTGAATACTCCAGCTTTGTGTTACTGGATTCTCAGGAACGGAGATCTGCTGAATACCGTTGCCGTTGCGGTGCCATGACAGTGCGATTTTTCTGGCATTTGATAAACTGAATGCTGCTCCCTGGAGGAAGTCTCCGTTTGCTTGCGTGATGTTATTCTTAATAGCGAAAGTGCCGTTACCATTATTTTGAGCCCAGGCTAGTTGTGGGTTTGCTGCAGACGCGTTCCATTGACTTCCAAATATATCCACATCTCCGTCTTTATCGAAATCATTAAGAAGAACGGCATTATTAAGAGGGCTGCCTATAGTTTTTCTTACGCCCCAGTTACCTGAGGAACTTCCCGGATTTTTGTACCACCATCCACCAGTTACTATATCTTTTTTGCTGTCGCCATCTAAATCAGTGCCATAAATAAACAATGATTTCCATGGTCTTGCACTGTCTATGACGTGTCTTTGCCAACTGTCTAAACCTCCACCTCCATCAGGTGGTGTCGGAGGTGTACCGTTTCCCTGCTGAAGCCAGATGTTTAGCTTAGGAGTTTGATAGTTATATGGTTTACCTAGAATGTCTAAATCATCGTCATTATCAAGATCACCTAATTTGGATTCATGGTTATCAAATCCCGTAGCTACAATTTCGGTTGCAAATGTTCCATTGCCATTATTTAGAAAAAGTCGAACTTTTGAAGATGGATTAGTGCCGTTTACCCGCATCTCGGCGCTGAAGATGTCTTGTGTGCCATTTCCGTCTATATCAGTAATTTGCAGACTATGTCCATGATCAATTGTGCTGAGTTGTTGCTTGCTCCACGTATTTCCGTTCCATGAGTACATGTCAATTGTCCCTGCTTCATCACCTGCGCTAAGAACTACTTCAGGTCTACCGCCTGGAATTAGTTGTCCAACCGCAGTTCTGGTGTAGGCTCTGGAATTATCAATAGTATTGACTTGATAGGTAACCCCGCTTGTATGCTTGAACCAGAGGCCTCCACCGATGATATCCTTTTTTCCGTCGCTATCTATGTCAAATATTGCCAGTCCTTCGTGTTTTGAAGTGGCTGTGTATATTTTATTTCTTGCCCAGCTACTTACAGATTTTGGATTTGTTGGAATTTCAGCTACATATAAACCAGGCTCTTCCTGGTTCCAAAATACTAGTTCAGCCTTGCTATCTCCATCTACGTCGCCAAACTGAAGATCGTGATGCTTGTTTGCTCCTGTGTTTTTTATGAAATGTTTTATCCAGATTTGGGTAGGTGAGAAATTTGGATAAGGATTTTCCCACCAAGATACAAAGTTGCTTTGGCCATCTGCAGCAAAAACGATATCCAAATCTCCGTCTGTGTCGATATCATAAAAATCTCCGCCAGCCTCTATGCGAAGTGAGCTATTATCTATGACGTATTGTGTCCAACCATTGCTTCCGCGTCTGAACCAAACAATTGCATTTGGGGCAGTACGTGATGCGATTACGAAGTCATTATCTCCGTCTTTATCGATATCAAGAATTAGTGAAGCTGTTTGTTGGGTACTGGTTTGTGGATTTGGTAAAGCTTGGCTCCCGCTAGTTATTTGCTCCCAGTCTAGTGCGAAAGCAGTATCGGGTAGTACGATAAAGGCGCAAATTAACAGTAATAGTTTTATAAGGTAATGGAACATCTATATTTACTATACCAAATATAGACACACTTTGAAGTTATTGGTAGTTGCTCCATCCAGAAAATGTTTGGCCTACAGGCACCATGACAATTGTCAATTTAAATTTCATTTGGGCGAATTGGGGAAAAAGTTCAGGACATGGCTTGGGTACATTTTTATTTGTTACTATACAATTGTTCTCACCAAGAAGTATCACTCTTATTAAAAAGCTGGCTGAATTGGCAAAATTGAGAGGTACTCCATCTTTTTTCCACCACTGCGCCGGGATAGATGAGTAGGTATATGTGCCCAGGCCAGTATGAGCTACTTTTCCGCCACATGATTCAGGTTCAAATCCGGGCATATTCCAAATGCAAACCTGTAGTTTGCCCGATGTATTTGTCGGATGTGTGTGTATCTGATATCTAAAATGCCAAGTTCCATTATAGTAATTGGTAGGCGAGAGCCAATTTATCGGTAATCCCGGTATGCCTGCCCCGGCAGCTTTCAAAACATGGAAGCCTCCGTCTGATTGCGTGAATTGTACGTCATTATTAAATACTATTTTCTCATTTCCAGGCTGGCTTGGTGGAGTAGTGGGAGAAGGAGTGCTAGTAGCTTGAGGACTTGGTGTATTGGTTGCTCCAGTTGGTGGGGTATTTGTGGGATTTGGGTTTGTGGGTTGAGGGGTTGTGCCACCACCACCTTGAGTAGATAGTTCTCTCAGGAATAGATTGTAATCAAATTGATTAACTTTCCCATCATCAGTAAGATCAGCTGAAAGTTTTTTGTCTCCATTGCTACAATTTTGAGCAGGTGTAAGTTCGGAATAGCAATCAAGAATAATATTGTAATCTAAGATAGATAGACTATTATCATTATTACTGTCTCCAGCAGTAAGCGCGAGTGGAGGAAGTTGAGTGGTCTGGTTTGCTGTGATTGAAATTGTAGAAGGGTAGCTTTTGATTATAAAATTGGGTGTTTTCACCCGAGCTTTATATGTGCCAGCAGGTATATTACTCAAGTCAACAATTCCCTTAAAAATACCTAAAGCTGTGTCGAAGCTTATATTGCCCTGTTTCACCCCAATGGATTGGTTATTGTTATTGAGGATTTCGAGATTAATAGTTCTAGTTGGCCTTAGTGGATTACTATTACCGTCCGCATTAGGATTTACGTTATCTCCACCGCTACCAATTCCGTGTAGAGTGAGTGTGAGTGATGCGTTAGTGCCTGAAATTGGCGGGTCTTCAGAGCCACCACTTGAACCAAACTCTAAAGCTCCCATATCTGGCTTAGAGTCTCTATTGAATAGCCAATAATCTTTTGTTCGTGCTAACTCAGGAACTGCTGTGTCAGAATTGCCTCCCAGAGTTGATCCTTTATCTTTTACGGGGCTTGTAGTTTTAGGTAAGTAATCCATAACTCTAGCTGCTTGTTGTAGTTCTGATATATTTATAGTATCTGCGCCAATTGGGGGAGGAGCAATGCTAAGCTGTCTTGCTGCATCAATTAAACCTGGATCATTGGTTCTAATATTTCCCTCTCCATTAAAGCTGCTGTTTGTATTTTCGGGAATAATATTATTTCGGATCACAACGCGGTCATTATTGCTTAAACTTATACCAACTCCGGCATTTGGGTTTTTACGATTGTCGAAAATATTATTTTCGATTATTGCTGAAATTAAAGAGTCCTCATTTTGGCCTTCAAACGAAGCTGCATTAAATGAAGCACCAAATAGTTTTTCATTTTCCCGACCAGCTATTATAGTATTGTGCCCGAAATATACTTTAGTTGTATCAGTAGAATATAGAAAATTACCACCTGCCCTATGATACCCATCAAATCCAATTTGATTATTGATTATGAGATTATTGTAATAAGCAATATTTGTAAGACCGGTTGCATAATCAGACCAGCGGTCATCTTTCTCGTTTCTTGTCGACATATGCCAGTTGTGAGTGCTGTCTGAGCCTTTTTTCTCCCAGTGTGTACCTGTTGTGTCTTTAGATTCAGGAGCATAAACTAAATTATTCCGAAAGACTACATTTTGTGCCCAACCAGGATAAAAATTATTTTTATTTCCGACAAAGATGTTTTTTTCTACAAGCAGATTTCGTGCACCAGTCATCGCGATTTCACCTCTTCCCCAGGCTATGATGTTGTCTCTTACAGTCATGCCATCACCGCTCATATGCACGCTTATGTTTACTGAATAATCACCAGTTGTGTACATTTTATAAGTATCTCCAAATGATATTCGGGTTAGATAATTCCCCAATATCTGTACTCCTTGTGTTTCAGCCCCTACATAAACTCCAGCTTGCATCGTCCAGTCGATCCAGCTGTTTTTAAGAATTGAGTTTGATGAGCTGGTCATAAATAATATTCCTCTACCGCAGGAGTTTTTCATAAATAGACCATCAATAGTCACATTTGCTGCATCAATGCTTATTAAATTGACCCAGGTATTGAGGTTGCTACATTTTTGGTTATAAGCTGAGACAATGTTTTGCCACTGGCCATTAAGAAGACTTGGAGACAAGCCACCATCGACAATAGCTTTATGTTTGTTTTTTGCTTTCCAGACAGTATTTGGTTTATTAATTCTATTATATGCTTCATATGTTCCATCAAGTAAAATAACCGTATCTCCGCTTGCTATTGCGGAATTGGCTTTATCAATTGTTCTCCAAGGCGAAGCTTCTGTGCCGGGATTCGAATCATTTCCTGACGGGCCTAGATAGAATGTAGCAGCAGATACAGTATCTGTTTTCAGAAAAAATAAAATAATTAAAAAAACTATAAGAGGAACCAGTCTTTTTGGCATAAATTTGCTTTTAATTAATTATTGAATATACATTTTGGTTTAGCAAATTATTATTGTTTTATGTTTATAGTCCTAACTGATTAAGTAGTGTAAACCAAAGCTTACCCCAGAAGCCGGTATTTTGAAAAGCGTGATATCGCTTTCTATCTTTATAGTCTTTGGTACCAGGAAATGGAGGGTCAATCCATGCAGATAAAGCGATCCATTCATTTTTCTCATTCTGTTTTGCAATTAAGGTAATTGTTGAACTGCCCGTATGCTTTATAAACTCTGTTGTGTCTGGATTTTTACCTTTATTTTTACGATCGGGAGATGTAAAGGCTTGCAAAATCATACCCTTATTCATTTTTCGATCACTAATTCTTTTAAGTGCGTGATTAGTAAAAATTAAGCTATTCATACATTTATTATAGATGAAATATCATACTTGCCAACGTTTGTGCGCTTAATCGAAAGCGCAATTGCGCCAGGGCCTATCTTTTGCCCTATTTCATAAGCAATTCCTCTTATGTATGTTCCACTTGAGCAGGTTATTTTGCAATGGAAGATGGGGAATTCAGTGTGTTTAGTATTGATAAAAAAATCTTCCCAAGTTTTTAAAATTTCTTCCTGTCTGAAATTCCCATTTACTTTTTTAATATTCTCTTGAATCTTAAATCTTAGATCTTGTCCCGATGGTCTTTGCCATTCGGGATCCCGATCTAATCGGGAAATCTTTATTTCTTCTGAAGACATAAGCCGAAGATCGTAAATTTCGATTTCTTTTGTAGGGATTTCTATTTCATCCAAACGATTTTCGCGAGCCCACCAGTATAGCGGTTTTCCTTTAACTGCTTTTGATGAGTAAGGAGGATAGGGCTGGACTCTTTTTCCTAAAAAAGATTTTAGAATATTTTCCATTTGCCATTTACCATAATCCATCGATGTGCCATCTCCAGACTCAACAATTGAAGAATTATTAATTAAATGAGAATTGAGATTTGGAGAATGGACAATTTTACCAAGAATGTCATAGGTATCTGTTGCGATTCCTAATAAAACTGTGAATTCGTACGTTTTTGACAGATTTTCATATTTTTTCCTTTTCTTATTCTCTTCTCCGACCAATAGAAGAAGTAAGCCTTCGGCCATAGGGTCAAGGCGCCCAGCATAACTAATTTTTACATTCATATATTCTGGAAAACGTTTTTTAAATTTCAGTATTGCTTGATACGGAGTTTCGCCAAGAGCTTTATATATAGGTATTACGTCACTCATGTTAAGAAGTTAAGAAATAAAGTATACATTATATCGACATATCTAATATTTGATTATTATCTTACTTGTTTTTTTATTTTCAACTTACTACTATAGATGTAATGTCCATGGAGATTTTATTGTCTTCACCAGCTACATCGAATAGATATAGGCTTGTTAAAACTCTACATTTAAGGTTTTATAATTCTTTTAAAACAGGAAAGATCTTACGCTACAAATTACTTGCAGCATTTATTATAGTTGTAATTTCTTTATTGTCTGGAGGTGTGGGTGTCAGTCAAGCAAATCAAAAAGAGCCGGTTTTTGTAAGACAAACTAACAAAGACTCACTAAGCATAGATAACGTGCAATTTGAAATAGCTGATGAAAGCTCCGTCGGGCAAGTAAGTGTTTCAGGAATAACTAAAAAAAAGTCTTTAATTGCAAAATTTCCTGAACCGATTCAACCTAAATCTAATGAAGTTCAGGAGGAACAGAAAAGCCAAACCAATAAAATCGCCGACGAAAAACCTCAAGAAATTAAAGAAAGTAATACTTCAGAGAATGTTTTTTTGAAAGCTTTGAATGACTACCGAGAAAAAAACGGTAAATCTCTTTTAAGCTGGGATGAAAGATTAGCTGATTATGCTAAGGCTAGAGCTGAGTCGTTTGTAGTCTTAGGTGGGCTTGACCATCATGCAGGATTTCAAGATTTTATAAATAACCAGGATGGCTTTAAAAAGCTTGGGTTTAGTACACTCGGTGAGAATTCAGGATATGGTCATACGCAAGACCCCACATATATTATAGAGGAAGCATATGGGAAGTCTACCCTACATAATGAAAATCAATTAAATTCAAAATGGTCCCATGTGGGTATTGGAGTTAGCGGTACATCCACGAATTTTGTCTTCGGGGGAAACAATAATTAGCATAGGGCTTTGAGCAAAGAGCTAAGAATATAAAACCCTACGCCATTCGCCCTTTGCTCTACCTCAGCTTGCTCTCTTATCTCTTTCTTACTTTTTCCTCATCAGTTTATTAACCACAAAGCTTAGTATTGTAGAGTAAATAGCAATGATTGGAGGTGAATAGATTATGGCGACAATTGTTAATACACCAGCAGCAACAGAGAGCGGTAGCGGATTAGGTTTTCTTTTAGGCATTATTCTGTTGGTTGCTTTTGCGTTACTTTTTTTCTTTTATGGTTTACCGTATATCGGTAATATGTTTCAGACAAGTGCACCGCAAGTGAATGTACCTAAGCAAGTTGATGTGAACATACAAAATCCACAAGGGAAATAAATACTTTGTGGCAACTTAGCCCGTATTATTTAAATTTCAGCGGGAGTTAGGAGGTGAATAAATTATGGATTTAATTGTATATCTTATATTTGGAGCATTGGCAGGCTGGATAGCGTCAATGATTATGGGAACAGATGAACAGCAAGGAGCTATTATGAATATAGTAGTCGGAGTAGTGGGTGCCTTCATTGGGGGCATGCTGATGAACACCTTTGGGCAGCCAGGGGTAACAGGTTTCAATATTTATAGTATTGTAGTAGCGATTCTTGGTTCGGTAGTATTGCTTTGGCTTTATCGAATGCTTCGTTATCGGTAATTGAATTAAAAACACAATCCCTCATCACTGGTTGGTGGGGGATTTTTGTGTTTTTATGGGTCGTGTGGTAATATTTTAGGGTAAATTTAGCCAGGGTGGCTCAGTCGGTTAGAGCACGGCATTCATAACGCCGAGGTCGTGGGTTCGATCCCCACCCCTGGTACATTATTATATAAAAAGTTAAAGTTCAAATCTCAAAAAGCTCCTAATTTTAATTACTTATGCTTAATACTCCAATTGGTATTCTTGATTCAGGAATTGGGGGATTGACTGTATGGAGAGAGATTATTAAAGAACTTCCAAGCGAATCAGTTATATATATAGCAGATTCAAAAAACATCCCTTATGGCAATAAATCAAATGATGAGATTTATTTCCTCGCCAAAAAACTTGTTGAATTTTTGTTACGTAAAAACGTTAAGGTCATCGTTATCGCTTGTAATACTATTACTGTTAGCGCTCTAGATAGATTACGCTTTGAGTTTCCACAAGCTCCAATTATAGGGACTGTACCTGTTATCAAAAAAGCAGCTGAAATTACAAGAAATAAGCGCATCGGGATATTCTCAACGACCAAAACTGCAGAAAGTAATTATCAGAAAGAATTGATACAAAGATTTGCTCAAGATTGTACGATTACGACTGTAGGATCAGATGAAATTGTTCCCTTAATAGAAGCAGGAAAAGCGCAAGGACGAGATATGATAAACGTTCTAGAGCGAGTATTGAAACCATTTAAAGATACTGAGATAGATACTCTTTGTCTTGGGTGCACGCATTTCCCAATTATTGAGAATGATATTCAGGAGATTTTAGGTAAAGAAGTAAAACTACTTGAGCCGAGTAGTGCTATCGCAAGGCATACCAAAAAAATTCTTATGCAAAATAATGAAATGTCTGATGGAGAAAATAAAGAATATGCGTTTTACACAACTGGAGACAATAGACAATTTGAGACTGTTGCAAAAAGCTTAATACAGGATACAATACGAGCAGAACATTTAGACTTATGATTCAAGATTCAAGATTCATCCCGATTAAATCGGGATTCAAGAATAAAAAAGTTGCGGTTATTGGTGCTGGAGTAGAGGGTTTGAGTAGTGCGTTGTGGTTGGATAAACAAGGGGCGGATGTGACGGTATTGGATAGAAATGAAGAGAAAGAAGAAATTAAGAAAATAAGAGATAAAGGAATAAATTATAATTTGGGGCAGGATTACTTAAGCAATCTCGGTGTATATGAAGTTGTCGTGAGAAGTCCCGGGATAAGACGAAATCTACCAGAGATACTTGATGCTGAAAAACAAGGTAAAATAATTACCTCTCAAACTCAGATATTCTTTGATCTAAGCCCATCTCCAATAATTGGAGTTACGGGGACAAAAGGTAAGGGCACGACATCTGCATTAATATATGAAATGTTAAAAACCGAGGGGCTTGATGTTCGCTTGGGTGGAAATATAGGCACTCCGCCTCTGGATTTTTTAGATAAACTTACGCTTGAATCATGGGTAGTTTTGGAGCTTTCTAGCTTTCAGTTGGAAGATTTGAAAAGTTCGCCCCATATAGCAGTAATACTGATGATAACCCCGGAGCATTTGGGAATTGATAGTGTGGGAACTGCAAATTACCATGAAAGCATGGAAGAATATGTGAGTGCAAAAAGAAATATCTTGCGAAACCAAACAGATAAAGACTACGTGATTATAAATCGCGATTATCCTGCAAGTCTTGAATCAGATGTTTATGCTCATGGAAAAATATATCAAGTAAGTCGGGAACGGGAAGCTGCGGGAGATGGGTGTTTTACGAGGCAAGGAAGAGTGATAATACGAAAAGACGGAAAAGAAGAGGATGTTATAGAGGTTTCAGAAATACTTCTTCCCGGGAAGCATAATTATGAAAACGTATGCGCAGCAAGTATGGCTGCCGATCTGGCTGGGGCTTCTTTGGGATCAATTGCTTCAGCTATTAGACAATTTAAGGGACTTCCCCATAGGCTCGAATTGGTAAAAGAGGTAAAAGGGATAAGGTATTATGATGACTCTTTTTCAACGACACCTGAAACTGCAATAGCTGCAATTGAAGCATTTGAGGATCCAGAAATTTTGATACTTGGAGGATCACATAAAGATAGTGATTTTACTGAACTCGGAAAAGTAATTAGCGAGAGGCAAAATATTAAAGCGATTATAGGGATAGGTGTGGAGTGGGAGGCGATGAAATCGCAATTTCCAATTTCCAATTTCCAATTTCCAATAATAGAGGGCTGCAAGAGTATGGAGGAGGTAGTTCAAAAGGCAACTGAGATTGCAGAGCCGGGAGATGTGGTACTGCTTTCCCCTGCATGTGCTAGCTTTGGGATGTTTCGTGATTATAAAGAAAGAGGTGAGTTATTTAAAGAATCAGTGCTCAACCTATCAACCTAAAAGATAATATTGTTTATATTTAAATCGCTCAAGAGGTCATTAATTAAAATATTATTGATACCTTTGTTTTATGTTAATAAGTTGTTGGGGGCTTAGTGTACGCATGAGGATTGGGAGGAAGGTTTTGTGCTAGGTCGTTGAATGTAGCTTCAGAGAATAATATATCTAAGCCATACTGATTCATTATAGGCTGACCGGTTTGCGGGTGATACCTTATACGAAACAATGCTTCAGCAATAGGAATGCCGGCTGAGCTTCTTCGTCTAAAACCTCGAATGGTACTTGTAGTTCTTGGTTTTCCGTCAAAAAAATCGTTGTACCTTAATAAGGTTAAACCAGGATTTGCTCTTGCTTGTGCGATTGCTGGTGCAAGCTCACTATTCTTATTTACAACTAAAATAGGTGCATTGCTTATCGCATCAGGTAAGGTTTCTGTGTTTACACTAGCGGGAAGCATATGCAATGCCTTTAAAAGGTGAGTTATTTGGGCCATTTCATCTACGGGATCTGCTGGTACTTCATCTAAAGCACGCCTCTCTCCTCCAACCTTTATATATTGTCTGTATAGCGGTAAAGCCTTCTGATAGTTAACAAGAGCACGTTTTTCTGGCCCTTCTGGATATATTATTCTGTAGCTTGGGTCTCTTATCGCTTTATCCTTCTCTTGTAATACTTCGTTTTGTAGGCTAGCGGCATATCTCGTTAAATCATATGATGCATGATTAACGCGTCCAGGTGGTAAGAGCTCTTTTGCACGTGCTAAATCGGCAAGCATTTCCTGCATTATTCTCGAATTTATTATCACTTCAGCAGCGGGTGGATTATCAAAAGTGGCTCCTGGTGCACCATCTGGCATATTACTGCAATAATACCTTATTGAATAATGACATTCAACTATTTAGCAAGCGTCCGGGTTGAAATAATTATTGTGAAAATATTTCAAGTAATCGTTATCATATTTACGTTTGCTTAATCATAATCAACATATTAGAATGGCGTTTATGGCTGGGTTTAAGTTCAAGATTTTACAAAAAGACAAATATTCTAATGCGCGGGCGGGGGAATTATCTACCCCACATGGTGTGATTAAGACTCCGAATTTTAATCCTGTCGGAACGCAAGGGACTGTTAAAACACTTTCAAGTAAAGATCTTGAGGATATTGGCGCGCAGATCGTTCTTTCCAATACGTATCATTTGCATCTTCGTCCGGGTGCAGAGGTTATAGAAAAAATGGGAGGATTGGGGAAATTTATGGGGTGGAGCGGACCTACGATGACAGACTCTGGTGGATTTCAGGTTTTCTCACTCGGTGTCGCACAGACAGAACAAAAGATAAATGATCGATACGGACGAAAGATAGGTAAATTCTCTAAATCAGTCTTTCTTTCTCCTGCGGATACCACTTTACTTCTCCCAGCAGTTACGAAAACACGTGAAGAAAAACAATTAAAAAAATTGAAAGAAGCGAAAGTATCTGAGGAGGGTGTATGGTTTTATTCACATGTTGATGGTCGTAAGCTTTGGTTTGATTCAAAGGTGTCTATAGGGGAGCAAGAGAAGATAGGCGCAGATCTTATTGTGGCTTTTGATGATCATGAGTCACCGCTTTGGGATTATGAGCTCACTAAAATTTCTTTAGATAGGACTGATAGATGGGGGATAGACAGTTTACAGGCACAAAAAAGAAAAGATCAGCTGATGTATGGGGTAGTACATGGAGGAGTATACGAAGATTTACGAAGGAGATCAGCGGAATTTACCGATAAGCATTTTTCAGCAATTTCTATAGGCGGCTCATATATCTCAAAGAAGGTTTTATATACAGTTCTTGACTGGACTGTGCCGTATTTTTCTGCTGACAAACCTCGGCATTTGCTAGGTATTGGAGAAGTTGCTGATATATTTGAAGCAATTGAAAGGGGTATAGATTTTTTCGATTGTGTAGCACCCACCAGACGCGGTAGACATGGAAATGTATATGTATCACCAAAAAATGGCGGTTCCATAAAGCAGAATTATACGATTCAATTAACAAATGCTAGGTTTACACTGGATAAAGACCCCATTGATCCAGGGTGTGAATGTTATACGTGCATGAATTTCACAAGAGCATATCTTCATCATTTATTTAAAGCAAATGAGCTTCTCGCCCAGCGTCTTGGTTCTTATCATAACGTGTATTTCATAGTTAATCTGGTAAAGCGAATCAGAGAAGCAATTTTGGACGGACGTTTTTCTACTATGAAGTCTACATGGTTACCCTCTTGACTTTTTAACAGTGTACTAGTATAATAGTACGATAGTATGAATAAGAAATATCTGGATCAACTTATCGATGCTTTGCATGAAGCTAAAAACAGAGAAGAAATGCTTAATCTTCTTGAGGGCATTCTTACCCCACAGGAATTATTAGAGATACCTACCAGGCTTGAAATTGTCAGAATGCTCAAAAAAGGAACTCCACAGCAAAAGATAGCAGAAAACTTAAAAGTAGGTATAGCGACAGTTACAAGAGGTTCAAGGGAGTTAAAGAGAGGAAAATTTAAGTATGTATAAGCTCCAGCAAAAAGAGACAATTAGAAAGACAAAAGAAACAAATTGGCAGCCTTCTGATTAAGGAGGTTATTTTTGCTGTGTGGAAAAGACACAGAGAATTATAGGCCTCCTGAAAAGGAGGTTTTTTATTGGAATATGGATAAAGAAAGAAAAAGACAAATAGAATACAGAAATCCTGTTGCATTATCGGATGCAGTTTATAGGCGAATCGTACGTGATATTGTGCCATTGAAAACCGGTATAGATCCTGTAATGCAACTTGCAGGCAGATTATCTACTAGGCTTACTAGAAAAGAATCTATTCGAGTTGCCGGATTCATCTGTCCGTTTTATGAATACGATGGTGAGGATAAAGTCACGGGACTCGGACACGGAGGACTTAAAGATCATGATTTATTTAACAAAAAATTCAGTAGACTTACAGGGTTAGCAGAGAAGCTTACAGATGCATTGGGCCAGGATTTACCTGTTCAGCTGGATATAGTCATGGGAGATACAGGAATAGTTGATAGAACAAAAATGGGTGATAATTTTGAGAAAGTAATGCGGGAGAATGTTTGTGCATATAGAGACTCATTTGCAGAATCCGGTATAAAGTTGCAGCCAAAATTTATGCAGTTCAGTCAAATACTGGGAGGATACGGTAGCTTGCTAAAGTGTGGTTCTGATCTTATGGAGGATGGAAGATTATTAACAGAAGATAACGTGAGCTTTTATATGAATCCCGGAGTTTCAGAAAAGCTGCAAAACACTTACCGGGAGTATCGATCAAAAGGTATTTCGCATAATATGGCAGCCGGTTTTGCTTTGAATTATGGCATTGCAGGATTAGTCATGCGTCAAAGGGGAGTAGATATTTTTATAGGTACTGATTTTCCAAATACTGCAGGGCATTTTCGTAACTATCTTTATCATACATTTATGAATGCAGGGGATCTATTAGTATTAGTTCCAAAGTAATATGAAAAATACAATTATAACTAAACTTGAAACCATAGGAGATATCCGAGGTGTTTTTTATTCAAAGAGTAGAAAAAAGTCAAAATCTTTGATTCTTTATGCAAAAGGCGCTCCTTCTTTGCCAGATGATGGAGAATTGGAGGATTCAGAAATAATATTAGATTTTGATGTAGATATTTTCGTTCCTGATTATCTGGGATATGGAAGAAGCAATGGGGTTTTTACACCTCAAAATTGCATTAAAACATTTATTTCGCTTAATAGTCATTTCAAAAATTATTATCAAAACATATACTTCGTGGGATTTAGCTTCGGTGGTGCGATTGTTTCATTATTGCCCAAATTCAATAAGGAAATAAACAATCTATGTTTAATTTCACCAATACTTGATTATGGTGCCCAGGGAAGTAAAAGAGGTGAGGAAACGATAGATGATTTTTATAGGACAATGGAGCATGCAGGATATAAAAATCTATATAGAGGTATTACAAAGAAAGTATGGAGAGATCATTTTTCAAATAAAGATAAATTATATCCAATGCATAACATAAGGCATTTATCAGAGGTCAAAGTATTTTTGAGCCATGGAAGGAAAGACAGCGTAATACATTACGCAAAAACCATATCATTTTACAAATCGTTACAGACTGCGTTTCCAGAAAATGAAAAAAACTTTCAGCTTAATATATATGATCATGGTCATGATAAAAAGACCAGATTATTAGCGTTACGTGATTACGCGGTTTTTACGGGAATTAAACGAGTATATAGAAAGAATGCTTTGCGGGTGCAGAAAGAAAAAATGCTCATGACTTATGCTGATCGAAATATTGCATTCGTCAGGGGGGAAGAAATATATTTAGTCACAAAAACAAATGAGAAATATTTTGATTTGTTAACAAGCTATGGCGTAAATATTTTAGGCTATGGTAATAAGAGAGTAGAGCGCTATATAACACGTCAGCTGAGAATACTTCCAACGTTGCACAATAGCATGTCTACAGATATTCGTTCTCAGGCATTAGAGAAACTTTTTAAGTACCTTCCGAAAGATTCTAGTAAAGTTTATTTATCAAACTCTGGATCTGAATCCGTTGAAGCGGCATTAAAATTCGCTTTAGCTTTTACAGGTAGAAAGAAAATTCTTGCTGCAAAAAATAGTTATCATGGGGGAACTTTTGCAGCAATGTCAGTAACAGGTATTTCTCATGGAGAAAATACAGACAGGTATAGAGAATCTATGCTGGATTGTAGCTTTTTTGAATTTGGGAATCTTGATGATCTGTCGGAGTTATTAAATGAGGATGTGGCTTGTGTCATTTTGGAGCCTATACAGGGACAAGGGGGGATAGTAATTCCTGAAAGAGGTTATTTAAGAGAAGTAAAAAACTTGTGCGAGAAGTACGGGGTGTTATTGATTATAGATGAAGTACAGACTGGCCTAGGAAGGACAGGTAGCTTTTTATATATTGATCAACATGATGTCAGTCCTCACATTTTGTGTCTAGGTAAAGGGATAGGTGGGGGGATTCCATTAGGGCTGACAATTGTAAATCATACTGTCGCAAATAAATTAGGTAGTTTTTATCATTGTACAACAATGGGTGGTAATCCTCTCGCTATGGCTGGCATGCTCGGAGTTTTAGAAGAGTTAGAGAAAAATCAAATTATGCAAAATGCTAAAAAGGTAGGAAAGTACTTTAGGGAAAAACTGAGTAAACTCAATTTTATTGAGGATGTTAGGGGTGAGGGTTTAATGATTGGGTTTGCTTTTAAAGGAATGGATGGAATTAAGGCCGGTCGATTACTACAACGTAATAAAATTGTTTATGGATTATCAGGCGATGATAAATCGATTAGGTTTTTACCTGCGCTAACTCTGACAGAAAAAGATGTAGATAATGTGATAACGCACTTAGCAATCGCTGGGAAACAGATACATAATTTACACAAAACTATTCTGTTATAATGAATTAGTATGAAAAAAAGAGTACTATCTGGAATACGCGCTACAGGCAGGCTGCATTTGGGAAATTATCTAGGTGCGGTGAGAGGAATGGTTGAGTTGCAGAATAATCCTGAGTACGAAACGTTATATTGCGTCGTGGATCTTCATGCGATAACTACTCCCTATGATTATAAAGCTTTGCCTCAAAATACTAGAAGCGTGATTTTAGATTATCTTGCTTGTGGTATCGATCCTGAAAAGAGCGCATTATATGTACAATCAGATCTAGCAGATTTATTAACCCAACTTGCTTTTTATTTCTCCACAACGATTACTGTCGCGAGCATGCAGCATCTTCCGACTTATAAAGAAAAAGCGAAACAGTATCCCGAACATACGACAATGGCACTTCTAAATTATCCGATTCTCATGGCAGCAGATATCCTTATTTATAAGGCTAGTATGATTCCAGTCGGTATAGATCAAGAGCCACATTTGGAAGTGGCACGTGAAATTGCTCGGAAAATGAATCAGCTTTATGGTACGGATTTCCCTGAACCAGTCAGATTCAGAACAAAAGGTGAGTATATACCATCTCTTACGGGAGAAGGGAAAATGAGTAAATCAGTTGAGGGAAGTTACATCACCATAACTGATGACCTTGCTACTATTAAGTCTAAGCTCGCGAAGGTGCCCACAGATAGTGGTCTTATTGGAGGTCCTATTCCACAAACCGGTGGAGTGGCAAGTTTGTTTAGTCTTGCTTACATGTTCGGAGGTGCTGAATTGCACCAAAAATATGTACAGAGCTATAAAGATAAAACCATTCGTTATAGTAATATGAAGAGCGATGTAGGTGATGCAATTTACAAAGAACTACAACCGATTCAGGAAAAGAGGAAGTATTACGAGGAGCATCCAGATGAAGTAGATGAAATTATTCTTGAAGGAAACAGAAAAGCACGTGATATAGCCCGACAAACTGTAGAAGATGTAAGAACAAGAATTGGATTAAAATAAGTTTTTTTTATTGACAAATTTGCGTTGCGATATTCGCGAAAAATTGATCCAGTTGGTTTATGTCAGGAGAGAAATAGGCTTTTCCGCCAGTCGAATCTGCGACTTGTTGGAGCATATCAAAATCAACTTCCCCAAAGCCTATTGTGTGATAAATAATCCCATGCTCAGTATGTCCTTTCATGGCTTCGTCCAAAGCTGCCTGCTTAGGTGAAATACTTAATCTCTCACCAGTAGGACTATAATATTTATTAGCTTTACCATCAGTTAATATTATAGCGTTAGGAATAATCCCCGTTCTTTTCTTGACTGCAATATCTTCATTTGCTGTAAATATTCCACAGTGAATACATGTAAATCCAGCAGTAAAAATTGAATTGATACCGTTTTTAACAAATGAAAAATTATTGGTGAGGGTGCTTGTGAGTTTACTTGCGTCAGCGAAAGTTGTGACACCTATTCTGCTTTGTGTGTTTACAGAAATAGCATCAACAAATCGAATGGCTGCTGCTTTAGTAAGATTCATCTTATTGTCTGTATTCATTGAGTCTGATTTATCGATTATCAGCATAGTGTCTGAAATGGTTTGATTGCATGATGGCATAGAAGAGGAAGTAGGGGATATAGATGCGGACGCAGTATGGGGAGTAGGAGTAATCCAAAACGTTTCCATGCTCATTGGATTTTGAGTTGGTTCTGATGCTGTATTTCTTTGTGCTGCGCTGTCATTTCTGCTATCTGATGCCTGATTTGCGTTGGCCGGCAAAGAGCTTCTATCTTCCGACGATAGCGCGCCACCGACGATTCCAACAATACCCGTTACTACAAAAACTATAAGTAACAACGGAGAAACTCTGCCTTTCAACCCCCAAGGCCTTGTTAAGCTACAGAAAACTATTTTTACTAAAGACAAGATGGTCATGTGATAATATATAAACTATAGTAAGTATTAGTTGCTCAAGTCAATAAACGACTATTTTATTTAGATAGTATAAATATTTATTTAAGTTTTGGAAGAATTATATATTATATATTCGGTTAGATTTAGATTATAGCAACAGATTTGGTAGTGTGATATACTCGGTAAGATTATGGCAGGAAACGGTAAAAAAAGTCCTCTAAATAATAAGAAAAAAATAATCAAAGTAAAGATAAAACCTTCCTGGAAAAACTTACTTCTATATGGGTTTATAGCATTTTTCGCACTCCTACTTTTTAGTGGATTTTCAGGAGATTATAATTCCTATCAATCAGTTTCAATTTCTGAAGTAATTAATGATGTAAGGCGTGGTCAAGTCAGTGAAATAGTAGTAAATGGTGACAAACTTGTTGTGAAAGAAAAAGATAGGACAGTTGAAGCCGCTAAGGAAAGAGGATCAGATGTTTATGCATTATTTAGTGATGCAGGAGTTCAGCTAAAGAATACGAAGGTAACAGTCAAAGATGAATCAGGTTTGAATAATTGGATAAACCTTGCATCTGCAATTCTCCCCGTCGTTTTAATGATCGCCTTTTTCTATTTCATCTTTAGACAGGCCAGGGGAGCACAGGAAAATATATTTTCATTTGGTCAATCCAGAGCAAAACTTTTCTCTAAGGATATGCCAAAAACTACATTTGCGGATGTAGCGGGAGTGGACGAGGCTAAGCAGGAGCTTACTGAGGTCGTAGATTTTCTTAAAAATCCAGCAAAGTATAAAGCTATGGGAGCGAGAACTCCTAAGGGGGTACTTATGATAGGCCCTGCCGGTACAGGGAAAACACTACTTGCAAGAGCGACTGCGGGGGAGGCGAATGTCGCATTCTTCTCTATGGCAGGATCTGAATTTATGGAAATGCTTGTAGGAGTTGGCGCATCTAGGGTGAGAGATCTTTTTAATACTGCGAAAAAAAGCCAGCCTTCAATTATCTTTATTGATGAGGTTGATGCTATAGGTAGACAGCGTGGTGCGGGATTCATGGGGGGACATGATGAACGCGAGCAAACACTCAATCAGATTCTTGTTGAGATGGATGGATTTACTCAAAACGAACAGATAGTGGTGATAGCAGCTACCAATAGGCCTGATGTTTTGGATCCTGCTTTGATAAGACCGGGAAGGTTTGATAGGCGAGTAATGCTTGATCTTCCAGATATAGAGGGTAGAAAAGCGATATTAGGAATTCATGCAAAAGGAAAACCCTTTATAGCGGACGTAGTCTGGGAGAAGGTGGCAAAGAGAACTGTCGGATTTTCAGGTGCAGATTTAGAGAATATGCTAAATGAAGCTGCGATCTTAGCTGCTAGGTTGAATAAAAAAGCAATTGACATGAAAGATCTTGAAGAAGCAGCGACGAAAGTGAAACTGGGACCTGAGAAAAAAAGGCTACAGACAGAAGAGGATAGAAGAATGACAGCGTATCATGAAGCTGGGCATGCCATGGTCAGCTGGTATATGCCACATATGGATCCAGTTCACAGAATCTCTATCATCTCTCGTGGCATGAGTCTAGGGCATACAATGATGGAACCAATTGAGAGAACTCATGAGACAGAGATACATTTACTTGAGCAGATAGCCGTAATGCTTGGTGGACGTGCAGCAGAAACTTTGATATTTGATACTATCTCGACAGGTGCATCTGATGATATAGCCAAGGCGACGGAAGTAGCACGCGCAATGGTGACAAGGTTTGGTATGAGTAAATTAGGACCTATTAATTTAGATACAGAACGTCGAATGATGTATGAGCCGACAGATGTATCTCCGGAAATGCAAGCAAAAATAGATTTGGAGGTAAAAGCGATTATGGACAAAGCTTTTATAGAGGCAATGGATATCTTAAAAGGAATTAAAGACAAATTGGATGTTGTAGCTATTGAGCTTCTTAAGAAAGAAACTATTGAGTCTGAAGATTTCGTAACATTGGTAGGTGAGAAAAATCTTCCAAAGGCAAAAGTCGCCAAACTCCCTAAATCATAAATACTTCTTAATTGATATAATTCTAATATGCATAAACTTCTTTTAATTGATGGGAATGCAATTGTGCATAGAGCCTATCATGCTTTGCCCCCGCTTACATCTCCTGACGGAACTGTCGTAAATGCTCTTTATGGATTTCTGAGTATGTTTCTTACTGTTATAACTAATCTAAAACCTGAGTATGTGATAGTCAGCTTCGATATCAGTAAGCCAACTCATAGACAGGCTCTTTATGCTGGATATCAAAGCGGAAGACCATCACTTACTGATGATTTGATATCGCAATTTGTGATGATTCATGAAGCTTTAGTGAAAATGAACATATCTATTTTTGAGATTGAAGGTTATGAAGCTGATGATGTTATCGGAACGCTCGCTACTCAAGTGGCGAAAATACATACCAATAATACAAATAAACAAATTGAGACAATTATACTGACGGGGGATCGGGATTTACTTCAGCTTGTGAATAAAACCACTAAGGTTCTTATGCCAATTGTAGGAGTTAAGGAGACTAAATTATATGATGAGGAAGCTGTGGAGGAGAAATTCGGCGTCAAACCATCTCAGTTTATAGATTACAAAGCATTGGTTGGAGACGCTTCAGATGGGTATCCCGGTGTTTCGGGTATTGGCCCAAAGACCGCAAGTAGCTTACTTTCGAAATTCCAGACTTTTGAATACATGTATGAAAACTTAGGGGAATTACCACCGAAAATTGCTGAAAAGCTCGCAATTGATGCTGAGCAGGCAGCGCTTGCAAAGAAGCTTGCGACTATAGTTATAGATGTACCATTGACATGCAGAGTTGAGGAGAGTAAGTGGATAGATTTTAATACGAAAGGTGCTATGGAAGTATTTCAATTGTTTGGATTTGATAGTTTGATTAGAAGGTTTGGACCCCTTTTTAAGGATGTGAATGAAAACAAGAATGGAGAACAGTTAGGGTTATTGTAATATTTTTTATTAACGAGTTAACGGGTTTGCAAATTATTAACGCGTTAATCAATAACTCGTTAATAGATTAATAAAATATGAAAATTGCACTAGTTCATGATTATATAAAAGAATACGGTGGGGCTGAAAGGGTACTTGAAACGCTGCATGAGATTTACCCTGATGCTCCTGTTTTTACGAGTGTATATCTACCGAAGTTTTTAGGACCTCACAGAGAAAGGTTTAATCCGCAAGATGGTGGATGGGATATTCGTACATCATTTCTTCAGAAAATCCCTTTTAAGGAGAAGCTTATTAGTCCATTTCGATTAATTTCGTCTGTAGCTTTCAGGCAATTTGATTTTTCGGAATTCGATGTGGTTATCATATCTGCAACAGGTGCATATTTTCCAAACGCAATAGCAGGTAGTTATAAGCAAAAAACAAAAAGTAAAAATGAATCAAAAAAGATAGAAACTAAGTTTATAACTTACTGCCATACGCCTCCCCGTTATCTTTACGGATATTTAACAGCAAGAAATTGGAAGAAGAATATCTTAATTAGAGTTATAGCTGAGACTGTAAATCATTTCCTAAGAATGTTGGATTTCAAGTATGCACAAAATGTCGATCAATTTATCGCTAATTCTGAAGAGGTAAAAAGTAGAATTTTTAAATTCTATAAAAAAGATGCGATAGTTATTTATCCACCGGTAGAGCTGCAGAATAAAATTTCAAGACTTAAGACTCAAGAAAAAAAGGAGTATTATTTGGCTGGGGGGAGATTGGCACGAGCGAAGCATATCGATCTTATTATTAATTCATTTATTCAAATAGGTTCGCCATTGAAAGTATTCGGAAAAGGATTTGCGGGTCATGAGGAGGAGTTAAGGAGATTGGTAAAAAATGCAGGGCAGAAGGCAAATAGCGGTAGTAATATTGAATTTTTGGGTGAAATAAGTGAAAGGGAAAAATATGAATTGCTTACTAATGCAAAAGCATTTGTTTTCGCATCGGAGGACGAAGATTTCGGAATATTGCCAGTTGAGGCGATGAGTTGCGGTACACCCGTTATTGCTTTCAAGTCCGGTGGAGTTAAGGAAACGGTTATTGATGGTAAGACTGGATTGTTTTTCGACAAATTAAACATAAGTAGTCTTATGGATGCAATTAAAAAATTTGAATCTATGAAATTTGATTCGGAAGCGTGCTGCAGGCAAGCAGAAAAGTTTTCTAAAGATAGATTTAAATTGGAAATCAAAAAATTCATTGAAGTAGGTTTGAAGACTTGATGATATCAGATTTATAATTTCAAGAATATGGATGAAGGTGTACGAGATGGATTTAAAGGTGATCAGTTAGCGGGTGAACCTAATTCGCGTAAAGAAAATTCCTCATCTGTTATTGAATTAACCCCTTTAAATATTAGAAATGCTGAAAGACGATTAGTTATTCAAAGTGCTGCAGAAAAACTTGACAAAGAAGAGCCTGTTCGGCTGCCTGTAGATGTAGTTAAATGTCTAGTTTCAAGAGTGTTTTTGGAAAATATTCAATTTGTCGACAGAGATGATGAGCAACAGGAAGAGGTTTTATGGCCTGAGTCATCAGTGGGTCAGTATGTAAATGCAGGGTCTAATAAAATCAGAGAACAAGAATCGCCAATAGTTTATCAAGGTAAATTTAGATTTAAAGAAGGTATATATGATGCTGAAGATAGTTTAATGAACATCGCATTCGAATCGATGGATCAGTTGGGTGATGATGAGAGGAGAGAAATTACAAAGTGGGTACTAGGAATGCACCATTTATTTCCTGTTATTGGAAATTCTTACGGGATTGACTTTGATGCAGCGTTTGTCAGATTTATAAACAGTTCGCCAAATAGCGAAGAATTATTTGGTATGGCTTTGGATCATGCTTACGATAATCTAGATGAATATCATTATCTCAGTCGATATTTTACTCAATCCGAATATGATTCTGTTCGCGTCTCAAGAATTAATGATTTAGTATTCAATTTAGCGCATGGGACAATGGATAAAATACCTGAATATCTTGAGGTTCAAGCTGATGACGTGAAGATTAAGAAATTATTAGGCGTGTGGATTGACCAGCTAGATTATCCAAGAGTCATTAATCAATTCAGGAAATATATGGATGAGCATCCAACTGATAGAGAAAGACTTGAGAGAATAGGTAGAATGTTAATAGGTGCTGATCCCGATGATGCAAGCGTCAAGTTTCATACCCATTTGGGAGACATATATAAAGAGGTAGATTTTGAAAACTATCCTGCGAATTTGGCAGCTACAGAACACGAAATTGATTTATTGATGGCACAAATTAAAGACGGAGATGTAATTTTGGAAAAAGGATGCGGTGCAGGTAGAATCGCAAATGCATTAGCTGAAAGAATTGCGATTTTAAATAGACCTGAACAAGAAAAGATTGAAAGGGGTGAAGAGGGGAAAATATTAAATGTTAAAATAATTGCTTTTGATTCATCGGAAGTAAATATAAAAAAAGCGAAGGCAGGCGACGTGACCGGTACAATCGGATATTTTCAGGGAGATTGGAATAACATCCCTTTGGGAGATGAAAGCGTAGATTTAATTATTGATTTGGGTAGAAATAATACCCATGCTGAAAGTCAGGATGGATTATATAATGCTTTATTGGCTCCAGCTAGAGTTTTAAAGCAAGGGGGGAAGCTGCTTGTTGATTGGCCGGATCCTAATAAAGGTGAGTATTTAGAGAATAGAGTAAATTATATGAAGTTATTAAAAAGTATGTACATACCAATAGATCCTGACAATCCTATTCAGTTACAAAACTTTTCATATGTATATGACGGTCCAGATAGACAAGACGGCAAGTATATTAATGTGTATAACAGATATGTACCCGGTTTTGATGACTTAAGAACTATATATAGCTCTGCCGGTTTAGTTTTAGAAGAGTTGTCAGCAGAAACTCGCTTACCTATTGAAGGCTGGCGTGAGTCAGAGAATATATATTTTATAGCTACAAAAGATCATACGGAAGATGCTAATGGCTCTATTGCTAAAAGCATTTAAGAATTAAGTAATTGTGCAGAATTTCCGCCAATCCAGGCCAGATCAAAGAATGCTTTCATAGTTTGTGCTATCTGAGGATGGGTAATTACGACACCTATCAATGATTCACCCTTTTTATAATTAATAAACCCAACTTTATTTCCATATATAACTAGTTCATGTTGAATAGGAAATTTATCTGAGTCTACTCTTATGGTTTCCCGGAGCTCTTTATTGTCTAAACTCTCATAAACATCTGCCCATTTTCCTGAAGCAACAATTACCTTTGCATGTATGCCAAGTCTCACCCTCTTTCTTACAAAAGTTGTCGTCAGCCATTTATAGAGCAAGGGGTCAACCTCTGCGGTTTGTAACACAGAATAAACTGTTTTACCTTCTTTCAATAAATCTTCATATATTTCTTTCAATCCATCTAATCCTTCATATGTGCGAACGACAGGTTTTTCGACAGCCATGATATAGCTTGAGGTAAGCTGGGGGAGAATGGATTGGATATCTTTTTTCGCGCGGTCAAGTTCATTATATTGTGCTTCTGCAAGGCTTAGAAGCTTAATTGGTGACTCAGGTCTGAAATGCATTTTTTTCTCGAAGTCTCTTTTGGATACTAAGCCTTTCTTTTCAAGGTTCTGGAGAGAGAGATAGAGAGTCGGGCGCTTTAGATCAGTTTCCTGTTGTATTTTCCAGATCGGTACTTCCCCGAGCTTCAAGAGAAGCTCGTATAAATTAGCCTCGTTTTTAGATAATCCGATGGTTTGTAAAAAAGAAATTGACACTTTGCTCTTATATTATAGCAATTAAATTCGATTTTGTCAAGTATTTTGTCATAATGAACTGACATTTATAACTATACCCTGCAGTCAATAGCAATAATAGCTTCACTATTGAGGTAAATTATGAATAATTATCTCTCTCGTTATATTTGTCTTTTTATGTCATAAACACTTGACAATTAAATTATAGGCTGTTATACTCGCAGCTGTAAGTTAAGCATTTAGATATTTAACAAGTAAAAAGGCATTGGGTTATAGATTGAAACTTCTGCTTTACAGTAGCAATACTGTGAAGTGAATAGCGTTTCAATACTTTCCCTTGTATGGACATCACCGCTTCAAGGTAATTTCAATTTAGCTGTAAAAGCTAAATTGAAATAAACTGATACGCGAAGTGGCTGATAGTCCATACAAAAGCCTTTTATGTTGGTTTAAGTTTTCGGGAGTGAATAAGATTAAATAATATTTATTACACATTACTTACGTTTTAATTAGTTAATTTACTTGACAAACACACAACAAAGATTTAGTATGTTGCTGCCTGCACTTGTTGCAGGTTTTGTTTTTTATACGTACATATTTATATGAAAATTTTATTTAAAAACAGATCAGTCTTTTTTCTTTTTGTTGCTTTATTTTCACTATCAGCCATTTTCTTATTAAATAATTTTAATAAAGTTTTGGCAGAAACACCTGGTAATCTTAAAAATGTTTATTGTAGGATGACTCGGGGAGAGTTAAATGCATCAATGTGGCGGGTCTGTAACGGATACGATAATACTGAAGCAGGTTATTTGGGCTGGGAAGCAATTTCAGATAATCATAGTACAACAACTGAAAATACTATAAAAATTGGCAATCCTGTCTACCTTCAAAATATTGCACCTCAAAATTCTAACAAAAACCATAACAATCAAGATACGAAATGCTCTGTAGTGCAGCATGACGGATTGAACAATACAAATTATCCAGGATTTCCATCAAATCAATATGCTGACGTTTGGGTTCAGTATTCAGCTGATGCCAGTAATTACTGTATCATCCATCATAATCCGAACCAACAGAATTTAAATCACTGTGTTTTTAATGGCGGTGCCAAACAATTTGGAGATGCAGATATTCCGGGAAGCAGCTTAAATACCCAACTTAAAGCAAAGTTTGATCAAATTTGCGTAGCACCATCTCCCACACCTGTAACGGGCTCATTAAGCACCGTCTGTACTCCTCCTAATCAAAACTACATAAACAATGCTGACAATAATCTTTCGTACAATCTTAATGTTACTGATTTGCCTGCAAATTCAAATGCACAAGTACAATATCAGCTTTGTATAAATCCACAAACAGATCAAGGCCATCGGTCTGTGTATCATTATTATTTCAACTCAGGAGCAAATTGGGAGGGTCCGAAAAATTCAGAAGGGCTACCATCGTGGGCATGTTATAAAATTGGTGAAAATGTCACAACAAATAATACTTATCATTCACGTACCTGGAATGAAACGATACCATTGTATGGGAATACTCCAGGTGAGCCTAAAAACATAGAGACAATGGCAAAATTCGTGAGGGATGCAGCTGAAGTCGGTAATATGAATATCAATACAGTATTTAGAACAAAAGTGGTAGTTACGGTAAACGGTGTAAAAAATGATCAAATCGTCGCACCTCAGTTGAGAAAAATTCATCCAACAGCTTGCTACATAGCACCTACTGCAACTCCAACCAATACACCAACCTCAACGCCAACACCCCCAGCTTGCAATTGGACACATACAGTTCTTACAAGTGATTGGATGGGAGGAGTTATCAATCATACGTCCAAATCAAATACAGTCACACTCACAGGACTGGATTATAGTAGGCAAATTAAAGTTGGCGTAGATTGGGGTTGGACAGGGAATGTTGGTGGCAATAATCCGCAAAAAGGCCCTGTTGATATTGAAGGGACGATACATGATCTGCTCGCTGATTCACATCATCAGACAAATGAAACAAGTAAAGTTGAATTTAAACCAGTCAAAAAAGATGGCACATTGGACTATGCGAATAAAAAGGATATTAACTGTCTTGATGTAGGCGAATTCAAGCCTGCGAATTCCAATCTTACCCGCTTTTCAGATGGCAGAAAAGTATATTACTATCCAAATCCTTCTAATGATTTGAATCCTGTACTCTCATCCAACTTACAAGAAGTAATGAACGGAGGCGGAGAATGGTATACGTGTCCTGTAGATAGCGTCAGCGGAGGTGGATGGCCACAGCTCTCTCTGAAAAACGTAAACCTAAATCCATCTTCACCAAGTAGACCTAACTGGACATGGAAATACTTGCAACTTAATTCAAATATACATGATAACAAGTTAAAAATAGATAAGCTATTTACTGGCGGACCGATAACCTCAAACAACAAGCTTAAAGGCTCGCATTATACGCGGGTAATAGTCTCCTGGTGTCAAGCCCCTAATTAGGTTTTAACGATGAGTTTGTTATAATCTTCACATGCCTGAATTACCTGAGGTAGAAACTATAAAATTAAAACTGCAGAAATTCTTAACAGGACATAGTATAGACAATATACTCGTAAATTGGAAAAAAATTTTCCCTGCGGATTCTGAAAAAGTATTGAATTCAAAAATAATCATGATCAGAAGATATGGAAAAGTTCTTGTTTTTGATTTCGAAAATAAATACTCATTGGTTATCCATATTAAGATGACCGGACAGTTTATATATCGCGGACCGAATTTAGCTGATTTCCCTGTATTATCTAAGAAAGTTAACGGAGGTATTCCGGGTAAGCATACTCATGTAGTTTTTAATCTGGACCGTGGCGGAATACTTTATTATAACGATATGCGTAAATTCGGCTGGATGAAAGTAGTTAAATCAGATGATTTAAAAAGTATTTCTTTATTAAATTCGATGGGTCCTGAACCTTTAAGCAGTTTAAACCTAGAGTTATTTAGAGAAATATTGGAGAAAAATAAGAAATCTATTAAAGAAACGATTATGGATCAAGCGAAAATAGGCGGTGTGGGAAATATTTATGCCAACGATGCGCTTTATCTTGCGAAGATTTATCCTACGAGAAAAGCGAATTCATTAACTGAAGATGAAAGTAAATTGTTATTTCAATCGATTGAAGAAGTGTTAAAAAGAGGGATAAATAAAGGAGGTGCGAGTGAGAATTCATATGTAGCACCAGATGGAACAGAAGGAAGTTATCAGGATATAGCTTTGGTGTATGGCAAGAAGGGTGAAAAGTGTAAAAATTGTGGAAGTATTATTGAAAAAATAACTCTGGGGGGACGTGGAACGTTTTATTGTCCCATATGTCAGAAGTGAATTATTATATTATTTGCGAGTAATTTATTAACGAGTTGAAAAGCCAAAACTTGTAAACTTGTTTATAATTAATAAACATTGACTAAATCGGTTGTTTTCTGTATGCCTATATGATAGCTTAGAAGCTGCATAAACAATCTAATATGTCTAAAAGAGATCGCATTATAATTTCAGTAGGTGGATCTTTGATAGTCCCTAGTACTGGTATTGATACTTCTTTTCTCTCAAAATTAAATCAATTTATCCGCAGGCAGATACTTAAATATCCATCCAGACAGTTTTTTCTGGTAATAGGAGGAGGGGTGACGGCAAGGCATTATCGAGATGCTGGGCGAGAAGTAGTCGGACATGATCTGAGCCCTGAAGATCTGGATTGGTTGGGAATTCACAGTACACGTTTAAATGCTCATCTGGTCAGAACTATTTTTAGAGATATTGCACACCCATTTATTCTTAAAAACTATGAAATAATCCGTAAAGCAACGGAGTCGGTGATAGTTGCGAGTGGATGGAAGCCGGGGTTCTCAACAGATTATGATGCTATAATGCTTTGTGATGATTATGGAATCCGTTCAGTCATTAATTTGAGTAATGTAACGAAAGTTTATGATAAAGATCCTAATGTTCATAAGGATGCCAAGCCAATAGATAAGATCTCTTGGGCTGAGTTCAGGAATTTAGTTGGTGATAAATGGATTCCTGGTCTTCATGCCCCTTTTGACCCGATCGCTGCTCAAAAAGCTGAAAATTTGGGTGTAAAAGTAGTCGTTATGGGAAGTGATTTTGAGAACATAGAGCATTATCTTGAAGGACTACCATTTATTGGAACTGTGATAGAATAGCTCATATAATTTCCTATTTCGTATTTCCAATCTCAAATTAATTTAATAATTTCGCACTTCGAAACTAATTGGCGACACGCAACTGGAAACTGGAAATTACCATGATTCTAAAACGTCTCTTACTCCAAAATTTCCGCAGTTATGATTCAGCCGATTTTTCGTTTTCTTCATCGACTACTTTCATAGTAGGTCCGAATACCGCAGGTAAATCAAATATAATTGAATCTATTTCTTTGCTATCTCTTGGTAAAAGCAAAAGAGCAGATCAATACGAGCAGCTTATTAAAATAGATGAAGACATAAGTAGGGTGAAGGGGAGTGTAGAAAGTAAAGATAATGAAAAGAGGGAGCTTGAGGTAACTTTAGCGAAAGGCGAGATGTGGGGTAAGAATGGGGTTATTAAAAAGTATTTATTAAATGGCTTACCAAAAAGAAGAACAGACTTTGCAGGTATATTACCAACACTTTTATTTGAACCATCTGAATTGGATCTGATTTCCGGTTCTCCTGGTCTTAGGCGTGATTTGATGGATGAAGTTCTAGAGCAGACTGATAGGCAGTATAGGCGTGATATGCTTACTTATACAAAAGCGTTAAGACAGAGAAACGCTTTATTGCAAAGAGCAAGAGAGTCTGGTGTGAGGGCTGAAAAGCAATTTAATTATTGGGATGAAGTTGTTATACGTTCAGGAACTACTATTACAGAAAAGCGCAGACAGTTTATAGAGTTTTTAAATAATTCAGAAAAAAAATTATTTCTTCTTTATATAACATATGATCCTAGTGTTATATCTGCAGATAGGCTTTTGCAGTATCGTGAGGCGGAAATTGGTGCAGGAGTTACGCTTGTGGGTCCACACCGAGATGATGTCATCTTCTCAATGAAGCGGGAAAATGAGATAGAGTTGCCACTTAAAGCATATGGCTCAAGAGGTCAGCAAAGACTCGGTGTATTACAGCTGAAGCTACTTCAGCTTGAATATATGCGGGAAATTTTAAGTGAGCCTCCTGTGCTTTTGCTTGATGATATTTTCTCTGAGTTAGATGATGAGCATATAAAGCATCTACTAGGCGTTATAGGGAAGCAGCAAACTATTATTACGACTACACATAAGGAGTTTTTAGATAACGCAGGAATAAAAAAATCGTTTATAATTGAACTATAATTTAATTTATGGTAAATGTAAAAGAATTACATAGACTAAAAAGTCGTTATAATGAACCAGATGATACTGTATATTCATTTCCTGCTGATCAAGAAGTTGATCTAAGTGAGTATCAAGAAATTCTACCCAGAAGAAGGGGAAAGCTGAGGTTTTTTTACAGAAGACCTATGACTAATACAAATCTCGGACATACATCGAAAAAATTTGAGTAGTTATTTTATTGTTTTTTCCTCAGGTTCTCGAGGCGTTCAACTGTGCGGGTAAGATTTGTAGTTACAGCTACAGCAAGGATTGTGACAATGACTGCATAAATCAAAAGCGATAGGGCTCCGGAACCTACAGGAAGCCATTTCTTAATATAATTATTCACTAGCTCCTGAATTACGTTATTCCATGCCAGTGCTGCTACCAGTCCGAACCCGTTTGTAGCAAGTGTTGCCATTTGTTTGGCAACTATAAGGTGCATACCTAATTCTTCCTTTTTTTCTTTCTCTGTGCTTGTCATGCCTGAATTATAGCATAATTGTTTTTTCTCGGGAATTATGCAACAATTGGTGCGATGTTCACTCCTGTCTTTACTATAAGTAATTCAATTCTCAAAAACATCGGAATTATTGAAGCCGCTAAGGAAGTTATCGATCATGCGCCACTTCTTCCTTATTATGAAAAGAAATTTCAACAAGATGCAATGATACGTGCAGTTCATCACGGGACACATATAGAAGGAAACGAACTTAATCTTACTCAAGCTGAAAGGGTGATGCAGGGGCAAAACGTCATCGCGAGACAACGCGATGTACAGGAAGTAATTAATTACAGGAAAGTACTTGAGAACATAGATGATCTACAAACATCACAGGGCAAATGGCAGATAGAAGAAGAATTGATAAGACGTATACATAAAATGACAGTAAGTAGAATATTGCCGGATGATAAGTGCGGGGAGTATCGAAGTACTCAGGTAGTGGTAAAGAATAATCAAACAGGGGAGGTGACTTTTAGACCACCTCCTGCGATATCGGTTCCTTTTCAGATTCGTGATTTAGTTGCGTTCATAAATGATACGTCTAGTAAAGAAATTCACTCTGTTTTGAGGTCAGGTATTGTTCATTATGAATTGGTGAAAATACATCCCTTTGTCGACGGTAACGGACGAGTAGCGCGTTTTCTCGCTACTCTAATACTATTTCAAGAAGGATATGATATACGGAAGTTTTTTTCTTTAGAGGAGCATTATGATCGTGATGCAGGTGCATATTATAGTGCATTGCAGTCAGTAGCGAAAAATAATGGTGATCAAACAATGTGGCTTACGTATTTCACAGAGGGACTTGCGATAGAATTAACCAAAGTAAAAGAAAAGGTTGAACGAATATCTATTGATGGTAAGTTGAGATCGAAATTAGGAGGCAAACCTCTCCTATTATCTGAGAGGCAGTTAAAGATAATTGAATATATTCAGGAGACTGGATATCTGCAGAACAATGGGTTTAAGCAATTGTTTCCTTTCGTATCTGAAGATACTGTACTTAATGAATTGAAAGGGTTAATTGCTAGCGGAATACTTAAGAAACACGGAGCGACTAAAGCAGCTAAGTATGTTATGAAATAAGAATCAAGTTATGAGTCACGAGTTATGAATTATGAGTCTATGAATAATAAAAAAGAATCACTTATAGCCACCAAGGTGTTTAAGTTCGTTATAGAAGTTATTAAAACTACAAAATATTTACCTAAAACTTACGAGCACACTATTATTATCAAGCAGATCGTGCGCTCCGTTACTTCTGTAGGTGCTAATATTGAAGAGGCGCTCGCATCAAATACCAGAAAGGAATTTATTCATTCAATGAATGTTGCGAAAAAAGAGGCGAGGGAGACTCTGTATTGGTTGAAGTTACTTGCCGAAATAAATCTTCAGCAGAATATTGACTTTTCCTTGCTTATGAAAGAGAATCAGGAAATTATTACTGTGTTAACTAGCATTGTGAAGACGTCAAGCGAAAGAGCTAAATAATTTATTATTGTAAATGCATACGGATTTTATAACTGGATTAGTCTGACTCATAACTCAGCACTCATAATTCATAACTTTTATGTTATTTTCAACACTATCAACATTTTTTGAAAAACTTGAGACAACTTCATCAAGGCTTACAATGATCGATATTCTGTCAGATCTTTTTAAACGAACGAAAACTGAGGAGATTGATAAGGTGATGTATTTACTACAGGGAAGAGTCGCGCCATTTTTTGAACCCGTTGAGATAGGAATAGCCGATAAGACTGCTGCTGCAGCATTAGCTGAAGCATTCTCATCCGACAAAGAATCAGTATTGAAAGAATATAGTGAAAAAGGGGATTTGGGAATAGTAGCGCAAGAATTAAGCAAAAGGCAAGACCTGCCTGCCGGCAGGCAGGGGGCAAAGGGCAAAGGAATGACAGTTGAAGTTGTTTTTGAAACTTTGGTAACCATAGCTAATACATCCGGTGAAGGGACGGTTGAGAAACGGATAAATTTATATAAAAATATTGTTGAAAAATTGGATAACGTTTCAGTAAAGCATTTCGTGAGAATTGCATTGGGGAAAACGCGATTAGGTATAGGAGATCCAACTGTGCTTGATGCGTTGGCTCTAGCTAAGTTAGGTGATAGGACGAAGAGAAAACTTCTGGAGAAAGCATATAACGAAACTTCAGATTTAGGCCTTATCGCAAAAACTTTATTTGAAGAAGGATTAAAAGGAGTTGAAGAATTAAGCGTTACAGTGGGTAGACCTATTCGATCAGAGCTCTGTGAACGGCTACCAAATCCACAAAAGGTATTTGAGAAGATGGACGCACCAGTCGGTGCATCCCTTCGGGGAGTGCATGCGACAATGAAGTACGATGGATTTCGGGTACAGATTCATAAAAACGGCGATAAGGTAGAGATGTTTTCCCGCAATCTTGAAGATATGACACATATGTTTCCTGAGCTCATAGAAGGAACTTTAAGGCAAGTTAAAGCAAAAACGGTGATATTGGACACGGAAGCACTTGCGTATCAACCTGAGTCAGAAGAATTTCTACCTTTCCAGGAAACTACGAAAAGAAGAAGAAAACATAATATTACTGAAGTCGCTAAAACACTTCCATTGAAGGCATTTGTTTTCGACATATTATACGTGGACGGCAAGTCACTTATCGATATGCCATTGACAGAGCGAATGAATGTTTTAGGAAAAACCCTTAGATTTGATCAGGAGGAAACTGGTTATGACACTTTAATACCTGCTACTGGAAGTGTTTTAAAGGAACCACAGGAGCTTCAGATAATGCTTGATGACGCGATCTCTAAAGGACTTGAAGGTGTAGTGGTGAAGAGAGTGGATTCTGTTTATGAAGCAGGAGGAAGAAACTTTAACTGGGTTAAGCTGAAGAGACACTCTTCTGGAGAATTGAATGATACTATTGACTGTGTAATTCTGGGCTACATTTTCGGAAAGGGGAAACGCACTGCATTTGGTGCAGGTGCATTACTTGTGGGTATTTATGATCAAAAAAAAGATGAATTCGTGTCAGTTTCGCGAATTGGCACAGGGCTAACTGATGAGGAATGGAGAAGTATTAAAGAAAAAACAAGAGGATTAGAACTAACTCATAAACCAGCAAGAGTAAATTCTTTAATTACCCCTTCAGTTTGGGTGAAACCTGAAATAGTTATTGAGGTTTTGGCAGACGAGATTACAAGGAGTCCGCTGCATACAGCGGGTAGGGTCGTGAGTCAAGAGTCGATAGTCGTAAGTAAGAATACGAAAGAAAGCGACCAACGACCGGTGACCTTAGGGTATGCTTTGAGGTTTCCAAGGCTTGTGAATTTTAGAGATAGAGATAAGCGTCCTGAGGATGCGACTTCTGTAATGGAATTGATCGAGCTATATAAATTACAGTCAAAGCGATAGTCAGAAGACCTGCCTGCCGGTAGGTGCTACAACAGTAGATGAGCTTGTGAAAATGTTTCAGTTGCAAGGGAAGAAGTAAAATATGCTAAGGGCTAAGGGCTAAGGGCTAAGGGCTAAGGGCTAAGGGCTAAGGGCTAAGGGCTAAGGGCTAAG
>CAZZCX010000007.1:43172-53894 GCA_964653195.1 uncultured Gammaproteobacteria bacterium
GCTAAGGGCTAAGGGCTAAGGGCTAAGGGCTAAGGGCTAAGGGCTAAGGGCTAAGAATAAACGTATGCAATATGTAGCCGATCTCCATCTCCACTCGAAATTCTCACGCGCAGTAAGTCCGATGATGACGCTTCCTGTTATGGTTGAATATGCCCGTTTTAAGGGTCTTGATATCCTAACAACTTCAGACTTCACGCACCCTCTGTGGTTTAAAGAGATAAACACGCAGTTAGAAGAAGCGGCGGATGGGCTGTATAAACTAAAAGATCAAATCTCCCTGCCTCGCCAACAGGCAGGAAATCTCAAAAATACAGATCAAAATTCAAAAACTAATAAAGAAGTATTATTCTTGCTCTCCACAGAGATTGCGAGTATTTATAAGCAGGGGTATAAGCTTCGGAGAATTCATAATCTGGTATTTGCACCGAGTATGGAAGTTGCTGTAAAGATATCTGAAGAATTAGTTAGACGTGGCTGTAATTTAAGCTCTGATGGTAGGCCAATTATTGGACTATCCTCAAAGAATTTGCTTGAACTAATACTCGGGATAGATGAAAAGTGTTTTTTAATACCATGCCATGTGTGGACTCCTCATTTTGGGTTATATGGTTCGGCTTCGGGGTTTGATTCTATTGATGAGGCATTTGGAGATTATGCCAAATATATTTATGGAATTGAAACTGGGTTGTCATCTGACCCTAACATGAACTGGTCTATCAAGGATTTAAGCAATCGTTCAATACTTTCTTTTTCAGATGCACATAGTCCAAGTAAAATGGGTAGGGAAGCGACGGTGTTTGAGCTGGAAGGAGATATTCCGACGTATAGCAAAATTAAGCAAGCGATAATGAAGCATGCTCAGTCGTCAGTGGCTAGTCGTGAGTCGGAATATGAAGAGAAGCAATCTGATAACCGAATACTATATACAATTGAGTTTTATCCTGAAGAGGGTAAGTATCATTATTCAGGGCATAGAAGTTGTAAAATTTCATTTGATCCATTTCAGATAATGAAGAAGGGTGTAATTTGTACGGTATGTCATAAAAAACTTACAGAAGGCGTATTGGTACGAGTGAAACAGCTTTCAGATGCTACGATTTCAAATCGAGTAAGGGAAAAAATCAGTCCACGAGGATTAAAATGGTATACAGATATTCATAAATCACATTTGCCTTATGTCAAGTTAGTTCCACTATTAGAGGTAGTTGCTCAAAGTATGCATTCGACGCCTGTAAGTCAAAAAGTTAAAGATCAATATGTGAAACTATGTTCTGAACTAGGTTCAGAATTTGAAGTATTATTACAATCAAACTTTGCTGATATATCACGAATTAGTGGGGACAGAATTGCTAAAGGTATTCAGAAAGTACGAACCGGAAACATATTTATAATGCCCGGTTATGATGGTGAATATGGCAAGGTTTATATTTGGAATAAGGGAGAAGAAGAAAACAAAAAAGAATCTCAGCTGGTATTGGATTTTTAATCACTCTCGAATGAATACATTTTTTGTGCTAGAATAATGTTGAGATATTTTATGAAAAAGGGGGCTTTGGCCCCCCGACTTCGTCGGACGTAGCCGGCTACGACTGGCGAAGGCCGAAGCCCGGCCTATTAGGGTAAAACTAAATAATTAAAAAGATAGGAACGGAACCCGCCTTCGTTAAAGCAAAGGCGAGGTGGAGGGGGGTGAAAGTAAATGGAAGAGAAAAAAATGACAAATGGTCTTCAAAAACAGACAGATGATATAGTCCTCAGTTTGGAAAAGGTATTTAAAGGTGTTCCTCATCTGCCTGAAAACATACGCGAAGTGTTAGTTAAGATAGCTCCCTGGTTAGCGCTTATTTTTGGCGTTTTGGGTGTGTTTGCAGGTATTGCAGCATTGGGATTTTCACCTTTAGCTCTTTTTGGCGGAGTAAGGACAGGTATGTTGGTTTTTGCTACAGGTGTTCTGACTATATTATCAAGTGTACTTATGCTGCTTGCATATCCTGGTCTTTCTAAGAAAGCCTATAAGGGATGGGTATATCTATTTTGGGCAGAAGCATTAAGCGCAGTCTATGCTGTGCTAACTGTTTCAGTAAGCTCAGTCGTAGGTGTTGTTATCGGTTTATATTTATTATTTGAAGTAAAAAGATATTACAAATAATAAAAATGTATTTATTCTAAACGGAAGCAGAAATGCTTCCGTTTTAATGTAAGAGAAATTAAAGAATTTGTTTTTGGTATACGAAATCCTTGCATGTTAAAATAATTAGCAGTAAAATAAGCGTGACTTTATGAAGTTAATCGTAGGACTTGGTAACCCCGGTGAAGAGTATGACATGACCCGTCACAACCTCGGCTTTCTCGTAATGGATCGTTTTCTTAAAGATATTACTTCAGTAAAAGACTCTAAATGGTCAGAATCATCTAAATTAAAAAGCCAGTATTTCATAACTGAATGGCAGCCGAAGCTTAGCGAGAGTGAGAAAATCATCATCGCCAAACCGGAAACATATATGAATAATTCAGGTATGGCTGTTAAATTACTTCTTGATTTTTACAAACTTGATATAAATGATTTATGGGTGGTACATGATGATCTGGATCTACCACTTGGGAAGTTAAAAATACGATTTGGAGGTGCTGGAGCAGGGCATCACGGAGTTGAGCATGTCATAGATACGTTAGGGTCGGATAAGTTTTGGCGATTTAGATTAGGCATTGGAAACCCTCGTCATAGTATTGATAGAAAAGACGGGGAGGGTATAGATAGAATGATCGGGAGAAGACATCTTGGGGATACAAAAGGTTTTGTTTTGGGAGGATTTGATGATAGTGAGTGGCCTGTTGCTAAAAAACTTATCAAGGATACAGTAAAGTCACTCCAGATCGCGCTGGAAGGTGGATTAGAGTCCGCGATGAATCGATTCAATACTAAGTAGCGGTTGATGTTATAAGTTATAAGTGCTAAGTTATAAATTAAGTTAGTGAGTTTATTAACTCATAACTCAAAATATATAATTCATAACTTTACATAATGCAGTCGATAAAATCAGTTCTTGCTAAATTCAATCCCACTACAGATAAATATATCTCTCGCGAATTTCAGACATTCGGAATACATCTTGCAGAAGAATTGAATGACTATAAACATAAGAGTTTATACATGAAATTAGCGAAGACAGAACACAGGGCACTTCTTGAAAAGGCATTGTCTTTCTGTGTGGATAGTTCCGCTCGCAATAAAGGTGCTTTGTTTATGTGGAAACTAGCACAGCTCAAGAAAGAAATAAGAGGTATGTAGACAGGTGAGGAGAGTATTATTAAAGGAAAGTTGGGTGATTTACCATAAAACAATTAAGAATTATGAAGCAAGATTCAGGATTAGAGCTAAAGTATATTTTTCAGTAATTCTTTCTTCTTGAATCATGAATCAGGTATCTCCGCAATCTACTTTTATTCAAAAAGTAATCCAGGTTATAAAGTCTATTCCCTTTAGCAAAGTGGTTAGCTATGGTCAGGTAGCTGCCTATGTTGGGTTTCCTCGTGCTGCTCGTCAGGTGGGGTGGACACTTCGCAGTATTAAAGACTCTAACTCATTGCCATGGTGGCGTGTAATAAACAGTAAAGGAAGAATCTCAATTGAAGGAAATCTTTATAACGATAAACACCTGCAAAAGAAGTTATTGGAGAGTGAAGGTATAGTAATATCTTCTGACTTTAAAATTGATATTGAAAAATATAGATTTATCGCAGATAATGAGATGCTGGAGAGTTGGCGCTTGCCGAAAAATTATATAGAAAAGCTAATGAACAAATACAATCTATAAAATTAAGCATCACCTAAAATGAATATATATTTTACAAACATAAAAAAGAATATTGAGTCGATATTTACTTTATTTGCACTATCTTCTGGTCTAGTTTTATCTATTGCGTTTTATGATATCGGCCATGCATTTATCATAGTCGGATTACTGATTTTATATTTTATCTTAGTATATACGAAGCTGAATAGAGGCATATTTTCTATCTCGTTTATTTTACTTACCTTTATGATGGTTGTGGCAAGCCATTCAGTTTTAAATTTGTACTCACGGATTTACTGGTATGATAAGCCGGTTCATTTTACTGCAGAGTTTATACTCACACTATTATCAGCTCATATTTTAGTTACGAAAAAATTAGCCATTTTTAAAAATAAATATATTTTCTTTTTTGTTATCTTAAGTATCGGATTAAGTCTGGGTGGATTATGGGAGATAATTGAGTGGTTTCTTAATCTTATAAAACCTGCAAAGCTTGGATATACTGCGACAGATACGGCCATGGATTTATTGATAGATTTATTTGGAGTTATAGTCGCTGGTTTATTTTCAATTTACAAACTCTATAAAGATTAACGAATTTTCAGCGAGTATCTTGTGAAAAAGGCTGCAAGAAGTGTGGTAAGCGGGACTGCAAGAATAAGACTTGCAGATCCGGCAATTGTTCTAATGACCTCTTCCATAATAAGTTCACTATTAATTATCACCCAAAGAGGCTGAGTTTTATCTCTCACTGCTAATATTAAATAAATAAATATGCCTATTGATGCTCCTGCATAAGCTAGAACTAAAGTATTTACTAATGAAATTATATGCTCACGTCCTATCTTCATACCTTTAGTAAAAAGCATTATTAGGTCGTACTTGGGATTGGCATCCGCAAGTTCAATCACTGCTGCTGTTTGTGTGGTGGTCACATCATCCAAAACTCCCAGTGTACCAATGATGATACTTCCTAGCAGCAAGCCTTGAAATTGAATTTTTCCGATGAATCCTTGAGTTAGTGAATAAATATCCTCTGAACCTAGTCCGCTTAGCTTGGTAAATTTGACAAGAAATAGAGATAGAGCTATTGCTATTATTAAGCTAATAGATGTTGCAATAACAGCGACTGTTGTTTGACGAGTAAAGCCATGAGCAAGATAGAGTGTGCTAATCATAATTACAACTGCACCAATTAGGCTGACCATGAGAGGATTTGCGCCGTTTAAGATCTGCGGAATAATAAAAAATACGATAATTCCAAGACTGATAATCATACCTATAAAGGATCCAAAGCCTTTTCTGCCTGCTGTAAGCATCACGAGAAGGAAAAACCCAACCATAATATAGGCAAGACTATTTAGTCTATATTTATCTGTGATTTTATAAACAGCCTCCTTCTCGGACTGTGTTTTTGTCATAATAACCATATCCTGAGGATGCATTTTTTGTTCTTCAGATAGTGTAAATATTCCGCCATGTTCAACAAAAACTGTTTTGTTTTTGTCAGGTCCATCAAGAATTAGGACTTCTACTACTTGGTATGGATTTAAGCTACCACCTACTTTTCGGACTCCTTCCTCAATTACTTTTACCACTTTTGCTTTATAAAATTCTATGGGTGCAGTTGTGGGAGCTTGAGCATAGATATTTGGGGAAGTGAATAGCGATATGATAAATAAAGCTAAAAAGGTAACTGCAAGCCTATTCATAATGTTGAATTAGTATTATTATATCATCTTGACAAATGCGAGTGAGTCGCATATAATTATGCGAGTAGTTCGCGTTTTCTGCAGTTACTTTTACGATATCAATATCAAAATAAATATATGCATATTTCATTAACAAATAAATCACATGTTACAGAACGTGGGCTAAAAGGAACTAAATCCCGCGTAGCAGTACTTCATATTCTGGAAGAAGAGGCAAAGCCTATGGATGTATCTGAAATTTTAGAAGGTTTGAATAAGCATAAAATTAATGTGGATCAGGCGACCGTGTATCGCATCATTGATTCTTTCTTTAAAAGGGGATTAATAGTACGAGTAGATTTTCAGGAAGGAAAATTCCGGTATGAGAGAATAATGGGACCTGAGCATCATCATCTTATTTGTGAATCATGCGGAAAAATTGAGGATATAACAGATTGTAGGATAGCTGAGTTTCAAGAAAATATTTCAGACACTAAGGGGTTTATCATCAAGAGGCATAGTCTGGAGTTTTTCGGATTGTGTAATAATTGCCAAGGATAATTATGAATGAATTAGGATACATAGTAGGATTTACCGTTTTAGGCAGTATTGGTGCTCTTGTTGGTGGAATTGCTCTTCTGTCACGAGAAGAATTAGCAAAAAAAGTTTCGCATTTTCTGGCATCTTTCGCTGCCGGAACGCTTTTGGGTACAGCTTTTTTTGATCTCCTGCCTGAAGCTGTTCATGAAGCTACCAATCGCGATATAGATGTTTTTTCATGGACCTTGGCTGGTTTAATCTTTTTTTTCATAATCGAACGTTTTATTCATTGGTTCCATCATCACGATGAACATCATCATAAAGGTGAAACTGGGCATGTACATAAAGAAGCTAAGGCAACAATACCTCTGATCATTATCGGCGATACCGTGCATAACTTACTGGATGGCATAGTGATAGCTGCAACTTTTATGACAAATATTCAGTTAGGAATTATTACTACTTTAGCAGTAATCGCCCATGAGATCCCACAGGAGATGGGGGATTTTGGCCTGTTGCTGCATAAAGGCATGCCCAGAATAAAGATTTTGTTGGTCAATGTCTTCAGTGCTTCTGTATCTTTAATTGGAGCGATAGTTACTTACTACATAGGTAACTCAATTGAGGGATTAATACCGATATTTTTGGCAATAACTGCCGGTTTTTTTATATATGTTGCAGTCAGTGATCTAATTCCGGAAATTCATTATGAAAATAGAAAATATTTTGCAGAGATCGAAACAGCCTTATTATTGTTGGGAGTATTTGTAATCTGGATATCTGTCACATTACTTGATCACGGACACTAATTTAGGTGTTACTATACTTGAGGAAGAGAGGACCATTCCTGCTGTTTGTTGAATAATGTATCATGATATTCCCAGAATTTATTCTGTTCGCCTGCACACTCTGCTGCTTCTGCTGCGATTTGAGCATTCGGATGGATACTTTGAATTGGTAAATGTTTGTAGACCAGACGCACTTTCCCTTTATAGTCATTTAGGATCTGATTCATAGTCATAAAGCTTTTCTGGCAGAAAGGACATTGGAAATCAGAGTATTCGATAATTGTTACTTTAGCATTTTTATCACCCTTTACCTGAGCATCACCGAGCGCAATTTCTTTTGATACAGGATCGAATGATCTTTGATTGGGGTCATTGTATGCCTGTTGGAGCATTTCTGAATAGTCAAGATGATTTTCAGAACTTGTGCCATCCAGTTCTTTATCGATAATTTCTTTAAATGATTCGTATGGATAGGCACCACCTACAAACTTACCATTTACGAAAAACCCGGGTGTCGCATTTACGCCTACAGTGCTTGCTTCACTAGTTTGTGAATTTACTTTCTGGGTATATTTGCCATCTTTAAGACAAGACGCGAATTTATTTGAATCAAGTTTTAGATCTTTTGCATATCCCGCAAAAGCTTCATTTATATTTTTTGAATTGGTGGTTGTTCCTGAATTTGCAGTCCCTCCCTGCTCAAGAGTTTTAAGTCTTGTATAAAGAGAGCCCAGCGCAAAAGCCATAACTATAAGCGTAAGAACCAGAAGAATTGTAACGATGTTTCCTTTTGCAAGACGTGGAATGCGAAGCTCAACGTATTCTTTTTTCTCTGCCATAGGACTTATTCTATAAATTATTGTTATATCTTGTCAATTGACAATAATTTATGAATTGAAGTTTATTTGTTTGCGCAGCACAGGTTATTAAGTATTTATTTAAGCAGAGTTATTTAAACAAATAATTTGTTATAATCTCAAACTATATTTTTTTATGGGTTTTGCTGAAAGAAATACAATATCGCACGAGGAGGAAGGAGTGACTATTCGTGAAGCCGATCTGCTTACTCCGGATGGATTTTTAAGTAGGTTTATAGATGATGTCGGTAGAGTGGGTGAAGGCGGAAAGATTTGGGTTCAGTCCATGCTTAAGACGACTTCTCAAAGAAGGGAAGAACCTGAAATACTGGATAAGTTGGCTGATCCTTTATTGCAGGCTGCAGGGAGGGGAGCGCAAGTAATTCTTGGCGTGAGCAATGGTGCGCAGTCATCTTTTCCGGATCTTGAAATTGATAAAAGAGCAGCTTTGCCATTAAGAAGACATACAGATGAAAAAAAAGAGCGAATAAGAGCTCAAAGACAGGCAAACGAGGCTGTTTTTCGTCGATTGACTGATGGTGGTGTAAGTATCGCAAGATTGAGTGCGCCTGGCATATCACAACGACTAAGTCCGATAGCAAGCCAAGTTCACTCTAAGTTTGCATTAATCTCATCACCGGATGGAATGCGTAGTACTTACCTTATGGAGTTTAATTTAAATGGTCTTGATTTTGGTTCTGAGAATACAGCTATAAGGTTTGAAGAGTGTGGAGATACTCATCCTTTGTCCGATGTTTTATTCAAATATGCCCGCGGTTTATATTACGGAATAGATTTTAGCGATTATACTGAATCTATTGATTCAAATACTACTTTTCTGGCAGACAGAGGAAGATACGGGAAATCTATTATTTCGGATAATGCCAGAAAAATGGTTCAAAGTGCAACAAGTCGAATTTCATGGTTTAGTCAATTTAATCCTGCACCTCCGTTACTAATGGATCTTAGGGATGCTGCAAAGAGGGGGGTTCGTGTACAAGTTGCCTTATCTGACAGTTGCAGAAGGGGGGTTGATGCAGTCTTGTTTCAGAGAATGAATAGAGGGGGGTTGATTGATGCGCGTTATTTGCCTGATTCTGATCATAGGGGCATGATTCACTCTAAATTACTGGTTGCTGATGATAGTGCGTTATTCACTAGTAATAATCTTCACCCTGCAGGGGTTTTTACAGGGACTGGGGAAATTGGCATGTTGTTTCAAGATGAAGAGACTGTTAATAAGCTAGTAAGTTACCAAAAATCTGTATGGGAGAAATTAGAACAATGATTATTGACTCATTTTTAATTGGTTTAAGTAAACTGTAGTATAATGAATTAATGAATATTGAAAACGAAGAGAATGAAGCATCGGAGCAGAATGATTCAGCAAATGAAGGTAGTTTTGACAATAAAGAAAAACAAAATCCCGATTTTATACAGGCTCCACCTCTTTCCTCATTGGCCACCGTGTTGATACAGACAGTCGATAAAAAAGTAGACATTCATCATGGAAGGATGATTTCAGTAAATCCGGTAGTTGCGAAATTTGCGACCTGGTTTGAAAAATTACGAAACGTCATGGAATATCGTGAGGAGGAAGTGATGCTGCGAGCTGCTATTGAGCGGATACTTCGAAGAATGCTGCTTCTTGGGGGCAATGCGAAAACGACAGCTGGACCCTTGGTGCGTGAGCTCATGTGGGCACGTTATTTGATAGAGAATGAAGTTCCAGAGGCTATTGTGTCACGGGTTGAAGAATCGATTGATTTACATTTACGCCTACGTCTCATGGTGATTCAGAGACACAAAATACCTGATGGAGAGTTAAACGATTTGATATATGAGCTAATGTCATCTGATATATCTCAAATTTTAGAACCACATCATGTGAAACAGGTCATGAGTAATTTCATGTTTCAGGTACTAAGAGATGACGTAGTGATACTCGATGATTCAGAACAGACGCGAGATGCACAAGTCTATATCGCGATACGTAAAGCTTTTGCTAAAGATGATAAGGCTTATCTTCGTTACCACATCCTCAAGCTCTATTTTGGAAATCTTAGCGAAAAAAGTGTTACGACAATCGCCGAAAATTTTATACAAGGTTATCAGGAAATGCATAGGATGTTAAAATATCCGAGAAAAGAACGGATTTATTCATTCATCAAGAAACGCACAGCAGCATTTCTTATTCTTGAAGGTATTCTTGATTCAAACAAAAATAATTTACCACAACTTTTTGCAAATTTCACTCAGCTTGAAAGGACAGTGTTCAATGCCTGCGAAGAGAAGTATAACGCGGTAGGTTCAAAGGTAAGACGAGCAATTGTACGAAGCGTGTTGTTTATTCTTCTTACGAAGGTAATTTTTGCATTCGCTATAGAAGGCACTTATGAGCTTTATGTTTATGGGCATTATCAATGGCTGACTTTGCTTATAAATATGACAGTTCCGCCCTTGCTTATGCTTATTGTCAGCTTCTTTTTTCGCAGTCCCGGTCCTGATAATACAGTTAAGATTTATAGCTCAATTAAAGTTTTGCTTTTTTCGGAAAAGCCTAGACTTGGCGAAATTTTAAGTATCAAGAAGCAGACAACACGTCCTAGGGCTGCATTTACTGCTCTTTGGTTTTTTGCTTTTTTTGTTTCATTTGGGGCCATAATATATGCACTTAGACTGCTCTCATTTAATTTTGTGAGCATAGGTATATTTTTGTTTTTCCTGGCGATTGTATCTTTCCTTTCTTACAGAATTAGTCTTACAGCAAATCTTTACCGCATGGGTGAACGTCAAAGCTTCCTTACGCCATTTGTGGATTTCTTCTTTATGCCCGTTGTGAGAGTGGGGCGAGAACTTACGGCAAACATTTCAAAGGTAAATATTCTTCTTTTTGTAATGGATTTTATAATTGAAGCCCCATTTAAACTCCTTTTTGCCTTCTTTGAGCAGTGGTTTGTCTTTCTGCATGCGAAGAGAGAAGAATTGGAATAATATTTATGAGTTATGAGTTATGAGTTATGAGTTATGAGTTATGAGTTATGAGTTATGA
>CAZZCX010000008.1:0-40300 GCA_964653195.1 uncultured Gammaproteobacteria bacterium
CTCTGCTATACTTCATACATGTCTGATCTTAAAAATATAGTGGGTATTGTAGCTGTTTTTTTAACTTTTATTGGTTATATCCCCTATATTAAAGATGTAATTAGTGGGAAGACTGTTCCCCATGTATATAGTTGGTTTTTGTGGGGTTTTGTAACTCTTATTGCCTTTGCATTGCAAGTCAGCGCCGGTGGAGGTATCGGAGCCTATGTGACCTTTACTGCAGGACTATTATGTACGATTGTTTTTATTATTGGATTCACGAAAAAAGGTAAGAAGGATATTACCCAAGTAGACACTATTTTCTTTATATTAGCTTTGATTGCTCTTGGATTCTGGCTTATCGCAAAACAACCAGTTATAAGCGCAATCCTTACAACAGGAGTTGATTTACTCGGCTTTGCACCGACTATCCGTAAATCGTGGAACAAGCCATATTCAGAAACACTGTCTTTCTATTTATTAAATACAATTCGGTTTATTTTGGCTGTTTTCTCTTTACAGAGATATACAATCGTCACTGCACTTTATCCTCTTGCTTGGATATTCGGAAATGGACTTTTTGGTCTTATGTTGATAGTGCGAAGGAAACAGTTAAAGCAAACCTCTTAATTCTGTATCATCCTTACAAGAATGTGAAATACTCTAAGTATAAATATTTTTAATTCTTTTGCTACCTCTTTTTATTTACTACAGAAAGTAATTAAGCCTATAAGTTGTAAATTGTTTAACTTAAAGCTATAATTCTAGCTTATGGCAAGTTACATTGAACTACGTAGAATTGCTAAACTAAACAATGACTCCATGCCTGCCGATCATCCATGCAGACGCGGATTTGCAGACTGCTGCAGGGATCCACGCGTTCCTGTTGTCCCTGGTGATGTAAAGCATTTAAAAACAGCTATTAAAAGAGGTAATATTTCTCGTAGAGTTATAGCGGATGCAAAAGAACGAGTGATAAAAGAGCCAACCATTTGCCCTTTTCTTAACAATTCGACAGGAGAATGTACTATTTATGAATACCGACCACTTATCTGTGTAGCTACCGGCGCCCTTGCTCTACCTACTCGCGAAGGTAAAAATAGACTTGAGGCAGAAAAACCAAAAGGACTTATGCATAATGAACTACAATCTACAATGTGTGGTCATTGCGTAAGTCAAGAAATGCAACGAGGTCGTGGGATAAATACTCAAGCTTTAAGAGATTCACAAGGAATTTTGCCTTTTATTAAATTAAATTCAATTCCGGTAAATGAATTTGTTAAAAAGCTCTAAACCAAACAATAAATTAGTTTTTCTATTACACTTCTCTTATGACATTCTATGCTTGATCTCCCTGGTATTAATTATCTCAAATGTATCTGTATTTGCTGCTAAAAAGTCTAATAACTGAGGACTTCTTAAAGTCTTTAGCTCAGTCTCTCTTTGATAAATATAAGGTGAGCCCGAAAATATCAATCCCTCATCAACGTATCCAGGATGGCATGCCAAACAAGTTACACCCCAAGGTAAACTCTTTAAAAGTCTTACGGTATCATCTGGTGTAATACCCCTTCCCAAATTTCCATGCCAAATTCTTCTACCATGAAATCCTAAATTCAGAGGATAATCAATTGAACGAACTAGTATATTATTGTCTCTAGCATATTGGGTCACAATCTCACGGAATCCCGGATACATATGTAAGTTGTGATGACCGTCAATATGATCCGGCAGTCTACCCATTATTTCACCAAATAACCCAAATTGACGTTCAACTTCATACAATTTTCTTCTTTTTGGCCACCTTAATACTTCAGATAGTCTTCGAAACCTGCCCTTACCCTCCCCTGTACTATCAAGATGTATTCCAACTGTTATAAAAGGTATCTGATCTAGTTCTCTAGCATCACGAGCAGCTGGACCATTCACCATAAGAGAAGCACTTCTTACTACTCTCCCATCTTCAAGCAATAACCATATCGCCTCATTAACACCGGAACTTATACCAAAATCATCAGCATTGAAATTGACACGCTTAAGCTCTTTTTGCATAACTAAATTTATAAATACAATAAATAGATCCTATTTGCTTCATGCAGCATTATACTCAAAATTATTTCTACTATTTTTAATTATATTTTAGGTATGAAACACTGCTATAATTACTTAAATTTATCTTTTTAAATGGGAAATTATTGGTATATAGCGATAATCGTAACTATCGCTTACTTGGGAGAGTCATTGTTCGGATTTGGTGCGGGACTAATCGCAGTACCTCTTCTGTCTATTTTATTAGGTGTTAAGGAAACTGTCATATTCTTGATTTTATTTCAATTTTTAACCGGTTTATTGATAATAGGATCCTACAGACATATTCCCTGGAAAATTATATTTCCCATGACTATTACGATGATTTTAGGGACAGTAATCGGTACTTTTATATTGACTGGTTTAAATAATTCTGTACTGAAAATAATACTTGCTTTATCCATATCAGCATTTCTTCTTAAATCTATTATTGTTAAAAAACCAAAATCTCCAGATATTAATAGTAAATTTTGGGGAATGTTGTTAGGATTTATTGGCGGTTTACTTCAAGGAATTCTGGGTATGGGTGGTCCACCTCTCACAATGTATCTTATCACTGCTGTACCCAGAAAAGAACAATTCCGCGCAGGATTAATTTTCCTGTTTTTCATAAGTTGCCTTATTAGAATTTTTCTCCTGACTCAAAATGGTTTACTAGACTTCAATCAAATCAAATCTTCTTTACCCTTTCTTCCTTTTTTCCTTATTTCACTTGCAGCCGGTCATTTTCTCCATATGAAAATCGATGAAAAGTACTACCGCTACGCGGTTTATATAATACTATTCATATCTACAATAACACTTCTATTCAAACGTTGAAACGATTCTTATACATATTTCGTTTAATAACTCATAAATTATGACTTTAAATTTATTTAACCTAAAATAATCAATATATAAATTTGACTTCTTAGATTAAATTCCTATAATTTCTGTATATGTATTTCGAATCTATTCTTGAACTTATAGGTAATACGCCACTTGTAAAGATCAATAATTTAAATCCTAATTTAAAAGTTACACTTCTTGCCAAACTCGAATTTATGAACCCAGGAGGATCGGTAAAAGATCGTATTGGAATAACTATGATTGATGCAGCAGAAAAACAAGGGAAATTAAAAAAAGATGGCACCATCATTGAACCGACATCTGGAAATACTGGCGTAGGGTTGGCTATGGTAGCAGCTCTTAGAAGTTATCAGACTATATTTGTTATGCCTGATAAAATGAGCGACGAGAAACGAAATCTCTTACGAGCTTATGGAGCAAAAGTAGTCATCACTCCCACAGCCGTACTTCCAGAAGATGAAAAAAGCTATTATAAAGTTTCAGACCGTCTCACAAAAGAAACTGAAAATGGATATAAACCGGATCAGTACCATAACTCAGCGAACCCAAAAGCACACTATGAAACAACAGGTCCTGAAATTTGGAAACAAACAGAGGGAAAAATAACACATTTCATTTGCGGAATGGGTACGGGTGGAACCATATCGGGAGTTGGTAAATACCTTAAAGAAAAAAATCCAAAAATAAAAATAATCGGAGTAGATCCTGTAGGTTCTGTTTTTCACGAATACAAAAGAACGCATAAATATCCTAAACTTATGAAAACTTACAAAGTAGAAGGCGTGGGTGAAGATTTCATTCCTTCCACAATTGACTTCAAATATATAGATGACGTAATACAAGCAGACGATCGACAAGCTTTCATCACTGCAAGACAACTTGTTCGAAAAGAAGCTATTCTTACCGGGGGATCCGGAGGACTCGCGATGTATGCAGCTTTAAAGGTCGCTAAATCAATAAAAAAAGGTTGTGTGGTCGTGCTTCTTCCCGATTCCGGAAAATCATACTTAAGTAAAATCTATAATGACGATTGGATGAGAGATAATGGTTTTCTCACAAATACAGATGGCGTATCCATAAAAGAAATTATTAAAGCGAAGAAATTAAATAAAGTTATAAGTGTAAAACCAACTGATAATGTTCAGCATGCCATTTCTCTTATGAGAAAATATGATATTTCACAACTTATTGTAATCGACAAAAATAAATTAGTAGGACATGTTACGGAACAATTTCTACTTAAAGGACTGTACGAGAAAAGTATTGGTCCTACGAATTCCATATCTGCAGTTCTCACACCAGAGACATTAATAGTAACACACGCGGAAACAATAGAACGTACTGCACAGCTTCTGACCAAAGGCAGCTTTGTTGTGGTAGTAAATGAGAATAATAAAGCAATTGGTGTCATAACTCGGATTGATCTGATAGAATCATATGCATGAAAGAACGAGTGAGTACATTTTTTCAAACGTATAAACGCGAGTTAGCGATAATTTCTTTTTTCATATTTTCATTTTTCATTGCCTTAATTACAATAGGTCCGGATTTCGGTTTAGGCATGATAAATGAAGTTAAAAAAGAATTACCTACAATGATACCTTCTCCGTCACTTAAACCGTCTCCAACAAATGAACCCGAAAACACACCAACTGTTATAAAAAAAATTCCGACAAAAGTATATGTCCCCCCAAGCGCTACCCCTAAGGCTACATCAACTCCAACACCTACTATTACCCCTTCACCATTGATTACTCCAACTATTACACCTTCAAGTATACCTCCCTCACCAACTCCTACTATAGTTGTTACATTGACACCTACTGAAACTCCACTTACCCCGGCAACTCCCTAATTTTAAATCAAATAAATTAACTACAATCAAAAATTTAACTCATGAAATTCATTGTTTTCACGACTTAAACACATGATTCCGGCCTCGAAAAATTTCTTGACAAAATCGTGAAAATTTGTATTAAATATTTATGGCACTTAGTTTTATTCCTGCCTGAATGACTAAGAGCCGTTTACCCTAAGAGCATTGCTTTTCGTACCGAACTTATCATTCACAATATCGAAAGCGATGCTCTTTTTTTGGCTACGAATTAATCCGAATAAAAATATTCCGAATTTATCCAAATTGCTACCATTTTTGTATATGAAACAAAGACCGTTAAATTTTGCAAAGTGAGCTGTCAGGGGGAATCCCTCTTGATCCGCCAGCTGGCGGAGAATGGAGGATGGGGGCGGACAATCCCCCGACTAGCGAATGAAGAAAAATAGGTCGACTTTCAGTACAAAGAATTTTTGCTTCTTTTATTTCCAAAAGAAGGAATAAGATTAAGCTTAAAAGTGCTTTAATATTTTTTTTCGACAGAAACTATAGAAATTTAAAAATCAATCTGCGCCTCCACCGCCACCTCCGCCTCCTCCTCCACCACCTCCACTTGAGAAACTTCCTCCTGAACCTGAGCTTATAGAAGTGTTAAAAGATGAAACCATAGAAGAAAAACTATTTGAAAAATCTTGTCCCATACTTGAACCAATTCCGGCAACAGAGGCATTCATATTTCCACCGCTTACTGAATAGACATGGTACCAAGTAGGATTAATGTTTGATCCTTTTTGAGACAAAATAAGCGGTAGATATTCCGCCACTTTTTTGGAGACTCCAAGCGCAGTTCCATAAATTAATATTTCCTGCCAAATAATTACAGCTTGGGGTAGATTATTTTTAATTTCTGAAAGATTGTTTATATAATTTCGAAAAGCCTGCCATTTCGCAGCTTCTATACCTGCATCTTTTGTCCACCGCCTGAAGAAAGTACCTATACCGATAATAGGAAGAATAATACCCGCAAGTATCGCAACTATTGCTGCAAAAAATATTTCAAGTACTCCGATTACCAGAGCGAATCCAAAAGTTATAATCAGCCAAAAAATAATATTACTGATGATGAATTTGATAATCCATTTTTTACTTTCTTTCTCAATAAATACTTTAGAATCTGCAAATTTTTTTACAGATTCAGTCCACGAATTGAAAAATATTCTTGTTGCTGATGGTGAGCTTTTCATACGCTTTTTCAATTCTTCCATCTCGACTTTATGATTCTCGTTGAAAATGAACCTTATGACATCTTTTTCAAATGTTTCAAGTTTCAAATCGGTATCGTAACTTAGGTCTTTCAAGATCAATGTATATGTATATTTCGTGCCTTTACCTATTCCTAAAACACCATCAGAATATTTACCTATTGCTTGTACCTCTAGTTTTTTCTTTCTGGCCAGATCAAGGATTGTTGCTGAAAATGAATTAGTAGTAACAAAACGGTTTTGACTGACAAGCGCTTCAACTAATGCCGGATGAAGATCGCTTGGTGGCATTTGAAGATATTTCGGAATACTATTTGTTTTATATTCTTTACCATGCTTTATGAATAATCTAACCCAATAAATAATCCATATAAAAGATATGCTAAATAGTAAAATAAATAAAATGAATCTTCCTTGCTGAAGAAATTTTGTTCTATTTTGAAAACCCTGCTCCTCTTTTTGTATACTTTCCAAAGCAATTTTAGGTATTTCTTTTCCTTCTATTAGTTGAGTTGGGAATAATACTCTTATTTCTACATACTGTTTTTGTCTGAGATTTTCTACTTTAAATTCGGCAGTATCACTGTCAATTATTCGAGCTTGTCCATTTAATGGCCCATGACCATAGACAAAAAACTGCTTAAGGTTTATAGCTGAGGGTGTGTGGACATGTATTACAACGCTTTCAGTCTTTGCATCCCATCTATCGCCAATTACTTTCCAATACAACTCCCCTACATCTTTATACTTCTTCAATGCACCTATGAGTCTGTAAGATAATATAAAAGTTTTCGTTTCATTTGCTGAAACATGGTAAGCTTCAATATGATAATCATTTCCCTGTCGCCTTGACGCAAAATAACCAGCAGGTCTATTTGAATCTATATTTGGAATCTGTTCATAAATAATACCGCTGCTATCTGAGATACTGATTTCATCAATTCTCTGATTATCAATCAGGGGAATGTCCCAAAAGACTCTCGTGAATGAACCATCAAAGCTGAACGACCGCTTCTCTGTAAATTCTATACTTTGGTCTTTATTAATCTGCATTTCTATATCAACTTGTGGGAAATAAAAACTTTTGGATTGCGAGTAGACAAAAGAATTACCAGCGGTTAAGTAAAAATAAAAAAGAAAAGCAGAAAAGATAATCAACAACTTTTTCACATCCTAATTGTAGCGCATTTTAAACAAGTTAGGTATCATTCGCCTAGAATAATTTAGACGCAGCATAGTTGAGATTCATACGCAGTTTTTACACATCTTTGCCTCATAGCACACAATTTTAATCTAGTATCAACGTACTAACTATTTTATAGAAAGGGGGTGAATAAAATGCCAAATAAAATAAAGAATGTAAAAAAGGCGGTAAAAAATACCAAACAATCTTTAAAAAGGAATTCACGCAAAGGTGGTATGAGTAAGATAGCAGCACCAATAGGCGGAGCAGTTATAGGTGCAGCACTAGGTACTGCAGCAGGAGCAGTACTTACGAGTAAAGATGCAAAAAAGACTCTTAATAAAGTCACGGGTTCTATAAGCGAATATACTACTGATTTGATGAACGAAATTGAAAAAAACCCGAAAAAAATTGATCAGCTATCAAAATCAGCTACGCAGAAAGCCGAAAAAAAGTTAAATTAAAAATTATATTTCTTAACTTTCCTGGCTTTTTTAAAAGTAGTCATTACTTACCATTAAGATAAAAGGCAATAAATTATGTATTACTTATAATACATATACGCCTTTTATCTTTGGTAGGTTATAGTACTATATATTAAGTCTTTGGTAAGCGTTTTACGGTATGTTTTACTGGTTTTTTTAGAAAGTAAACATACGCACTAAAAAGCGCAAAGCTTGCACCCAGTGTAGCTCCCCCTATAACATCTGTAACCCAATGCTCTCCTAAATACACACGTGATACAAGCATGAACAAATTAAACACCAGTATTCCACTTATTGAAATTAGTTTTAAAATAAAAGGGAATTTAGTATTGTTCCATATAAAAAGAATAATAAGAATTGAAATAAATACAGTCCGTCCGCTATGGCCTGAAGGATAGGAATATTCTGATCTGACATGAAATTGAGGAAATTCAATCAATCGCTTTGTCCTAAGTAGAAATTCAGGGGGTGGAATATTCTCAACAGTTGCTTTACCGAATATCTCAATAAAATGAAATAATACAAAGAGAAAAAATGTGATACCCCCACCAATAATTGATCGCTTAATTACGAGAATCATAAAAAGGACGATTGCTGTAATTTCAAACATCCCCACTACGCTAAGCCATGAAAAAATATCATCGAATCGCCTGCTTATATTATCCTGAAGACGAACAGTTATATCAAAATCTAGCTGCTTAAAAAAGTTCGTATCAACAAGATATGAAAAAAATATAAATAGTACAAATAAAAATAAACCGGAAGCTATATATCTAGAAGAAGAACGCATCTATTTATGATACCACATGGCCTAAAACCCAATCTTTGACTTTCTTACCATACTTCTCGTGTTCGATAACGTATTTTAAATGAGCAAAAAAATAATTTTCAGGATCTCCTGTAGTCATCCATTCTCCTTTTGTTTTAACTACTTTAATCTGACGTGTTCTTGCAATATGAGTAATTGCATCAACTGTCCACAACTCGCCATCCTTTCCGGTATTGTGAGGATTGAGATACTCAAAAACATCCTGCTTTACAAGATATCGGCCATATGAAGCTAGATTGCTGGGTGCGTTTTCTCGATCTGGTTTCTCAATAATATTGAGAAGCTCATCTTTAGTTCCTGCCTTAAAGCTTATAATGCCGTATTTTTCTACTACATCCGGGGATACTTCTTGCGCCATGATCACTCCAGCGATACTTGGATCGGCCATATAAGCTTCGACCATTTGCTTTGCATCTCCTGGTTTTCCGAAAACGACATCATCGCTGTAAAGTACAAGAAAAGCCTCTTCAGTCTCAACGAATTTATGGGCTGATGCAATAGGAGAACCATTACCATAAGGTAAGCTTGGATCCTGTTCAATTACTACAATCTTTGGATAATTCAAAACATGCTGAACAGGCTCATAACGATCTTCTTTCCCCTGCGCTGCCAATTGCTTCCGAATTCGATTAACACTGTTATTAAAATAATCTTCGTATATAGGTTTTCCCTCCGGAGTCGCGACAATAATTATCTCTTCAACACCAGCTTCCACGCACTCTTCGACCACGAACTGCATAATAGGCTTATTTCCTAAAGGCATCATGCCTTTTGGCACAGTTTTTGTGATAGGAAGATATCTACTGGCAAATCCAGCATCTGTAATTACGGCTTTACGCACCTTTCTAACCATGTTAGTGATAATTCTACATAAAAAGCTTGTTCTTTACAAGCTACCATGCTATTTGGTAAAATCGGCAAGTAGCATAGAATTTATACAGATTCAATAAATCTGACTAGAGTGTATTCTCATTTAAATTCTGCTTAGGGTATACTCTATGGTAACACCGCTTAAATTTCTATTTGAGACAAAAGATGAGTTACAAAAAGTAACCTGGCCTACAAGAGCTGAGGTAACACGACTGACTATAGTTGTGATATTATTTAGCGCAATAGTCGGGTTTTATATAGGGGGAATAGATCTTATATTTACAAAAATACTGGAGACAATACTGAAATAAAAAAGTTATAAATTATAAGTGCTGAATTATAAATTATATTTGTTAACTTAGGACTTATAACTCGTAACTTAGAACTTTTTATAAACTATGGACACTAAATCTACAAATACAGACATGCAAACACCATCTGGCTCTGACCAAGGCAAGTGGTACATCGTGCACACTTACGCAGGACACGAAAATAAAGTTTCGAAAAACTTACAGCAGCGTGTACAATCTCTGGGTTTTGAAGAGCGCGTTTTTGATATCATAGTTCCCACAAGAAGTACTATAAAAGTATCATCCGGGAAAAAAGAAAACGTCCAAGAAAAAATTTTTCCAGGTTACGTACTAGTACGAATGATTCTTGATGATGAGACATGGCTACTGGTGAGATCTACACAAGGTGTAACTGCTTTTATCGGTGCGGGGAATAAACCAACTCCTATTTCAGATAGTGAAGTTGAAGCGATAAAACAATTCATGAAGCAGGAACAACCTCTTTATAAAACAGCATTTACTATAGGAGAGGCAGTAAAAATTGTCGATGGTCCATTAACCGATTTCCTAGGTAGTGTAGATGCGATAGACGAAGCACGCGGAAAACTTAAAGTACTTGTGACGCTTTTCGGAAGAGAAACAGTCGTTGAGTTAGATTTTCTTCAAGTAAAGAAAATCTAGAAAGTCATGAGTCACGAATTATGAATTATGAGTTAAAAACTCACTCATAATTCAGCACTCATAACTCATAATTTCAAAATCTATGGCTAAGAAAATAAAAACACTTATTAAATTAAATATTCCAGCAGGTGCTGCAACACCTGCGCCACCTGTCGGTCCAGCATTAGGCCAACATGGACTTCCAATCATGGAGTTCGTGAAGGCTTATAATGACAAAACAGCCGATCAGAAAGGTAATATTCTTCCTGTTGTAATTACAGTTTATGAAGATCGAACCTTTACTTTTATAACTAAAAAACCACCTGTTGCTGAGATGATTAAAAAAGCCTTGAAGAAAGAAAAAGGTTCTCAGAAGCCAGGCCGTGAGTCAGGTGGCATTCTCTCACAAACGCAAGCGGAAGAAATTGCTAAGCAAAAATTGGAAGATCTTAATACAACTGATGTGGCGATGGCGACTAGAATCGTCACCGGCACTGCTAGATCGATGGGAGTAGAGGTAAAATAACAAGTAATGAGTCACGAATTATGAATTATGAGTTAAAAACTCACTCATAACTCAGCACTCATAACTCATAATTTATTACATATATGGGTAAAATTAGAATTAAATCAATCGGCGACGAAGAAAAAGAAAAAAAACAGGAAGAAGAAGCTCGCAAGCGAGCGGAAGCTAAACGTGCAGAGAAAAAAGATATAGATAATACAGAATCTAAATCAGAATCAAAAGACAATTCTCCAACTGAAGTGTCATTAGATGCAAAACCAAAAACTAAAAGTAAATATGCATCAAAGCATACCAAGTCCAAAAGGTCTGTTACATACCAAAAAAAAGTTACTCTCATCGATAAATCTAAAGAGTATTCTCTAACTGAAGCTTTAACACTTCTTTCAAAATTAGGACTAGCTAAATATGATGAAACAGTAGAGCTTCATATTAATACTGTTGAAAAAGGTATTTCAGGAAATGTTACTCTCCCACATGGTTCCGGAAAAAAAACACGCGTAGTCTTAGTCAATTACACAGAAGATCCAAAAACTTTAGAGGACTTAATTAAAAAAATTGAATCAGGAGTAATTGATTTCGATATTCTTATAGCAACACCTGATTCTATGCCTAAGCTTGCACGTGTTGCACGAATACTCGGCCCAAAAGGTCTCATGCCTAATCCAAAGAATGGAACCGTTACCACAAAACCTCAAGAAATCGCAAAACAGTATGAAGGCGGACAAGTAAACTTCAAAACTGAAGCAAAGTTCCCACTTCTTCACATGATAGTAGGTAAAGTATCTTTTGGTGAATCGAAATTATCAGAAAACATTAAAACAGCACTTAATGCAGTTCAGGTGAAAAACATTAGAAATATTACACTTAAATCTACTATGTCCCCTGGTATTAAACTTGATATAAATTCACTTAGCTAACTCTCCATTACTTCCGTTTGTTGACAATCCTTAAGTGAAAAACCATACTAATTATATACATGAAAACTTTACGGAATGATAAAGTGCTTCTTTTAGTGATCGCATACTTATTTGCAGTGCTCTTAGCTATTCCACTTACAATTGTGTCCCTAAAAAACCCCAAGGAAAATAGAACAGCTGCTTCTGGAAATGCGACAATTTACTTTTCACCCTCAAACTTATCCAAAAATACTGGTGAAAGTTTTAGTGTCGATATAATGGTAAATCCTGGTACACATGCAGTTTCTTATTTAAGTCTTGATATCCTATACGATCCGGCAAAGCTGACAGTTGATATAGCTTCTTTTACTCCTAACACCTCCGCATTTCCTTCGCTTCTTGAGGGACCGATTTTTAACTCAGGAAGAATCCGTGCAGAATTATCAGTGGGATTTGACCCAACAAATGCAATTACTACAGTAACGAAAGCTGCAACTGTGAGTTTTAAAGCAGAAGCACCAACTGACGGAGAAGAAGCAATGGTACATTTTGGTGAATCCTCATATATACTTTCTGTTTCGCCTTCTGATAACGCAACGGACAATGTATTAGGTACTGTCACACCCTTACAATTAACTCTTACCGGTGACCCTACCGGAAACGGTGGTCCACCAATTACACAAATTCCGACTTTTGGCGGTCCTACTCCTACACCCTTGCCTACCATGACACCTTCACCTACACCTGTAGATGAAAATACTCCAACCCCAGGACCAAGCTCAACGCAAACTCCAACTCCCACACCTAATGCATTCTGTGAAGAAAGTGAAAGACGAAGTGGATGGCCAGAGTGTATATTCGGATCAGCTACATATAATAAGCAAACATGTAGGAGTCGTGCAGAAAATTGGAAAGGTGTTGACGGTCCAACAACTGAAGATGATTCTGCTTGGTATACATGGGCTATCAATCCTCCAAAACCACTCTCCTGTGGCACAACTTGTGGCATAGCACCAACCGCATGCGATGAATCGCCAACGACAACACCTGCTCCTTCCAATACAGATTCACCAACTGCCACTCAAGCTTCTGCGGAAAGTTATGCAACAGGTCAAGTAAATCCAACTGATATGATGCTTGTCGCACTCTTGTTGCTACCTATCATACTTCTTGCAGGCCACCTACTTGTTTAGTCATAGCGTTGACAATTAAGATTGATCCGTGTTATCATACTCAAACCTAAGACAGTGGGTAACCTTTAGCAAAAGGTTAAATCTGAAGAAGAAATTCTTCTTTGAAGAACCTACCGAGGAGCAAAAATAATTCAGAATTCAAAGTTTAGAATTCATAATTCTAAATTCATAATTCTAAATTCTATGAGGCACTCGGAAAGAGTGCTTTTTTTATGAAAAACAATACCAAAATCAGCGCAAATAGAGAGAAGAAACAGCTTATAGTCAGTGAAATATCTGCTAAGGTACAAAAAGCGAAAGGCTTTGTCTTTACGGATTATCAAGGCTTGACACATCATCAGCTTGAAACTATCAAAAAAGCCATGAAGACCATGGAAGCTGAGTATATAGCTACGAAAAATACCTTATTGAAAATTGCTTTAAAAGAAAAAAACATTGAATTGCAAACTGACCTACAAGGCCCTACAGCTACATTATTTATGTACGACGATGTTGTATCTCCTATTAAAGAACTAGCCAAATCTATAAAACTTCTTAACTTACCCATAGTTAAACTCGGCCTTATAGACGGAAAGACGCTTGATGCCAGCGAAGTTGATAGATTATCAAAACTTCCCCCTCTTCAGGTCTTACAGGCACAACTTCTCGGACAATTACTTTCCCCTATTTCAGGAATTCATAGAGCTCTAAATTGGAACTTACAGAAATTTGTTATGACACTTAATGCAGTAAAAGAAAAGAAACAATAATTCTGTATTATCTATTAACGAGTTATTTATTTACGAGTTTTATAACTTAAGAACTCGTTAACCCGTTAGTAATTAATAATGAATAACCTAAAGGGGGTGATATTATATGGCTAAATTAACAAAAGATGAATTAATGAGTGCAATTGAGGAAATGTCAGTTTTAGAATTGGCGGACCTCGTAAAAGCATTAGAGGAGAAATTTGGTGTATCAGCTCAAGCAATGGCAGTACCAGCAACAGCTGCACCAGCAGCAGATGCAGCACCGGCTGAAGAACAAACAGTCTTTAACGTAATTCTCGCAAGTACCGGAGCAAATAAAATCGGTGTAATTAAAGCAATCCGAGAACTAGTTCCGACGCTTGGACTTAAAGAAGCTAAGGATCTTGCAGATACAGCTCCAAAGGAAGTAATGTCTCAAGTCAATAAAAAAACCGCTGAAGAAGCGAAAGAAAAATTGACCGCTGCAGGAGCGACAGTAGAGCTCAAATAATACAATACCTCGTCAATTAATTACAAAAGACTTTCTTGTGTAATGTGAGACGGGGTATTTTTGTGGAATTTAAATAGTTTCAATACGTGGACTACTAAAATCATTATTTACAATAATAATTTACGTATCACTGATTCTAATTCTTCTCCAGCAATTTCTTTCCGTGATGCATCAACTTACGTCCTTCTCGATACAAAAAGCCGATATTTTATTGCTTGACAGGGTTGCTATAGTTTGTTACTGTATAAGTAGGTTTTACATATTTAGCTACTATGAATGGTGACCTTGCCGTTAACAAAAATCTTTCAATCGATAAATTACCAGACCTTCTAACTGTACGTGAAGTAGCTAATATTTTACGAGTATCTCCACTAACAATTAAAAGATGGGGCAAAAGAGGAAAACTACCCGCTATTCGTATTAATTCCCGAGGGGATAGACGATATAAAAAAGAAGCAGTACTTTGGCTACTTGGCATCCAACAAAAAGTAGAATAGTTAATTACACCACCTGCACACGCCTCTATTAAACTGAGAAGAAAAAATACTATATACGATACTCGATAAGCTATTTATCGCCAAACCAAATCCAATTAACAATAAAGGTAATCCTATTAGAAAGTCATATGGACTTGCCTTTGTTTGAAAAATCACAAATCCTGCCATTCCTATACTTACCCAAATCAAAGCACTACTAATACCATGAATTACGTATTCAACAATAATAAGCAGAACATGAAACAATGTATGCTTTTTATTATTTCTTTTTTGTTTCATTTACTAAATATATTATTCCCTATTATGACTACTTAATAAACCCCTTGAGACTTGTCTTGCTTCTGTTATTTTTAAAATTGACTTCTTTTCTCTTTTATAACTTGAGTGTTTTGTATAATTTTTCTTCCATTTTGTATAGAGTTTACCAACTTGCCTATCAATTAGTCGCACATGTGCTTTATATGTAAAGTGTTTTTGTACCTTTTCTTGCGCAGCTATGGATATTTTCTCATACATGATTTTATTTTTAAGTACTTTATCCATAAAGTACGCATAATTCGTCGTATCAAAAGGACGGGCAAGAAATCCATCATACTCATGTTTGATAATCCCTGTAGGTCCTGCATTGCCCCAAGCTACCACAGGCAACCCATGAGACATAGCTTCTACAATCCCCATTCCGAAGTCTTCTTCAGGTGCTGGATAAACGTATAATGCAGCATTACTATATAATTTATTTAAATCGACCTCTGAAAGTAAACCAACGAAGCGAATTCGTTTAAATTTTTTATATTTCTTCTTTAAGAATAATGTATATTCTGTTTCTTGACCAGTAATTACAAGTTCAATTCTTTTTCGCTTCATCTTAAGGAAAGCTTCCATTGCGTATTCAAACTTTTTGTGAGGAAAATGCCTGTTAGTAAGCAAAACATAGGGTTTTTGTATGTACACAACTCCAAGTTTGTACTTACCGCTAAATCTTTCAGCAATAATGCTGTTATTAACTTTCTTTTGCAGGTCGCTACCAGCTGGACAATTTACGGCTTTTATTTTATATACTTCTTCCAATAGACCTTTTGCATAGGATCCGTTTGCCAAAATTGTATTTGCATTCTTAATACTAATTACATCTAATAATGAGATTAATGGCTTAAAGACTTTAGTAATTATATTTAACATACTGAAACCGAAGTTAAGTCTAAGTCCTACCTGCTGATCTATAAGTCGAGGATGTATAAGACGCGTAGGTTGTGCCAAATAAATGATATATGGCTTTTTGTTTATTTTTGATAATACAAAAGCCAACCAAGGCCCTGGCTGATTAGCGCCTAAATATAAATCAAATTCTCTGTATCTAAAAAACAGTAAAGGTGAAAATACGCAGGCACCCAATATAGAAAGTAACGCGCTATCAGGATACCAATTAGGTAGAATCTTCGGTAATAATCTCTTTATTTTTACTTTATTGAGTAATTCTGGAAAGCAATTTTTATCGCTTGCGACGGGTATGAAACAAGTAACTTTATGTCCTAGATTCTGCAATCGAATCGCCTCCTCTAAAACCAACCGTTCCCCACCTCCGGAGTACAAAAATGCCAAATGAAAGATTGCGATATTAAGTCTCTTTTTTCTATACATATTGATCAATCTTAGATACCGATCACTTCCAGGTCCGACAAAGGAAAAACTAACTTCCCTCCTAGCCGTATATATTCCTTTTCTCTTTCTAAAAATTCTTTTTTAAAAAACCAAGGCAAGACTAACATATAATCAGGTTTATCAATTCTTGCTTGTGCTTCTGATATTACCGGGATACCACTTGATGCTATTACTTTCCCCCACTTTTCAGGATTACGCTCGACTGCAGCAAGAATATACTTACTATTTAAGCCGTAGTACTGCAAAATTGTATTTCCCCTGGTTGATGCTCCATAGACATAAAATCTTTTATTATTATTAATTTCATTTATTATAAAATCTAAAGTTTTCTTTCTGAGTAGGGCAATTCGTTGAGAGAAAGCCTCATATGGACTTTTAGTGACTAATCCACTAATAAGTTCTTTATCGCGAAGAATCTGCACTCTCTTATTCTTTCTCCAATTCGCGTCCTTAAACCCTATATAAGTTCTGAAGCTTCCACCATTCAAAGAACTCTCAATCACATCAAATACTTCTAGCCCATGCCTGTCTAGTAGTCTTTCCAATGAATAGAGTGAATAATATTCAAGATGCTCATGAACGATATTATCAAACGCGTTCTGGTTTAGCATGCTTAAAAGATAATTCTGCTGAATAACTAATAATCCTGATTTATCTAAGCAATCTACAATATCTGAAATAAATACATTCGGGTCTTCTATGTCATAAAACATTGATATAGCGGTTATAGCTTGTGCTTTTTGCGATACAAAACGTTTTCTGAAATCTTTCTTATTAAAAAAATTATTGATAAATACCTCATTTACTTGATCATAAGCAGATGCGAATTTAGCAATCGGATCAAAGCCAACTTTTATAACAGATTTTTGAGAATAATTTTTTATAAGTGTTGCGTCATTTGAGCCTATATCTATAGCTATCGCACCTTTAGGAAATTTAATTAATTCTTCAATGCTTTTGACTATTTCCGATAACTCGTTTTGCATAGTTTTATTTATTCCTGACCTGTACCCGTAATCCTTTGTATAAAGAAGCTTTTTTGGAACACTTTGAGATAATTGAACAAGCGAACATCCAACGCAACGCATTAATATGAGTGGATATTTAGCATCATTATAGTTATCTTGACTTGACACAACTGCAGGAAGCGTAAAATCACCAAGCGTTAATACGTTTTCAATATCTTTAGATTTACAGGATCGACAATGAGTAATCATAAATGATCCTTCCCTTTCCTTACTGCAAAATCACGAAGTTTTAAGAAAAAGGTCGAAATCAGCTCATCATGTAAAAAATATACTGCGATAAATCCCAATAAAAATGAAATGGAAAGGTTTATTGAATGCTCAATGAAAGCTACTGTAAAAACAAGGTTTTTATCTATACTTAAAAGAGTAGGTAATGTAATAACACTAAGTAGCTCATATTGCCCTAATTTAAAAGGCAGACCAGGAAGTGTATTTAGTAGAGATAATATATTTATTGAGAGTAAGACATGTATATAATTTATATCTACGGAAAATGCCTTATAGTATGTGACTATCATAAGCCCACCAATAGAAGCATTTATGCAGGCAAGAATTATCGCTTGCATGATAATGTTCCAATTGTTTTTATATAAAATAATTCCCTTTCTATATTGAGAATACATGACAAATAATTTATTAAAAAATATATTTCTTTTTAAAAGAGTTTTCAATAATACAATTATAAACGTTAGTCCAATGATACCTAAACCTATGATAATATAAAAATTTTTATCCAATGATACAAAAGGCATAATTAATTTGCCGGAATATATGAAATACAGAATCCCTACAAAGGCTATTATTATAGTTACCAAAACATTGACCATATAATCTACCAATAAAATTCCTACAATCTTGTGATAACCAATTTTAGTTCTTGTCTTTAAAAGATACGCCATAGAAAAACCTCCAGCTGGAAAACTCGTTAGCAAACTTACAACTGCACCTATATATAGCAAGCCCCATATGTAAAAAGTCGATAATTTTTTAATAAGATTCAAAAATATTGTTAGCTTGTATGCTGATATAAACGTATGTAATAGACTTAATGTAATTGCGACTATTATCCACCAACCATTGATTTGGTCTAGATACGAGAATACTGCTTCAATATCAACCAAATAAAACCATAAAATGATTACAATTATACCCAATAGAAAAGATAAAACTTTTTTTTTAGTCATTTTTTTTAAGCACTACTACTATAGTATTACCATTTCCTTTGCTTCTTATAGCTGGTACAGTTGGATGAAATGGTGGCAAAAGTCCAAAGGTAAATATATTCGATTGCAGATTATTTTTTATTGCGAATGTTTCAATTTCTTGTTTAATTAAACCATAAGGAAATGATGTATATGGAAAGTTTTTCCCCAACCATTCTGTCTTAAAATAAGTTAATAATTGGGATAAATAATTTGAATAATTGTGCAAAGTAAAAATTATTTTCCCTCCCTTTTTAACAGATGAAAGCATCTTTTCCACTACATACAAAGGGTTAGTTTCATCCTCAAAAACCCCCCAAAGAAGCAAAAGATCTACACTGTATTTATTTCTTTTCATAAAACTTTGGAATTTAGATACTTTAAAATGTATAGATTCATTGCTATATTTTTCATTTGCAAATTTAATAAAATTTTCTGAGGTGTCTATACCTATGTAATCCACCTTCTTAAACAGCCCCGATAGCCTACCCGTACCACACCCTATATCCAATACTTTCTTATTCTTTTTATCAATACCTTTAACAAGTTTACATAGCAAATTAAACTCACTTCTAAAATACTTATTATTGAAAGAAGAATTATAATTCTTAGCAACCTGTGACTGATAATACTCATTTTTTAATTTACTAACATGCTTAATCATTTCCCCGTTTGTCCCTCTTTGAAAAGAAGCAGTTTTTTTGCTTATTTCATTTAGAACATACTCTAAGCGATTCCAGTCGTTATTCTGATCAATTTCCCATGAGTGTCCCCAAAGATGAAAAACTTCATTATTTTTTAGACAATAATCGAGGCTCACAAGTGCTAACTCGTCCCATTTTAAGCTAAGCTTTCTATTTTTTAATAAATTAAAAAATAGCTTACGCTTAACCCCATGCATTGCATAAATTACTGGATTATGGTTATATGCATGTACAGTTGTTGGTAAGCGTAGCTTATCCCCAATCACCGAACCAAACAGTTCAGTCGTACGCGCAAATTGAAAACCTGATAAACCTACAATCTGCTTTATAAATTCATTAACTTTTCCTTTCGGATAACAAAATCCTTTGATCTCTGCGCCTATAATTTGCTCTATTTCTTTTTTTCCAATAGACACCTCATTTACAGCATCATGATGGTTAAGAGTAGTCAGGTCCTTATGACTTAAGGAATGTCCACCAATTTCAAAATTTTGCGATAACCACTTAATATCTTTTTTAGATATTACTTTTCGTTCAGTATTTTGTAAAGGTATATAGAAAGTTGCAGGAATATTATATTTTAAAAGCAATTGCGCTAATTTGATATCGGTTATCGCACCATCATCCCAACTTGTAGTTATAAAACATTGATTACTTTTCACTCATATATCTTATCAGTTATAACCAGTAAAAGCATTGACAGATGAATATAAACTCTTGATAATGAGCAAATATGAAAGTGATGATTATCTATGCAGATTTAAGTTTTCGTGGCGGTGAAAGACTTTTTAATACTTTAGCAAAAAGTCTGATTGCCAAAAAACATCAGGTTACATTAGTAGTTGGAAGAGTTAATAAGAAACATATTAAATTTCCAAATAAAGTGAAAATAATCAAACCCTTCAGTATGTTAAATACACTTTTTATTAATCCATTAACATTTATTTTTTTATCAATTCCCTTTACCTTCTTTTCAATATTTCAAAATGCCCGGAATGTAGATCTAATAATTAGCGGTGAATCTTTTCTTTGCCTCTGGCCGGCAATTTTAACAAGCAAGTTATTAAATAAACCACTAATGCTCTTAGTTTTTGAATTAAGTGATAAGATTCCTAACGGTAATTCTCCTTTTGTTTTATTTCAACGTCTATTAATAAATTTAAATATATGGTTTATTAAAAATAACCTCAAATATGCTATAACCATAAATGAGTTTTTAATACCAATCTTGAAGGATACTTTCCAAATTCCTTACGTACGATACGTTATACCGGGAATAGATATAAAAGAAATAAAAAAAGCTGAAAAGTATAAAGCAAAAGTGCGTAATAAACTAAATAACAAAAGAATTATCATTATGCCCGGAATATTGCATTTTGTTAAACAACAAAAGACAGCAATTGAATCTATTCAATTAATTAAGAAATCATTCCCGGATACAATACTACTTCTAATCGGAGAAGGTAATAATGAATATATTTTTAAACTTAAACAAATAATTTCAAAACTCAAATTAAATGATTCAGTCATTTTCACAGGATACATTAATGATAAGAAATTGAATACATATTATGCAGCATCTGATGTAATCATGCAGTGCGGACCTATAGCAGGATTAACTATTATAGAAGGCTTAATACTTAATAAAATGACAATTTACCCTAGCTCTGGTAAACCTCCATCTGGTCCGACTGAACCTCTAGGGGTTGGATTTGTAATTCCAGAAAATAAACCTGAATTATACGCAAATACGATAATTGATTATTTTCAAAACCCAAAGAAATATAAACAAAAGATCATAAAAGATGGAAGGAAAGTTCGAAAACTATTTGCACTCGAACCTTTTGCCAAAGAAGTACTTAATATTTATTTAATGAACAGAGAATAAATTTAACAATTATGAGGTTGGCATTTTATTATAATAAAAGTATACAATTTGTCCGTTTTCTATATTTTAAATCTCTATTTAACAAAATCGGTAAAAATACCGTATTTGGTCATGCTATTACTTACTGCAATGCTAAAGGAATCACTATTGGTCATAGATCTATCATTAATCACCATATTGAGCTACTGGCACAAAACTCAATAATTAAGATTGGCAATGACGTTTTAATTGCTCCATATGTATTTATTACGACAAACTCACATGGTTACCAGAGAGTTGATATTCCAATTTCAAAACAAAAAGAATTTGGTAAGAAAGTGATTATAGAAAATGGTGTCTGGATTGGTACACACGCGGTGATCTTGCCTGGAGTCACCATTGGACATGACGCAATTGTTGGTGCCGGTGCAGTAGTAACTAAAGATGTCCCCCCTTTTGCAGTTGCCGTCGGTGTACCGGCAAAAGTAATTAAATACCGAAAAAATATAAAACTTAGAAAATAATGAATAAATTTAATTACATTCCATATTTTTCAATTATTATTCCGGTAAAAAAAAATCCGAATATTATATCTATTATTAAATGTTTAAATTCAATTCGTAAACAAATTTATAAAAACAATGAAATCATTTTTGTAACGGATATAGAGACATCAAAAATTATACGACCACTACTTAAATTCGGCACTAAAGAATATATTAAAATTGGAAACTGGACAAAATCTCAGGCTAGAAACAAAGGAGCATCACTAGCCAAAGGTCTATATTTGTTGCATATTGATATAGATTATCAACTCCCTCCTTCTATACTAAGCCTTGCTTACGCTGAAATTCAAAATAATAAAACAAAAGCGATTATTTTACATGAAAAAATTGCATCTTCAAAAAATATATGGCAACAGGCAAGACAATTTGAAAGAGAGATTGTTGTAGATGACCTGGTACTTTCTTCACCGCAATTAATTCAGAAAAAGTTGTTTCACGAGATAGATGGATTTGATGAAAGAGTTGATGCATTAGATGATTGGACAATGTCTTTAAAACTCAAAAAACATCTAATTGTCCCTCACAGATTACCACCAATTACCATAGTACACGAACCAACAAATTTATTTTCTGTTTGGAAAAACCGTTATAATAAAGGCCGCTATTATCCACTCTTAAAACAGTTATATAAAGAAATCCCTCAAACTGATTTCGTACCAAGAGTTTCATACTATTTTTCAAAACTGCCAAAGTTTATTAGCAAACCTCACATTACGTTTGCATTTTTTATTTTAAAAATTGCAGACACTATTCCATTTCTTCTTGGAAGTCTCAACCCGGTCATTACAACATTAGAAGATATTTACCAGAAAAAAAGTGTAGCGGATTATTTTGATAATGAAAACATCGCCAGTAATACAGTTCTATATAAACATTTTATCGAACAAAAATCACTACTTTCTCTATTAAATAATAAAAAAGGATCTATTCTAGAACTTGGAGCAGGCACTGGGAGGATAACTAATATATTGACAAAAAAAGGTTATAATGTAATTCCAACAGATATTTCAAAAGCTATGTTATCCCATTTGAAAAATAAAAAACACCTACCTCAATCAATATTTATTCGATCTAAAACATTACCTTTTAAAAATAGACAATATCATCACACTATTGCTATCCGAGTCATATGGCATATTCTAAATAAAAAGCACCGAGATACTTTTTTCAACGAAGCAGCACGGACGTCAAAAAAATCAGTAATTATGGATTTCACAATTGATAAAAAATATTCTAAATCTTTGATCAGATTTTTATTAAAAACAATTAAACCAGATTTTTTTACTCAGACTTATTATTTCCCAATTCATGAAATTCATAAATTAGCAAAATCCAACCAACTCAAAGTAGAATCTATTATACCTTTAGAGATTCTCCCTCCTTTAATATTGAATATTATCCCAATAATTTTAGCCAAAAAACTATTCCCATTTTGGAGAAAGTTAGAATTAGCATTTCAATTAATTATTCCCCCTGGTAGACTATTGATAAAATTTACTCACATATGAAAATACTAATAACTGGTTCATCGGGATTTATTGGAAGTCATCTAATAAAAAGATTAAACCCAATACATGAAATTAGCACTTACGATATTAAAGATAATAAAGACATTTTAGACAAAGATGCCCTATCGGAAAATATGAAAAAAGTTAATATTGTTATTCATCTTGCAGCGTTGGTAAAGCAAGCTGAATCTTGGAAGAAAACAGATAGCTACCTTATAACCAATGGCCTAGGCACTTTCAAAGTACTTGAGGCTGCAGAAAAAAATAAAGTAAGTCGAGTAATACTTTTGTCATCAGCTGCAGTTTACGCAAAACCTCTTACTCCTTATGGTCTGTCAAAACGCTTTGCTGAGGAAGCATGCTATATGTATGACAAGCTGGAAACAGTCATACTTCGACCATTCAATGCATACGGTAAAAGTCAGAATCTTACATACAATTACGCAATTCATAACTTTATACGTGATATAAAAAACAAGGGAATTGTAAACATTTATGGTGACGGAAACCAAACACGCGATTTTATTTTTATTGATGATTTAGTTACAGTTATTGAACATTTTTTAACTAAATCTCCTCCCAAAAACCCTGTTGATGTTGGTACCGGAAACGAGATCACTATCAATGAGCTTGCAATCTGTATTGGAAAGATACTAAAAAAAGATTTTAAGATTAATTATTTACGTGAGCGAAAAGAGCCATACTATTCAAAGGCAAATATCTCATTACTTAAAAAATCAGGAATTAATATTGATAAATTCAGAAATATCGAGGAAGGATTACGAATCATTATGAATAAAAACATTAGACACATAATTAAGACCTAGGTAGATTTTAATATAGTTAATTATTTTTTTGAGCTGTGATATGAAGAGTTTGACCAGGAATTGTTTGGAATAATGCTGTTTCAACATATGCTAACCAACCACCTACTTTAACAAGTGGTTGAATTTTTTTTCTATTCTCTACTTCAGTATTATTCGCAATTAACCCAAAATACCTTCCCCCGTTTAGGAGATTTACCAGTAAGTAATAAATAAAACTTGTGAACTGATATATAAAATAGTAACTATGAGTAGCTTTCAATATAGTAAAATCGTTTTTAGTCAATATCTTGATTATGTCACTCCGAGTAAACTGCTGAATGTGCCCGATAGGTTCCTTTTTTAAATTTAACCTAAACAGCTTCTTTAACCAACCATCAATTGTCACAAGATCACCTTCACAAGGGACGACAAGATGAAATATCCCACGATGCTCTAATACTCTTTTAATTTCATAAATTACTCTATCTGGATCTTTTGCGTGTTCTAACACATCAAACATCGTTACAAATTCAAAGCTATTATTTGAAAATGGCAAAGCCTCAGCATCTGCCTGTTTTAGAATTACTCCATGTTTTTTAGCATTTGGTTTAAATATATTTAAAGAAATAGTATCAATATCACACGCAGTAATTTGACTTAAGGGTAAGAATTTTTTAACTTCAAGCGTTAATTCGCCTGTCCCACAACCTATGTCTAATACCTTAGCTTTCTTATTTTTTAATTTTGGTAAACTACTACATTTTATTGCTTTGGCAAGATTTAAAGAATGAAAATATCGAATATGGTACTTAAAGAAAGATGGCTTGTATGCTTTCATAGCTTATATTATTCCCAACAATATACTTTCTAATTTTTGCGTTTGCTTCTTAATATCAAAAAGCTTTTTAGCTCTAATTCGATTCCGATCTCCAATAACTATGCGTTTTTTTTCATTGCTAAGTAAAGCAATTACCGTACTTAATAACTCATCTTCATCTCCTTGATTTATAAGCAGGTTTTCGCGTCCAATCTCTTCTGGGATTCCACCAGAATTAGTGGCAATAACCGGCAACCCGCTCGCCTGTGCTTCCATAAGTGTATAACTAAAAAATTCTTCCCACCAAAGAAGAAAACCTATATACCGATTGATACTTGGTGAAATAAAAACATCAGCTTCTTTGTAAAGTGTGTGGACTGTATCATTGGAAACGTAACCTTTTACAGTAATACCTTTTATACTTTGAGCCTTAGCTTCCAATGTCCCTTTTCCGACAAGTATAAGTCTCGTGTTGGGATAAATTTTCAAAATCTCAGGCCAAACTGTTAGTAATTCCCCAACTCCCTTATGCTTTTCAAGTTCGCCTACATAAAGTAGAGTTACTTGATTATTCATTCTCTTCTTTACGCTTGGCGAAAAACGCAACGTGTCAACTCCATGATATATAACGCGAATTTTATTCTCTGATATGCCAAGCTTAAGTAATGCATCTTTTGCTTTATAACTTCTTGCAATAAATAATGCTGCAGTATTAATAACTTTTCTAACTGTTATAGAATATGGTGGAATGAAATAGGCTGGATGCAAAAAACTTGTCCAGACCTCACAAATAAGCGGAATATTTCGCTTTCTCGCAATGTCTGCTGCTTGCCCTGAAAAAAAATGATATAACTCATATGTCTCCAATACATCTATATCTGCACATGCTTTTTCAAGTCCAGATACACCTACCCATGATTGATGAGTAATATTACGAGTAAATAGAGAAACTGGTTCAATCGGATACATTTGTTTTCGTGGTAAATTTCTGTAAGCAATTTTAATTTTTTTACAGTAATTTATTATTTCTTCAGATGAACTACCAGTTATAAAAACAGGCTTTATTCTAGTAAAATTATTCGCAAACTCGACCTGCGGTATTCTCGGCATAAGGCCCCGCAAAATTCCAATTTTTTTCATTTTTTTACTTTTTCTTAGCCACATCAATAACAGCCCATAGATCATGTGCCAAAAATATTTTAATTGGACTATGTAGAACAATCGGTTCTATTATTGGATTTTCATGAAGAAAATCTGCGATTCTTGAAACATGCTTAATCCAGCTTGGTATATTTTTAACACCTGCTACTCTAGATGATAAAAATTGATGACTATCATTTAAAACTGTTATATGCACTTTCCCTGGAATTTGACTAAGTGTTTGTTTTAACCTGAAATAGTCAAATACATTAACATGATACTCGTCTGATTCAAAACTTTTCCATCCAAGAACTTTTTTTGCAAGGAATGATAATGGACCTAAGAAAAATTTATTTGGAGCTGTTTCAAGCACTATTCTACCTTTAGGTTTAATTACTCTTGTCATCTCTTGTATGACTCTTTGCAACGGTTCTTCATGTATATGCTCAAAAACATCAATGCATACAATTCTATCGAAAAAATTATCTGAAAACTTCATATCTCCCGCGTCCATGACTGAAAAATTAACTCGTGTTTTTAAATTAGCTGAAAGCTGCATTTTATTTTTTTTCGCTAACTCTATACCCTGATTGCTATAATCAATTCCATACACATCACACCCTGCTTTGGCAAGTTCTATACATAGCTCTCCTGTTCCACAGCCAATATCTAAAACTTTCATTCCGGGACGTATTCTTAACAAATCATGCGCCCTTTTTTTCCTAGTTACTCTTTCTCTTTTTAAGGCTTGGTGTTCATTTTCGTAATGTGTTTGATAATATGTGGCACTATATACATCTGGACTAACATCAACTGGATTTAAACTATGTACTATTTCTATAAACTTCTTTTCATAATTATCCCAATTTAATAAATCATGTATAAATTTATTTCCTTCTTTTGCTAAAGTTGTGTACTTTTTTTTATTTTTTGAATATTTGATAACAGCATCCCGTAAAGATTCAGGCGAAGTGGTGCACGTTATAGCATATTTTCTAATAACGTCTAATACTCCCGAGCTAGCCGATATAACTGAAATTTTATTGAAAGTGAGCGCTTCTAATGGAGTTGATGCAAAGCTTTCGTTAATCGAAGGGATAATATTCAAATCACAACTCTTATATAACATAGCAATTTTATCTTGAGATACGTGCCCTGCGAAATGAACTGATGACTCAAGATCAAGTTTTATTACCAACTCCTCTAAATACTGCTTATCATCTCCTTCACCTGCCAGTATCAAGGTAGCAGTAGGTTCATGCTTTTTAAGAAGTTTTAATGCGCGTACAGCTATTCTCTGACCTTTTGTCTTACGCAATGTCCCAACTTGTAATAAAAGAAGTTTACTTTTACTTCGCAATCTTTTAATGGAATGTGGTAATGCTGATATCTCACCTCCTAAATCTGTTATACCATTGTGAAGTATGAGCGGGGTTTTTCCATATCTTTTTTTAATTTTCTTAGCTATATATAATGAAACAGCAATTATCTGGTCTGCTTGTCTTACAGCCCAAATATCAAATCTAGTTACACTTACTAGCCATACGAAATATTCAAAATAACTCTTCTTCTCTCGCCACGTAACTCTTTCGGGGATACTGTGTGCTGTCCAGATAATCTTTTTATTCGACACTTTACCTATAATTGCTGCAATCCAAATTCCCGGTAAATTATGTGGGTTTATTACTTGAAATGTTGAAATATTTCTAATCACTAGAATAAACAAAGCAATAGGGCCGAAAAAAAATAACATAAATCGGCTTTTTCGAAAAATCTTACTTATAAATTGGTGTGGCAAAATGTAATCAATATCCCTCCCATGTGCAGGCAATTTATCCCATTCAACAAACAAGGCAGCAATTGCAGTTTGGTGTCCATGCTTTTTTAAATAATATGCCTGCTGTACACTAATTGTTTCGGCACCCCGATAAGAAATCCATGGTTGAATAATGAGTATTTTCATGTGCCTATTATATACTTTTAAAGAGTCAAGGTGAGGTAGAAAAATTGCTAGTAATCATTTTCATCAGTATCCCATTTAGATACTTTAGTGATATGCTTTTTTGCTACTCCTGATATTTTCATCAAAGGTCTAATTCTTAATTTAATAATATTTATATTTCTGAATTTTGAAAATAATATTCTGAGAGGCCCGGGAATGAAAAAGAAAAATAATATTAATATACCAGTTGATATCGAAACCAAATTAGCAATAATTTGTCCTAATGACGGTTTAATTTCCAAATTTAATTTATCGCCTGCTGTAATTGGAGGTAACTTCATCAACATAAAACCTGGTCCAGAACGTTCAACTCGTATATCTGTTTGTGACTTTTTTGAAATTAATTTAGCCTTCCAGTCTGGATAATAGGCATTGCGAAAATAAAAACTTGAGCTATCGTTTACAGAATCGGAAAAAGTAAAAGTAATCGAATCTGCTGAATTTTTATTCGTATTTACAGAATATAAAGTACTATTTGTTTTTGGTAAAACTTGCGTTAATAGTGAATTAAACAGTTTTACTTCCTCTATGCTGTCTTTTGCCTCCTGATGCGGTACTAAATTAAAACCATACCAAACTACTTGCCCTTTCCCGTATCTACCTTTAACTACAAGAGGCTTATCCGCATAAGTAACTACAGGCTTTGCCCACTCTCGTAATTTTGTGGGTACAGAAACACCCCATGAACCAATATCATATTTAAGATCACCTAATTTACTTGCATCAACTTCATTATTAATCTTTGTGTCCTGAATTTCATAATGAGCACTTGTATCAAGATTTTCCCATACTAATGATTCGAAGGGCATAAAAGCCGGTGCGCGATCGAGTTGATAATCAGGAACATAATATTGCCAACCAGTATCAAAAATCAATATACCTCCATTTTTTATATATTCATCTAACAATTTATATGCTTTATTTCTTGAATTATAATCATATCCACGCATATAAATTGCATGATATTTTTTTAACTCGTTTGCTGAATAAGCATCTACGGTCTTATTGCCTTGGACAGGTATTGCCATATCATAAGTCAATGCTCCTTTCGTAAATAATTTAAAGGTCTGGTCATAAAAATATTTACTGTTATCTGAAATTATCAGTATTAACGGTCTATTGTCCCAAGTTGCTTCACCAGTTGGCAAATTAAAGCTTCTCCAACCGAGTCCTTTTTCATCAACTTTAACTTCGCTCCAGTTTTTATCTTCTTTCCAATAACTATGCGGTTCGCTTGGAGAACCCGTTAAATAAACATATTCCAATCCAAACCATTTTGCTAATTCAGATAAGACTCCGGGTTTCTGTAGTAATGGAAAAGTCGTATACATCACTTGGCTTTGATAATTCCAGGAGTTATAAATCAAATTTAAAGTATTCATATATATTTGAATCGAACTGTGATTGCTTATTAATGGAAGCGACATAATTGAACTCGCAGCAAACCCTGAAACATCAAATCGCACATCCCTATTTTTAGGTAACACAGAAACAAAACTTTTTGCTCCACTAGTAATTCCAGAAATATCATTACTTATTGTAAACTTAGGCCACTGATTAAAAGATAGCTGTTCAAACAAATGCTTATAAAATGCTAGACAGTAGTTATACTTACCAATTTTCTTTGTATCGGCAAGTAAATCACACTCGTTTCTAGCAGCGAGTACAATATCCAATGGAGGGAAAATAGTTGTAGAATTTACAGTAACTTTAGTTTTTCTGTAATAAGTACAGATATGATCGGATGGAAACTCATAATTATTTATGACAACACAGTAATATCTAAGTGCGTAAAAATTCGCAGTATTATCAAATAATTTAAATTTAGGATTTTTTTGCGTCAATAAATACTGAAGGTATTCGTCTTGAGAACTTAATTTATTTTTCCCCCAAATATCTCTTAGATTGATTCCGTTTACATTTACATACGGGGTTTTATAATTCTCATCGAACATACTTGCATTACCTGAATAGGTAAAATGACCTATATTTAAATAATAAGGAAGCGGACTTGGTAAATTGTAATATTTATTAATTAGTAACCCGACTGTAAGTATAGTAAAAAATAACACTATTATTACTTTGAAATTATATAACATCGAATCCACAACCTTTTGCTTTTGACTGAGTAATTTAACAAATACAAATGACCATAGCAATTCCCAAATAATATATGCGCCAAATGCTGCAGATATAGGAATAAGAATTCTGCCAATTGAAAAGAAAATTCTACCCAAAAATACTAAAGGGAACTGATTAAGGAGCGGAATACTTTTAATAATTGGCATTTCATTAAAAAAGATATATAAATCAATATTAGTGTTTACAAAAAAACCAATAGTTGAAAAAATACTGAATGCGAAAACTTTTTTAGACTTAAAGACTGCAAATACAAAACTCGGAATAATAAGTAACCAAACATAAAAAGGAAAACGCATACTCTTTATAACAATTCTAGGTTCTTTAACCGGGTCTCTTGGATCGCTCAGGGAGAGCATATGTTCAGGTTTTAATAACATTGACGCACTCACTTCCTTATTTGCACTGGCTGTGCCGTAACCCGAAAACCCCCCAAATGCTACAGCATCCGAATAACGTTGATACGAATAGTAACGAAATGCAAACATACCTGCAAACGCTAAAACAAAGAAAAGTAAAGGTAAGAAAATTCGCTTTATTAGTAAAATCTTGTTTTCACTTGTAAAAATTACTTTAATTGCAATCCATATTCCAAAGATTACTAATGATGTCACACCGATAAAAAAATGAGTAATAAATCCTAGAAGTAAAAAAACCAAAGTCCCTAGAAAGCCTAATCTAAATAACCAGCCAGTTTTTTTTGTAAAAAGTTGTTCGATAAATAAATCAAAAAACAATAATATCCAGGGGACAAAAATTAACGAGACCTGTTCGGCATAAAAACCCCATTGCAATAACCAAATCCACGAAACAGGAGCGGTGACAAAAAATACTGATGCAATTAATCCTAATATCTGCCTCATCCAAATTGGCTTAACTTCTTTTAATCGTGTCCAGATAAAGATGTATATTCCAAGCCCAGTTAACGGTACACTCAAAAAGCCTAAAAACCGAAAAGATTGGACTAAATCCAAAACTGTAAGCTTATCAACTATATTTACCAAGTAGGCAGAAAACCAAGGATATCCTGTAAAAGAAATTCCACCACCCTGTAAAGGAAACCAAAAAGGAACTTTAGGAAAAGTTTGACTAAGCCAATATACTACATTAAAAAAATTAGTAGTATCATTACCAGCAAAAGAATTACCTAGAAGATAACTCCTGCCTAATATATAAGATAAGAAAAAAATTAAGAAAAGCGCAATTATAAAAATAACGGATTGTATTAATGATGAAACTGATACCAGAGTAAATTTAGAAATTATTGATAAAGCCTTTTTCATAAAAATATCTATTTCCAGCCTAGCATGTCCTAAATTGAGAGTAAAGACTCAATGCTCGAGTTACATTTTCAATTCTGTTATAACTGAGTCAGCAATATGTCATAGACCGACACCATTCGTACAAATACCACCATCAATATCGCTTGTGTTACTATTATTTACTTACCTTTATTTTAAAATCAAAGGAATTTACTAATGAAAAAAATAAATACCGCAATAACTTGTTTCGCTATCTATTTAAATCATGCTGCAGAAATGCTGCTATCTCACTTGGAGACATTTTTTCAAAAATCTTATTATTTATTTTCACCCCTTTAATACTAACTGGATTTCGCCAGAGAAATGTGCGTCCAGATACAATATGCCACAACAATAAGTTCTCTGATATTCCAGATATCAAACATTTATAAATATCGCAATTTACATCTTCTTTTTTTAACATATTAATAATAGCTCCTATTCCCTTTTTCCAGCGGAAGTTTTTCTTCGCTCCTCCAGATGGAAATAAAACTACACACTTACCTTCGCTAACATATCTAATTACCGTGTCCAAAGCCTCTATATTTCGCTTTCTCGCCTCAATTCGCGAAACAGTACCACTTATTAATCTCATCATAATATATCCAAAAAATGCAATACCTGACCGATTTAACAATTCCTTCATGCTTGAATAATACACGGGTATAATATGACTCCCTATAGCTTTGCCTTTCGTCGCTTGATAGACATCAGCCAGTATAAATACATCGTCTCGTTTTAAAACTGAACTAATAAGGTATGGATCTAGCCCCGTCGGATGATTGGCGTAAATTAATAATCCATTACCTTTCGAGGGATAATTAGCAAAGGAGCGAACATCAATACCTAATTCAGATATAAACTGCTTATTTGCATTATGCCACCCTAGAAGTTTAACGCTTTTTTCAAAGTTATTTACTATTTGAGCAAGACCTAAAATTCGAAAAATAGGATTCATTTCTCTCCCCACATAAAATATCCATTCGAATAGCCTTTTCCTATAAACACGCGATCTATAATTTGGTTTAGCGGATACACAAATCGCAATACAGCATCATATATCATAATTACTTTATCCATAATATGATTCATATGTAGCAAATTACATATAAGATTCGTGGTTGATAAAAACGCATATGAATATACTCGCCAAAGCAAATTGCATGGACCATCATATAGCTTAAAAGAAATGTTTTTAAATCCCGCTTTTTCTAAATCTTTTTTAAACTTCTCGGGCTCTATAAACATCTCCCTTTTATGATCTGCTCTTTTGTACATATAATCACTTCCAAGTTTTTCAACAAACCAATCTATTGTATATTTATTTTTCGGATTAAGTGTATAAAAATAGAATTTACCGCCTTTTTGCAAAGTTTCATAAAGCTTATTTATCTCTTTGTCATAATTGTTAATATGTTCGAAAGTGTCAAAAGAATAGCAAAAATCGATTGAATTCTTATGTATCGGCCATGAATTCATCGTATTATAATAAATGCCTCTTTTTCTTTTACGAGAATTCGCTTTATTAATTAACTGATCTGCGATATCAACACCAAATCCAATCTTTTTTGTTCCGCTTAATAAGCGCTCAAGCCAAACACCTGATGCGCATCCGAAATCAAGTACTCTTTTTGCTTTTGAAAATTGCAACCGAAACAAATCTTCACGAATTGCTATATCTCTCGGTTGAAATACTTTATTTAATCCGTATTTTGCCTGAATATCCTCCAAGACAGTGAGAGGTGGATTGTTTGAAAAAAAATCTTTATTGTTTTTTATAAAAACGAAATTGCCTTTTCCACCTGGAAACCAGGAAAAAATAATCGACTCAACATAAGCAATGCCAGCAATTGTTTTTTTTATCGCTGTTAACAGTGTTTTAGTCAATCCCGGCTTACTTTCATATACAGTCGTCTCAAATGAAAATCGATGATTACCAGTAAGGCTTTGTATAAAATAATAACCGATATCGGCAAGTGAAAAAAAGAAATGAGAAGAATATCTAACTTTTCTAAAAGTAAAACCATGACTTTCAATTCTTTGTCTCAACTCCTTTTCGGTAAAAAAATTAACATGCCCCGAGTAATGCTTCTTACCCCGCCAACCTAGACTGTAAAGTACTCCATACAATGTCAGGAATTGTTTTTCAAGCGGAATTGATACATATAACACTCCTCGATCATTAAGTACTCTATGAATTTCATCGAGTACTTTATCTAAATTATCATAATGCTCAAGTGAATCAAGAGCAGTAACCACATCAACTGTACCCGACTTATGCGGCAATTTATGAGCTGGAGTTTTTATAAAAGTTATATTTTTGAATTGTGCCTTTGCAGCATTTATTGCATCATTACTGACGTCAATACCATAAATTTTCCATTCAGGGAATTTTTTTTTAAAAAACGCAACGACGTTTCCTGCACCACAACCTGAGTCTAACAGGGTAAGTGTCTTTTGAGGCAAATGGGGCAAGGCATCTTTTAAGAAAAATACAAGCTCAATTCCTTGAAAATCTGTATAGATGCTTTTGACGGGTGCTTCTCCCCATCGTTTCTTTTCATAATCAAATGTCAGTTTCGTAGAATGCATCTGTTACTGAATAGATAATAATATTTGAATTAGGTACAGGTTTTCCTGCTGAAAAAAAATCACTTTCAACCTCAGCAAGCTTACTATATCTAACTGATTGTGTATAGGTAGCAATTGTTCTGATATTATTATCTTTAAGCCATTTCAAGACAATTTCACGCTTGTCTTCCCAATCTTCGTAGGGATCGGTAGTAAAATAAAAATAGGGATCAAACATTTGACCCACGATATTTTTTCCTTCTACATTATGATTTCTAACTAATGCGTATGTTAATTCGGGATTACCTTCAAAAAGAAGTAATCCTCCGCCTTTATACTGCTTAGCAATACCTGCTGCCAATTTTTCAGAATCATTCCAATTTTTAATTGTTGTTGAATATTTGGTCCAAATTGGAATCCACACTAATTGCGTTGCTGCAAGTATTGCTATAAACACCAACCAATTAAATTTCAATGTATCAAATACTTTTAAAAATCTAGTTTTTGGTATGTAGGAAAAGAGGAAAACAGCAAGGATCAAACCTATAAATATATATGGCAATATCATAAAACGAACATACCATACATAAGAAGCATAACTTTTTATGTACTGACCCAATCCAAAAGTAGCTCCTAAAAATAACCAATTACCAAGCCCCAATAAATATAGGTACGTACCGCGTGGTCTTTTCCATAGCACCAAAAGTGATGCAGCTACACTTGCTATAAAAATACAAAGAAATAAATATTTTGCTTGAATGTCTTCTGCCGTCAACACAGGCTTTAACTGCCATGTACCGTAAATATTAGCTACGTAATTCTCATAAAATGGATATATTGGATTTCCTGTGTATGTGATTAAGTACTTCATATAAATCAAAAGTAAACCTACAAATCCTAAAAGTAGAAGTATTTTTTTATCAATATGAACTTTCTTCGTAAAAATTACCATCGCAGCTACCAATGCCAAAGAAAATACCCAATATTCCCCTCTAGCCATTAAGGCTATTACTAAAGACAATCCTGCAAATAAAGGCCTAGATGGCCAAAAATATACGCCAAGTAAAAGAAAAGGGATTCCCAAAGGCTCAACCATTCCCGTGCCATCATTAAATACTCCAACTGGATTTAATGCTGCAAAAAGACCGGCTGCGACAGCAGCCTTTAAATTCCAATGTCTATTTACCAGTAATACGAGAATACCCGTAGAAACACTCCCAAAGAAAGCTGTTAAAGCCCGCTCAACCCCAACAGTAACTGAGCCTGTGATACTAAAAGTAATCATAGTAAGTAACGGATGCAGTAAGCCCCAGAAGTATTCCATTCCTTTAAGGTCCCACAAACGCAAAAAACCTTGAGACATTCCGATTTCTTGGGTGAGATAGGCTATCTGCCAATGATGATATGCATCCCCGAACCATCCTGCACCTGGGTTATCAGGATCAGAAACAAAATATATAAAAAAGAGCCTTGGAATAAGTGCCAAAATGAAAATCACTATTGCTGAAACTATGGCCCACCTATTACTTAAGGAAACGACCTCTTCTTCTTTCACTTTATGATGTTCCGGAGTTTTACCATCTACATAACCTGAAGCATCTTGAATTTTCTTCATCCAATCATTTAGATGAGGGTGCGCTGTAGATTGATCTTTATGTTCAGTCATAGATAAAAGTATATTTTAGTATATCACCTCTTGCATATACATAAAACCTATATTGCTTATTGCATTTTATGAGTTCCTTTCGTAATCTTAAAATATGGATGAGCTTGATGCGCAGCAACTTTCGAATACTAAATCTCAAGCGGAAAGTGTTACAAAAATTGATCCAGTTACTAAAGCTGTTTTGAATAAAACGAAGATCTCAGAAGCAGATGACGATAATACACTTATAAATGTCCACATCGGAAATCCTCTTCGCAAAATTACACAACTACTTGAAGAAATTAAGAAACAAAAAGCATTCTCATTTACACTTAAAGGGTCTGTTGGAATTATGGGTGTTGCGCTTACATTATCGCTACTTGGAGTTTTCGGAACGACTCATGCCTTATGCGATAAGGGAGTACAAACCCATAAAGGCCAAATAAAAATGTTGAAAGTCTTAGATGTAGAACCTGATCATCTGGTTGCAAGGATTCAGAGAGTAATTAAATATTTCGGTACTTTTTTCTCGTCCCAGGAAAATAATAGCCCAAGATACAGATATATTCTTGAATCAAAAGATAATAATACTACTATCCATCTCAATCGTGGTCGGGACGTAGCATTTACTCCATTTAAAGATAAATCGGTATATGCAACTGGAAATTATAATTCCTGCTCAAAAGAACTCACCATCCAAACCCCAGAAGCGATAGAAGAGCAATAGCTCATCTGTAAAATCTCCATTTAGCACTTTAAGCATCGATTTTAGATCCTCAATTTTATTAATGATTAAGTTGCACGTAAAATACTGATTTAAAATAAAGAAATTTTAACTTTACTATTTGAATATAATTGACCTAGAAGAACTAAGATAGGGCTTGATATAAAGAGTGCTCTAAAATATTTATGTGGTTGGCCCATGAGAAATTATCTTTTACATGATTCCATGCTCGCTTTCCCATCTCAGCTCTAACTGGCATTATCTTTATAGCTTCATGCATTTTTAACGCGAAATCCGATACATCATAGGGATTAGCCAAATATCCCGTAACCCCATCTCTTACGGTTACTGTCGGTCCAGCATGATTCCACGCTACCACAGGTACCCCCCATCCCATCGCTTCAACGACTCCCATCCCATAATCTTCCTCAGGTGCTGTGTATATATATAGAACAGATTCTCGATAAAGTTTCTGCAAATCTTTTTCAGAAATCTGTCCTACAAAAAGCACATGATTATCAAGATGCAATTTACTGACAAGCTTTTTCAACTTTTGTGTTTCATCAGTAAATGGTCCGGGTATAATGAGCTTCATCTCAGGATATCTAAATCTAAAAATATTAAAAGCTTTAATTCCATAATCAAATCGTTTCTGAGGCTGATGTCTATTAGTAATAAGCACATAAGGTTTTTTAATATCAAACTTTAAGCCATAATTATTCTTAAAACTGAACTCACCTACGTAAGCAGTATGCGGATTAACTCGAAGAAGTGAATAATTCTTAGCGTATGCGCCTGCCGGACATGTTATATAATCTTTTTTGTAAATTTTTTTAATAATATTTCCTATGTAATCACCATTCACCAAAATCGATTTTCCACTGGTGAAAGATATTTTATCTGCAAGTCTTACAAGAAATTTAAATTTAACAATTAATGAGTGAACGAAGGCATAATCTTTTATATTTGCCCACTTTTCCTTTATATCAATTCTACGTGGATAAAGCAGTCTATTTGGCTGGTTCATGTAAACCACATATGGGATTCTTAAGATTTTTGAAATACAAAAAGCTATCCAAGCACCAGGCTGATTCGCGCCTATTAAAATGTCGTATTTAAGAAATCGATGAATATAAAAAGGTACGAGTAAGGCAGCAAAAACCTGCTCAAATGCAGGCTTCATCGGTATATTTAAAGGGATGAAAGGTGAAAGTGTTCTGATTTTTAATTTATTTAATACGTCAGGAAAACAAAGTGCCTTATTCCAAGTCGGGACAAAAATTTCAACACTATGACCTTTTCTCGCCAAACCTTTCGCTTCCTCTATAATCAATCTCTCACCACCACCTGAGTAAGCGAATCCACAATGAATAATAGCGATACGTAAATTTTTCCTTTTTGCCATGGACAGTTTTGTTAGCTAGATTAATTTGGTATACAAATACTCAACAGTACTTGTTTTCACTAAATTCTAATTACTATATTCAGCGTACATTATTTGAAGTCTGGTTTCAAGATGAAGTTGCTTTCGGGATTTTCTTACGAAGAGAGGGATAAGTCTTAAGAATATAAAGTAAAAAAATGAAAGTACCTAAAGAAATAAAATCCATAATAAGTGATGGAATATCATCAAAACGAAATATCCTCACTAGATTACCGATACCTATTCCGCTACTTCTTCTAATTGGTTCAAGTTTCATAAAAAGATATGAACTATAAACTGAAAATAAACTCATCAAAATAAACGTAATTATGGAAGCAAAAATAAGTACTGATAAAAACGCAAAAAATAACTTTCTCTTTCTGAAGTTGATTATTTCAACTTTAAGCGTTTCTAAAGTAATGATCACGATTAGAGATAAAGTAATTGAGGTTGCGAAATTTAATTCTAACCTATATCGCTCAGGTGTAAACACACCCCCAATCATAATGTCGCGACTAGCCGAAAAAAACATAATATAAATTAGCAATAAAGAGGCACCTATAAATATAGGTTTCAACCTTCTTCTCCTATCGAAAACTAGAAAAAATAATGCTCCAAAAAGAGGTACTATCGGAATTAATAATGGAAAAAGATGAAAACTCTTATCAATAGTATAAACGACATGTGATAACTGTATTCCATGTGAAAAAAAAGTAGGAAAATACCAAAAAATCGAAAGCGCAAAAGCTGCCGTAAATATAAAAACCATACGCAATAACTTAACTCTAAGATCACCTAAAAAGCCTTCTGCAATTGCCAAGACCGGGTATATAAATAAAAGATTAAACATCATGAAAGGAGAAAGTATGGCAATAACAGCAGTTCCTATAACTGTCAGTACCCCCAAAATAGGAATTCCTGAAGCTATAAATGATTCAACATAAAGCAAAAATAAGGGAAGGAATGAAAAAACTACAGCGTGAGCACCATCACCATATATCACAGCAGCACCAAGGGAGGGCGAATATCCGAAAAAGGGGTTAGGAAATATATAAATTAACGTCGCGATTAAGGCTGTCAAATCGTGACGCAGCGCAATTTTTCTTATAAAGAGATAAAATGCCACAGGCGCAAATGAAAGCGATATAATTGTTATAGTAGTAAAAAAAATATTATTAGGAATAAAAAGAAACTGTTCTAATATATCAGCAACTAACATAAATGCAGAAGAAGATTCAAAAGCTCCTGAAATGTTTCTTTGAAAAAGGGGTAGAATACCTATAAAATTTAGAGTAAATACAAGTACTAAGAAGATTGATGTCCGTTTATTTAGCTTCCCTCCTCGCCACCAAGATAATGATTTTCGATATGATGCAGATTGTCCTTCTCCGACCCTATTTGAGAAATCAATACCACGTTTTACTTTTTCATTCTCCATATTATTTTTATGATTTCAATAAACTATTAATTTATCGCTATTTTTAGAGTAGAGTACGTCCTGAAATCATGTCAACTAGTAATCATCAGATGAGTCTAAGGATAATCTTTTTATAATTGTCCTTAAGAGTATAAATATCTTTTCAATTCGATAAATCATAAAAATGATTAGTAAAGCAGAAATTACAGGTATTGTCCAATCAATAATACTTCTTTTATATGTCAATAAGATTTCCTGCTGCCCATACTTTTGAGGCACTATTATCATATTATTTAGCGCATCAGACCTCAAAGTCCCGTCATCACTTTCTACAACCCATCTTCTGTCATAGGTTATAGCAAGTGAAATCACCTCCTCTTTATTTATTTCTACATTTAGTAAAATTTGATTTGGATTGATATATCTATACGAAACACTTCGCTTTAATCGACTGATATAGGTTGATAAAACATCACCATCAGCACCATTTTGAGGTGATACCACACTTAGTATACGAGCATCAGCAATACGCGCAACTGCAGAATTATTTACTTTATAAAGAAAATCGCCATTATGGGAATACTGCAATTTAAAATATTTAGAATCGTTAAACCTATCGATATTTCTAAAGTCTTTAAAGTATTCTTCAGAATTTTGAGAATGTATGAGTATATATGATGCCCCAAATATTTTCAGCCAGTTCGCAGCCATCAACGCTTCTTGCCCCTCACGTAGTTGATATGCGCCATGTGCCCACCACGAATTTTTACTGCCCAAATCATTTCCGCCCCGGACTTGCAATAAGTAATATCTATTATTCAGCCAAAAAACAGGAGCACCAGATAAAAAGACACGCTCAAAAGGTTTTATATTCTTAATTAGTATTTGTTCTATCTTATTTTCATATTTATTTTCTTTTCTTAAAAATGAATTATTGAAATTAACAATAACCCATGAGTAACCCAAAAATGCAATAAGTATCAATATCAAAAATCTCTTCTTGCGTATTATTTCGTTACTGTAACTTGCGATAATCATCGCCAACCCCAATTGAATTTCAGGAAAAAATCCTGACCAGTCCATAATGAAATCAGGATCCAT